>DAINPP010000026.1:0-14995 GCA_036743375.1 Thermotogae bacterium | reverse complement strand
CGAAAGGATTCACAGGCAAAAATAAAGGCTTTAACGTTTTTCAAGAATTCGATCTTCCAGGTGATCAACGAAACACTTTCGGGAAGAAAAACTCAGCCCCCTTTGAAGATCCTGCTGGATCTTTGTCTAAAGGTCATCGAAACCAGTAATCATGGCTGGATTTTTGAAACTTATTACGAAAAGATCATCCCGGTACTCGAAATCGGTGAGATGAAAAACGGGTTGTCTTATAAAAATATCCTTGAACTACAGTCATCGCTTAAAAATTTGGAAGATGTCAGGGTTTTCAAGGCCTCCGATCTGTTTTTATCCATGGATATCCCTCTCGATACCACATTTCTCGTGATTCCCATCCGAAAGGAGAAGAACAATTTTTTCATCTTCTTCCTCAAACAGGCTGAAAACAGTCAACCCATCGGGGAATTCGAGATAGAGATAGGGGTTTTTCTGAAAAAGCATCTCGAAACCATGATGCAAAGGGTAACCCTTGAAAACAAACTGATCGAAAAACAGAAACAGTTATCAGATCTTGCCAGTATCGATAACCTGACCGGTTTTTACAACCGACGACGATTTACCGAGATCAGTTTCTCAAAATTGAAGCCGAATACGGAATATGCCCTCCTTTATCTGGATCTCGATAAATTCAAAGAGATCAACGATATCCTTGGACATACCATGGGGGATCTGATCCTGAAGAAGCTCTCTGAACGAATAAAGGTCACCTGTTCAGAAGAGGATGTCATCAGCCGACTCGGCGGGGATGAATTCGCCATACTGGTTAAGAACAGCAACAGGGAAGATCTTCAGAAATTTTCCCACAATCTCTTTGAGGCCATTAAGGGAGATTATAACATAGAAGGGTGGCATGGCAAGATACGGGCAAGCATCGGGATCGCATGCTATCCGAAAGATGCATCCGATTTTTCTACCCTTCTGAAAAATGCGGATATTGCCATGTATGAATCTAAATCCAGAAAAAATCATATAGAATTTTTTGATAAAAAGTATGAAGAAAAGATAAGGGCCAAACTGAATACGGAAAGGGAGATAGAAAGAGGTCTTCTCAGAAACTCATTCATCCTTTATTATCAGCCGATTGTCAGGGTAACGGATAAGACGGTAAAAGGGTACGAAGGACTAATCCGTTGGAATCATGAGACGAAAGGAATCCTGACACCCTATCACTTTATTCCCTTTGCGGAAAAAACGGGATTGCTCGCCAAGATAGATGAAAAAGTCAGGCATATCGCCTCTTTAAAACTGGCCGAATGGCAGGAAAAAAGAGAAACGTTCACACTGAGCGTCAACGTTTCCGCGAAAGAATTTATTGATCCGGAATTCAAACACAGGATCGAGAAACTCTTATTACTGTATGGGTTTGATGCGGATAAAATGATCATTGAAATCACTGAAAATTCTTTCTTGGACGATTTTGATCTCTGCATCGAGAATATGAACTATCTGAAGAAACTGGGATTCCGATTTTCTATAGATGATTTTGGAACCGGTTATTCCTCACTCTCGTATTTACAGAAGATACCGGCTGATTATCTGAAGATAGACAGAGAGTTCGTAACGGATATCGATAAAAACGAGAAAAAGAGAATCATCGTCGAATCCACGATCAATGTTTCTCACAAACTCGGACTGGAAACCATCAGTGAAGGGGTAGAAACCGAAGAGGAATTCAGGGTGATCAAGGATTTGAACAGTGATTATATACAGGGATACCTGTTTGGGAGACCCTCGCCGATTTGATGACGGATTATCAGAATCATCCCGCTGTAGCTGCCGAAAGACTGTTGAAGGACATTGCTTCAGACTATCAGGGGATACTCGGAAAAAATCTAACCGGCGTTTATCTTCATGGGTCACTTGCCATGGATTGCTTTAATCCGAAGACGAGTGACATCGATTTTCTGGTCGTCGTAAAACATCCGATCAACCATCGACAGAAAGAAAGACTGGTAGAAATACTCCTCTCCTATGATGCTTTGGCACCTGCCAAGGGATTCGAAATGAGTGTACTGCTTCTCAGCAACACGATGACCTTCACCTATCCCACCCCTTTTCTGCTTCATTACAGCCCCTCTCATAAGGAAGCCTTCATCAAAAACGGGACATTATGCGAAAACGGGAGCGACCCGGATCTAGCCGCACACATCACCGTTCTCAAAAAGAGGGGAAGGATCATCTGTGGAGACACTGTCGAGCGAGTATTTGGAGATGTTCCAAAAAGCGATTACAGGCGCGCTATCCGTTATGATTTAGAGGATGTCGACAAGATGCTTGATACGGATACGACCTATTTTGTCCTGAATCTCTGCAGGACCCTTTATTATGTAGAAGAAGAGGTGATCGCCTCAAAGAGGGAAGGTGGAGAATGGGCCCTGAAACACCTTCCTGAAGCGTATTCGCAAATTATTCAGAATGCATTGATTGCATATAAAACGGGGGCGAAGGGGTATAGAGAAACATCAGTGATGCTCCGGAAATTTGTTGAAGATCTATTTTCCAGGGTTGATCGGTTCCTTTGTCCCGAGTGATTGACAGAACTTCACCCGCTTTTTTTCGTCTTTATAGTATAGTCAAAGAATAAACTGATCTATAACAGTAATTTTCAAATTTATTGGCAACATCTATTTTCATCAACGACAGTTAGAAGGAGTGGTTTCATGATCAGAAAATCCGTTTTTCTATTGATACTGTTCTTTGTTTTGCCCTTTTCACTCTCGTTCTCTGTGAAAATCGTTTCTATCGCCATCGGTGAATATCCACCCTACACCTCGGAGTTTGATGAAAATGCCAGAATGACTGAAGAACTGGTAAAGGAGGCCTTTAATCTCGAAGGTTATGTGGTGGAAACCGGGTATTATCCTTGGAAAAGGGCCTACGAGATGGTAAAGGAAGGTGAAGCCGATGCAACCTTTCCCTGGATAAAAACCGAGGAAAGGACCGTTGAATTTCTTTTTCCGGAAGAAACGCTCATAGAGGCCAGAGAAGTCTTCTTTTATCTTAAAACACTCGATTTTGATTGGAAGGATTATGAAGATCTGAAAGCCTATCGAGTCGGAGGGACGAGAGGTTATGCACACACTGAATTGTTCAAAGAATACGATATCCCATACGATGAGGCAACGAGTGATGAGAGTAACTTTAAAAAACTCCTTACCGGTAGAATAGATATTTTCCCCATCGATTTCATCGTTGGCTATTATTTAATCAACGAACTTTTTGGTGTAGAAAGGGCTCCACTGTTCAACAATCACCCGAAGCCGTTTATCGCAGATAAATGGGCCATTATGTTCTCAAGGAAAAGGGAAGGGACTGAAGAACTTGTCAGGGCCTTTGATTCTGGGATGAAAAGGCTCATGGAATCGGGCCGATACGAAGAAATCGTATACAGGTATCTCGGTATCGAATGAACCGTTCATAGGGTTTCAAGTGATGATGCCTCCAAAAAACACCTCATCGACGATGAGGTGTTTTCATTTGGCTTCAATTACCGATTTATTTTTTAAAATACGGAATAGCCTATTTTATCCTTGTAAATACGCCTGATCCCTCTTCTTCAAACAGGTCTATCGATAAAGTCACGGCATAACCGGCGGCATCTATCCTAAACGTTCCCCGACCCATTTCACCAAAATGCATTACATCCCAGAAGAGGTCGAACGTATCACGGTTCACATGTCTCAGTTCGATCACCGATTCATTCGGCCCTATCCTGATAAACAGCTTATCATCAGCAGCATAGACTTCCATTTCACCATACACCTCGTTGAAATAAAGGCCGGTATAGGCTTCATTACTCATTGCCGGAGAAGCTTCTGACTGTTGGATTTCAACCGGTATATCGGCTGATAAGACTTCATCCACCTCTTTTAAGGCTAGTTGTCTGAAGGGGTTTCCGACGAGAAGATCCAGAAAGTCCCTTGTCAGATTATCGGGGAAATTCATTCCTCCCATGTTTGTCAGAATGACGATTCCGGTATCAAGTTCCGGGAAAAAGGCGATCATCGTCTTTGATCCCACCGTGCTGCCATTATGCCAGATCATCGTATAATCACCAACCGTTTCATAGACCCAACCCTGACAATAGGCGGCTAACTGGCCATGTTTATTGGAATGCACCAGTGTAGCAGGCTGATAAAGCCTATTCAGATATTGCGGAGCAATCAGTTGTTTCCCGTTGACGCAGCCATCGTTCACATGCAGCTTCAACCACTCAACCATATCGGCGAGGCTGGAATCAATTCCACCGGCGGGGGCAAAATGGTACGACCACTCAAACCCTTCCGCATGACAGTCGATTGGAATCACGCTGATCTCGGTAGGTTCATCCCCCGTCATCAGCTCAAAGACATGTGTTATCGTCCTGTTTTCATTGTTGACATGTTTCTCATAACTGACGCCCGTATCTTCCATACCGAGCGGATCAAATACCTGCCGTTGAAGAAGTTCTTCATAGCTCTGTCCGGCGATGTTCTCAACGATCTTTCCGGCGACAAGAAACAGCGAATTGACATAGGTAAAATCCGTTCTGAAAGTCGCCGTCGGCCGGATATATTTTAACCGTTCGATCAGATATTCCGGGCTGTATCCCATCATCTGCGTCAGATCACCCGAATAGGGAGCCAGTCCGCTATGCTGCGCCATAAGATCCCGTATCTCCATGTTTGCCGTCACATACGGATCATACAGTTCAAAATCGGGATAATGATCGCGAACTTTGTCGGTCCATTTTATCAGGCCATCCTGAACGGCTTTCGCCACAAGAAACGAGGTAAAGGCCTTTGAAGTCGAACCGATCTGAAACGTCGTGTCAAGGTCCACAGGCGCTGTCATTTCAACAGATCTGTACCCGAAGGCCTCCGTAAACAGAACCTCGTCCCCCCGAACAACGCCGACGGCCATCCCGGGGATACCCCATTTCTGCTGAACCTGCAATGCATAATCCCTGAATGTCTGAAGCACTTCATTCAGATCGGACTGCTGTGCGGAAAAAGCAACCGATAGACAACAAACAAAAAACATAAAAATGACCAGTTTTTTCATCTTATCACCTCCGATTTGACATAGAAAACCCGACTTTCACTTAATACGGGATCTACCCATCTGAACATCTCTCTTTCATCGCCCGTCAAAGTTGCGACTTCTTGTCCACGACGCATTTATTGTCTTAGCCGTATCTTCAATTCCTTTCTGTAATTCTTCCACAATTTCTACAGATACCGCGAACCATCCCAGCAGAAATATCCTTTTCATCATCTACATCTGGCCGAAAAAGCCTTATTTCCCTTAACTGCATAAATAGTATAGCAGTTTATCATACACAACCATACAATTTTGAAATAATATTCTCCTGCTTTATTTTTATTTAAAAGATTTTTGAGATATACTTAAGGGAAATTCTATTCGGGAGGTGATGTGTGGAATGTATGGACTCGTGCTGGAGGGCGGTGGAGCCAAGGGAAGTTATGAAATAGGTGTATTTAAAGCCATTCAGGAACTCGGTATAAAGATAGGCGCAGTCACGGGAACCTCGGTTGGCGCACTGAATGGGGCCTTTTTTGCACAGAAAAGATTTGAAGAGGCTTATGAGGTCTGGTATAACATGGACAACGGACTGGTTCTGAAAACGGATACGGAGACCTATGCGGAACTCGTCAATTTTGATCTGAAACTCATGAATATGCGTAAATATTATTCTTATTTCACCAATTTAGTATTCGATGGCGGGCTGGATATATCGCCTCTGAAAGAACTCATCCGCAAATATGTGGATGAAGATCTTCTGAGAAACTCTGACATCGACTTCGGGCTGGTTACCGTCTCCCTGACGGACATGAAACCACTTGAAGTATTTATCGAAGACATACCGAAAGGTCAGATCCACAATTATCTCCTTGCTTCCGCTTATCTGCCGGTTTTCAAGAAAGAAAGACTGGATGGCGCAAGATTTATAGATGGTGGATTTCACGACAATACACCTGTCAATCTGATAGCGAAAAAAGGGCTGAAGGACATCATCGTCGTCCGATTAAAGGCTATCGGCGTTTCACAGAAACCAAAATTCAAAGATCTGAACCTCATAGAAATCGTTCCTTCGGAAGATCTCGGTTCAATAATGAACTTTGATAAGGATATCGCCAGAAAGAACATGGAAATCGGTTATTACGATGCCCTGCGTGCGCTTTCAGAGGAGATTGAAGGATACCGCTACTGTTTAAAAAATATTCCCGATGAAGATTACTTTGAAACACATCTGTTCAACTTGTCGGATAACATGATCCGACAGATCGCACAGGAATTATCCATCAAACCGGGACATCCGAAACGAACCCTTTTTGAAAAGATTCTTCCGGAACTTATCACCCTTTGTGAGCTGAAAGACTCCAATTCCTACAGAGATCTCTTTATAAAAACAACCGAAATGCTCGCCGAATACTATAATATCAATCGTCTTCAGATCTATGAATTCCAGGAACTCAACAACCTCATTCACGAATCGTTCAGAACGAAAAATCAGGCAACGGGTATTCTGCCGGGTAATCTGAAATTCAACCCGGAGATTCTTGATAACCTCCCCGACATGATCAGGAGTCAACCGATTTTTAAAAGGGCCCACAAGATTCCACTCCTGCTGAAATTGCTACAAATTGGCGATGATCTCATCATATGAAGAACCGGTAAGAAATTACCGGTTCTTTTTTTATCTTAAGCGGTTATCACCTCCATCCGTTGTAAAGACTTTCCCTTGTCTCCATAAAATCATCACAAAAGAGGTTTATATTAAAGGCATAGCGGGATTGATTTCCCCCCTGTCAAAAAAAAAAAAATGGGAAATAAAAAAAGATATTGTTAGTTATAATATAAATACTTGACATGATAAACATTATCATGTATACTATGAATCGAGTAAGGTGATATATGATTTGTGTAATAAAAAAGATTTCACTCACGTCATATAACACGAACAAAAAAAATGCAACATGCACGATAAAAAACGGAGGTGTTTTAAATGGCAACAGAATACGTAGTGGGAATCGATTTGGGTACAACAAATTCATGTATAGCATGGGTAAAACCAGATAAATCAACGGAAGTCATACCAAACGCAGAGGGATCCAGAACGACCCCTTCCATCATAGCTTTCAGCAAGACCGGAGAGATCGTTAAGGGAGAACCGGCAAAGAGACAGGCCGTCCTCAACAGCGAGAGAACGATCAGATCCATCAAGAGACACATGGGCGACAGCAGTTATAAAGTGGCTATCGACGGAAAAGATTACACACCACAGGAGATCAGTTCGTACATCCTCAGAAAACTCGTTGATGACGCGGAAAGCTATCTCGGCGGCAAGATCAACAAGGCAGTCATCACCTGTCCTGCCTATTTCAACGATGCACAGAGACAGGCAACAAAAGAAGCCGGACAGATTGCAGGGCTCGAGGTCCTCAGAATCATCAACGAACCGACGGCGGCAGCACTTGCATACGGTATGAACAGAGAACATGATGAACACGTCATCGTATATGACCTCGGTGGTGGGACATTCGACGTATCCATCCTCGAAATAGGCGACGGTGTCATCCAGGTTGTCTCAACCAATGGTAACAACCACCTTGGCGGAGATGACTTCGACAAGAAGATCATCGACTGGCTCGCGGAGAATTTCAGAAAGGAACACGGTGTAGACCTCAGAACAGATAAGCAGTCCCTGCAGAGATTAAAGGAAGCGGCGGAAAAGGCGAAGATCGAATTATCCTCCAAGCTTGAAACGGACATCAACCTTCCATTTATCACGGCTACATCTGAAGGTCCGCTGCATCTCGAACAGAAATTCACCAGATCAACACTCGAATCACTCGTCAGAGATCTGATCGAAAGCACAAGAGAACCGATCATGAATGCACTCAGAGACGCAAAACTCAACACGGATGAGATTGACGAAATCCTCCTCGTTGGGGGTATGACGAGAATGCCGATGGTTCAGACATTTATCAAGGATATCTTCGGCAAGGAAGCCAACAAGGGAATCAACCCTGACGAGGCCGTAGCGGTCGGAGCTGCCATCCAGGCATCCATCATGTCCGGAGACATGGGAAAAGATGTCGTTCTCGTAGACGTTACACCACTCACACTCGGAGTAGAAGTCAAGGGTGGACTCCTCGAACCGATCATCGACAGAAACACCCCAATCCCTGTCAAGAAATCCAAGACCTTTACAACGGCCGAAGACAGACAGCAGGAGGTAGAAGTCAGAATCTACCAGGGTGAAAGAACCATGGCCGCACAGAATCACATGCTCGGAAGCTTCAGACTCATGGGGATCACACCGGCACCGAGAGGAATCCCACAGATAGAAGTCACATTTGACATAGATACAGATGGTATTGTACACGTTACGGCAAGAGATAAAGCCACTAACAAGGAACAGTCCATGGTTGTAACCGGCAGAAACAAACTCTCCGAAGATGATATCAACAGAATGGTCGAAGAGGGAGAAAAGAACAAGGAAAAAGACGAGGAAAAGAAGAAGGAAATCGAGATCAAGAATCAGGCGGATGCACTCGTTTACGCAACGGAAAAATTGCTTAAGGAAAGCGGGGACAAGATCCCTGAAGATCTCAGGGGAAAACTCGAATCCATCAAGAATGATTTGAGAGAAGCCGTCAACAACGATAACGTTGCAAGGATCAAGACATTAACGGAACAGCTTCAGGAAGAATCCATGAAGGCCGGAGAACACATTTACAAACAGCAGGCCGAAGAACAACAGGCTCAGCAGGCAGCCGGTCAGCCGTCAGACACAGGAGAAACCCCGCAGGATAACACCGTAAACGCCGATTACGAAGACGTGGACAACTCAGACAGCAACAACTAATTATGAGAAAAAAAGCGGGTTCCTCTTAACGGAACCCGTTTTTTTTTAGAAAACAGAAAGAGACCTACTAACAAGCAGGTGATAAAATGGCAATAGAGAAAAAGAAGACAATCGACAGAGATGATCCGTTTAACATGCCTAAGTTCATTATCAGTGTGGCATCCAGTATGCTGGGGATTCATCCCCAGACACTCAGACAATATGAAAAGAGGGGCTTCGTCGAACCGTTCAGACTCGGTAATTTGAGACTGTATTCAGAACACGACATAGAAGTGATCAATCACATAAAAGAACTCGCGGATGAAGGGATTCCAACGACGGGAATCGACAGAATCATCGAGCTGGAAACGAGACTTGAAAGGGCACAGAAGAAGATCAAACTCCTTGAAAGGGAAAACGAATTGTTAAAACAGAAAATGAGGAAAGAAATACCGCCTTTGCCGGTTAAGATAGAGTACAAGAGTTATGAATTTAAATTTTACAACGAAAAAGATATCGATAAAAAAGAAGAATAGAGGTGAAACAGATGATCAACATGAATGACTATACATCAAGCGCACAGGCTATATTCAACATCATGCAGGATATTCTCATGCGTTTCAGACACAGTCAGCTGAGAACCGAACATCTCCTCCTCGCCATGATGGAACAAAACGAGAACACCGGTGCTCAGGTCATACAGACACTGGCGGACAATATCGCCGTGTTAAAACAGGAAACGGAGAAGGCCGTCAGAGAATACGGTCCGACGGAAGCTGCTCCCGTACCGGGCGGACAGATCTACATCACACCGGAAGCAAGACAGGTACTGGAAGAGGCCAAAAAAGAGGCCGAAAGACTTCAGGATAAAAAGGTTGGCGGAGAACATCTCCTCATCGGCCTGTTAAAAGTCGAAACGTGTGAGGCGGCAAAGCTCCTCACTCATCATAAGGTCATCCTCGAATCCGTTTACGCAAATATTCGTCAGCTCAGGGCATCAGGCGGCGCTACCGAAAAGGAAAATCTCGGACCGCTTCAGAAATTCACCACCGATCTGTGTAAGATGGCGAAAGAAAAAAAGCTCATGCCGGTTATCGGCAGAGATGATGAGATCAGGCGTGTCATACAGATTATCGGAAGAAAGACCAAGAATAACCCGGTTCTCGTTGGAGATTCGGGCGTCGGAAAGACCGCCGTTGCGGAAGGACTGGCACAGCGAATCGTAGAAGGGAATATCCCCGAATATCTCAAGGGCAAGACCCTGCTCTCACTCGACATGGGAAGACTCATCGCCGGAACAAAGTTCAGAGGGGAGTTTGAGGAAAGAATGAAAGGGGTCATCGATGCCATCAAGAAAAAAGAGGGGGAAGTCATCCTCTTCGTTGATGAGATCCATACGGTTGTCGGCGCTGGTTCAACGGAAGGGTCCATCGATGCGGCCAACCTCATGAAACCGGCACTCGCCAGAGGGGAACTGAGATGTATCGGAGCCACAACACTTGATGAATACAGAAAATACATAGAAAAAGACAAGGCATTGGAAAGAAGGTTCCAGAAGGTCATGGTCGAAGAACCATCCGTAGAAGACGCCATCGAAATCCTCACGGGGCTCAGGGATGTCTTTGAAAAACATCATGGAGTTACCATCAATCAGGGGGCTATCGAAGCAGCCGTCAAACTGTCGGACAGGTATATCAGCGAGAGATTCCTGCCGGATAAGGCCATAGACCTCATAGATGAAGCCGCATCGAAGATCAAGATAGAAACCACCTATATGCCGATTGAGATCACCGAACTGGAAAAAGAGATCAAAGCGGGCGAGGAAAAGATCACTGAAGAGGCTGAAAAAGGGGATTATGAAGCGGCAGCGAGGTTAAAATCCGAAGTTGAACGGATCAGGGAAGATCATCAGCTTAAATATGACAGCTGGAAGGCTGAACAGGATGCCAAGCCAAAAGTGGTCAACGAATTCATCATCGCAGAAGTCGTTGAAAAATGGACCGGCATCCCGACTACCAAGATGCTCAGATCTGAAAAAGACAAGATTCTGAACCTCGAGAATATGCTCCATGAAAGCATTATCAATCAGAACGAAGCGGTAAAGAGTGTTGCACAGGCCATCAGACGTTCACGGGCGGGACTCAAGGACCCGAAGCGTCCAACCGGTTCATTCCTGTTCCTCGGACCAACCGGTGTGGGAAAGACGGAACTCGCCAAGACACTCGCTGAAAAACTCTTCGGAAGTGAAGAGGCCCTTGTCAGAATCGATATGTCCGAATACGGTGAAAAGATAGCCGTTTCCAGACTCCTTGGCGCATCCCCCGGTTACGTCGGCTACGAAGAGGGCGGACAACTCACGGAAGCGGTAAGAAGAAGACCCTATTCCGTTGTATTGCTCGACGAGATCGAAAAGGCTCACCCGGAAGTCTTCAACGTCCTGCTTCAACTGCTTGAAGACGGAAGACTCACTGATGGACAGGGACACAATGTCGATTTCAGAAATACGGTTATCATACTGACCAGCAACATCGGCGGAGAAAAGCTCATCGGAGGCGGTTCAAAGACGGTTGGATTCGGTGTGGATGAAGACAAGGAAATGAAGAAGGAAAAGATCGTCATGGACGAATTGAAGAAATTCTTCAAACCGGAGATCATCAACCGACTCGATAACATCGTCGTGTTCAAGAACCTTTCACCGGAACACGTTCAGCAGATCGCCTGTCTCATGATCAAGCAGCTCAACAATCGCATCATGGACAAGCACATCAAGATCGAGCTCACCGATGAGGCCAAAGCGTTCCTCTCAAAAGTCGGTTACGACGAAAACTTCGGGGCCCGACCGATGAGAAGGGCCATCGAAAAATACATTGAAGTCCCGCTGTCAGACATGATACTCGAAGGAAACATAGACGAATACAGTATCGTACAGGTCCTTGGGCCAAACGACAACGACGAACTTCAGTTTGAGATCATCAAGGAATAAAACTTAACTGATAAACACAAACACCCGCTTAAAAGCGGGTGTTTGTTATCCATACTATTAAATAAATTTCATTTAGTGTGAAAATCAGATGGTTTGAAGAATCATGTTTACTGACTTAAGGATTGAAGTCGCCTTATCTCGGTTTCTATCTCCCCGATAACATTTTTGTTCTTTATAACTTTCTTATTTTCCTCTTTCGCAGAAAAAACAATAAATACCTTTCCTCCATATTTTGCTTCAAAATCGTCAAAGTTCCCCTGCATTCTATCAGAGATTTTATAGTTACCAAAATTTGCAGCTGCTGTAATAGGTTTGATTTGTATACCAAAAGCGTATTTTCCAACATAGCCAAGATAATCTATATCTCCTGCATGATCAAGATCTGAGTCAGATTCTTCAAATTGAACATCCGGAAATTTTTTAGCAAGGCCGTCATTAATAACAGACTTCTCCAGTAAAAAGCCATCATAAGTCCTGACAAGGGTAACTTCTCGGATATAATCAATACAATCTTCCATTGTAATGGCCTTAAAAGCACTAGTCCATTCCGGAATAACTACTTCAGTAATTTTTTCATAAAGACGTTTCCCCAAATCAATCAAACTATCTTCATCAATTTTAACAGGTCTTTTTGTTTTAGTATAAGCCCGTTCAAAATAGAAAGCTTCCCATTCTTCTATTGAATTTGGTTGACATTCCCGAATTAAAGCCATAACTGTTCCAACTTTTGAAGGTCTTGTCAGTTGATAATTATTACTTGCATAATTGAGAATTTTTTCTTTTTTTCCGAAATCTTTCCTATAGTGCTCCATACTCAACCTCATTCTGTAATTTAACAAATTTTGATTTGTATTTGTATTCATAATTTTCAGCAACTTCTACGTAATTTGCTTTAATTAAATGTGCATTTAAAAATGTTTTATTTTTCAAGTACAAATATACCATTAATCTGTTCTCAGAGTCATACTTTTCAGTATCATATCTGAGAAATACCTTTTGATTTTTAGTTTTTTGTTCCAAGAAAGAGATTGCCTTTAGTTTTTTTTCTTCTATTTCCTTTATTCCGATTAATCTTACTTCAACACCGTTATTTAAAATTAATCGTGACGCGCTTAGAACCTTTTTAACAGAAAAAAAATCATCTCTTTCATAATTATCGGATATTTCAACTTTCGAACCAAAGCTCATTTTTTTGGGATCAATTTTTCTCTCCATATTAACAGGATCTATAAAGAGATATGGAAGTTTTCTTCTCTTAATTTCAAATTCGCCTTCATTAACTTCCTGTTTGACTATATCGTACCGCGTTCCATTCAAATCAACTTTGTCAACACCTAATCTATCCTTTATTACAGAAATAAAATCATTGTTTATCTCATAACCAATAGAATTTCTTTCGTTCTGTTTGGCAGCAAGGGACGTTGTACCACTTCCAAGAAATGGATCTAATACGGTCTCTCCTTTAAAAGAAAACATTTTAATCAAACGATGCGGAAGCTCGATCGGAAACATTGCATGATGCTTTCCCTGCTTTGCACCAGCAAAATTCCAATGCCCGGAAAAATATTCTTTCCACTCGTCTTTTGTTAATGCAGAAGCAGCTTTTTCTTCTTTTCCTACTATTTTTACTTTACCTTGTTTTTTAAACAACAGAATGAACTCATAGTCAATTGACAAAATCCCATTTCTTGGGTATGGATAACTCCCCATAATACTGGCGCCACCAGTAGTGTTTGTGGTTGTTTTTTTTTGCCAGATAACTGCTCCCATATAATCAAAACCTATCGTTTCACAAAACCTAGTAATCTCTGTTCTTATCGGTATGACCTTATATCTGCCATAATAAACGGAACGGGCAAACTGATCACCTATGTTAACACATAGTCTGCATCCATTTTCAAGAACGCGATAGCACTCCTGCCAAACCATGTTTAATTCATTAATGTAATCCTCATAACTCTGATTGAATCCGATCTGCCTTTTATCACCATAATCTTTTAATTGCCAGTAAGGAGGAGATGTGATTATTAATTGTACGGACGAATCAGATACCTCTTTCATATTCCGACTATCTCCATTAATCACTTTATGTGTCGTACTTCTAAACAATAGTATTCACCTTTTTTTCAATATCAACAAGAAGCCTTATTTAACAACATCCTGAATATATTCCAAGTGATTTGAGTATATCATATCCACTTCTAATTTTTTAAGTTCAGAACGCGCATCAACGGTAAATAACATTAAGGGTTTTAAATAAAGTCAGATACAAGGTATTCTAATCGGTCAATTAGTACCGCTCAAACTAAACAGATAACTGTACGGGGCCTGTTCATTGACAGAAAACTTTATAGTTGTTATACTTGTTTTGACAATTCAGGTCTACAATGGTTGAAAGTTTGAAACAATGGGAGTAATCGCATGAATACACAGAAAAATATTGTGATGCTTGTGGATGATAGTCCCGCAAATCTTAAAATTCTTTCTAATCTTCTGGAAGACAAATATCGGCTGATCGTCGCAAAAGGCGGTCAGAAGGCACTTGATATCATCAATTCGGGGAACATCCCCGACCTGATCCTTCTCGACATCCTGATGCCGGATATCGACGGATACACCGTCTGTAGGCAGCTCAAGGGTTCTGAAAAGACAAGGGATATCCCTATCATCTTCATTTCTGCCATGAATCAGAGTGATGATGAGGAAAAAGGTCTGACGATAGGCGCCGTTGACTACATCACAAAACCATTTGTCCCGTCTCTCGTCCTTTCACGTGTCGATACCCATTTAAAACTAAGCAACTCGATGCGTGAAGCGAAGACGATGTACAGCCAATCCCTGGAGTTGAACAAAGATCTCGGGATTAAAAATGCCCAGATCAGCATGATTCTGAACCATTCGGGAGAAGGATTTTTAGTCCTTGAAAAAGATTTCAAAATTCATTCGGAACACAGCCGTGAATGTGATAAAATCTTCGGTACCAACGTACACGGAAAGGATTTCAAAACACTCTTCTCGGATTTTGAAGGCATCCGGGCGGATGAAGACATCGAAATTCTTTCGGAACTGTTTGACCTCCCGTGTGAGATATTACGAAAAAAAAGTGCCATCTACCTCTCCTTGCTCCCAGAAACGATCAT
>DAINPP010000025.1:0-41341 GCA_036743375.1 Thermotogae bacterium | reverse complement strand
CCAGATCGTGGAAAGAAAATTAGCTTCCCATTTTCTCTGCAGGATCAACGCTGCCGGATTGGTATAAACCGAAAGTGATCCCTTTGCCGTGGCACCGGTCCCGTACGGTGCCTGAAGTGACCAATAATTCAGATCCACTGCCAATCCTGTTGCTACTAAAAACACAAGAGCTAATATCAATACCGCCTTTTTAAACAACTAAGACACCCCCCAATGGGATTTTATCCGCTATAAATATTAAAAAATTCCCTTTTAAACTCGATAAATCGATCTTGCTCTATTGATGTTCTGATATCTTCCATAAGACGCGTTAAAAACCTTATATTGTGGATACTCCCCAACACCATGGCCGTTATTTCCTTTTTATTGTAGAGGTGATTGAGATAACCCTTTGAATAATGTCTGCAGGTATAACAGTCACAATCGTGTTCAAGTGGATCTTTATCGTCTTTATAGGCCGCACCCTTCACTCTTATTTTTCCCTGTCGGGTATACAAAGTCCCATGACGGGCACTTCTTGTAGGAAGCACGCAATCAAACATGTCTACACCCCTTTCAACTCCCCCAAATAACATTTCTGGGGTTCCCACACCCATCAAATATCTGGCTTTGTCAAAAGGCATATGAGGGGTTGTTGCGGCAAGGGTTTCCATCGATATTTCAAAGGGCTCACCAACACTCAACCCCCCGATTGCATACCCGTCGAACGGAATAGAGGTAATCTGCTGCGCACTGATCTGCCGCATTTCCTTTGAAGTTCCGCCCTGTACGATTCCGAAAACCATCTGATCCTCTCTCGTATGAGCCACATGAAACTGCTTGGCCCATCGATAAGTCCGTTCAACAGATTCTCTGATATACTTTTCCGATGCATGGGGGTCAGCACATTCATCAAATACCATGGCGATATCTGAACCGAGAGCTTCCTGAATTTCTACGGTCTTTTCAGGTGTAAAAAAATGTTTGGAACCATCAAGCGGTGATCGGAAATGAACGCCTTCTTCGGTTATTTTATTCATCTTTGAAAGACTGAATACCTGAAACCCACCACTATCCGTCAGGATTGGACCATCCCAGTTCATAAACCGATGAAGACCACCAAAAGAAGCGATTCTTTCATGTCCCGGTCTCAGATACAGATGAAAGGTATTTGAAAGAATGATCTGTGCCCCGACATCCTTTAAGCGATCGGGCAGAACACCTTTCACATTTGCAGAGGTCCCCACAGGCATAAAAATAGGCGTTTCGACTATCCCATGAGCCGTAGTCAATCTTCCACGTCTTGCCGCGGAATGCTCTTTGTCCGTTTTAATTAATTCAAATCCCAGTTTACTGATAACGACACTTCCCTTTTCTAATTCGTATATTTTATTTAAGCCTGTAGATAGACATCAAGTTTCTGCTTCAATTCAACACATTTCCCTTTCATCTCTTCACAAAAGGTCTCATCCTTGATGGAATCTATATTTATATCCACGTTCTCCATCGCCATGTTAAAGGCCGCCCGACAAAGTTCAAGGGCACAACTGGCATCGGAAACGGCTTTCTTGTTTCCGAATTTGACCATTTCTCTTGCATACTGGGCAACAATCACAACATTTTCAGCCGTATGAAACGGGCTTTCCGTTGCCGTTTTAAGACTTTTCTGAATGGCTTCGGTTCTTTCAGCCTTCTCCTCAGGTGTGTTTTTCGGCAGGCCAAACGCATTCATTACACCGTCAAAAGCCGCTGCATCGCCATCCATCATAGTCTGGAATTTTCCAGAGTAGTCTTTCATCTTTTCTATGACTTCATTATAAAGGGTATCATATTCCATATACCTTTTTTTCCCTACTGAAAGGGAGGCCACCATACTCACGAGTGAAGCGGCGAGAGAAGCCGACAAAGCGGCAACCGTCCCACCACCCGGCGTGGGAGAATCTGAAGCAAGCTGATCTAAAAATTCCGATACCTTTTTATCTTTAAACACTTCTTATCACCTCATGTATTTTCTTTGAAAATTTCAACATAAACTACCTTTAAATTATATCATATATAAACATTTTTCATGCCTGAAACAAAGCCGATTCACAAACCAACACAACCTGAGTAATTCATTTACCCAGGTTGCAAGGAATTTCAGCATCTTTATTTTTAAAGCTCTATCGGCATCTGTTTCAGATCATCCGCAATCATGAGTCTCGCCGAGGTCGCATGGATGACCTCTTCTACGGTCGTCTCCGGAGCGATTTCCCTGAGCAATAATCCCTCTTCAACAACCTCAATCACCGCAGCTTCCGTAACAATCAAATCAACTTTTCTGATAGAAGTCAGCGGTAATGTACATTCAGGAATAATCTTGGCACTTCCATCCTTTTTTGTATGTGTCATCGAGACAATCACGCGATTTGCACCGGTAACCAGATCCATCGCACCTCCCATTCCAGGAATCAGTTTTCCGGGAATCATCCAGTTGGCGAGATGGCCTTTTTCATCCACCTGTAAGGCACCGAGAACCGTTGCTGCAACATGTCCACCCCTGATTAAGCCAAAAGAGGTCGCGGAATCAAAGGCCATCGCCCCCGGGAGAAAACTGGAAGGTTGGCCACCGGCGTTGTTTAAATCACTGTTTTCATATCCGGGTTTCGGTGCTCCTCCCATACCGAGTAGTCCATTTTCGGACTGCAGAAAGATATGCACCCCGTTTGGCAGATAATTCCCCACAAGTGTTGGAATCCCTATACCAAGATTAACTATATCACCATCTTTGAGTTCCAGTGCAACCCTTTTTGCAATGATTTCCCTTACCTTCACCTTATCCGTAATCATTTCAAATCCCCCCTGATGATATAATCGACAACAGCGTGCGGTGTTCTGATATCATTTGGCGAGATCCCACCGGCTGGAACCAGTTGCTGAGTCTGTACGATGGTCGTTTCTGCCGCATAAGCCATCAAAGGGTTAAAATTCTGTGCGGTAAGATTATAGGTGAGGTTTCCAAGCTGATCGGCACAATAGGCCTTTATCAATGCAAAATCTGCCTTTATGGCCGGTTCGACAAGATATTCCTTTCCATCAATAACACATTTCTGTTTATTTTCTTCTACCATCGTACCAAGCCCTGTTGTCGTCAGTATACCTCCGAGTCCGAATCCACCGGCCCTGATTCTTTCCGCAAGTGTTCCCTGCGGAACAAGTTCCACTTCGAGTGTTCCCTCTATCATCTGTTTCTGTGTTTCAGGGTTCGTTCCTATATGGGAAACGATCGCCTTTCTGACCTGCTTCTCAACGATCAGCCTTCCAATTCCCTTATCGGGAAACGCCGTATCATTTCCAATAACGGTCAGATCTTTCGTTCCGGCTTTAATCAGCTCATCAATCATCAATTCCGGTGTTCCGTCACCAAGAAATCCACCGATCATCAGAACCGCCCCATCGGGAATCTTTGAGACGAACTCTTCTATTTTTATCACTTTGTCGATCATAACACCCTCCCGTAAGCATTTTATCTACACAATGATAGCATATTATGCACAGTTTTAAAAGCCACTTAACAAGAGAAAAGCCCTCCATAAAGGAGGGCCATCGTCATTTAATTACAAAAGATCAATATCTGCTGTTGTAAAGGTATACCCATGTGGAAAGGTCGTCTCCGGTGATCTTTCCGTCAGCAGGATATGCAATGTCGCAGGCAGCGATATCTGCAGCATCTGTTGATCCGAGTTTGGCTGTCATAGCCATAAAGTCATAACCGTCTACTGTACCGTCATGGTTAATATCAAGGTTATCTCCAGCATGTTTGTCTACAGAATCAAATATAGGAACGTACATGGAATTATTTTCTTTCTGCCATCTTCCGATTGCAACTGTACCATTGTACTGTGCTTCTGAGACTGCAGGAACAACGTAGTATCCGCCGTCTCCCCATACGTAATCCCATGAGTTCTTGATGATCCAGAAAAGATTTGTTGTGATTCCTGTTTCACCTGTTGTTGGATCGTCGTAGGTATATTCTGTAATCGGTGTTGCAACGATTGGCTGCGCGTCTCCACTGACTTTTCCGGCAAGAACGATGTTGTCAAGATCTGCAGCAGTTGCCCATCCAACCATAGTAACGGCATGTCCGCCACCGAATGAGCCAACTGTCGGTGAATAGATACCATGAGCGTAAGCACTGTAGTCATTAGGTACGGAGAAACTGACTGAAAGTGATCCGTAGTTCTTCAATGCTGTCTTGATCATGTTAAGGTATTCTTCATAGGTGTATCCAAGAGCATGCATATTTGCCGCTGATGGAATCATAACTGTCTTGTTTGATTTGAACAGTGGTGCACCGTATGCGGAAGTAGGAAGTGGGATACCTTCTTCATCTGTGATGAATACCTGTGAATAAGGAGCATTCTTTTCTTCCATCTGACCGTATCTGATACTGTTGTAGGAGGAGAAATATACGTTTCCACCACTGAGATCATCTCTATCCTGGTAAACCGTATAATTGGATGAACTGTAAAGGTCCCAGTCGATATTGTGATAGCCTGCCCATCTTTCTGAGAAATCATAGCCATTGTCAACGTTTCCAGTTGCCTTGCCATCAGCCTGAACAGCCATGGCACTTTCAAAGGAGCCTATTGTTGAGAAAGCCCAGCAGCTTCCGTAGTACTGCTGGTTTCTAACCGGTTCAAGTCTGTAGAATGAGCTGTTAGCAACTGCTTCAGGATTAATCATAATATAGGATGACATGTAAAGATCATCTGAAGTGTTCATTCTTCCGTTGAGACCGTTAAGAAAATCACTGACTTTTTTCTGCAGTTCTTCCGGAAGTTCTTTGTATTGGTTAAGCTGTGCTGCAAGACCTTCGTAAGTATCAACATCAGCATCAAGATACTGGTTAACGAAAGCTTCATTTGCGCTTGCTTCCCATTTCAATCCCATAGATGCAATGTTAGCGTTTACTTCTTCAGCAACTGCTTTTGAACTGTCAACGATATTTGCAAAAGAGGCGCCGACTGTTAATAAGGCTATTAAAATTATGAGGGTTATTTTTTTCATTCAACCTCACCTCCGAATTCAACATTGATAGGATTTACGTCTATAAGGTATCCGTCAACATTTCTGTTATCTGCATCTTTCCACATGGCATTAGGTGCATCCGGATAAGTTACATATGTATTCCAGAAACCTTCGTAAACGAGACTGATATTCGCATTTGTTGCTTCTGTAATTGGTTTTACTTCAAAAGTAAGAACGGCAAAATCTGTTGATGGAGCTGCCCCTGTGTTTTCTGCCCCGTCGAGTACGGCCTTGTACAGAATAACGGCGTCATTTGTTTCGTTCAACTTGTATGCCGATGTCTCTCTCAGTCCATCAAAGAAATTCGGAAATTCAACTTTTGTTAATGCGAGTGAATCGTCAAATTTTACACCAAGCTGCATGTACTTTGTGTCGTAAACTTCTGCAAAATCTGCAACGTTATCGGCAGATACCTTTACTTCGAATGTCGTTCCTCTTTCGGAAGATACAGGCGCGGTCGTTTCAAGTTCGAATACTGGCTTATTGTCGGAGTTGTATCTTTCTCTGAGCATGAATGTGTTGTATGCACTGGCACTTCCATCCGGAAGTTTACCCTCTGTAAGGGCTACAATTCTTGCATGTGGAACGTTCAGGTCGAATCCGACGGTTGCAAATGTACTGGTTAATGTATAACCGGTGTAAACCCCCGTACCTGAGTACTGTATCTGAATTTTGTTTTCATAATAAACAAATCCTTTAACATACCAATTCACACCGTAGGCGTTGAGTGGATTCGCAAACTGAACATATGGATGATGTGCTGCATCTGCTGAGTCATAAAGTTCCCATGCATCATAAATTCCATCCTGATTTGTGTCAACGAGTGTCATTCTCTTCCTGTCGTTGATAACTTCATCCGTTCCCGGTAAAACATAGGATGAATACTTGTAGAACTTGATAAGAACATCTGTTGCTGTCCCTGTGAGATTGCCATCTACATCATCGACATAAACAATACCGTTTGATGACTGATAAAGTTCTCTGTAAAGATTGCTGACTTTGAAGGAAATTTTCTTGCTTTCTGCTCTTGCTCCCGCAACGGTAAGGATTCCTTCATAGCTCCCTTCTTCTGTAACTGCTACAACAACTTCTGTAACATTTTTCATGTTTTCAACTTCTGCACCATTTCTTGTCAGAACAAAGTCACAAGGGACTTCATTTCCCTGTGAATCTGCCCATGCCAATCTGACAACAGAATTTGGCGCAAGAACCTGTCCGTCTTCAATGTTTGAAACTTTTTCATCAAATACGATAGGTACAAACGCTGCCGGTGTAGCATTTGAACAGCTGACAAACATAAAAGCTGCGCAAAGAACCAGTAATACTAAAAATACAACTTTCTTCATAAACTACCTCCCTGATAAAATCTAATGTCTTCTATTATAGCATTTAACAGAATTAGATATATTACAAACACTTTTTCGACTCTATACTATTATGCTTTATATTACTTTTCGTTTCTTTAAATTTCAAACAAAAACCCCCGCTTTAAAAGCGGGGGTCGGAATATTTACTAATTAATATTTATGACTTAAAACTTAGAAAAGCGTCCATGGAACGTCTTCAAGTTCAAATTCATCCACATAACTTCCAAGATAGAGATTCTGTTCTACCGGTATTGTATAACCGTTGAGGTTAACCGTACCCGTTACGACATTATCCGCGAAGTCAAGCGGAATCGCTACTATCTGGATATTGTCTATCCATCCGGTATCCTGTCCTCCTAATGTGTTGGTGTCCTTGACATATTCGAAGGATATTGTATGGGCTCCGCTCGTTACCTGCGTAGTAACTTTCTGCCAGTCCATTTCACCGGAACCGGAGAAAATTCTTGATCCGTCTACGTTGACGTATACAAAATCATATCCTTCTTCTGAGGAAACCTTTACATCAAAGCTAAGCCAGTAGCTTGCTCCGAGAGGTACGTTGAAAGCTCCGGCAAGGTCACTTGATTCACTGTCCGTAATAGCTCCAAACTGCATGGAATACGTTCCAGAAGAGGCCTCTGTGTTGGTTACCGTCGGAACAACATCTCCACCCGGTACCCAGCTCCATGCGGCATTGGAAAAGTCCTGACTCTCAAAATCCTCAGTCAGGATTGCTGCGCCAGGCGCCAGAGCCGGTGATGCTTCCACGGAAAGGTAGTACTGGATATCCAGTGTGCTGTTCGGTGCGGTGAAGTTCACTACGTCGCCCGGTCCCGCAACCTGTGCCTGGAATTCGTTTCCGAGTGTGTCAACCATCTTTGCCGTGTATTCTGCAACTGCTGAAGGCATTACGAGTTCGGCGGCAAATGTGGAACTGAGAGCAAGTGACAGGGTTGTATCTTCTCCGACAACAAAATTCTTGTTTGTATAGGTATTTTCTTCAGCAATTCTGTTTACAACTGAACCGATCTCTGCAAAATCCGGTCCTCCGACATACAGTTCGTATGTGTCAGGATCAATAGCTCTGAATTTACAGACTCCATTTGCATCAGTTTTTGCGTAGTAACTTGGTTTGTCCGTTCTCTTAAGCGTTACACTTACACCGCCAACGGCAAATTTCCCCGTGGAATCTGTAACGGTAAGTGTCAGATTACCACCTGCGCCGCCTGCCGGAAGATCCAGACTGACAGATCCAAGTGCATCCAGTCTGCCATAACCGGAATTTTCGTTGTAATCGGCAGCTCTTGAGGAAGCTTCGCCAAACATGGCAATATCCCCCTTGGCCCCATCTTCAAGAAGCTTTCTGATCTGATACGGTGTTGCATCAGGATACTTCTGATAAAGAAGGGCGGCTACGGCTGATACATGCGGTGAAGCCATAGAAGTTCCATTATAGTAGCTGTAATGCTGTCCGTCCTGTAAAACGGCTGCATCATCCATTCCGATAGTAGAAAGGATTGATTCTCCAGGTGCTACAATACTCACACTGTCTCCCCTTGAGGAGAATTCCGTAACGATGTCGTTAACCGTACTTGCACCAACACCGATAACACCAGGAGCGCTGTTCGGGAATCCCCAGTTTTCATTGATGTGTGTATTTCCGGTTGATATAACGACTACGGCTCCGTTTTCAAGTGCATAGTCTATACCGGCTTTGAGTGTATAGGAGTATCCTGGTCCACCCCAGCTGTTCTGAAGAACTTTTGCACCATGGTTGACGGCCCATGCCCATCCGGCTGCTACATAGGCATCTCCGATAAAATCAGACGCAAATACGGGAATAGGCATGATCTTTGAATCAGGGGCAACACCGGCGATACCGATATTGTTGTCTTTTACCGCTGCGATGGTTCCGGATACATGTGTACCGTGTGAACCGTAAGGAATGGATGTTCCGGCAGGAATAGAAAGGTCTGTTGCAGCTGTGATCAGTCTTCCGTCTACATACTGTCCGGCAAGATCCGGATGTGAAGAGTCGCTTCCGCCGTCACATACCGCTACGACAACGCCTGCACCTGTGTAACCCATATCCCATGCAGCCTCTGTGTTGATTTTCTTAAGACCCCAGAGGAAGTCATAGAAAGGATCATTTGTATCTCTTGATGTTGACAGTGTAATATCTTCCTCTACATCAGGAGTGATTAATTCTCTTTTGTAACTCGGTTCGATATATCTGATGCCGGCAATGTTCTTTGCACTCAGCTTGTTGATGGTTTCTTCCACATCTCCAGGAATTCTCAGGGCCGCGGCCTTAATTTCCGGAATGGTCAGTAAGATCTGCGCATCAATCTTTGCCGCCAGTTCATTGAGAGCATCCGCTGAATCGTAACCAACGAGCATCCTGTTGGCGATAACTTCATAATCTCCACACTGCACATATTCCGTTTTCGCCTGCGGGAGAATGTCAGCAAGATTTGCCGTTGAAAGCTTCATACAACCTGTAAATACTAAGGCTATTAATATGGCTACTGTCAGTATTAATGTCGTCTTCTTCATACTTCACACCTCCCCTTATTGTGCACCTGTGGTGAAGTCTGCATGGAGGTCCGGTTCCATACATCCTGCCGGATCTATGTACCATCCTTTATCTCTGTATCTGTAGTCGGATGATACCGACCAGGCTTTACTGTCGGTTGTGTCCACTACGGCATAAGCCACATTAAGTCCCCAATCGTAGGTCTTGTTGGGTTCAAGGCTTGTTGCCGTATAAGGATCCACGCCTGTTCCGTACGGGTTATACCATTTCCATGTGCAGTCCCATGTGGTATTGGTTCCGCTTCCGGTAAACCCGGCAATGATCGGACCGGCTGAATCCGACGTGAAGGTGATGAAGTCATCATCTGCATCTACAGGAACGATTGCTCCGTTGTCAGCCTGTACCCAGTCGTAGATGAACAGCTGATAATTGTAGATAGGTGTTCCTTCGCTGGAGGAAAGTGCATTCGTTGCTCTCCATCTGAAGTTTGGATTGAGTGATGTATCCACCGCTTCATTTACCGGTGTCTGAAGTTCTACGTTGAATGTGTCAAGTGGCACAACGGACCCGAGATCCGTAGGAGTGGATTCAAGTGTTCCATAAACGGATGTGATCTGATAGTACATCTCTACTCCCGGATGAAGGAACGCAGATGGATCGAGATAGAACGGGAAAACATCCATTATCTGATTCGGGTTATATCCGTATGAAATGTAGAAAGAAATTGTATCGGCAAGATCTGCAACAAAATTTTCCGTGATAAAACCAAATTTTTCATAGGTAATACCATCGAGTGATCTGTAAAGATTGTATCCGTCAGGTTCATCTCCCGGATTTGGAAGCTCTGTAGGATAATAGCCGTAATAAAGATTCATTGTTGACCAATCCGCCCAATAAAGCTGGCTCCATATGTTTGCATCTGCCGGCGCTACTCTGGAAGTCATCTCTGTCGGTACAGGATGATCTTTGAAAATCTTTGAAGCTATTGGTTCTGAAGTCAATTCAAATTCTTCTGTTCCCCTTGAAGTTGAATTAAGGGCAATTCCCCTTCTTCTTGTGTAGGTCCATATGTTTTCGATGTTATATGTCCCCATGAACATCCAATCTGAAAAGTCTGCCATGGTCATCGGCTGATACATGTTGACTTCACCTGGATCCGTTGCCGCAATGTTGAGATATTCAACCTTGAGCACTCTGTTGTCATTATGATCATAGACGGTCGTGTAAAGTGCAACTTCGCCATCATGACCGGTTGGTGAAACAGTAAAATCAGCTGTGTCTACGTCCCCGTAATACTGCCTGTCGGATGTAACAAGCCCTGCTCCGGCAATTCTGCCAAGAAGTGGTTCGTAGATACCACTTACATGATTCTGGGCATTTACGTCAACAGTCACGTTGAAAGGTCCTGTGATAGGTTCTGTAATATCCATTGGAGCCCTTTCCGAAGAAACAATTGCTGTTGAGAAAGTCAGAATAACCGTCGGATCAACTTCGGTTGCCGGATCCGGGTTGAGCTGGGCGGTCTTCAGGATGATGCTGAAAAATTCATGGGCATCTGCGGTCTTAAGACCGTCGACAAGACTTCTCGCATGTCCCTGCTTTGTGACCTTGACATCAATTCTCTCGGGAACGTCTTTTATGCCTACTTCCACTATTCCGTTCGCGATAGAAACCGCACTGCCGATCAGGTTGTCAGTACCATGTTCGTAAACTTTAACGGCTGCGCCTTCAACACCAGGGCCAGCGTTGTAATTCGTAATCAGAAAATAAAGTACATCTTCCGGCGTTACAAAGTTTGTACATGATACAAAAACCATAGCGACGAGTAAAACAACTACTGAAAAAAACAAACTTTTTTTCATTGATACACCTCCCATATAAGATAAAAGAAACGTGATGATTTTCGCAATATTTCTTTTAACTCTGGTAATATTCTATTGTCCCCCGTTTTAGCAATAAATAAAGTCAACTACAGCTTTAAGTATTATAACACACACTTTCGAGAAAAAACATCATTTATATATTATGTCTTTATGGTATACTTTAATGGTATTTACAGTTACTTATTTAAGGAGTGATGAAAGTGTCATTATCTGAAAAACTACAAGAATCCCTGAATTATATTGAGAATAAACTTGGAAAGAAACCCCGGCCAAAAGTCGGATTAATCCTTGGATCGGGACTCGGATATCTCGCCGATTATTTTGAAGACAGAGTTGCCATCTCGTATGAGGAAATCCCACACTTCCTTTCTTCAACGGCAATAGGTCATGCGGGCCAGCTGGTCTTCGGCAAATTCCAGGGGGTCGAAGCCGTTGTCATGCAGGGAAGATTTCACGCTTATGAAGGATATCCGCTTTCAGAGACGGTATTCCCGATTTATCTGATGAATTATATGGGCGTTGAAGGCGTTGTCCTAACAAATGCAGCGGGTGGAATCAATCTCAACAACAAGGCCGGTTCGTTGATCGTTATCAAAGATATCATCAACATGGCCTTCAGAAATCCACTCATCGGACCTAACGATGAAGAGGTAGGTCCAAGGTTCCCGGATATGTCTTCCGTTCTCGATGAAGAATGGTTCAACAAAGTCAGTAAAAGGGTCGAAGAAAAGAATAAGGAATTAAAGACCGGTGTCTATCTCTTCTGTCTTGGTCCCAACTACGAGACTCCTGCGGAGATCAGGGCGTTCAGGACACTTGGGGCCGACATGGTCGGTATGTCCACCGTTCCCGAGATCATTGCGGCGAGACATTGCGGCATGAAGATCTTCGGTGTTTCTTGTATCACCAATATGGCGGCCGGTGTGCTCCCACAGAAGCTGACCCATCAGGAGGTCATGGAAACAGCCAACCGGGTGAAACAGAAATTCGAATCACTCGTAAGGATTATTGTGGAAGAACTGTAATGTTTATCATAAAGGCAAAAAGGGGAAAGACAAAGAAGCTGAAGAACATGTACCCCAATCTTTTCCGGGATGAGATCAGGGAGATCATCGGTGAGGGCGATTACGGTATTGCCAACCTCTTTTCCGGAGAAGATGAATTCATCGGTACGGGACTTTTCAGCAGAAATTCAAATAAAACCTTCAGGATGCTCTCAAGAACAGCCGTTGAGATTAACAACGCCTTTTTCGTTCAGAAATTTTCAGGGGCCATTCTGCGGCGAAGGCGCTTTCAGAATTCCGACTGTTATCGTGTCATCAACGCGGAATCGGATTTTCTCCCGGGGATCATCGTGGACAAATTCAGGGATATCCTTGTCCTTCAGATCAGACATATCGTCTGGGAGGACTACAAGGGGGAGATCGTCAAGGCCCTGTTATCCGTTTTTGGCGATAAAATCACCGGAATATACGAACGGAGCGATTTTGAATCCTCGCCGGAATATGCCTTGAGAAAGAATAAAGGGATCATCTATGGAGAGGTCCCGGATGAAATGATCATCGAAGAGCTCGGAATTAAATACAAGGTATCCGTTCCGTCCGGTCAGAAGACGGGATTTTTTCTGGATCAGAGAGAAAACAGGGACTATATCAGGAAGATCGTCTCCGATTACGATCTCAGGGATAAAAAGGGACTCGATCTCTTTTCCTACACCGGATCCTTTTCATTTGCGATGGCGTCAGCCGGGATGTCGTCCACGGTAGGGGTAGACAAGTCGGAAGATGATATCACCCTCGCGAAGGAAAATGCAAGACTCAACGGGCTTGAAGACAGGTGTCGATTCTTCAGCGCGGATATATTCGAACTGGATTCTCTCATGAGGGAATACAGCCTGATCGTACTGGATCCACCATCCCTCGTAAAGGATAAAACGGAAAAATATTACGGAAAGAGGAAATTCACGGAACTGATCGACAGGTCGCTGCAGTTTCTCGAAACTCCGGGAATACTCGGCATATGCAGCTGTGCCTATCACATAGACCTCAACGATCTTGAAGAATCCCTGAGGAGAGCCTGTACCGAGAATGAACTTCTCGCAACGATCATCGGAATCGGGTTACAGTCTCCAGATCATCCCTGGCTGATTCAGATACCTGAATCCCTTTATTTAAAATGCCTCTGGGTATATATCGATAAGATTTAGGGTGATTGTTATTGTTGTTTGATTTATTACAGCGACTCGAGGAAAGGAGTAATGAAGCCAAGCTAAATTACTGTATTCCGAGGGTCATGGCGGTTGATGGAATAAAGGCACTCGAAATAGCGGATGGGAAACGTTTTTTTGTTAACCCCTTTGAGTATTTTTCAAGGGCAGTCCGAAGGATCTTTGAATTCGAAGTTCCCGTTAAAACACTGAACAGCAGTAAATGGCTGAACAATGCCCTGATCTACAATCTGAATATTCAGAAAGATCTCTCCTACAATCATAAGGGGTTTTGGAGTCCGGGAAACAAGGGAAATTTGAATTATACGGAGAACGGTACATTTCTGAAAGCCATGGCCATCCTTCCCTTCATTAAGGAAACCGGTTATAACACCCTGTACATAGAGGACAAACTCGATGATCTGTCTTTGCTGAAAGATTCGCTGATAGAAGAGGTTTCACCCAACGATCAGTTTGAAGCCTTTATCGAAGCGGCACATCTGATGAATTTGAATCTGCTAACCGAAATTGACCTGAGTGGCATCTCCGAGAATCCAAGGTGGGACTATCTTGAAAAGAAATTTCTCGTATTCAGCGAGATTTATTCGCTCGACGGTGTCGTCTTAAAATTGAACGAAGATGCCGATTTAAGCGAATTATCTCCTATCATAGGCCGAATCAAGCAATTTGACAATGGATTTTCCTTTATCTTCGGATCGAAAAAACAGGTTGATACCACCGTTCTGAAACAGCTCGGCTTCCAGGGGTTTCTTACCGATATATCGGGTATCATGGCGGAGAATAAAAATTATTCCTTTTTCAGGGAAGAGGTCCTGAAGAGAAAGATTCACACCGTTATCGGCTTTAAAAACAGCGATAGTATAGATGCAGCTGGTTTTGAATGCAGGAAACGGGCGGTCTTCTCCAGTATGTTCTGTCCCAACGTCCTGCCGAGTATCGGAACGTTTTTTACCTTCGGCTGCGCTCAGAATAACTGGAACGAAGCGGACAGTTCTTTCTATTATTTTATCGGGAAGCTGTGTGAACTGAAAAACAAATATGCGCCTTTTTTTGAAAAAGAGAACCTGTTCAGAGTTCCCCTGGCCAATTCCGATAGGATCATCTCCTATGGTTTCGGGGAAAAAGAGGATGATGCTGCCCTCATCGTACTGATCAACACGGATAACCTCTCTGATCACTGGGTTACGATAGATCTCGATTCGTTAAAACTGAAGAAATACAACCGGGTAAAAAGAAAACTGGACGGATTTCAAGAGGAACCCAATCAGTTTCTTGAGATAGAAAACAATATGGTATACGTTCATCTTGACGCCTGTGAAGGAACTTTACTAACGGTGAGATGATAAAACGGGAAATACGGGAGGTTTGTTTTGATAGAAAAGAAACAGATAGAAGTAAGACTGAAGAGACTAAATGAAATAAACGGTTTGATCGCAGAACCCGATGTCCTTTCGGATATGGACAGATATCAGGAACTGCTCAAGGAAAGGGCTTATCTCGAAGCCTTCAGGGAAAAACATGAAGAATTGACCGATCTTCAGGGAGACATTTCCGAATATGAAAGTTATGAAGATTCAGAGGATGAAGAACTGAAGGAAATGGCTGCCGTTGAGTTACCCGGATTAAGAGAAAAACTGGAAAAGTTGGATATGGAGCTCTTAACCCTGCTGGTTCCACCGGATCCGGCAGATGAAAACAACGCCATCTTCGAAATCCGCGCCGGTACGGGCGGAGATGAAGCGGCCCTGTTTGCCGGTGATCTGTTTAAAATGTACACAAGATATGCCGATAGCAGGGGGTGGAAAGTCGAAACCATCGAAGAAACTCCCACGCCAATCGGGGGATTCAAGGAAATCATCTTCAAGATTAAGGGAAAGGGATCATTCGGCGCCTTCAAGTATGAGGGAGGGGTTCACCGGGTTCAGAGGGTCCCCGCTACCGAAGCGGGTGGACGGATTCATACCTCTTCCGCATCGGTTGTCATCCTGCCTGAAATCACCAAAAACATAGAAGTGCAGATCAATCCGGATGATTTGAGGATTGATGTCTACAGAGCTTCAGGGGCCGGGGGACAACATGTCAACCGAACGGAATCCGCCGTCAGGATTACCCATCTGCCAAGCGGCATCGTTGTAACCTGTCAGAATCAACGTTCACAGCATCAGAACAAGGATTCGGCCATGGGCGTTCTCAAATCAAAACTGTACGAGAGGGAAAGGCAGAAAGAAATCGGTTCACAATCCTCAAAAAGACTGTCGCTCATCGGAACGGGGGACAGAAGTGAAAAGATCAGGACCTATAATTATCCGCAGGGCAGGATAACCGATCACAGGGTGGGTTTTACCACCTATCAGTTGACTTATTACATGGAAGGAGCTATTCAGGATATGCTTGATTTCCTGAAGGCTGAGGATATAAAGGACAAACTTGAAGAAAGTGCAAAATCGTAAAGGGTGAAAAATAATGATTCTAACGATCATCATGTTTATAATAATCTTTACCGCGATCGTCGTGGTCCATGAACTGGGGCATTTCCTCTTTGCAAGACTGTTTGGAGTCACCGTCCTCGAATTTGCAATCGGATTCGGTCCGGTGCTGTATAAAAAGAAACTCAAATCCGGAATGGATTTTCTCATCAAATGGTTCCCGCTCGGTGGTTATGTAAAAATGGATGGAGAAGATCCGACGGAAGTTGACGATTCTGTTTATGCCGATAAAAAAAGCGGTCTTTACTACTCAAAATCCGCCTGGCAGAGATTCTTCATCGCCTTGGCGGGGCCTCTTTTCTCGATACTGGCCGGTTATCTCATGCTGGCTGTTGTTGCCTTATTCTGGGGAATTCCGCAGGTCGGAATTGATACCGTGGATCTGTCATCCCCAGCCTATACGGCCGGGATAAGAGACGGGGATATCATCTCGGGTATGAACGGCAGAATACTCTTTGATTTGAATGAGATTTCCGATACGATCAAGAATACAGAAGGGTCCGTCGAATTAACACTCACGAGAAACGGAGAACGGATGGATGTCTCGGTCACACCGGCCATGTTCCCGGAACAGTACAACATCATTATCAAGGGAAACGGTCTACCTTCGGATATTCTCCTGAAGGACGTTCAGACGATAAACGGGATCGCGTTGTCGGATATCGAATTGACGGATTATACCGAAAAAGAGGTTGAAGTAGTCCTCTCCGATGGTTCTATCCTCACGGGAACGCTTTCCGGATTTCAGAAGATCATCAGCAGAAAGGCAATCGGAATCACCTTTGCCACCCTTTCCAATCGGATAAAAAAGGCGGTGGCACCTTTCAAAGATGGCGATGAAATCATCTCCATCAACGGGAATTCTATTACAAACGGCAACGATATCATCACATTGCTTCGTATCATGGATTTCCCGGCAGACAAGACCACCGATTATAACTATATAGAGATAAGGGGAACACAGATTCTCGATTTTAACCGGATGAAAAGCCTCAACCTGATGAACGTTTCTGTGAAAAGGGGCGATGAAACGGTAGCGATGGAGATTCCGAGAGAAGAATTTCTTTCATCCCTCGGCCAATGTTACTTCGTTTCACCGGTAGAAAATCTGAGAACGGCAAACCCTCTCATCGCCATTGGCTGGGGATTTGAATGGGGCAACAATCTGCTCAGGCGAATGGGACAGATCATCGCCAACATCTTCACGGGCGAACAGAAGATTTCAGAATTTTCGGGTCCCGTCGGAATCATCAATATCATTGGACAGGCAACCGATGCGGGATTTGAGTCCCTCGTACTCGTGTTTGCATTAATCACACTGAATCTTGGTATAATCAATCTGATTCCGCTTCCGGCCCTTGACGGTGGACGGATCGTGTTTAATCTGATAGAGATGCTCATAAGGAGAAGGATCAATCCGGTTATTGAAGGGTATATTCATGCCGTCGGCTTCTTCTTCATCATGGGACTCGCGGTTTATGTGACATACTTTGACATTTTACGCTTTATGAGATAGGGGGATTTCTGTTGAAAAAAATAATGCCTTTCGTTATTGTACTCTTGTCTTTACTCGCAGTTTGCACCTTTGCCGAGGATGAAATGCTCTATATTAAGGCTCAGAGAACCAAGACATTTGATGACAGAATGGAGATTTACGGGGCCGAGGAGATTAGCAAGGGAAACTTTTTCCTCAAGTCCGATAAAGTCACCATCTTTAACGAAAATGGCGAACAGAGACGTATAGATGCAGAAGAAAGCGTATATGTAAAATTTGACACGGGTAAGGCAACGGCGGTCACCCTGGATTACGACTTGCAGGACGAGAAAGGAACGATGACCGGCGATGTCATCGCCCTTATCACTTCCAAGACAAGCAGTGAAACGATTGATGTGAAATGCGACACCTTGGATATAGACAACAACAGAAATTTTTTTGCCGGACGAATGAATGAACGTTCTGATCTGGTAAATCTGAAAAAGGGCGGAATGACGGTAAGCAGCAGATCCTTTGAATACAACGAAAGAAGAGAATTACTGACGCTGTATGAAAATGTATACATCGATGATGACGAAAACAATCGAATCATCACGGGAGATTTTATCGTCATCAACCTCGCTGATGATTCCGTAGAGGGGAGAAACGTCTCCATAGAAAACAAAACAGAGACGGATGAAGAGGGATTTGAAATTAAGTCCAACAACTTCAAGACGTTTGAGGACAGAATAGAATTCTACAGTTACTCCACCATCAAAAAAGGTGATTTTATACTTTCCTCTCCCGAATTTATCGTGTACAAGGAAAACGGAGAAGAGAGGAAGGTCGTCACACAGCAGCGCTCGTATGTTGAATTTGACACGGGTAAGGCAACGAGTGACGAACTCGACTACGACCTGAAGACCGAAAAGGGATTACTCACCGGTAACGTTGATGCACTGCTTGTTCCGGATGAAGGGGCAACCGAAGTCAAGATCACGTGTGATTATCTCGAAACCGATGGACAGAATAAACTGTACAACGGGCACGTGGAAGACGGTGACAAGGTCAGGCTGACGCGGGGCAATCTTTATGCGGAAGCACTTGAATTTGAATACGATTCCAACCACTCCAAACTCACATTAAAAGATTCGGCCTATATCGATGATCTTGAAAACAGTCAGAGACTCTGGGGGAGTACGATCAACCTCAACCTCGACAACGATGCCATCAAGGGAACCGATATCCGTCTGATCAGAGAACAGGAAACCGATGGGAAAACAGAACAGGTACAGATGCGAAGTGCTGATTTTGAAATGCTGGATGACAGAGATGAATTTAAGGGACCTTCGGAGATCATCCGAAAGGATCTCAGATTGGTCTCCGACCGGTTTACCATCCACAAAACAGACGGGAAACAGGAGACCATACAGGCCACACAGGGTGTTTACATCGAATTTGAATCGGGAAACGCCACCTCAACGGAATTCATCTTCGATATGGATACCAGTGAGGGGACACTCACAAAAGACGTCTACGCAACTATTGAGCAGAAAGACAGTACAGAGACGATCTTCGTAAAATGTGATACGCTGAAGATAAACGAAGCATCGGGAAATTACAGCGGCAATGTCTCTGAATCCGAAAAGGTTCTGATCAACAAGGGCCGTATGGAGGCGGAGAGTAAATCCTTTGAATACGCGAAAAACGATGAAAAACTCATCCTCGCAAACGACGTTTATGTATATGATCCGGATAACCGGAGAACGATTATCGGCGACAAGCTGACTATCTTCCTGGACACGGATGAGACCGAGGGTGAAAACATCCAAATGACGATAATTACCAAAGAATAATGATAGGAGGTACAAGTATGTACAAACTGGTTCTCTTAAGACATGGAGAAAGTGAATGGAACAAGCTGAACTTCTTTACCGGATGGACCGATGTGGACCTTTCCGAAAAAGGCGTTTCAGAGGCAAAACAGGCCGGAGAAGTGCTCAGAGAAGAAGGATACGAATTTGATATTGCCTATACATCCGTCCTCAAAAGGGCCATCAAGACGCTCAATTACGCACTTGAAGGCATCGACGAACTCTGGCTTCCGGTATACAAATCATGGCGACTCAACGAAAGACATTACGGCGATCTTCAGGGGTTGAACAAAGCCGAAACGGCTGAAAAATTCGGGGCCGAACAGGTCAAGAAATGGAGAAGAAGCTACGACGTTCCACCACCTGCTCTCGAGACATCAGATGACAGATATCCCGGAAAAGACAGAAGGTATGCGGACCTTACGGAAGAACAGCTTCCGAAGACGGAATGTCTCAAAGACACCCTTGAAAGAGTCCTTCCCTACTGGGACGAAGAGATTGCGCCCACCATCAAATCCGGTAAGCGCGTTGTCATTGCCGCCCATGGTAACAGTCTCAGGGCAATCGTTAAATATCTCGACGACATGACCGAGGAAGCCATCATCGGGCTCAACATCCCGACGGGGGTACCTCTCGTTTATGAACTTGACGAAGATCTCAAACCGATCAGACATTATTACCTCGGAGATCAGGAAGCCATCAAAAAAGCGGCAGAAGCCGTTGCAAACCAGACAAAGACAAAGTAAGCGGAAATAAATCAGCAAAAACCCCTGAAAACCTTTTTCCGGTTTTCAGGGGTTTTTGCTCTAAAGAGCCCGTTCAGTCTCATTTCAAACATATTTTTCTATTCAATAAATTTTAACTTTTTAGCCTCCGTTTCGTTTAAAACTGCTAAATCAAAATACCAGGCTTTATTATTCTTTTTTATCTTCAAATCTAAAGCATCTTTTATATTCTTTGTCCATTCGAGTTTACTGTTTTTAACGATTAAAACAAAAGTAAAAATCAAATTCTGGAGTTGATTCTTTTTGAAATCTGAGGGTAATTTTTCATATTCCTCCTTATTTCTCCAATTCCCATGACAAATAGAAATAAAGATCAACAAAGCATCATAGAATTTCTGAGCAATTTGATTAATTTGTAAATCAAAATTCTCCGGAGTTATGATACTGTTGGGATCCGGAAATGAAGTCTTCGCTTCAACAAAATAAATTCTCTTACGTTCATAACTTATTTTTAAGAATTCTACAGTTCTGATGCCTTTTGACCTTAATTTTCTTTCATATAAATCTGATGCCTCGATGTAAAACATCTTATCATTCAATTCGCCAAAATCCATATTCGATTCCCATATATGGCCATTGATCAGCGGACTCAAAACAACGACTCCATTTCTTCCTTATATAATCGAACGGATTCATTAACGATAGAATTTTCAGGCATGCCCTCCAACAAATCATCAAAGGTTATTTGATCACTACTTTCGCTAAGTCCTATCGTCGGTATAGAACGGTTATTCTTTTTTGATAGAAGATAAAGTTTTTTAATTACAAAATAAGAATGGCTGGCAATGAATATTTGTACACCATCTTGAGCTAAATTGAAGAGTATTTCCATATATCTTGAGATGGCTTCTGGATGTAATGCCGCTTCTGGTTCATCTATAAAGATGATGGATGCTTTATTTAAATATCTGTTCGATAACAGTGTATCAAGGATAGATATCTTCTTTATTCCCTCTGCAGTTACACCTATAGAAAACATCAGAGGTTTTCTTTTACCGGCTTCAAAAATCTCTTTCCTAAACCGCCATTTTTTCATTGCATCATCAAACAGGACCTTCCCTCCCACGAGATTATAGAGGGCTTTTCGTGCATCAGAAAAACTTTTATAATTCTTCCCTTTTACCGGCAAAGGTCTAATAGCCCTTGCAAGGTCATAATAAGTATCATCAAATCCAAACATCTGATTCGTATCTCTTGATATCAAGATAACGTTATACAGGGATAATACCTCTTTAGCGGGAAGAAAAATAGAGTTGTCCTCTCTCAAATCAGTTTCATTATCGATCTCCTTGATATTTTTCTTTGTATCCTTACCAAACGTGTAATAGAATAATTTTTCATCCGATACCATACGGAATGCCAAAGAATTATTTTCTCCCGTCCGTTTAGTAACCAAATCACCAATCTCATCTGCCTGAAATGTCCATCTCAGTTTTTCCCGCAAAATTTCAGAAATTTCCTTGGTATCATCACCTCTTCTATACATTTCAAGTGTTTTTATTGCCGTGTACAACGCTTTAAGGAGAAAGGTCTTCCCGCTACCATTTTCACCGATAATCAGATTAATATTTGCAAAATTATTATATTCAAAATCTCTAAGAGGTCCAAAGTTATTCATTTTAACAGATTGAATCATTTTTCACCTCCGCAATTAAAACAATTTGATGAAAGAGTACGCTTAATTATTTTATCATAAAATGACAACAAGAAATTACGAAAAAAACGGGAAAATATTGTATACTATCCACAAGTTAAAGATAGAATTTTGAATGCCGGGGGAGGTTTATTCATGGAATTTTCAAACAGAATCGAAAAAATGCAGTCTTCACCAATCAGGAGGCTTATTCCATTTGCGGAACAGGCGAAAGCAAGTGGTAAAGAGGTCCTGCACCTTAACATCGGACAGCCTGACATCGAAACACCGAGGGAATTCTTTGCTTCTATAGAAAAAAACGCGGGCAAGGTCGTTCCCTATTCACATTCAGCGGGTATCATCGAACTCAGAAAGGCGTTTTCCAAGTATTATGAAAAATGGAACTGTAACATCACGCCAGAAGAGATCATCATCACAAACGGGGGAAGCGAGGCCATCATCTTTGCGATGGGTGCCGTAGCCGATCCGGGAGATGAAATAGTCGTCATCGAACCGTTCTACGCAAATTACAGAAGTTTTGCCGGAATGCTGAACCTGAATCTGCTGCCGGTCTCTGCCGATCCGGAAGCCGGTTATATGGTCCCTGATCTCTCCGAATATGATTCAAAGATAACCGATAAGACGAAAGCCATCATCTTTTCAAACCCGTGTAACCCGACCGGAGCCGTTTATCCGAAGGAAGACGTACTCAGGATACTCGAATTCGCGAGAAAACACGATCTCTACGTCATAGCGGACGAAGTGTACAGGGAATTCACCTTTGACGGATTAAAACCGTTCAGCGCAATGGAGTTTGAAGCCTATCACGACCGACTCATTCTGATAGACAGTGTTTCCAAGAGATACAGTGCCTGTGGTGCAAGGGTCGGACTGTTTGCCACAAAAAGCAAAGAATTGTTTAACCATGTCATGAAGATGGCTCAGGCGAGACTGTGCCCACCAATGATCGCACAGCTTGGATCACTTGGCTTCCTTGAACTGGGTTCTACCTATCTCGATGGAATAAGGGATGAATATCAGAGAAGAAGAGATATCGTATACAATGAGCTTTCAAAAGTGGAAGGACTTTATTTCAAAGAACCAAAGGGTGCCTTCTACCTCGCCGTCAAACTTCCTATAGACAACAGTGAGAAGTTTGTAAAATGGATGCTCACCGATTTCGATATTGATGGCACAACGACAATGGTTGCACCGCTTGATGGTTTCTACGGAACACCGGGAAAAGGTGAGCAGGAGATAAGAATCGCCTATGTACTGGAGGAAAAGAGACTTCTTCAGGCATGCGAAATTTTAAGACAGGGCCTTGAAAGATATATGAAAAAGGCTGCATAAAGGAGTAAAACAGTGCTCGAAAATAATTTTGATCCAAGAAAATTCAAGATCCCGATAGACAGAATCAGGGCTGGCTATTATTCGGACAAGTATTTTACGAGATTTGTAGAGGTCCTGAGAAAGTCAAACCACAAGCCACATGTGCTTTATCAGTTTTTTCCACGCAAGGATGCCTGTGTCGTTGGAATCAACGAAGCCGTTGCCATATTGAGAACCTGTACGGGATATTACAGGGATGTGGACAAGGCGGATGAACTGTTTAAAAAGATTCTGGATATCGAATATGAATTGCAGGCGGCAGCTTACGATCTCAATCGACTGAAGACCGAAACGGCTTTCAGAAATAAATGGGATCTCAGAGAACAGTTGAATGCCCTTTGGATCGACAAATGGAATGATATACAGGTCAAGTCCCTGAACGATGGGGATATGGCAAAGGATAAAGAAATCATCATGACAATCGAAGGAGATCCGAATTATTTTGGTTACCTTGAAAACGTTCTGCTCGGGGTCATTTCAAGAGCCTCCAGTACGGCTACGGCAACAAAAGAAGTGGTCAGTGCCGCAAAGGGTAAACCGATCCTCTTCTTCAGTGCGAGATTCGATCATCACTGGGTACAGGCCACAGACGGTTATGCCGCGCTGAAGGCCGGGGCACTTGGCGTCTCTACCGATGCCAACGCCGATTACTGGGGTGCAGAGGGACTGGGAACCATCCCTCATTCACTGATCGCCGCCATGGGCGGAGACACGGTCAAAGCGGCCGAGGAATTTGACAAACATATCTCATCGGATGTCAACCGGATGGTCTTGGTCGACTGGGATAACGATGTCATCGGTACATCGAAGAAGGTCCTCAGCGATATGTATGAAAAAAAATACCATCAGCCGTATGTTGAATGTGAATCGGATCTCAGTGAACTCATCGGTGAGGGAAAGGGTAAGATCTACGCCGTCAGGTTTGATACATCCGGTACACTCAGGGATAAATCCGTTATTCCTCAGGATTCGAACTCCCTCGGTGTCTGTCCAGAGCTTGTATGGAGAGCGAGAAGGGAATTTGACCGCATAGGGGCAAAAGATTTGAAAATCGTCGCCTCAGGTGGTTTCAACGCAAAAAGGATCAAGCTTTTCGAAACGCTTGAAGTCCCCGTTGATATCTACGGGGTGGGTTCTTCACTCTTGAAGCAGAAGATTGACTTCACCGCCGATATCGTTCAGGTCAACGGTAAACCATGTGCAAAAGTCGGCAGGAGTATGGGAGATCATTCCAGGCTTGAAAAGGTTCATATGATATGAAAATATACCGATAGATAAGGAGAGATACAATGGAAAAAAGAGGTACGGAACTCGTTAAAACCGGGTTCGCCGACATGTTTAAAAATGGGGTTATCATGGACGTTACGACGGCTGAAGAGGCAAAGGTAGCCGAAGAGGCGGGGGCTGTTGCAGTAATGGCTCTGGACATGGTCCCTTCGGATATCAGAAAGGCCGGCGGCGTCGCCAGAATGGCAAAGATCTCAGTGATCAAAGAGATCATGAAAACCGTCAGTATTCCGGTGATGGCCAAGTGCAGGATCGGACATCTCGCCGAAGCAAGAATTCTCGAAAGTCTCGGAGTAGACTTCATCGATGAATCCGAAGTACTCACACCGGCTGATGACAGATTCCATATCAACAAATTCGATTATAAAGTTCCTTTCGTCTGCGGTTGTAGAAACATCGGTGAAGCCCTCAGAAGAATCAGTGAAGGGGCTGCAATGGTCAGAACAAAGGGAGAGGCCGGAACAGGAAATATCGTAGAAGCCGTCAGACATGCCAGATGTGTGTTGGATGATGTCAGAAGACTCAGGAATATGCCTGATGATGAACTGTGTACATTTGCAAAGGAAAATGGTGCCTCCATCGAACTCGTCAGAATGGTGAAGGAACAGGGAAAACTGCCCGTCGTCAATTTTGCGGCCGGTGGCGTTGCAACGCCTGCCGATGCGGCACTCATGATGATGCTCGGAGTCGACGGGGTATTTGTCGGTTCGGGAATCTTCAAATCAAAGGAACCGCCAAAGATGGCTAAGGCTATCGTACAGGCCGTTCTTCACTGGGACGACCCGGAAATGCTTGCAAAGATCAGCGAAGATATCGGAGAAGCGATGCCCGGGCTTTCTATCGAAGAACTCGATGTAAACCTTCAGGAAAGAGGCTGGTAATGAAATCAACCTTCATCCCTGAGAAACCCGTGGGAATCCTTGCCATGCAGGGAGCTATAGAAGAACATGAAGCCGTGATGCATGATCTCGGTGTTCGGACGATACGTGTTAAGAGACCGGAACAGCTGGAGATGATTTCAGGACTCCTGATGCCCGGTGGCGAGAGTACGGCGATGATAAAACTACTTCGTTTCATGCATATGACGGAGCCGATGCAATACTGGATAAAGGAGAGAAAGATGCCGGTTCTGGCTACTTGTGCCGGAATGATTCTACTTTCATCCGGTGTTGATAATTATCCACAGCAGCCGACTCTGAGAATTCTCGATGCAACCGTCATGAGAAACGCCTTTGGTCGACAGATAGATTCATTTGAAGAACCCTTTTCTATCAAGGGATTTGACGAAGACTTCAACGCTGTTTTTATCAGAGCGCCAATCATCACGAAGATGAGCGCTGAAATGGAAATACTGGCTTGGCATAAGGATCAGATCGTGATGGTCAGACAGGATAACATTCTTGCCTGTTCTTTTCATCCGGAACTGACGGGAGATTTCAGAATCCATAAACTGTTTTTGAAAAGAGTTGAAGAATGGGAAAATTCGCAAAACTCCAAAGTGCCGTCCTGCTCGGACTCGAAGCTCACACCGTCATTGTAGAATCTTTTGTCGACAGGCAGGCCGTTCTGCATGATATAGATATTGTCGGGCTTGGAGATACCAGCATCAAGGAAAGTAAAAAGAGAATAAAGAGCGCCATCAAGAGTAACGGTTATCCCATGCCAAAGGGCAAGATGGTGATCAACCTCGCTCCGGGCGACTTAAAAAAAGAAGGAACCGCCCTCGATCTTCCGATGGCGGTCTCTCTTCTTTGTTGCTCCGGGATGATTGACCCGGACAAGGTGAAGAACAGTTTTTTTTTCGGGGAGATGAGCCTTGACGGAAAGATCAGAAAAGTCCGTGGACTATTACCAATCCTGATTGCCCTGTCCGTTGAAATCGAAAAGAAAACCCGCCAGGTCACAAAGGAGACCGTCATCATCATTCCCGCCGAAAATGCAGAAGAAGCCTCTCTTGTCAAAGGATTGAACATCTTGACGGTAAAGAATATCAGAGAACTCATCGGGTTTTTGAACGATGCGGTCCCACTCGAAAGACCGGAGGCATCGTTTGAACGTGAAAGCTATTCAAAAGAGATCAATTTTTCCGAGATCAGGGGTCAACATCAAGCAAAAAGAGCCCTGGAACTCGCCGCTGCCGGCGGACACAACCTTTTGATGAAGGGCCCTCCCGGCTCCGGAAAGACCATGCTTGCACGAAGAATCCCCACTATCCTGCCACCTCTTTCCGAAGAGGAATTCCTTGAAACCGTTTCGATATACAGTATCTGCGGTATACTAAATGAGGCAACCCTCAGGCGGACACGTCCGTTTCGGGCACCGCATCACTCGGCTTCACGCGCCGCGATGATCGGCGGAGGGACGGATGCACACCCGGGAGAGGTTTCACTGGCCCACAACGGAGTTCTTTTTCTGGATGAATTTCCTGAATTCTCAAAAGATGTGATAGAATCAATGAGACAACCAATGGAAGATTCTATCGTCAATATCTCGAGGGCAAAACTCTCCGTCGTCTACCCGGCAAATTTCTCACTGATAGCCGCACAGAATCCCTGTCCGTGTGGAAATTACGGCGATCCTCAGAGGGAATGCACTTGTTCGCCGAGGGAGATTATGCGTTATAACAAAAAGCTATCCGGTCCTATTCTGGACAGGATCGACATGATCATCGACGTTCCACGCATGAGTTACAGGGAATACAACAACAGCTCGGCAGAAGAATCTTCGGCTGATATCCGTTTAAGAGTCAACAGGGCCATAGAAATTCAGAAAAAACGCTTTAATGAATTGGATAGAAAGAGTGCGCTGAGAAACGCTTCGATGAATCAGAGACTGATCAAACGGTTCTGCAGACTGGATCCTCAATCGGAAAAGATCCTCGAACAGGCGGTAGACCGTTTTAAACTCACAGGAAGGGGAATCAACAAGATTCTCAAGGTGGCCCGAACGATCAGCGATATTGACGGCAGAAAAGAGATCGGTATACAGCAACTCGCTGAAGCTATACAGTACAGAGAAAAAACAACGGAGGTGTAGGCGTATGGACGTAAAAGTAGTAAATGCCATGCTCAGAAGTATGGTGAAGGTCTTTAACGAAATGTTAAACACGAAAGTGGAAATGGATAAGCCGAAAATCTCAAAAGAGCTTGCAAAGGGATATGATCTGGTTACAGTAGTCGGATACAATGGAAATCTCTCCGGAAACCTCGTATACGGATTCAGCTCGGAACTCGGATTGGACATCGTCAGTAAAATGATGGGCATGCCTTATGACAAACTCGATGAACTGGCCATGAGTGCCATCGGTGAACTTGGAAATATGGTTTCGGGAAATATTGCCATGAACTTGGAACAGATTGGGAAACCGATCGATATCACACCACCTTCCGTCATTCTCGGAAAGGAAATACAGGTCAACGTAGAAGGTGTCATCCTGAAAATACCGGCAAAGATAGACAATCACAACTTTGAAGTCAACATGGTCATGCGTGAATGAATAAAACTGCAAAAGAAAAAATAAACATCCCGAATGAACTGAAGAAGATGAATCTCATCCCGTACTTTGGCTTTACCGTATTTGCCAATATGGCCGTTGCCGGGTTGATGGGTTATTATCTCGACAAATGGACGTTTAACAACAAGATTCTGTTCATCCTCTTTCTGTTTTTCGGCATGATTTCGGGCATTTACAACGGGATAAAGGAAATTTTGAAAGAATCCAGACTATATGAAGAAAAAAAGAAAACTGAAGATAATCAGGAACACTAAAAAACGTATCAGAAAAAAGCATGATGATTCGTTCAGAACTTTTGTGAAAGTATTCATTTGTGGTATTATATTGTTGAATGGAATTGCTGTAATTCCTGCATTATTACTGGATGCATTTGAGTTTTGCTACGGTTTGTCTCTGGGAAGTGCGGCGTCCTTTTTTTATCTCTGGAGTTTTGCAGAAGAGAGGAAGAAATATCTCTCTTTACTGAGTAGTTCAACTAATCAGAAAGTACCGAGAGCCTTTTTCCTCAGATACCTGTCATGGGCCGTGTTCCTATGTCTGAGTGGATTTATTTCCATTTACTCACTCGTGGGTACTTTTTATTCACTTTTCATGATCAGGATCATCATATATTTCATTGCTTACAAAACAAGAGAAATCTGATTCAGGGAGGGATTTTTTTGAGCTTAAGCAAAGGTGAAAAGATTTTTGTAGGATTGCTTTTACTGGCAATTGTAGTGGTATGGTTTTTTGCCCTTCCAAACATTGGCGGAATGGATCAGTTGAAAGAGATGGGTATCGGTACGAAATGGATCTATACCTTCGGTGATCAGGCCGGATTTTTCACCCGAATAAACTGGTTGACGGTCATCATAGGCGGTGCCATCGTCCTCGGTGTCATCCTGTTTGCGAGAAGCATCGGAAAAAAATATTCGATGATTCCGGACAAACGGCAGGCCGGCGTAGAGATGTTCCTTGATTATATGCATACGACGGTAGAAGATTCTATCACCGTTAAGGAATATGTCAAACCGGTATTTATCATCTCGACGACTCTATTCATCTTCATAGCCGTCTCCAACGTCATAAGCGGAATTCCGGGCTTAAACGTCTCGGTCATCAACGGGAAGCCCCATTTCACCTTGTTTCTTGACACGTGGTATACCCCAACATCCGATTTGAATACGAATGCGACATATGCCATAATGACATTGCTGATCAGCTACGCCTTTGCGATAAAGGTAAAAGGGCTGAAGGCTTTTCTTAAGAGCTTTTTCGAACCGACCCCCATCATGTTCCCGATGAACCTCGTTGGGGAGATTGCCAAACCGATCTCCCATTCACTCAGGCTTTTCGGTAACATCTACGGTGGTGGAATCCTCGTCCTCATCCTGAGCTACATGGTCAAGTATCTCATCATGCCGGTCGCTTTATGGGGATTTTTCGGAATGTTTATAGGAATAATACAGGCCATGGTTTTCTCTATGCTGACCATCGCCTATATAGCAGGGCAGATTGAATAAAAACTATAATGATACTCAAGGAGGTCAAACTTTATGGAAGACGCAATCATGACAGCAGCAAAGTACATCGGAGCGGGTTTATGTATGGGAATCGGTGCTATTGGACCGGCTATCGGTGAAGGTAATGTAGGTGCTCATGCAATGGACGCTATGGCAAGACAGCCAGAAATGGCCGGTAGTCTTGTTACTCGAATGCTCCTTGCTATGGCTGTATCCGAATCAACAGGTCTTTATTCATTGCTGATTGCATTTATCATCTTATTTGCTTAAAGAACAAAGGCTCCTTAATGAAAAGGGGGTGAACTGACATGGAGTTGCTTGAAATTAATTTAACATCTCTTGTAATGCTGCTCCAGTTTATACTTCTTGCCTTTTTCCTTTACAAGTTTCTGTACAAGCCTTATCTGAATATGACATCTCAGAGGCAGAACAAGATAAAGGAAGAACTGGAAAAGGCTGAAAAGATAAAGGAACAGGCACTTGAAATGAAGCAGCAGGCTGAAGCACAGCTCACAAAGGCACAGGGACAGGCCGAAGAGATAATCGACAACGCTCACAAGGCTGTCGATGCCTACACAAGAGAGGAAAAGGAAAAGGCCAAGGAACAGGCCGAAAGAACGTTGAAATCAGCAGCGGAAGAAGTGGAATCAATGAAAAAGGAAGCGGTCGAAGAACTGAAGAAAGAGGCCGTTTCACTCGCGGTTTTGATGGCTTCAAGAATCATAGAAAAAAAGCTTGATGAGAAAGCGCAGAGAGAATTTTTGTATAAGATGCTGAATGAAGCGGGAAGGGATGACTACTCTTGAAGAGATACTCACCTTCACTAATGAGATCTTATGCAGGAGCTCTTCTTGAAACCTGTGAGGATTCACAGGTTCCTGAAGTACTGAGGGGGCTGAAACTGATTGCCTCAGCCTTCGGATATGACCAGTTCAAGGATATGCTCTTTGAACCGAATACGACGGATGCGCAGAAAACGGCTCTTATCAAGGATATCCTGATCGATTCCGGGATAGATATCAAAGATTTGAATTCCTTTATCGAAGTAACCGTAGATAAGAATCGTGAGGGAATTCTTGAAACACTTTACAAGACGTTTGAAAGCCTCGCTTATGCGAGGAAGAGAATTTCCAAGGCCATCGTGTTGAGTGCCATGGAAATCAATGAGGAAGACAGGCAGAAAATAGAAGGAAAGCTGAAGGAACTTCTCGGAAAACCGGTTGAGATAGAAGTCGAAAGGGATATGGCTTTGATAGGCGGTATCAAGATATTTGTAGACGACCAGGAACTTGACCTTTCCATAGAAGGACAGATCAGAAGACTTTCAAAACAGATGATTTCAGAGGGGCGGTGAAACGCTTGAGAATCTCACCAGATGAAATAACGAAAATTTTAAAAGAACGTATCGAAGGTTATGAAAAGAAGGCAAACCTTGAAGAAACCGGACGTGTTGTCCAGGTCGGTGATGCCATAGCCTCCGTTTACGGTTTAAAAAAGGTCAAGGCAAATGAAATCGTGGAGTTTGAAAACGGAACTCCGGGTATTGCACTGAACCTTGAAGAAGATACCGTCGGTGTTGTTGCACTTGGAGAATTCGCCAACATCAGAGAAGGCAGTATCGTTAAAAGAACGGGACAGATCATATCCATCCCAGTAGGGAAAGAGCTGCTCGGAAGGGTGGTCAACCCGCTCGGACAGCCACTTGACGGAAAAGGCACCATAAAAACCGGACAGACAAGAGAAATTGAAGTCAAGGCGCCCGGTGTCATCGAAAGACAACCGGTTGACACGCCGCTTCAGACCGGACTGAAGTCCGTCGACTCCATGATCCCTATCGGAAGGGGACAGAGGGAATTGATCATCGGCGACAGACAGACCGGTAAGACACAGATAGCCCTTGATACCATCATCAATCAGAAGGGGAAGGGTGTGTATTGTGTTTATGTAGCCGTCGGACAGAAGGCTGCCGGTGTGGCAAGAATCGTTAATCAGCTCGAACAGCATGGGGCCATGGAATATACGACCGTCGTACTCGCTGCGGCTTCAGATCCGGCTTCAATGCTGTATATTGCCCCCTATGCCGGTTGCTCCATCGGAGAATACTTCATGCACAACGGGGAAAACGCGTTGGTGGTTTACGATGACCTCACAAAGCATGCGGCGGCTTACCGAGAACTTTCCCTGCTGCTCAGAAGGCCACCGGGTCGAGAAGCCTATCCAGGAGATGTTTTCTACCTTCATTCCCGTCTGCTTGAAAGGGCCGCGAGGATGAACGATAATCTCGGAGGCGGGTCCCTGACGGCTCTGCCGATCATAGAAACACAGGCAAACGATATGTCCGCATACATCCCGACCAACGTTATCTCCATCACGGACGGTCAGATCTATCTTGAATCCGGCTTGTTCTATTCCGGTTTCAGACCGGCTATCAACATCGGGCTTTCCGTATCCCGAGTTGGTGGTGCCGCACAGATCAAAGCGATGAAACAGACGGCGGGTACCCTTCGTATCGATCTCGCACAGTTCAGAGAACTAGAATCGTTCTCCCAGTTTGCCAGTGAGCTTGACGAGGCAACCAGAAATCAGCTGCTCAGAGGAGAAAAGCTGATGGAAGTGCTGAAGCAGAAACAGTTCTCACCGATGCCGGTTGAAGAACAGGTTGTCGTGTTATTTGCAGGGGTAGAAGGATTCCTTGACAGCATCGACACGGAAAAGATCGGTAAATTTGAGGAAGAACTGCTGAGAACATTCAGAACACAGCATGGCGAAATACTCAAGAGAATCGTCAGTGAAGGAAAGATGTCGGATCAACTGAAGGGTGAGTTGAAAACGGCTATCAACAAGTTCAAGGAAACTTTCACAGCATAGAGGTGATCTGATTGGGTCGCGGTAAACTGAGAGCTATTAAGAGAAGAATAGAATCAACACGTTCCACTGAGCATATCACTCATGCAATGGAAATGGTTGCGACCGCGAAGGTAAACAAGGCTTTCAGAAATTGGCATGCTTTTTCATCTTATGTCCAGAAAGTTGATGAGATAGTAAAGGATTGTATGTCCGGTTTGAACAGCGAGGATCATCCTCTGCTGTTCAGTCCCGGCAAGGTTTACGAAAAGACGGTCGTCTTTCTCATAAGTTCCGACATGGGACTTGCTGGGGCATACAACCTGGATCTTATCCGGGCAGCCGAGGAAGAGGCCGATAAACTGAAAGACAAATTCGCGGGGTACATGGTGATCGGTACAAAGGGTCTTGGCAATTTTAGATACCGTCAGAAGAAGATACTTTACGGGGAAGACCGGTTTTACGATAAGCCGAATTTTGCTACGGCAGAAATGCTTGTCAACCAGATTCTCACGCTTCTTGAAGAGGAAAAGGCGGATTCGTTCAAGATCGTTTACAGCAAATTCCACAGTTCTCTGCTGCAGAAGCCGAGAACACTGGATCTGCTTCCGATATTGCCGACTGAAGGCAATTCCGAAAAGAATTACCGAATTGAATACGAATTCGAGCCGGACGCATCACAGGTTCTGGATTCCGCCATACCACTCTACCTCTCCTCACATCTCATGAATCTATTGCTTGAGGCACAGGTGAGTGAACTGTATTCCAGACAGAATGCGATGCGAAATGCAACCGAAAACGCAGAAAATCTCATCGAGAAATTTACACTCGATTACAACAAAGCCAGACAGGCTTCTATTACAAATGAAATAATAGAAATCGTCAACGGTGCGGAAGCGCTCAAAGGATAAATGTTGTCTGCTGATTTTGTGAAGACAGCACAGATTATCATAAACAGCTTCCCCAAGGTTCATCATAATAAGGATCCGTATTTCGTACTGATCTCTACGATATTGAGTCAGAGGTCGAAGGACGAAAACACAGAGATAGCGGCTGCCAACCTTTTCGTCGATGGCTGGACGGTTTCGGATATAGCGAAAAAGGTGCCTGAAGAGCTTTATGACCGGATAAAACCTGCCGGTCTGTTCAGGCAGAAGGCCGCTAATATCGTGAAGACTTCAAAGATCCTCTGCGATGAATACGGTGGAAGGGTTCCCGATGGCTTAGAGAAGCTGACGGCACTTCCGGGTGTGGGGAGAAAGACAGCCGATATCGTCTTATGGGTGTCATTCGGAATACCGGCAATGGCAGTTGATACACATGTTCACAGGATTTCCAACCGACTCGGCTGGATTGATACCAAAACACCTCAGGAAAGTGAATTTGCCCTGATGAAAATTCTTCCGGAAGAGCTATGGGGTCCTTTGAACGGGGCAATGGTAGAATTCGGTAAGGCCGTCTGTAATCCGCGGGGACCAAAATGTGAGATATGTCCCGTGTCGGAGGGCTGCCGTTATTTCAGGATGCTTTAAAGGATGTTGAACGGCTGATGATACTGGGTTATGGGCTTGACATCATGGATATGAAGAGGCTTGATGAAAAAAAGCTTGAGCGGTTGAGTGAAAAGGTGCTTTCGGAGAATGAAAAGAGATATTTTGACACCCTAACGGTTCTGAAAAGAAAAAAAGAATTCTTTTCAGGACGTTTTTGTGCGCGGGAGGCATTTTATAAGGCAACGGGAAGAGGTGTAAGGGACTTTGAGCTGTCCTCCATAGAAATAGTAAAGGATGAGCTGGGAAAACCCCGGTTGATCGTATCGGAAGAGCAGCTTCTATTTTATTTCAAACGAAAATGTTCCGTTCATCTTTCCCTCAGTCATGATGGGGATTATACTATAGCGGGCGTTATAGTCGAAAGTCTGGGGTGATCAGGATTTTTATCAAGGGAACGGCTCTGAAGGAAATGCTTAGCGTAATAGATCTGTCAGAACTTGTGGAAAAAAATACCACGGTCGTTTATTCCATATTTGATAAAAGATTCAATTATTCGACTTCTTTTATTTCGAGTGCGCCGTCCGTTCATATTGCGGTAGAGGAAAAAAATGGCGGTACAACCATGATCATGTTCCTCGATATGAAGAGTGTTACTTTTTCATTTTCCTCGGAAAGCACACTTGAAACCAGTATTCCCGAATCGTTGAAACGGATAGCTACCGAAAGCATACTGGAGACGAATACCATCATTGCTACGGAGACCGGAAGCATCGGAGATGTTATAGAAGACATCAATTTTTTTACGGGATATAACATCTACGTTCTCGGTATGGCCTCCGATTCGGAAGAAAGGATCGATGAGATGGAACTCGATCTCTTCGGAATCAGATGTCTTTTTTCAAAGGAAGAAACCGAACATATTAAATACAATGCGCTTCTGATCAATTATATTGCCGTTGAGAGTAGTGTTTACGAAGCGGATAACAATCATTACATTGTCCCGAATGTCGGAATAGAAGGTCTTGAATTATGGCTGGGAACCAACCCGAGGTTTTTTCTCGATCTCGTTGTAGCGGATGACGATGATGATTTAAAAATGACGAAGAAATACCTTTACAACATGATCTTTTCACGGGTTGCAAAATGTATTTCCGAGCGTTTTGAAATATCGCATTATTCTGTTTCAAAAGTAGAAAAAGCCTTTGTAATTGAGGATCTTACGATGGATAAAGTAAAGGAACTTCTGTACTTTGTAAGGATAATCAATGCGAAAGCATTAGAACTTTTTGAAGAAACCATCTTAAACTGTGCCGCCTTTCTCGGAAAAGAGATAAAAAATGCCGAGAGAAAGGTCAAGCAGCTGTCAACTTTTTACGATGAAAATAATATCGTCGGATTTGTCACGATGGCGTATTCCGACGAGGATGTTCTGCACAAAAAATTGATAGAAGTGCTGCTGAACGATACCATACCGTTACTGATAAAGGATGTTGAAACAACTATCGGCTTCATAGACGATAAATTAAAAAAATATATCAATGAAGGAGGGGATGCTGTTGATTGAATTCGACAAACATTCCATCGCTTTTGTCCAGACAGGGGATATGGACGAAACCATGCTTGATGAAATAAAAGAAATAATGAGTGACGACGGATTTATCCTGAAAAAGACGATAAATGCGAAACGTGATATCGATTCTTTCAAAGAAGTGCTTTTCAAGCTCTTCATGGAGGATTACGATGTCATTTTCACTTTTGGCGGAATTGGCATGGATCATGACGATATCGTACCTGAAGCAACAGGAGATCTTATTGACAAGCGACTTCCCGGACTGGAGGGGGCCATCATGTATTCTTTGATGGAAAAGGGAGCCTATTCTATCCTCAATCGTGGGAAGTGTGGTTTATTCCGCCAGACACTCGTTATAAACCTGCCCAGCAAGAAACATATTATCATTGAAGTCCTCAACACGATCTCTCCCATGCTGAAACAGGGGATTCACAAGATCAGAAAGAACCGCAAGTGATAACATGCAGATAAACAAAAAATCAATAAAGGAAACCCTTCAGGCTTATCTGTTCCTTCTCCCATCCTTTGTGATCCTCGGAATTTTTGTGTTCTGGCCGATAGGTTATTCATTTGTCCTCAGTTTTTTCAAATGGGACTTTGCCAACCAGAAAAACCCATACTTCAACGGCTTTGCCAACTACGCCAAGCTGTTTGAAATGGATATGCCCCTGCCGTATTCGGTCTGGACGGCCGTCATCTATTCCGTTGCCTATATCGTTGCAGCACTTTGTATCATCAAGGTGATCAGCGGAATCATGCTTTCGAGGAAGCATTTCGGTGACAGGCGTCTCGATGTCTTCAGGAAACGACAGGTCCATTATTCATTGATTGCCGCCGCATTGTTCGTTGCCACATGGGTCAGTGCCTCACTTGAACTCCAGTGGCTGCTTGCGCTCGTTGCAGTTGGGGGAATTGCCTTTCTCATACGGCTTAAAAAGAGAATTCCGGATATTGAAAGTACCGGAATGTGGACCTCTCTCATTCTCGGAATCATCATCTATGTCGGACTCAAGTTATTAAGCGGTGTCCGTTTTGAACTCTTTGATTATCTCCAGATCGCAAAAGAATCATCCGTATTTATCAAGGCCATTTACAATACCCTCTATTATGTTATCCTGACAACGCCGACAGGTATCCTGCTCTCGCTTGGGGTTGCCATGTTGTTGAATCTTCCGCTCAGGGGAAAAACCTTTTACCGAACGGCATTCTTTATCCCCTATATCACTTCGGCCGTTGCCATCTCACTCGTCTGGCAATGGATTTTCAACGATACCTACGGTCTCCTGAATTACTTTATTTCGGTATTTGGTGGGGGAAAAATTCCCTGGCTGACAAATGAAGTGTGGACGATTCCAACGATTGCCATCATCGCCGTATGGAAGAATGTCGGCTACAACGCCATTATCTTCCTCGCCGGCCTACAGTCCATCGACAGATTCTATTACGAGGCCGCAGAAGTCGATGGGGCATCGAGACTCCAGCAGTTCAGACATATCACCTGGCCGCTGCTGTCACCGACTACCTTCTTCGTGTTGATCGTCTCGATCATCGGCAACTTTAAGGTCTTTACACAGATATTCGTTCTCTATCATGAACTACCGGGACCTTACAACAACAGCGGGATGACGATGGTTTATTACATATTCAACAAATTCTACAAGGATCAGAGGATGGGGGAAGCGAGTGCTGCAGCCTATGTATTGTTCATGATCATCCTCGTGCTGACTTTCTTCCAGTTCAGAGCGGGAAAAAAACGAGTCAGTTACACTTCATAAGGTGGGAGAGACATGAAAAATCCAATTCTAAAGACAATCATATACGTAATCGTATTTATAGGTGTTGCAGTCATGATAATGCCTTTTGCCTGGATGATTATGACATCCTTTAAACTGGACAGTGAAGTGGAATCCTGGCCACCGAAATGGATCAGCAGTTCATTCAGCAACGAAAGTGATACCAATCTGGAGCTCGTCAGATCCGGTGGGATTGCCATAGATTTTTCCGCCATGACGATAGAGGAGTTTTTTAACCTCGACAAGATTATCAAGGCGCAGACGGCCACACAGAGTCCACTTGTTTATACAATCGAAGATGATCCACCGTATCGCGGGGTGATGACGATCAGTCTCAGCCCGGACAAGGGTTATGTGGAATATGCGGAGAATATCTCTGATGAACAGTTGAACCAACTTGCAGCTCTGTTTTCCGATGAAATCGTTCTCCCGGATGAAATTTCAGAGACCTATTCGAATATGGCGATGATTGAGGACCCCATGTCGAGGATCAATTCTCTGATGAATTACCTGTATTACAACCGTGAAAGTCCCATCACCAGAAAAGAACTGGTCAAGGCCTTCCGGACGACCGGAGAAAAGATTGCCGCCTATATCGACAAGAACGGTGAAAAAATCATCGATCACAAATCACTCATCGTCATGGAAGATGACAGTGAAGAGGCAAAAAATGAGAAAGAGGCTGTAAAAGCCTATGTCTCCGAATTAATCGGTTCCATCAACACGAAATTCGGGAAGTTCAACCTGTATCTCGATGATTTTTCAAAGGGTGAACCGGTCCTGACTTATGACGAGATCCAAGCGCTGAAAGGAAAAGCCGATGAACTCTTCATCAACCTCGAAGCACCTGTAGAGAGTGCAGACTGGGCCGTTCTCAGACTGACCGAAAAAAATATTACCGTACCGCTGCTTCAGAATATGAACCTGGTGAACCTCGGGTTGAACGTTTATGACTTCTACAACGGGGCACAGAATAAAAAGGCGGAAGCACCGGTTATCCGATTCAAATTCAGAGAACAGGAAGAAATTGTTAAAGATTTAAAGGCCGCTCTCGATGCCTCTTCCTACTCCGATCAGACCATCGCACTGGTCAAATCGATCATCGATAATGATATGATCAACAGTACCAACCGAGTTTATACCGAACTGGACAACCGGTTCGACAGCAATTTTGAGCCTTATCATCTTTCCAATGAAGAATTTACCGTGTTAAACACCGAGCTGGTGAAATTTGCCGCTCTGGTAAACGGTCATACCGAGGATGATGCCAACCTGAACCACTCGATAAAGTCCGTCCTTTTAAAAGGTGACTCCATAGAGAAGGCCCTATCTGACTCCACACTTTCCCAGGATGTGAAAAATCAGTTGACGGCCGAATATCGCATTGTTCTGAATTCATTGGATGCCATCACAAACGATTCCGGAACATCCAACCGAATTCTTGCGGAAAAGATCGAATTTGAAGAATTTTCACAATACTACACATCGCTGTTCTCGGATATTTATTACAGAATGGAGATCATTGAGGCGCCATCATTCGTTAAAACGGTGAGTTACAAGAACCTCAGATCGATAGAAATCGCGCTTGATGGGGTACATCCCGTTTGGTTCTGGGACGAAACGCAGACGATGAAGACGGAATTCACCTTTGGAGAAGTCTTCAAGAACGTCTTCCAAAACTATGTCAATGCCTGGCAGCTTGGAAAATACTTTGGTAATTATTATTTCAACACCGTCTTTATCGCACTCATCACAACGGTACTGGATATTCTGTTTGCTTCAATGGCCGCTTTTGCCTTTGCCAAATTGAAATTCTGGGGAAAGAATTTTATCTTCATGCTGTTCCTGTCGACCATGATGGTTCCCGGTGAAGTACTGCTCGTTCCGAATTACATCACCTTATCGGTCTTTGGATGGATTGATACCTACTTTGCGCTGATCGTACCGTGGACAGTCAGTGTGTTTGTCATATTCCTGCTCAGACAGCATTTCATGACCATACCCGATGAACTTTACGATGCCGGAAGGATTGACGGAATCTCCAAATGGGGTTTCCTCTGGCGGATCATGATTCCACTTTCAAAACCGGTTATCATCACCGGGTCGTTGCTGAAATTCATCGGAAGCTGGAATTCATTCCTCTGGGTACTCATCGTTACCAAGAGCCCGGAAGTCAGAACACTTCCCGTCGGACTGGCAAACTTCAGTTCGGAAGTCGGAACACTGTACAATCAGCTGATGGCGGCTTCCACATTCTCTATGCTGCCGGTCGTTATCCTGTTCATGTTTGTACAGAAATACTTCATACAGGGAATCGCACGAACGGGTTTGAAATAGAATAAAACATATTAACAGGGTGATGTCAGATTAAACTGAAAACGTTATCCATCAGAAACTACAAGGGAATTAAAGATCTGAAAATAGACTTTGACGGTGCCGGTGCCATTTTTTTCGGTGAGAACGGCACCGGGAAGTCGTCCGTTTTAAAAGCCGTCGCCACGTTATTCTTTCCCGTCATAGACCTGCTCGTACCGGATAAAAATAAGGCTATAAGGCTATCCGATTCGGATATGACGCAGGAGGCCCTGCAAACAGAACTGGCCTGTGTCATACAGTTTGATAAAACGCGGAGAGAGTTTAAGATCAGTCGGGTCCCTTCCGAACCCGTTGAGCTTTCAGAGACTTATGGACAGCTGATGCTGATGCCTGCAGAATCATTGAAGAAAAAGACCTCAGTTACCTTTCGGAACGAAATAGATCCCGTCCAGCTTGAACTGATGAAAGGGGATTTCATCGGGAATTTTGATGATCACGGCTCATACACACCGCTGATATTATATTACAGCGCGTTCAGACTACTCGACTCGCTTCGTGGAAACGATGAAAACAGGATATACCCTTCTGATTTTAATATTGGAGAAGAAATATACTATAATTGTCTGGATCCGAACACCTATTTTGGGGAATTCTTCGCGTGGTATTGTGCCGAGTTGGCAAAAGAAGAAGAAAGCGGCCTTACAAACAAAAAACTTGATAAAGGCCGGACGGTGATCTGTACCTTTCTCCCCGAGATTTCCTCTATCAGCCTGAAAAGGCATTATAAACAGGACATGCTCCTCTTCAGAAAAAAGGGAAAGGACTTCACGATCGAACAGCTTTCCGAAGGTGAACGGATTATCATCTCACTGATCGGAGATATCGTCAGAAGACTTTATACGGCGAACCCGCATATGGAAAACCCGTTAGAGGCCGATGCGATCATCATGATAGACGAAATAGAGCTACACCTTCATCCGAGATGGCAGAGACATATCATTCACAATCTGAGAACCGCTTTTCCAAACGTGCAGTTTCTTCTGACAACACATTCCCCGCAGATACTCGGGGAATTGAAAGACGAGATAAGCCTCTTCAAATTCTTCAGAACCGAACAGGACGAGGTCGTCTGCGAACAGATCGAATCGACCTTCGGAAAGGATTCCAATTACATCCTCGAACAGTTCATGGATACAAAAAAAGAGAACGAAGAGATTTCCAGGGACTTGAATCAGCTCTTCCTTCATATCGCTGCGGGAAATTACGATCAGGCGCAGATCCTGTACGATTCTCTTTCATCCGTTCTCACCAAACAACATCCGGAACTCGTTAAAGCGGAGATACTCATACGAAGGGGTACCTTCAGGAAATGATCTATATCATGAAACGGCAGCCACCGAAAGATTATGCCGGGTGGTTGAAGAAGATCCAGCGCCGATATGGAAATTATCCAAATTATGACTCAATTCCCGTCGAATTGAAATACGAACTGAAAGAGCAATTGATCGGCGAACAGAGAGGGCTTTGCTGTTACTGCTGCGGCAGACTTGATGGAGACAATTATCACCTGGAACATTATTACCCGCAAACACTCTGCAAAACGGAAAACAAGCGGAAGTTGCTGACGGATTATTCCAACCTAATGATCTCGTGCAACGGAACGATCGGCAGCAGAAAGAGCGGAAACTCCTGCGGTCATCACAAGGAAGACTGGTACGATGAAAAACACATGATCTCTCCATTACAGAAGGACTGCGAAGAATATTTCATGTATGCGGCGGATGGAACCATCCTTTCAAGAGGCGATAAACGCGCTGATTTTATGATAAACAGACTGGGATTAAACGAATACAAGCTGAAAGAGGCCCGAAAAAACGCGCTGATTGCCATCGGTTATTTCGATGAAGATTTTGACCCGGAGTTTGCCGCTATTTTTTCTCATCACGTTGATGAAAAGGGACAATTGCCTTCTTTTTGTAATATTATTCGTTTTTTTGCATATTTCAAATAACTTTTATTGTAAAAATATATATTCATTTTTTCAGTACAATCGCAAAATGGTACTTTGTCTAGCAGAAAAAAACCTATAATGCTCTGTAAATAATATTTGTTTAAAACACGTCTCTATAATTGTGAGTAAGGATATACGATCGAATAAGAGACTTCTACTAAGAAATCAAGGGTTTATATTGCTTGAATTTTTACCTTTTTTGTTGTATACTATTGGAGTATTATCTATTAGTTTTTTTATCGTAGAAAGTTAAAAATCGGGAAACCCCTTGCCTCAGTAGGGAACGGAAAAAAATGGAAACCCCT
>DAINPP010000024.1:0-43303 GCA_036743375.1 Thermotogae bacterium | reverse complement strand
GCATCATGTGCAAGTGCAATAATCGCACCGATACCAAATGAAAACTTAAATCGGAATGTGATGTAAACGAGGATGATACCCAGCGCTATGATCGCAATCCATATCGATTTTGATCTGAGCTCATCAGCGGCAAATCCGCTTACCGAATCAAATGATTCCACCTTTAAACCGTCAGGAAGCCTTTCTAAAAGGGCATCTTTGTCATCACTCTTATAGAATTCCTGAACGGTAACGGAGAAATTGGATTTGATTGACTCATCACTCTGAATATCGTTGAGCCTCGAAATCTTTGCCATACCAAATTCAGCATCTATATCGGCGAGTTTTTCTCTCAACTCAGCAACGGTCAAATCCTCCGTTGATGAGAATACAAGATCTGTTCCTCCTGAAAAATCAACACCAAAATTGAAGCCTCTTGTAAAGATCGATATCAGTGATACCAGCACAAGGATGACTGAAATGATGATGAACATCTTTCTTTTACTTGTAAAATCTATCTCTCTTCTGCTCATTTGCTAACACCTGCCTCTGATTCAGGATTATGCCATCTGTTGTTAATTGAACCAGACATGCCGTCCAGCAATACTCTTGATACGACAAGCGTTGTAAACATACTGCCAAGAATACCGATGATAAGTGTTGTAGCAAATCCCCTTATGGTACCAGTACCAAGATAGTAAAGAACTATGGCTGCAAGTATCGTGGTAATATTTGCATCAAAAATGGTTGAGAATGATTTTGAATAGCCACCGGCAATTGCGTTGAGCGGTGTTTTCCCAGATCTCATTTCCTCTTTGATTCTTTCGAGAACGATGATGTTTCCATCAACCGTTGTACCGATGGTAAGGATGATACCGGCTATACCAGGTAATGTAAGTATAAAACTTCCACCAGCCATAACGCCGAGAAGAAGAAGTGAGTTGTAAATAAGAGCAAGATCAGCTACAAGACCAAGTAAACCGTATGTGATGATCATATAGACAAGAACGATTGCGAGACCGAAAAGACCGGCAATGAGACTTGCCCTGATGATGTCTTTGCCGAGTGTTGGTCCAAGCGTCCTTTCCTGAAGTTTTTCAAGGTCAGCAGGAAGATTTCCACTCTTGATCAGAGCGGCGATTTCCATAGATTCCTCGGCCGTGAAGCTTCCCGAAATTTCCGCGCTGCCATCTCTGATAGCCGTCTGTACAACCGGTGCTACGAGTACGATATCGTCAAGGACGATGGGCACCTGTTTGTTGATAAAATTGGATGTGATCCTTGAGAAGACGTCAGCACCTTCGCTGTTGAATGAAAGCTGTATCTTGAATCCGCCTCTCTGAGTATCCGGAGCAGCAGTAGCGTTGTTAACGGATGAACCGTCAAGATAAAGTTTCTGTGAGCCTACCTTTGAGTATTCTCTAACCAGATACCATCTGTCAACACCGTTTACCTGTTCCCTTGACTTTACCCAGATTGCATCCGTATAGGCAAGTCCGATTTTCTTCGCCGGTTTCGTATCCGAGTCAGCCGTATCAAGGATTTCTCCAAAATAGAGTTTACCCTTTTTACCAACAAGTCTTTCGGCAACACCAGGATCTTCTACTCCGGGAATCTCTACTCTGAGCCTCATATCCTGTCCACTTGCTACTTTCTGAACGATAGCCTCTGTGTAGCCGGCATTGTCCAGCCTCTGTCTGACAACGAGAACTACTTCGTCTGCAACTTCTGAAATGGTCTTATCCGTTCCCTCATTCAGTTTAATTGCATAATCAAGTCTGGAACCTCCCTTGATATCAAGTCCCAGTCTGATGTTACCAAACATTCTGTCTAAAAAGGATGTGTACTCCTTTTCAGAGTTAGGCCAGAACATAGCTATCAGAGCTGCCAGAATAACTACTACTACAAAAATCAGCCTGATTCTGTCTGCTTTCAAAACTTTCCCCTCTCTTTCCCTGATTGATTATTGATTTCTGCTTTATCTCTCTATAGCATCATTTGGGTCTTTTGTAGATTTTCCGAGAATAGCGGAAATTGATTTCTTTGTTATTTCCATTTTTGCATCTGCAGTCTTGATCTCAACGGAAGTCTCAGTCATTGAAGTAATCTTTCCGATGATACCGCCAATCGTCACGATCTTGTCTCCTACCTTGAGTTTCCCCATCATAGACTTGAACTGTTTGTCCCGCTTTCTCTGCGGCATGATAATCAGGAAATAGAACATGGCAAAGAGTACCACAATCCATATTATCATCCCTAAAGTTCCACCACCGGCAAGACCTCCAGCAGCAGCACCATCAGCCGCCTGAGTCGTTGTGTCCACAGCCGCATCAGGTGGTGCGAATGCACTGAATAAATAATCCATCTGTTTCACCTCTTTTTCCTTTTAAGTATTTAACAACAAAATGGCGGAAGCGGTGGGGCTCGAACCCACATAGGCATGTCTGCCCACCGATTTTCGAGACCGGCTCCTTAGCCAATTCGGACACGCTTCCAACCAAACGAAAGATATTATATCATATTATGATTTACTATATCCACCAACTCTGATTTCACCATCTTCAAGAACCATAACTACCTTCTCAAAGTCCCTGTTGGCGTAGAATTTTCTATCCCTCATCGTAACTTCCGTCCCGGCATACAGGACTTTTTTTACGATAATCTTAGAACCTTTTACCATCTGCTCTATCTTCTTTTCCGTTTCCTCCAGCTCATGTCTGAGCCTTGGAAGCTCTACATTTATGTTGTTGATGGTATGAACACTCTTAAGCAGCATCTCCATTTTATCATTCGGGAATTTGCTTTGCATTTGATCCTTTAACTCTTTCAGTTTTTTTGCAATTTGCTGAACTTTAATCAAATTTTCCTCATCAATCCTGATCTGCGATTGAAGTAAAATGGATTTTTCTCTGAGCGCTGGATCAATACCGACCTCCACACTCGTTTTCAGATTCATGTTCGAACCTACAACGTTGGCAATGATCTGATGAGCCGATGAAGCATAACCCCCTACCAATTCACCGGTCTTCCCCTCTATCAGAAGGTCATTTTTTGCCTTCAGGGTGGAGTTAACCGATGCCGAATCGATAATGATATCCTTACCGGCTTCAAATTCGGCATTTTCTACAAAACGCACCTTGATATTTCTTCCGGCTGAGAGAAAGGCCTTCCCCCTCCCCTTTACACCGGCATCGATCTCTATATCCCTTCCGGCAATCAACGTGGCCGCCTCGACGATATCATTCACTTTGATATCCTCTCTTGCCTTCACGATAAACCCGGGCTTAACGATTCCTTCTATGAGCACAGTGCCTTCAAAATCTATATTGCCAATACCCGCATCGAGATCTCCGTTTACGATAAGGATCTGATCCACATGAATTTTATCCTGCTCATACCTCAAGACCCCTTCTTTCAGAGAAACCATCTTCGTATTTTCACTATCGATAACGAGGTTTTCTCCCTGGAATGACTTAAGGTTCTTATCCTGAGGCTTTTTCGGAATAATGGGTTTACCAAAGACATCCGTTCCAGGTTCCCCTTCTACCGGCGGTTTTCTACGGGCAACGAGAAGACCTTTCTTGACGATGAAATCCTTATAGATATTCCTCCTCGATTTTTCTATTTTACCATTCGAGAAGGCTTTCAGTTTTTCAATATCGAAATTGAAAAAGATTTCCGCATCTTCCGATTCCTTTGCGGGAATTCCTCTGGCAAAGGGAAAGGGGACATCGGGAACCTGAAGTTCAAGGAATCTTTCGATGGCATTTTCGTCGATACCATACTTGATCTTCCAAAGATCAATTACCTGCTTGACCTCTTCCATTACGAGAGGTTTCTCATATCCATCAACCGGACGATAAACGAGAAAAGCATTTAAATTATTTGTATCCGTTTTGATCTCAATCCTGTTTGCCACCGAAAGCACCTGCCTTTGTTCAGGATAATTATCTCACTTCTTAATATTCATCCAGCTCCGTTCTCATCTCATTTATGCCTTCAAGAATCTGTTCAGGTGGTATGAGACTTCCATCCACTCGACTGAGTAATCTCATCAATTTTTTCCCCTTGTTCAACCTGGAAACCTCCTGAAAGATCTGCCCGAGATTCAGTTCAGTTACCATTACGGCATCCACCTGATTCATCAGTTTGGCAAGCCTTGCATTGGGGAACGGCCAGATTGTAATCGGTCTGAAGAGTCCTATCTTCATGCCATCGACTCTCGCAAGCTTCACCGCTCTCTTCGCAGCTCTTGCAGCGGTTCCATAGGCAACGAGAAGGATCTCTGCATCTTCGGTCATATATTCCTCATACATACAGATTTCATCTCTGTGCATTCTGATTTTCTTATCCAGCTGCCTCAACAACTTTTCAGCCATCATGGAATTTCCCATGGGGAAACCGGTTTCATCGTGCACAAGACCGGAAACGTGGAATCTTGTTTTCCCCATGCTCACGAGGGGTGTCGTCGTATCGTTTACATTTTCAAACGGATGATAGATCTCCTCGTCCTCGAAATCATCATCTGAAAGTCTTGGAACGATATATTTAGGATCGATACCCGGGATCTCGAAACTCTCCCGCATATGGCCCAATGTCTCATCCATGAGGAAGATAACCGGGGTTCTGAATCGTTCCGACAGGAAGAAGGCCTTGATAATCAGCGTATAAGTCTCCTTAACCGTACTCGGATAAAGTGCGATGATAGGGTGATCTCCATGAGTCCCCCATTTCGCCTGCATGATATCCCCCTGAGAGATTCTTGTTGGAAGTCCGGTACTCGGACCCCCGCGCATGACGTTGACAAAAACACATGGGGTTTCCGTCATGGCCGCATAACCAAGTGCCTCCTGCATCAGTGAAAATCCGGGACCACTGGTAGCCGTCATCGATTTAACACCGGAAAGGGAAGCCCCTATGATTGAACAGGCACTTGCAATTTCATCTTCCATCTGTATAAATTTTCCACCAATTTTAGGCAGTTCTTCCGCCATCGTTTCCGCAATTTCGGTTGCCGGAGTAATCGGATACCCTCCAAAGAATCTGCAGCCGGCCTTAAGTGCGCCGAGTGCACAGGCTCTGTCGCCCTGTAATAATACATAGTCGCCTTCTTTATACATTATCTCCGACTCCTTCCGCTTCTAATATATCAATTGCAAAATCAGGACATAACCTTTCACACTGTTTACAACCGATGCAAGCATTCTCATCGGCAACTAAAGGTTCATTCATCTTTCCTTTCCTGATCGCATGCGTCGGACAAACTGAATAGCAGATTCCGCATGACTTACAAAGGTCATTATTGACTTTTACTGAGTAGTGTTTCTTCTGGCTCACCAATTCCTAACACCTCCGGGTGTGTAAATTTTCTGATATTTTTTTATCAAGTCGTAATCCGACTCGACCTCCCCAAAATAGCACAAAATGTGTCTCTTTTTATATCCCAATCTTACCATAATCAAGCTTGATAGACCAAATCTGATAAGTCTTACATCCGTTGAACTGAGACAAAACGGATACTTGTTAAAAATCACGATACCTTCTATCGGGTCAATGACTATTTTATTGAAAAAAAGTTCACGAAAAAATACGATACAACACAACACGGCAACGCTTTTGAATATAAAATGAAGAGGTAATAGAAGGAGATAGATAGTCATGAAGAATATGATCAAAGATTGGATAAATACTGCTAAAAACAAGATTTTTCAACTCCAAAAAGAAAAAGCGCGTTTTACGCGCTTTATTTAAACTGCCCTCTTAACCTTTCCGGCCTTCAAGCATTTCGCACAAACTTTAATTTTCTTTCTCATACCATCTTCGCCAACAACTCTGACAGTCTGAAGATTAGGTTTCCATGTTCTTCTGGTCTTTACGTTGGAGTGACTTACACTGTTACCGGTAGTTGTGCTCTTACCGCATACTTCACATTTCCATGCCATAATACTGCCTCCTTTCAAGTCCAAATTTCTATTTACCGAAGGCAATTATACCAATACATTGACAATTTTGCAAGGTTAAATGAAGCGTTACACAAATTTATATTCGTCGTAAAATCACTTATATTCTTCAATTATTTTTGTGGTATAGTAATTCAATTAATTATCCGCAAAGATTCTCTATTCTGCGTTAAAGAAGGTGAAGACATTGAAAATCCTGAAATTTGGCGGCACATCCATAGCCGATGCATCCGGAATAAAAAACACCACGGAAATAATAAAAGGGGAAAATGCCGATATTGTGATTGTGTCTGCATTCGGTGGAATAACCAATCAGCTGATTGACGCCGGCCGATTGGCAGAATGTGGTGATGATACCTATAAGGCCGTTTATGAAAAAATCTGCAGCAGACATTATACGGCAATCAACACCCTGGGATTGAGGGAAATAACCGAATTAAGTCGACGAGCAGAAAAATTACACGAAGAACTGAAAAGGGTTCTCGAAGGGGTATACCTTCTCAGGGAAATCTCCCCGAGGTCAAGAGATCTTATCTTGAGTTTTGGAGAGAAAATTTCTGCGACCATTCTGACTTTTAATCTTAAAAAGGAAGGCAGAGATTGTGTCTACACCGATTCCTCTGAAATATTCGTCACGGATGAAACCTTTGGCAATGCCCTGATCATTCCCGAACAGAGCGATGTGAAGATAAAAACGCTGTTAAGTCAGCCCGAGTCCATCCATATCATCCCGGGATTCACCGGAATAACCGAAAACGGAGTCATTACAACACTCGGAAGAGGTGGTTCCGATTTATCCGCTACTTATATCGGTTCCGTCCTGAAAGCCGATGAAATTCAGATATGGACGGATGTCAACGGATTCATGACCGCCGATCCCAATAAAGTCCATGACGCCTTCAGTTTGAACCGCCTGAGTTATGATGAGGCATTGGAACTCTCCTATTTTGGTGCAAAGGTGCTTCTGCCACATTCTATCAGGCCGGCAAAGCAGAGCGGTGTTCCGATAATGATAAAAAACACCTTTGATAGATCATTTGAGGGAACCGTCGTTTCAGATGAAACATCCCCTTTAAGGAATTTTGCCAAGGGAATCACATCTATCGACAATATTGCCCTGGTCAATATAAAAGGGAGCGGCATGATCGGTGTCAGGGGTATTTCTGCCCGTGTTTTCAAAACACTTGCCGAAAAGGATATCAACATCATACTGATCAGTCAGGCCTCTTCCGAGCAATCTATCTGTGTGGCCATCAGTCCTGAAAGTGTGAAGAAGGCAAAGGTCAGTCTCGAAAAGGAATTCCGGCTTGAAATAGATGCCGGCATGATCGATGAAATAGAAATCGACAAAGATTTATCCATCGTTGCCGTTGTCGGAAACAGCATGAAAAATACACCGGGAGTTGCAGGAAGAATCTTCAACACCTTTGGCGAAAATGGTGTTAACGTCGTAGCCATCGCGCAGGGAGCCTCAGAATTGAATATTTCGACGGTAATCGATAAAAAGGATGAAAATCTGGCATTGAATATTCTGCATGATACATTCTTCTCCCCCGTGTCGGTTCTTAATCTGATCGTCGCCGGAAAGGGGCTCATCGGCTCGGAACTTCTCAGTCAGATCTCTGAGACGAGAGACGTTTTCAGAAAAAAACACCGGATAGATATCAAAGTCATTGCCATACTCGATTCAAAAAAGAAGATCTTTTCAAAAAATGGACTGGAACTCTGCGACTGGAAGAGACAGTTGAGTGAAAGCAACATGAAATCCGAGATAAAGAACCTCGTGAAAAGAATACATGAGAATAACATCGTCAACACCATATTCGTCGATTGTACCGCGAGTGAAAAGGTGGCTGCCGAATACATGTATCTCATGGAAAACAGGATATCTATCGTAGCCGCCAATAAGATAGCAAACACAAGACCAATGGATGAATATTCTGTGCTCAGGAAAGCCGCGAGACGTCATAACATCCATTACTTATACGAGACAAACGCCGGTGCAGCACTTCCGATCATTGATACGATCAACAATCTAAGGGAATCCGGCGACGAAATCATCAAATTTGAAGCAATCCTTTCAGGGACTATCAGTTTCATCTTTAACACATGGTCATCGGAAAAGAGATTCGCAGATATAGTAATGGACGCCAAGGAAAAGGGATACACGGAACCGGATCCGAGAACCGATCTTTCGGGCGTTGACTTTGCAAGAAAAATGCTTCTTCTGTCAAGAGAATCCGGTACATCATTGGAACTTGACGATATCACGATACAGCCAATCTTACCCGATGACTGTATAAAAGCCGATTCGATCGATGATTTTTTTGACAAATTGAAGGAAAACAATCATCTGTTCGATCAGACGATAAGAGAGGCTGAAAACAAAGGCCGAAAGCTTCGATGGATCGGCTCATATCACAAAGGCAAGGTATCGATCAAACTGGAATCCGTCGACAGTACACATCCTTTCTACACCATGTCTGGAAGTGACAATATCATCGCAATAGAAACGCGACGTTACAGGAATCCCATCGTGATCAAGGGTGCCGGTGCCGGCGCTGAGGTTACCGCAGCCGGTGTACTCGCCGATATCTTTAGAATTGCCAATTCCATGGAAAAGAGGTGGCATTACTGATGAGAGAAGTCACATGCTTTGGCAAGGCAACGGTCGCCAATTTCTCATGCGGTTTTGATGTGCTGGGATTTTCCGTTGAAAAGCCCGGTGATACCGTCAAACTGAGAAAGACCGAACAATTTACCGGTGTAAAAATAACGGTCATTAGTGGAACAGACAGACTTTCCAGTGATCCTGAGAGGAATACTGCTGGGTTTGCCGTCTTGAAATACCTTGAGCTGTTTAACCTGGATAACATCGGCATAGAACTGGAACTTTGGAAAGACATGCCGCTTGGCAGCGGTATGGGATCGAGTGCGGCAAGTGCCGCTGCGGCAATAAGGGGAATTGACAAGCTATTTGGTGAACGGGCAACCGACAGGCAACTTCTTGAGATAGGTATGGCCTGTGAAAAGCTGGCCTGCGGTTCTGCTCATGCAGACAACATAGCCCCTTCCCTGTTCGGCGGCATCATCCTGATCAGGGAGACCGACACCGAAGATTTTGTAAGAATCCCTGTTCCGAAAGGATTGTATTGCATGATCGTTCATCCGGATATCGTTGTCAACACGAAGGATTCAAGAAACATCCTTCCTGAAAAGATTCCGTTAGAACAGGCCGTCAGACAATGGGCGAATATTGCATCACTTATTTCCGCCCTGTATCAGGGTGATTTTGATTTACTCAGACGTTCACTCACGGATTATATCGTAGAACCGGTCAGACGGAAGCTGATTCCCTGTTTTACCGAAATGAGGCATATTGCATTGCAAGATGACTTATTCAATCTTTCCATATCGGGATCCGGTCCCTCAGTCTTCTCACTATCCGACTCAGAAGACAAATTGTTTCATGCGGCGGAGAAGATAAAGCGACTTCTTTGCCAAAACGGAATTCGTTCTCAATACTATATCTCTGAGCTGACCGGAAAAGGTTCTGAGATTGTTGACTGTGAGGTGTAATCAAGGTGAAATATTACAGTACGAAAGACAAAGGATTGCGGGTGGGGCTGAAAGAGGCTGTTCTGTCGGGTATGCCAAGTGACGGCGGATTGTATATGCCCGAATACATCCCCCTTTTATCCGGCGAAGAGCTGCGAAGAATAGAGAAGGGAACCCTTCCGGAAATAGCGGTAACCGTTCTGCAAGACTATGTGAGTGAAGATCTATCCGTCAATGAGCTCGAAGAGATCGTTCTCTCGGCGTTCAATTTTCCCATTCCGCTGAAGGAAATAGATGAAAACAAAGCCGTTCTGGAACTCTTTCACGGACCGACACTGGCCTTCAAGGATGTCGGCGCAAGATTCATGTCCAGACTGATGTCTAAACTGATAACGAACGATAAAAGTGGACTGAATATCATCGTGGCCACTTCGGGGGATACGGGAAGTGCTGTGGCGAACGGTTTTTACGATATAGAGGGGATCAGGGTCTTTATACTCTTTCCATCCGGAAAAGTCAGCACACTCCAGAAAAAACAGATGACAACACTTGGAAAAAATATCATTCCACTGGAAATATCCGGTACCTTCGATGACTGTCAGAAGATAGTAAAAAATGCCCTCAACGACAAGATCCTGAATAGTCAGCATCGCCTGACAACGGCAAATTCCATAAACATAGCCCGTCTACTGCCGCAATCCGTTTATTATTTCAAAGGCTACTACGACGCGCTGAAACTTAACGATTACGACGAACAGATTATTTTCTGTGTGCCAAGTGGCAACTTTGGCAACCTCTGTGCAGGGCTCCTCGCAAAAAAGATGGGCTTGAATATTCGTCATTTTATTGCGGCTACCAATGTTAACGATGTAGTTCCCGAATATCTGAGAAGCGGAACGTTTAAAGCGAGAAAATCCGTTCAGACCCTATCAAACGCGATGGATGTCGGGAATCCAAGTAATTTTGAAAGGATTGTCGATCTATATGATGGACTATACGAAAAAACAACCGCAGAGATAACCGGATTTGCCTTTTCGGATACGGAGACAAAAACACAGATCAGCACTACCCTCAGGCAGTCCGAATATCTCCTTGATCCGCATGGTGCGGTAGGGCTTCTCGCACTTGAAAAATACATGAAAGATCGGAAAGGAACTCTATATGGTGTTTCACTCGAAACGGCTCATCCGTCCAAATTTATCGAAACGGTAGAAGGGGTGATTGGAAATGCCGTCTCTATTCCTCAGAGACTTTCTGATTGCCTGAACAAAGAAGAACATCAGATTCTCATGGAAAACGATTATGAGAAAATCAGAGAGTTTTTGTACGAAAAGATGATCTGATTTAACATAGAAGCCGATATCTCGAGAAGAGGGGATCATTTTAAAACTTTAACCTTTTTCAAACTTCAGTCTGATAAGAAAAATAGGCGGGCATATATGATAAAATAAAAACACCGAAAAATTTCATTATTCCGGAGATTTTTTGTTGGCGTTTTAGTTCTAAGGGAACAGCGAGGTGATAATGATGCGAGATAGAGAATTGGAAAACAGCGGTATTAAGATGTCTTCCCTTCCCTCGGAAATGCGAGAAATAATGAACACATTAAATAAAAATTATGAATTGGAGGATCTTCAGGGTGTTTATGATGCCTATCTTTTTGCGAGAAACTGTCATGCGGCACAGGTGAGAAAATCCGGAGAACCTTTTATCATTCATCCAGTCAACGTTGCGTTGATTCTGGCCAGGCTCAGACTCGATGTCGTTACGGTAAAAGCCGCCCTTTTACATGATGTCGTGGAAGATACCGATGTCACGCTTGATCAGATCCGGGAAAAATTCGGAACGGAAGTTGCCCTGATTGTAGATGGGGTAACAAAGATAGATAAGATAGAATTATCTAAAAGTAATCTCGATAAAAAAGCTGAAACGATATTGAAGATGTTTTTTGCCATGACCAAAGATATTCGCGTCATACTCGTCAAGCTCGCCGACCGTCTTCATAACATGAGGACACTCGATTCGATGAAACCTTACAAGCAGAAGGAAAAGGCAGCAGAAACACTGCAGATATTCGCGCCTATTGCTCACAGACTCGGAATACACGCCATCAAGTGGGAACTCGAAGATCTGGCCTTTAAATATCTTTACCCGGAAGAATACGAAAGGACACTTGAGCTGGTCGACTCCAAGAGGGCAACGATAGAAATACTCACAGCCGAATTCAAAGCAAGCCTGCTTTCCGAATTGATCACCAACGGAGTGGATTGTGAGATCAAAGGACGCGAAAAGCACCTTTACAGTGTCTGGCAGAAGATGAAAAAGAAGGGTAAGACGATAGATGACATGTATGATCTCATCGCCTTGAGGATTATAACCAAAACGGAATCGGACTGTTATGTTGCACTCGGAATCGTTCATAAGTACTGGAATCCGATTATGTCCCGTCTGAAAGATTATATTGCCACTCCAAAATCAAACGGATACCGGTCCATTCATACAACGATGATGACCCATCAGGGTAAGATACTCGAAGTTCAGATCAGAAGCCGGGATATGGATGAAGAGGCCGAATACGGACTTGCAGCACACTGGGCCTACAAGAGTAACAAAAAGAATATCATCCGGCAGCAGAAATGGCTTAAGAGTCTTGCCGAATGGTACAAAGATTATGAGCAGGGGCTCACAAGACTGACAGACTTCCAGAATGAGTTGATGGAAGAAGATGAGGTCTATGTCTACACCCCACGCGGGGAAGTCAAACATCTGCCGCTCGGATCAACACCTATAGATTTTGCCTACTCGATACACACTGAGATTGGCCATCATTTTGCAGGTGCGAGGGTAAATGATGAAATCGTACAGATGGATTATATCCTTAAAAATGGGGATAAAGTCGAAATCATCACCAATAAAAACCGGAAAAATCCCAGCCTTGACTGGATTAAGTTCGCAAAATCCTCCGGGACCAGAGCCAAGATCAGAAGTTTTTTCAAAAAACAGAATCGTGATGATCTGATAGAGGAAGGTCGCAACATCATCAGAAAGGTGGCCAAGCGTGTAGATCTATCCATGGAAAAGGTTGTCGCCTCTGAAGTTTTTCAGGACTTGATAGGGGATACCACCAATTTCACCGAAGAGGATATCTTCATGAAGATAGGTGACTCCAAATACACCTATGAACAGATATCGGCCCTGTTCGAGAAGGAAGAGGAAGAAGAAGAGCTCGTCATCACTTCGGAAAAGCAAGTCAAGTCAAATAATATCGTCTTTGTCAATGGAGAATCAGGAATCTCGGTGAGAATTGCAAGGTGCTGCAACCCTATTCCGGGTGACAGGGTCATAGGGATTACCAGTAAAAAGGGGATTACCGTACACAAGCTCAGTTGCCCAAATGCCAAAAATGTCACCGAGGGGGATACCGTACAGATTCAATGGGGGGACAATACCAATGAACTGTATCTGACTAAGATCTACCTTGAATCTTCAGATACTTCCGGACAAGTCGTAAAAGATATCGTACAGAAAACCCGCGAAAAGAGTATCAAGATCATAGAGGTCAACACAAGATTTGACGAGGCGGATTATGTCATCTATACGATTACGGTTCAGGTCAAAGATAGAAAACAGTTATACGATGTCATGGGCTATTGGAAGGGATTAAAGGGGATTACAAGGGTTTACAGGACTAAAGGGGGATAAGCTTTGAGAGCTGTTTTACAAAAAGTAACCAGTGCAAAGGTAACCGTTGATAACGAGATAACAGGACAAATAGACAAGGGTCTCGCCGTTCTGATAGGTGTTACACATACGGATACCGAAAAGGATGCCGAATGGCTGGCCGGAAAGATTGAAGGTCTGAGGATATTTGAAGATGAAGCGGATAAGCTGAACCTTTCCGTAAAGGATGTTGGGGGAAAGGTATTACTCGTCTCACAATTCACCCTGTTCGGAGATGCGAGAAAGGGAAGAAGACCTTCTTTTACCGCTGCTGCTTCACCCGAAAAGGCTAATGAATTGTATCTGAAATGCGGTCAGTTACTGGAAAAGATGGGACTTGAGGTAGAATATGGCCAGTTCAGGGCACATATGGAACTCTCCCTGACAAATGAAGGACCGGTCACGATCCTGCTTGATTCGGAGAAGTTGTTTTGAAAAAAAAGATCCTTCTGCATATCTGTTGTGCACCGGATGGAACGACTGCAATCGAAAGACTCGAAGAAAATTTTGAGGTCATCGGATATTTTGGAAATTCCAACATTCAGCCTGAAGGGGAGTATCTCAAAAGAAAGGACGCTGTCGCAAAGATGGCTGAATATTATGGCATAGAGGTGATTTTCGGTAAATACGAACCCGATCGCTGGCAGAAAGAAATGCAGGGCTTGGAATTACTGCCTGAAAAGGGTGTTCGATGCAGGAAATGTATCTTTTTAAACCTTCGGGAAACGGCAGAAATGGCGGAAAGAATAGACGTTACCTCGTTTACGACAAGTTTGATGACCAGTCCGCACAAAGATGTAAACTGGATAGAGATCTGCGGCAGGGCAATAGAAAAAAAGTGCCCTTCAAGCTATTATCATGAGGTATTCAGAAAAAAGGACGGATTTCTCAACAGCGTCAAAAAAAGTGCTGAAATAGGGCTTTACAGACAGAATTACTGCGGTTGCATCTATTCAATTCATGATTAAGGGGAGTTGATGGCTTATTACGGTTGATTCGATCTTCAGGGAAAGAATTCCGGTACACGTTTCTTTTAATCTGGATAACACGCTCAGTTGCGGGCAGACATTCAGATGGCAAAAAAGAAATGGAAAATGGTATGGAATAGTAAACAGACAACCCGTTATCCTCAGATATTCCAGTAGAGATAAAATTCTGGAAATTGAATCCAATTCGGTTGAATTCTGCGGTCTTTCGTTATATGACGGAATATCCTGGTATCTTGGACTCAACGATTCACTCGAAAGTATAAAAGAATCCGGAAGGAAAGCAATCAGCGGGAAATATCCGAAATTTCTTGATACCTTCGAAAAGATCTTTGACACCGCCATAGGAATCCGTGTCCTGCGACAGGACCCCTGGGAGATGCTCGTCGAATACCTGTTGTCAACACAATCCAGTATTCCGACGATAAGAAGAAGGGTGGAAGAACTGTCCTCTTATTTTCCCGAGAACAGGGTCTTTATCGGTGATGAACCGCTTTACCTGTTTCCAACACCTGAACAGTTAAATCAGATTGATGAAGCCTCTTTTCAGAAGATGAAATTCGGATATCGTTCGAAATGGTTGAAAGAACTGGTTTCAACCATAAGGCTAAATGAATTTATGCAGATAAAAAATCTATCTCTTCAGCATAAGATCAGGTACATGACTCAGTTTAACGGCATCGGGTACAAGGTTGCAAATTGTGTGGCCCTGTTCGGCTTTTCCTCTTTCGATGCTTTTCCGGTGGACGTATGGATTTCCAGATTTCTTGAAGAGTTCTTTGGAATAACGGGTAATGCTGAGAAGCTGATGTATACAGGACAGGAGATTTTCGGTAAAAATTGCGGATATATTCAGGAGTATATTTTTTTCTATATAAGAAACAGAAATCGTTCGTTTAAGGGTGGGGGTAATTGATGGCGGTCGAAAAGTTTGTTTTCACTTTTAATTCCCGAATCGATAACATAAGGGTTATGCGGGCTTCTTTGAAGAACTTTCTGAAATTAAAAAAAATATCCGATGCAGATATCTTCGATACTGAACTGGCGGTAAACGAGGCATTGGCTAATGTGATCGAACACACTTATAAATATGTGAAAGAGGAAATGATCATCCTGAAACTGTTCTGGGACGATGACGAAAGAAGCTGTGTTTTTGAGATACAGGATCGCGGTAAGCCCGTTGATAAGAACAGGATCAGATCGAGGGAACTCGATGACCTGCAGGATCATGGTCTTGGTATCTATCTGATGCAGAATATCATGGATGAAGTAGAATTCAGATCGATTAAAAACGGCAATATACTTTATATGAAAAAGAAGTATGAAGAAGAGGGATAATGAATAAACCAATAAAAATAATAGGTGGCGGGCTTGCCGGAACGGAATGTGCCCTTTACCTTGCGGAAAAGGGATTCGATGTAACACTTTACGAAATGAGGCCCGAAAAAGGAACCGATGTACATGAAACGGACAGACTGGCTGAACTGGTCTGCTCGAATTCGTTGAAATCAGATTTACTTGAAAACGCATCGGGCATGCTGAAAAAAGAGCTTGAGAGGCTCGACTCAAGGCTGATCCGTATGGCAAGGGAAAGCAGTGTGGAAGCCGGAAAAGCACTTGCCGTCGACAGAAGAAAGTTTTCAGAGAAAGTCACCACCGCCGTTGAGGAAAAAGTAAAAGTCATCCGAAAGCATATCACCGATCTCAGTGAATTTGATCTCGATAATGAGATTGTCATCGTCGCGACGGGACCTCTGACATCGGAAGAACTGATGCAGGCTTTGAAAAACGCGTTGAAAACGGAAGAATTGTTTTTCTTCGATGCGGTATCACCGATCATCGATGCCTGGACTATAGATTTTTCAAAGGCCTTTCTCGCCGACAGATATGAACAGATAGATGAAGAGAGTGGTCTCTTAAAGGAAGGTAATTATATCAACTGCCCGATGAACAGGGAAGAATATGAAGCCTTCAGGGAAGAGCTGATACAGGCCGAAGCGATAGAAAATGGAAACTTTGAAAAGAAATTCCTGTTTGAAAGATGCCAGCCGATAGAGGAAATAGCCAAATCCGGTCTGGATGCCATGCGTTTTGGTCCGATGAAGCCGGTAGGCCTTATTAATCCTGCAACGATGCAGGAGGCTCATGCCATTGTCCAGTTAAGAAAGGAAGACAATGAGGGGACGATGTACAATATCGTAGGATTTCAGACCCGATTAAAATGGGGAGAACAGAAGCGTCTTGTCAGGATGATTCCCGGACTCGAAAACGCCGATATACTGCGTTATGGAGTGATGCATAAAAACACGTTCATCAACTCCCCGGTTCTTCTTGATTCCTTTTTTGAGTCCAGAACGGTACGGAACCTGTTCTTTGCCGGGCAGATCACCGGCGTGGAGGGATATGTCGAATCGATCGCCTCCGGGTTATACGTTGCCATCAATGTCTGCAGGCGGATAAGCGGTGAGGAAATGATCACCCTGCCTTCCGAATCCATGATGGGCAGTCTTTTCAGATATTGTACAACGGCGGAAAGACTCTCACCGATGTACGCCAATTTCGGCATTCTGCCTGAACTCCGCCAAAAGGTTAAAAAGAGGTTCAGAAGGCTGAAAAAGGCTGAGAGAGGAATAGAAGTGTTTGAAGAATTCTGTAAAAAAGAACATATCGCATATAATGGGGATGATTAAGTGAAGGTATTGGATAAGGGATTTGTCGAACTGATAGATTTTATGGGGTCAGATCTCAGAGCGGTAGAAGCAGCAAGGGTCTCTTTTCAGAAAGGGTTAACCGATGAACACAGAGACAGAAAACTGATAGAATATCTGATGGAAAACGGTCATGAAAGTCCGTTCGAACATATTGTTTTCACGTTCCGGGTCAAGGCACCCCTGTTCGTGGCAAGACAATGGTTCAGACACAGAATTTCCAGCTTTAATGAGATTTCCGGCAGATATTCCGTCATAAAACATGAGTTCTATTATCCGGAAAATCTCCGGGTTCAGGATACGGTTAACAGGCAGGGAAGTCTTTTCGGCATGGAAAGCACGGCCGAAGCTAAGGGAATCGATAAGATAAGAAAACAGACTGAAGATTGCTATAATACCTATGAGGAGTTGCTCAGTTCGGGAATAGCCCGTGAGATGGCACGAATGGTACTTCCGGTAAATATTTATACCCAATGGTTCTGGACCATAAACGCCAGAAGTCTGATGAATTTTCTGAATCTGCGGGCAGACTCTCATGCCCAGTTTGAGATACAGGAGTACGCGACGAAGATTGCCGCCATTTTCAGAGAAAAATGTCCCTGGACTTATGACGCCTTTATCAAGTATTTTTACAAAGGCGATTTATTAAACGACGATAACTGATAAAACGGATTTTCATGCTTTTTACAAAACAGGAGAGTGATGAATGATGAAACTCGTAGAAGTGTCTGAAGCGTTGGAAGCAAAGATACTTGTCGGTGAAGAGAAAAAAAATGATCTTGAGATAGACAGAGCAGGTGCCGCAGATATGATGAGCGATGTACTTGCTTTCGCAAAACCCGGGATGCTTCTGATAACTGGTCTGAATACGGCGCAGGTTGTCAGAACTGCAAGTATCGTAGGCATATCTGCACTTGTCATCGTCAGAAAGAAACAGATACCTGAAGCGACCATAGAGGCGGCAAGGCTTTTCGGAATCCCGCTGCTTCATTCCCCGCTTGCCATGTACACGGCATGTGGAAGATTATACGCGAATCATCTGAAAGATATAAAGAGTTTATAAATTACTTTAACGGGGTGATCGGACAATGAAGGCTACAGTTGATAAATTGATAGACCAAATGCAATTGCTTTTCAAAGACCTTCTTGCAAAGGATATTATGATTCCCAATGTTATCTCCATCTCTTCGGAAAGGACCATGGAGCAGGCAAAAGAACTGATGAGGCTGAAGAAGATTTCGGGACTTCCGGTGGTTGATGAAGGAAAGCTTGTAGGACTGGTGAGTATAGAAGATATCATTAAGGCTTTGGAAATGCATAAGATACTCGAACCTGTCAAAAAGCATATGAGCACCAATTTAGAGGTTATAACCCCAAAAGATTCGTTACCGATGATATTTGAACAGTTTACACGTCACGGCTTCGGCCGTTTTCCCGTCGTGGACAAAGAGAATAATCTACTCGGTATTATCACGAAAGAGGATATCCTGCGAAGCATACTGGAAGAATTCAGGGTGCTGTATGTCAGAGATAAGCGGATGTCCGACGTCCTTGACGGAGACACATTGAACCGCTCACTGATCACCGGAGAGGAGATTAACAAATCGGGAGCGGACTTTGTCTTTCCGGTAGACTACACGGAAGTCAGCCTGTCGGGTATAGGGGCCGCCAAATTGAAGGATTATCTGCTGAATCAGCGGGGGATTCAGGAGGACATCGTCAGGAAGATAGCCATTGCCACTTATGAAGCCGAAACAAATGTTGTCATACACAGCGGAAGCCACGGAACGGTATACTGTTTCGTTTACGATGAATATATCAGAATCCGGATAGAGGATCACGGAAAAGGGATATCCGATGTGGAATCCGCCATGATGGAGGGGTTTTCCACCGCATCTGACCAGATCAGAGAAATGGGATTTGGCGCCGGCATGGGACTTCCCAATATTCAGCGCTATTCGGACAAAATGGTCATCGTTTCGGAAGTGGACAAGGGGGTTGTCCTTGAGATGCAATTCTTTCTTAAAGGTGAAGGAGAATAGGTGATAGGTTTGACAGAACAGATACTGGTAGTTCCAGGCGACTATCTGCGTGAAATTACAGATGGAAAGCCGGGACTTCATGATTTCGACGAAAAAAGGATAGAGACCATCATCGACCGGTATGGCGAATTCAGACTTAGAGACGAGATGGAACACAATCCGGCCTATAAACAGATAATTCCCTACATTGCGATGTATAACACACAGGGAGATATCCTGACGCTTGTCCGAACAAAATCACAGAGTGAAAGGCGTCTGCATAATATGGTCAGCCTCGGGGTAGGGGGACATGTCAACGATCAGGATTCCGATAAGCCTTTGGAAGCCTATAAAAAAGGGATGCAAAGAGAAATTGATGAAGAAGTCGATGTGACATTATTAAATAAAACCGAATTTCTTGGCGTCATATATGACGAAACCACGGATGTCGGTTCCGTACATCTCGGAATGGCCTTTAAGGTCATGATAGACTTCAATGGGATCAACGAAAAGGATAAATTCGAGCATAGCTGGAAGACACCTGAAGAATTGAAAGAAATTACTGAGAGCATGGAAGGATGGTCAGTTCATATTCTTGAAAAGCTTTAAAAGGAAGCGGTTTGAATGAGACGTTTAAAAAAATTTTTATTTCTACTGATGATGGCAGCGCTGTTATTCTCGTTGAGTGGCTGTCAGAAAGTTCCCGATGAGGCAACGGATGTATCACAGTTGATCGATTTCAGGATAAACAATTTCAAGACGACAAAGCTGGAATTCAAAGACATACAGGATTTTCTCGATGATCAATCATTTAAGGGAAACATGATAGAGATCGAATACAGTAGAAGTTTTAAGGATGAAGTGGTTGATTCTACCGATTTTGTAGAGATTGTTGCCGCGAAGGGTGAAAACAACCGTACGGCGTATAAACTCTGGAGGGTCTTTGCCGGAGAGAATGATGCTTCTTTTAAAGCGGCATTTTCCACGATTCCGTTCCTGAAGGGAGAATATTCCCATGAAAATGGGAGCGATTACATCATTTCCTGGTACGATGGCAAATGGTTCTTCTTTGTCAAGACGTCTACCAAACAACTCCGTGAAACGATCAGAAAAAATCTTGATACATTTTTTGAAAACGATACCGTCATCAATGAGAGTGTGATAGGAATTTGAGATTATATAACAAGTTAAACACCTACTGGAAAAGCAGATATGGAAAAAGGGTACAGCGAATTCCAGTTTCCACGGGTCTTGGTTGTCCGAATAGGACCCCTGAATCTGGCGGCTGTATCTTCTGTGATCCGTCGGGAAGCGGTTTTGCCGCAGAAAGTCCGGATATGCGGATATCCCGGCAGATAGAAACAATGATCGGACGGACAGAAAAAAAATACGGTGAAGATCTCCTTTTTGCCGCTTATCTGCAATCCTACACAAATACCTACGCTTCAGAGCAGCTACTTAAAGAGATCTTTGATCAGATCTTTATCGATGAAAGGATCAGAATCCTCGATATCTCAACGCGACCTGACTGTGTGGAGAACAACAAGCTGGATCTCATACAGTCCTATTCGGACAGGGCGGATATCATCATCGAATACGGTCTGCAGTCCGTCAACAGAAACACATTAAGGGATCTGAACAGAGGACACACCTTTGCCGATTTCGTAGATGCCGTTGAAAGAACAAAGAAAAGGGGCCTCGAAACACTGGCTCATATCATCGTTGATCTTCCGCAGGATTCACTCGATGATGTCGTAGAAGCGGCTCAGCTATTAAGTGCCCTCGGTGTCGACGGGGTAAAGTTGCATTCTCTCTATGTGGTGGAAGGAACTGAACTCGACCGTCGTATAAAAAATGGAACCTATCAATTACTGGATTTTAATACCTATCTCGAAAGGGAGATTGCCTTCCTTGAAAATCTTGACCCGGATATTGTTGTTCACCGCCTGTGTTCAGAACCACCGACAGAAGGGGCTTACGGTAACTGGGGCTTGTTGAAGGTACAGGTCATACAGGCCGTCGAAGAGGAACTTAAAAGACGTGAAACATACCAGGGCAGCCAATTCAACTATTTTAACAGATAACATGAACGACCGGCTTCTGAAGCGATATAATCATCTCACCGATGTCTCGCTGAAAGATTATTCTACCTTTAAGATCGGCGGGACGGCAAAGTATCTCTTTCAACCGCTTTCACTCTTTGAATTCACCGGACTCATACAAGAACTCGAAGAAGATCGCATCCCGTATCACATCATCGGAAGGGGATCGAATATCCTCTTTGCCGATGAGATGAAAACCAAATGTATCATCGTTACCTCTTCACTCAATCAAATCGGTACCCGGGAAAACAAGATAATTGCCGAATGCGGGGCCCCATTGCGTTCTGTTTGCTATACCTGCCTGAAAGACAACCTCAGCGGGATGGAAGGATTATCCGGAATACCGGGAACCGTTGGTGGGGCTGTCTATATGAACGCCGGCGCCTATGGGTTTTCGGTAGACCGTCTGTTGTCAACGGTAGAGGTATTCAATCGAAAAGATTTCTCTTTCGAAACACTCGACAATCGCGAATGCCGCTTTTCCTACAGAAATTCGATCTTCATGGATTCAGACCTTCTCATCCTTCGGGCAACATTTGTATTGGAAAGGAAAGAGACGGCGAATGAAATAGAAATACTGATGAGTGATTTTGAACGCAGACGAGCGGAAAAACAGCCGCTTGATTTCCCATCAGCCGGAAGTGTCTTTAAAAAACCTCATGACAATTTCTATCCGGCGAAGGTTATTCAGGAGCTTGGACTAAAAGGCTTCACCGTTGGTGGAGCTGGTGTCTCTGAAAAACACTCGGGATTCATCATCAACCGTAAGAACGCCTCTTCGGAAGACGTCAGAATGCTGATAGAGCATGTTCGAGAAAAAGTTATAGAGAAAACCGGTATATTCCTGCAAACCGAAATCAAATATATGGATTAATCCATATGGCATGTCATAATACGTACAAAACCATCAAAAAGAAGCCTTTAATACAGTACATATGATAAAATAATCCTGAAAGAAAATTAATACGATCTGGGGGGATTCATTATGTGTGGCATTTTTGGTGTAGTTGGGGAAAATCATCGACTCGGAGAGCTCATTGACGGTCTTAAAAAACTGGAATACAGGGGCTATGACTCGGCAGGTATCGCCTATGTTTCAGAAGGACGGGTCGAAGTCGCCAAGCAGTCCGGGCGAGTCAGTATGCTGGATGAGATGTATCATGATAAACGACAGACTTTCATGAATGTGGGAATTGCTCACACGAGATGGGCGACTCACGGCAATCCAAATGATATTAACGCCCATCCGCATACGGATTGTACGGGGAAAATTGCGGTTGTACATAACGGAATCATAGAAAACTTCAGTGAATTAAAGGCGATGCTGACCGAATCAGGGCATAAGTTCATCTCCGATACCGATACGGAAATCATTGCACATCTCATCGAGGAATATTACGGCGGGGACATCTTTGAGGCGGTTAAACTGGCCCGGAAAAGACTCAGGGGGGCTTACGCAATAGGAGTCATCCACTCGGATGAACCGCATCGACTGATTGCGGCAAGGGAGGGCAGTCCGCTGATTGCGGGTAAAACCGAAACGGGCGGCATCATCGCATCGGACATCACCCCGATACTGAAATACACAAGGGAGATGTACTTCATCGAAGATGGCGATATCCTGGAAATAGATCTGAGCGGAATCAATTTTGAAAATCACAATGGGGAAAAATTATCAAGAGAGGTTCACAGAATCGACTGGGAAGAGGCAGCGGCTGAAAAATCCGGTTACAAATTCTTCATGGAAAAGGAGATGAACGAGGAACCCGAGATCATAAAAAAGGCCCTCGCCGGAAGGTTGAAGGAAAATTCGGTAGAACTGAAAGAACTTGATGACTGGCGGGACGTCCTTAAGACTGTGGATAAGATAAAAATAATCGCTGCGGGAACCAGTTATCACTCGGGAATGGTCTTCAAATACTTCATCCAGGAACTGCTTCCTGTTACCGTCGATGTGGAAATCTCATCCGAATTCCGGTATACGAGACAATGGAAATACGATGACACGACACTCTTCCTCTTTATCTCCCAGTCGGGAGAAACCCTTGATACCCTTGAAAGTCTCAAAGTGGTAAAAAAACTCGGTGGAAGAACACTTGCCATTTCTAACGTTGTCGGTTCAACGATTACAAGAGAGGCGGACAAGACCCTGTTCATCAACGTAGGACCGGAGATAGGCGTTGCCTCTACAAAGGCCTATGTCGGTCAGCTGCTGATTCTGTACCTCCTCGGTGCCTTTCTCTGTCAGTTGAAAGGCTGTGAATTGGAAAAAGAATTCTATCAGGGACTCTATTCCATGAGTGATCTTTACAGGGAGGCGCTGTCCGATTCCGAAACGATCAAGGCGGTGGCAAAGAAATATGCCCATTTCCTTCATTTCATGTATATCGGCAGAAGCCGGAATTATCCGACAGCCATGGAAGGGGCTCTAAAGTTAAAGGAAATCTCCTATATCAACGCGACGAGCTATGCGGGCGGTGAACTCAAACACGGTCCGATTGCCCTGCTCGACTCAGAATTTCCGGTTTTTGTGGTTATTCCGAAAGATGATCTGTATGAGAAGATGAAAAGCAACGTCATAGAGACGAGGGCAAGAAACGCAAGGTGTATTTCTCTGACGACAAGGGACAATACGGATGCCATGAGTTTTTCGGATGATGTGATCTATATGCCTCATTGTTCCGAATATCTTCTTCCCTTGATGTGTACACCTTATATTCAACTCTTCGCCTATCACATTGCCGATATAAGGGGACTGGATGTGGACAAACCGAGAAATCTTGCCAAGAGCGTAACGGTTGAATAATATTTTTCAAAAAAGGACAGCATAGCATTTACAGAGAGCGGACAGGGTTCCGCTCTTTTTTTATGTAAGAAAAGGCATCTATCAGCTAAAAGTACCTCGCTCCGAATAATTCCACATTATTCCTTATTATCCCCTTGACAATTCCTTATTGTTCTGTTATACTACCATTGCAAGAAGTTATATGTAATTATAAGTAACCATAAGGAGTGAGGAAAATGATAAAAAATTACATGACAGTCGATGAGATTTCAGAAAAGCTGAAAATGCATCCAAAGACCATTCAGCGATATATCCGTGACGGGAGGATCAAGGCGAGGAAGATCGGAAAATCCTGGTACATCTCTTATGAAGACTATCTCAGGTTTACAGGAGAGGAAGACAGAAGGGAAAAAGTAATCCCGGTACCTAAAAAAGTCTCAGTATCTACGGTCATAGATATTCTGGTCAACGATATTGATGAATCCATGCGGATTGCCAACACGCTTTCAGCGGTGATGAACAACAAGGATCCAAAGTATGGCTCTTCCACGATGACATCACAGTATATACAACCGGAATCAAAGATCCGAATAATGCTTTGGGGAACCATAGAATTCATTCAGGACATGCTGGATTCTATCTCTATGCTTACACAACCATAAAGGAGGAAAAATGTTCTTATGAAAGTAAAACAGATGATTTTACTAACGGCAACCTTGATTTTAGTATTGATTGGAAATGGATTTTCAGAGGGGAAATCCGGAGACTCAAAAACAACTGACAACATTAAAGGGGTGAGTACAATGGCAACAACGGCAATTTTCAAATCAGAAGAGGGAAAACAGAAGATCTTAGGTGTCTATGATCTGGTCATGTCATCATGGGCTGTAGAATACAAAGACAGGTTCATCGATACGGCATTTGGGAGGACACATCTGATAGAATGTGGTGATGAATCGAAAGAAGCCGTCCTGCTGTTTCATGGGTCCAGTTCAAATTCTCTCATGTGGCTGGCAGATATGACACAGTTGAGTAAGGACTTTCATGTCTTTTCGGTGGATATCCTTGGTGAGGCGGGAAAGAGTGAAGAAGTCAGACTTGATCTGCATAATGCTGAATTTTCAGAATGGGTAAAGGATCTTCTCAAGCGGATGAATATCGACAAGAGTGCCTTGATCGGAAATTCTTACGGTGGCTGGGTTGCATTAAAATTTGCAACCGTGTATCCAGAAATGGTTTCAAAAATTGTTTTGATCGCACCTTCCGGTATTACGGATGTCAAGGCTTCATATATGGAAACACTGATGAGCTGTGTGATGAAAGGACCGGAGGGCATGCTTGAAATGAACCGGCTGATATACGGTACGGATAAACTGCCACAGCAGGTCGTCGATTTCACAAATCTCGTTATGGAGAATTTCAACCCGATCACAGAGGCCCTGCCGTTATTAACGACAGAACAACTCAGCAGACTGACGATGCCCGTCATGTACATAGCCGGAGAAAATGATATCATTTTCGACAGTAAGCAGACGGCTGAGATCCTGAGTAATACCTGTGAAAAGGTAACAAACAGGATAATCGCAAATAACGGGCATGTCGTTTATAACACGATGGAATTGGTTATCCCGTTCTTAAAAGGGCCATTTTAACGGTCAGACAAAGCAACAACTCCCGTAACTTCTGAGTTATGGGAGTTGTTTTCACAAAATCTCTATTCAACTTTCATGCACTTCTTTCCAAAAATCCACACGGATCTGCCCCAATTGACTTTTATCACCGTAAAAAGTATACTGTTTTCAAGAAGTCATTAAAAACAGGAGGTCAACCTATGAAAATTCTGTCAATCCTCGGAAGTCCAAACAGGGAAGGTAATACGGCAAAATTACTAGAATACTATCTTGAAGGCGTATGTAACAAGAATCATGATGCAGAAAACGAAACGGTTTTTTTACGTGAAAAGAATATCGCACCATGTATGGGATGCAACGCCTGTAAAGGCAAAGAGGCAAACGGCTGCATCGTAAAAGATGATATGCAGCCATATTATAAAAGGCTTGAAGAAACGGATGTCCTGATCATCGCCACACCGGTTTACTGGTTCAACATGACCGCCCAGACAAAGACATTCGTAGACAGAATGTATGGGCTGAATTTCAAAGCATTTCCGGCCGGAAAGAAACTGGTTCTTCTAACAACTTATGGTGATCACGACATGTTTTCTTCAGGCGCTATCAATCTGGCCAACTCGCTCAGAAAAACCGGAGAGTTCCTCGGTTTCGATTATGCCTTTGAATATGGGGCTAACTCTTCCATACCCATAGAAGAAAACCATGTGATATACGAAGAGATCAAGGCCCTCGGTATGAAATTATAACTATTCGTCTCATACGCTCGTATTCGTTTTTTGTTCATATTCTCGATAAAGAGAAATACGGCTGCCTTGACAAAAGTTTAGATATTTTATATAATCTTTCTGGTTAATGGTTAACACCATTAACCAGAAAGATCAATACGAGGGGGGAAAAGCATCAGGACAAATTTTGACAGTGAAAAACCCTTATTCTCACAAATTGCCGAAGCCATAGAAGATGATATTTTGAGAGGTGTTTATGAAGAAGATGAAGCCATCATATCCACCACTCAGCTGTCAAGAATGTTGAAAATCAACCCGACAACGGCGGTAAAGGCAGTTGGTCAGCTCGCAGATGAAGGTCTGATATATAAAAAGAAAGGCCTTGGCATGTTTGTATCGCAAGGTGCTGCAGAAAAGATCAGAAAGAAGAAATCAAGGCTGTTTTATGAGGTATCTGTAAAAGCGTTTTTGGAGGAGGCCCGGAAATTGGGGATAACAGCGGAAGAAATCATCGAAATAATCAGGAGAAGTGCAGAATATGACTATTGAATGTAAGGAAATCAGTAAGAATTACGGAAACACCAAGGCCCTAAATAAAGTTTCGATAACCTTTGAGGACAGAAAGATCTATGGATTACTCGGGCGGAATGGAGCCGGTAAGACAACGCTGTTAAAGATTATATCCGGCATGATCCCACAATACAAGGGAAAAGTAGTCTTCAACAGTCTCGAATTGGTTCGTGGCGCAATGCCTGGTGATGTATTCTTTGTAGAGGATAAGATCAGGCATTTTAACAAACCGGCAAGCGAGCTGTTTGAGATTGCGGAAAGGTTTTATCCCGAATGGGACTGTGAATTCACCGAAACGGCCATTAAGGCCTTTGATCTGGATGTCACCAGACCGGTCAGAAAACTCTCACTCGGAATGAAAACGATGATCAGCACCATCATAGCCCTCAGCTGTGGTTCTGATGCGATCATCTTTGATGAACCGGTATTGACCTATGATCCGCTGGTCCGCGAGAGGTTCTACGAGTTGCTCCTTTACGCCTATGATAAAAAACCGCGAACCATCATCATCTCGACACATCTTGTGGATGAAGTGTCAAAATTATGTGAACGCATCGTCATACTCGAAAAAGGCAGGATACGGATGGATCTGAGTCTTGAGGAAATCAACACCAAGGCCTATACGATGCTTGGCCCCGCAGGAGATATAGAAGAAGCGATAACGGGACTGAATGTCATCAATTCCGAAGTTCACGGAAATTACAAGCTGGCGACTATTTTCGATAAAAAGCAAAAGGACATCTCCCCGAACATCTCTGTCGAACAGATATCCCTTCAGAAACTTTTCATTCACCTTGTTGGAGCTGATAAACATGAATAAATCACTGACAATGGCAAAAACAAACTTCAAATTGGCCAAAACGCCACTGGTACTGACCCTCTTATTCGTCGGGGCCAACCTGATCAATCAGATTATCATGCTGAATATCGACGGAGTCGATTCAGGCATGGTTTCTACGGGAAATATCTTTATACTCTATGCCATCCTGATTGCCTTATTCATTCCTTTATCCTATTTCAGAAGACTGATCAGTCTTGGCATCAAGAAGAAGATATTCTTCAGGGGAACCACCTTAACGTATATCATTACCGCGGTGATACTGGCCATTATCAATATTATCATCTACTACATCGAAACGGCCATAGTCGGTGACAGACCTTTCTTGTACATGAACATCCTGAATGTCTTTAACTGGTTTCAACATGGCGTCATCGGCTGTTTTCTTTATCAGTTTACCTTTTATATTCTACTGATGAATTTCATCAATCTTCTCGCGATCAGCAATGACGGACTCGGCGGCTGGATAATCTCCGCGGTGGCGGTAACCATCATATCGGTTTCTACCCCCATCAAACCGTTAAGAAATGCTTTTGCCGCATTCCTTCAGGCCTTGCTCTTCAATCCGAATCTGTTTCTTCAGATCCTTTATACGATTATTTTGACCACTATCATGGCATACGCCACGAGATATTTCATCAGAAGAAAATCTTTGTAACAATACCTACTTCAACCTACCACTCCTCCCCTTTTTTCGTCTAAGAAAAAGAGGAGGAGTTATATATGGAAAATAGTTTTAACACCATCAAAAAAAGCTTTTATATCAAGGGAATGACCTGTGCAACCTGCGCTCAGCATGTAAAAGATGCCATTTCTAAGGTCGAAGGCGTTGATGTGGCTTCGGTGAATCTCGCAACGGAAACCGCCTTCATCATCTCCGAAGTGAACATCTCTTTTGACGAGATACAGAAAGCGGTAAGAAATGCCGGTTATGAGGCAGTTGACAGGATCGTGGAAAAAGATACGGAAAGAGACCTGAAGAAATCACGGATAAGACTATTGATCGCCCTTTTAATCACAATCCCTTTATCCGCTCTGATGCTGATGCACATGGCAGGTGTCGTTATTCCCGGTTATCTGATAATGGAGATCCTGCTCGGTGGGATCGTCATATTCTATACGGGTTTTCCGAGCATCAGAAGTGCCTGGATTGCCCTGGTACATGCCCATACAAACATGGACACACTTATCTTTCTGGGATCAACGGCAGCATGGGTAACAGCCGTCTTGAAATTTGCCGGCGTCAATATCAGTTCTTTCGGTGCACTTGGCGCGATGATCGTTGCCATACACCTGACCGGAAAATATATTGAACAGCGTTTGAAACACAAGGCAACCAAGGAGATAAAGGCCTTGATGCAGCTCAAGGCGGACGAGGCAACAGTCGTTAAAGACGGAAAGGAGGAGATATTGCCCCTTGAACAGATCCTTCCCGGAGATATCGTGCTCATCAGACCAGGTGAACGGATCCCCGTCGACGGGATTCTCTATTCCGGTGAGACTTCTGTGGATGAATCGATGATATCAGGTGAATCGGTTCCCGTCTTCAGAAAGGCCGGAGATCAGTTGACAGGCGGTTCCATGAATCTGACTTCCGCCGTTCAGGTCAAAGTCAACAGGAATTATGAAGATACTTTTCTCTCTCAGATGATTGCCCTGATCAACGAGTCTCAGGGGACAAAAGTTCCCATACAGGCACTGGCTGACAAGATCACGAGATATTTTGTCCCTGTTGTCGTGTCGGTTGCGCTCGTCGGTGCCTTACTATGGTTCTTCAACTTCAACTCCTGGTATCCGGCCATAGATACAATCAGGGGAATTTTCCCCTGGATCCCGCATGTGGATAACGCCCTCTCTTTCAGTGTGTTTATTTTTGTCTCATCTATCGTTATAGCCTGTCCCTGCGCGCTGGGACTTGCCACACCGATGGCTCTCGTCAGTGGTATGGGAATGGCAACGAAAAAAGGAGTCCTAATCAGAAATTCCGAAGTCATCCAGACGATCAACGAAACGGATGTGATTATTCTGGATAAAACGGGAACGATTACCGAGGGAAAACCCAAAGTGGTCTCACACAATTTGAATAAAACACTGCTTAATATCGTTGCTTCGGCTGAATCCAAATCAAATCATCCGTTGGCAAAAGCGATTGCCGAACTCGGAAGCGGAGAAAAAATCGAGGAACTTCTGACCGAAGAAATCGCAGGGGAAGGGCTGAAAGTGAAATACGATTCTGAGGAAATCTTTATCGGCAAGCCGTTGGATAATGCCAATCAGGAATACGAACAGATGAGAAAACAGGGAAAAACGGTTGTGGAGGTCAGAAGCAACGGTAAAACAGAAGGATGGCTGGCATTGATGGATCCCGTTCGCAAGGAAAGTATCGATCAGATCAGGAAATTAAAAAAACGCGGGGTAGAGATTGTCATGGCAACCGGAGATAATCACACAACTGCCCAAACCGTTGCCGACCTTGTCGGTATCGATAAAGTCTATTCCGGACTGATCCCCGCACAGAAAGTAGAGATAGTAAACGGATTTCAGGCCAAGGGATTAAAGGTTCTGATGGCCGGGGATGGGATAAACGATGCGGCTGCATTAAAAGGGGCAGACATGGGTATCTCATTCTCAAGTGGAACGGATCTTGCCATGGATAGTTCGGATATCGTTATCGTAAGGGGTGGACTCGCCGGGATAGCTTCCACGATGGATATATCGGAGGCCATGTTTAAAATCATCAAGCAGAACCTGTTCTGGGCGTTTTTTTACAACTTGATTGCCATCCCCGTTGCCGTTATGGGATGGCTTCATCCGGCTATTTCAGAACTCGCCATGGGAATCAGTTCAATAACGGTCGTATTGAATTCATTGAGGATAAAAACGGATAAAGACAAAGAGGTGAAAGACATGATTAGCAAGATTATAGTCAGTGATATGAACTGTCCACATTGTGTGGCAACCATCAGCAAGGCATTGGTTTGTGCCGGTATCGACGATAGCGAAATTGATCTTGAAACAAAAACGGTCGTCATCAAGTCAGAAGTTCAAACCGATTCAGCAATGAAGGCCATTAAAGAAGCCGGTTATTCCCCTGAAATCGGGTAATGTAAAAACGGATCATCGATCACCTCGTCAATAAGTGTTATAATCAAGATGACATTTATCAGCGGGGTGATTTTCTTGAAAAAGCAACTTCTCTTCTTTTTAGCCGTTCTGTTTGTGATGACACTTCTTGCAGAAAGCGTAGTGATGGTATTCCCACAAGAGGACGATGCCATCATCCTTTTTGATGATCATTCCTGGTACTATCATTCGGAAATCTCATGGTATGACAGCATTGAATTTCTTCATTTCGACGAAGACAGTCTGTTTGCAATACTGGAGGAAAAATCATATCTCTCAAAAGAGGGAAACATCATCATCAAAGGGATCGCGATGAATACTTCCATGTCTCGAAAAAAGTGTGAAGTCTCTTATGCCGTACTCGACTCAGACAGAACCATCATCACATCTGGAAATGCTCAAACTCCTGAATATATCGATCCGGGGAATCTGTTCCCGTTTACGATGGAAATCGAAAATAATGAAAATGCCAAATACATCAGTTTTAATTACATTCTGGAGGTAGAATGATGAAAATAACAGAGGCCATTACGATGAGGAGAACCATTCGTAAATACAAACAGCATGAAATTCCTGAGGAGATCCTGAAGAATCTTGTCAATGCCGCAAGACTTGCCCCCTCTGCAATGAATAAACAACCGCTCGAATATGCAATCATCACCGATCCCGTATTAAGGGAACGGATATTTGAGAACGTCGGATGGGCCGGTTATATCGCACCGAGGGGAAATCCACAGAAGGGGGAACGACCGGTGGCTTATATCCTCATACTGATCAGAAAAGAGCTTAAATCAGCCTATACCAGTCATGATATCGGTGCAGCTGCCCAGAATCTCATGCTTCAGGCAATGGAATATGATATAGGGTCCTGCTGGCTCGGAAGTCTTAACAGGCAGAAAGTCGCTGAGATCCTGAATGTTCCCGAAGTGTACGAAGTAGATACCCTGATCGCGCTGGGCTACAAGGACGAGGCGGCGGAATATTTTGACACCGATGAAACGGTTAAATATGATAAAGTCGATGAAAAATACAGGGTTCCCAAACGAAGGTTAGAATCGATCATCCATATGAACAAATTTTCTTCCTGACAGGAGTTGGCTATGATAAATCATAAATTCAGAAAGAGTCAATTCTTCTTACTGCTGCTGACGGCCTTTTTTTTATCGACGATAGTCGGCTCTGATTTTTCCGATACATTGAACGCCTGGAAGGATAGAGGGTATAAGATTACGGTTAAAGACGGATACAATATTGTCGAATTTAAATTTAATTATGATACGGTCGGGACACTTGATCTGAAGAATGATGAAATGATCCTGTACACATTTACCGATCAAATCATGGAGAAACCTACTGATGCCTATCTTCACGATATTGGAAGAATCCTTGAAAATTCTGCAATTTCAACTGTATTAACGGAGGCTATCCTCAGCGTTCTTTCCACACAAGATTACAACTTTGGGAAGGAGTCGGACATTTCCGGGAATTACAGGTTGAAAACCACCATTTACAGTAAAAGCAGTATTCTTCTTCAGTTTTCCCATGTGGTATCCGCAACGGATATCTCGGAACAAATCGATACGGAGTCCTTCAAACTGCTCAAGGAAAAATACGAAAGCGTAGAAGCCGAAGTAGATGATATAAAAGCGGAAAATCAGAGGCTGTCCGAAGAAACCCTATCAAAATCAAGAACCATCGAAAGGCTTGAACTGGAAAACAGAGATCTTGAAGCGTCACTCGATAAATACAGGAATCTTTCGGCCTACAAGGAAAGTATCACGGAAAACCTGCAGAAGACGATCGTGCGATACAAAGAAATAGAGCGGCAAAAACTCGAGGAAATAGAACTCAAGACGGGCATAATAGAAACCATGAACAATCAGATTGATGAGATCATACGTTCTGCCGGTCAAAGGGAACAGGAACTGAATGAAGCAATAGAAGAATTGGAAAACAGGATAAGGGCTCTCGAAGAGGAAAACAAGCTCTTAAGGGAAAGTGAAATGCATTATGAATCAAGATTGCATCTGATAAATGCGCTCTACAACCTGCAGATCTCGGAAAGTGAAATACCCTTGGCCCTTTCGGCGACATTCACGACAGACCCGTCCGATACTCCCGTAGAAAATCCCGTGATGGTATCCAACGATTCAGAAGGATTGATTATGCCAACCGAAAAGGAGCGGGAAATAATTCCGGTGTTACAGGACTCAACTGATTCCAGCGAACAGCAGACAGAAAACAAGTCGGATTCTGAACCGGTCCCTCCTCTGCAAAACAGCCGGCTGATAACCGTCAGGTATTTTAACAGTGGTAAGATGACGCATCAGTTGACTTATACGTATGATCAGAAGGGAAATGTTATCGGTGAAAGCATCACACTGCCTTCGGGTCAAACGGTCAGCACGGTAGAATCAAAGTACTACGAAAACGGAAAATTATACGAAAAAAGTACCTATCAGAATTCCGAATTTACGGGTAAAGGGGTATATCAGTACAACACGGAAGGACTTCCGGCAAGGATTTTCATCTATGACAGCGATGGTATAACGGGGTATCAGGTTTATGATTACGACAAGTCGCTCTCCTCTGAATTACCTGTGTTGATAAGGTATTATGAAGATAACAGGCTGAAGATATCTGAAAAAAACACCTTTGATAAAGAAGGAAACATCATCAGAACGGAACGGCGAGATACGGATGATCATCTGATTTCATTCACGATCTTTGAAATAAGGGCCTCTAACCTATTAAAGGCCGTTTATTATGAGGGATCAGAGATGAAATACCGGATGATTAACGCATTCGACGATGAAAATAGACTCATCTCACAGGAAACGTTTGATCAGAACGATACGTTGATTTCAAATGCCGAGTTTATTTATCAATAAAAGTTACAACAATCCCTTCGATTTCCGTTCCGAAAAGAACCCTGTAAAGGGTTCTTTTTTAATCCACCTCGTTTTACAGTGGGAGGACTTGCCGACAAAGGTCTTCGGTGAGAAAATGAAATCGACTGAAAGCGAGGAAATCGAGTCAGGCCATCAAAACCCTTCCGGAAAAAGAGTATTCAATTGACCGTTAAATTCGGTCGCCAGTATATCCATATAAACAGAATCATATCGTTCCTTTCCTATGACATAATCCCCTCTTCTTCGCCCTATCTCCTTAAATCCACATTTTTTATAACACTTCATGGCCCTTTCATTGAAAGAGAAAACTCTCAGCATGATATTATGAAGGTTCAGGATATTGAATCCATAATTCAACAGCAGTCGTATGGCCTCCGTACCGTATCCGTTATTCCAATACGCTTTATCTCCTATCATGATCCCGAGTTCAGCATTCTGATTGAGATGGTCAATCGCCATGAGGCCACAGTTCCCTATCAGTTTGTCTACATCGTTGAGGATAATCGCAAAGGTGCTGCCCCCCTTCACAAGATCTTCAAGTGCCTCTTTTTCCGTTTCGACCGAAAGGAGGAAAGAAGGTCTTCCCAACTTCACCGTTACATTCATATCATTGATCCATTCGCAATAGCGCGATGCATCTTCCACATTAATCGGAGAAAGATATAGCCTTTCACCTTTAAGCTTTTTAAAATACCTCATATTCGCCCCTCTTTCGTTTTTTTACCAAATTTCGCCCTCTGAATCTGTTACAGAAACGATGAAGATACTATACCATATTCCGATCAATACCTGCGAAGTTTATATCAACAGTTCTTAAGAAAATCATTTAACCTGGAAAAGGACCTAATGGTATAATCTCTTGATTATATATATTAAAGAGGTGATAAAAATTAACATCGCAATCCTATACCACAGTGAAAGCGGAAACACAAAAAAGGTAGCCGAACTTGTTGCCGAAGGAACCCATAAGGTAGATGGCATCACGACAAGATGTTTTAATATCGGTGAACCGGATTTTGATTTTATCGAGAAAGCTGATGCGGTCATCTTTGGAACACCTACCTATCTCGCAGATTTTTCCTGGCAGATGAAGAAATTCCTTGATACCGGTCTGAAGTGCAATCTTTCTGGAAAACTCGGAGCGGCCTTTGCTACTGAGAATTTTGTCGGTGGAGGTGCTGATTTCGCACTGTTGACATTGACGGGACACCTGCTCGTCAGGGGAATGATCGTTTATTCAGGAGGTGCGGGAAACGGAAAACCGTACACCCATTTTGGAGCCGTCTGTATCGGCGAAGGAACGGATGACCAAAAAGAAAGAGCGGTCATCTTCGGGGAACGCGTTGCCCATAAGGTAAGCGAACTTTTTCAGAAATAATGAAGACCCGGCAGTTTCAGATTTTTTTTTTCTGAAACTGCATTTTATTGCAAAGTTTTATTTTTCATCCTGCGCTTCATAATCAATTCACACAAAGAAATGATCATTCATGAGCCCTTTTATTTTTTTTATCTTTCTCGCTTGATTTTATTCCTAAAAATGCTATAATCAGGATAAGATATCAAATGTATATGTCAATGAAAAAAATACCCGATTAAATCAGCTTAAAAATTAACATCCTTAAAAAGAGAAAGATATGTTTTTTATATTTGCCATACCGGCAAAAAAAACTCAAGGAGGCTGGTTTTAGTGAAGAAAGTTTTTATTTTATCGTTGTTAGTCGTATTTAGTTTGGCAGTTTTTGCTGCAGCTCCATTCCACATAGGAGTTGTTACAGGTACAGTTTCACAGAGTGAAGATGATCTCAGAGGTGCTGAACAGCTTATTAAGGAATATGGAGATGCAAATGACGGTGGTTACATTGTTCATGTGACATACCCGGACAACTTCATGCAGGAAGTAGACACGACGATTTCACAGATCGTTGGTCTCGCAGATGATCCGCTGATGAAGGCAATCGTTGTTAACCAGGCAGTTCCAGGAACAGTTGCCGCATTCAGAAGAGTCAGAGAAATGAGACCTGACATCCTTTTGCTTGGACACCCTCATGAAGATCCAAACATGGTTATTGATACTTTCGACCTTGCAGTTTATCCGGATAACGTGGCAAGAGGATACCTCATCATTCTTGCCGCTAAGAAGCTTGGTGCGGAAAAATTCATGCACATCTCCTTCCCGAGACATATGGGTTATGAACTTCTTTCCAGAAGAAGAGACATCATGAGAGAGGCATGTAACGATCTCGGACTCGAATTCATCGATATGGGTTCTCCGGATCCTACAAGCGATATTGGTATTGCAGGGGCACAGCAGTTCATCCTCGAAAAAGTTCCTGCATGGCTCGAACAGTACGGAGACAAGACGGCTTTCTTCTGTACAAACGATGCTCATACGGAACCTCTTCTCAAGAGAATCGCAGAACTCGGCGGTTTCTTCATCGAAGCTGACTTACCATCACCAACTATGGGATACCCTGGTGCTCTTGGTGTTACATTTACGGAAGACGAAAAGGGTAACTGGCCGGCAATCCTCGCAAAGGTTCAGGAAGCTGTTCTTGCAAAGGGTGGTGCCAATAGAATGGGAACATGGGCTTATTCATTGGGCTTTACCGCAACGGCTGGCCTTGGAGAACATGCCAAGAGATGTATTGAGGGAACATCTGAAATCACAAATTTCGATGATGTTATGGAAGCATTCATGAAGTATACCCCTGGTGCAGGCTGGAACGGAAGTCTTTACACGGATGCAGATGGAGTAGAAGCAGAAAACTTCATTCTCATCTATCAGGATACCTATGTATTTAACCCTTATACAACAGGTGGATTCCTTGGAATGACATCTGAAGAAGTTCCTGAAAAATATTTCGAAGTTGAATAATAAAAGCCAAAATTAATTCAACATTATCTTAGATAGTAAGAGGGGACTTAATGGTTCCCTCTTGTCTTTAAATATGGGGTGAAGACAATATGCCAGACGATGTCTTATTGAAAATGAAAGGTATAAATAAAGAGTTTTTCGGCAATAAGGTTTTAACAGGAGTAGATCTTGAATTAAAAAAAGGCCATGTCCTGGGATTAGTCGGTGAAAATGGTGCGGGAAAATCTACACTTATGAAGATTCTCTTTGGTTCCAAGGTCATTCAGGAAACAGGCGGATTCACGGGAGAAATTGAATTTGATGGAAAAATGGTAAATTTCGCCTCACCTTTTGATGCACTTGATGCCGGTATAGGAATGGTCCATCAGGAATTCATGCTAATTCCTGGTTTTAATGCCGCTGAAAACATTCAATTGAACAGGGAGATCACAAAATCCAATTTCTGGGTGGAAATATTCGGAAATCGAATGAGCACCTTACAGATGGATAAAATGATTGAAAGGTCGCAAAAGGCCATAAACAAAGTAGGAATAGAACTCGACGCAAAGATGCTCGTTTCCGAGATGCCAGTTGCCCATAAACAATTTACGGAAATTGCCAGAGAAATTGACAGAGATGCAACCAAATTACTCGTTCTCGATGAGCCAACAGCCGTTCTAACTGAGTCGGAAGCAGAAATCATGTTAAACGTCGTCAGAAGACTCGCGGATATGGGGATATCTGTCATTTTCATCTCACATAGACTGAAGGAAATCATGCAGATCTGTGATGAACTGGTGGTATTGAGAGACGGTAAACTCGTACAGGAAGTTCCCGTTTCAGAAACAAACCCGGATCAGATTACTGAATGGATGGTCGGAAGGGATTTAAATGAAAACAAGAAAGCTCAGAAAAAGAAACTCGTCGATGAAAATGCAGAGACAATTTTAAATGTCAGCAATCTCTGGGTCGATATGCCAGGAGAACATGTTCGAAACGTCAATCTCGATATCAAAAAAGGAGAAATATTCGGTATCGGTGGCCTTGCCGGTCAGGGGAAACTCGGTATTGCCAACGGTATTATGGGACTTTATGCCGCTGGTGGTCAAGTGGTCTTCAAGGGGCAACCCCTTGAATTAAATAATCCGAGAGGTTCCCTGGATGCAGGAATGGCCTTTGTTTCCGAAGACAGAAGGGGCGTTGGGCTTCTCCTGGAAGAACCAATCGACTGGAATATTTCTTTTACAGCTATGCAGACTCAGAACAAATATATCAAGACTTACCTTGGTGGTCTCATCAAATGGAGAGATGACAAAGCCATCGCAAAGCTTGCAAATGACTATATCAAACTCCTCGCCATTAAGTGCACGAGTTCAAGACAGCTCGCCAAAGAACTCTCTGGGGGAAACCAACAGAAGGTGTGTCTGGCAAAGGCCTTTGCCGTCAAACCTGAACTTCTTTTCGTTTCAGAACCCACAAGAGGTATTGATGTTGGAGCAAAGCAGCTGGTTCTTGATACGCTTAAAAACTACAATAAAGAATATGGAACAACTATAGTTATTTGTTCATCAGAACTTGAAGAATTGAGAAGTATCAGTGACAGGATTGCAATTGTTTCCGAAGGAAAAATAGCGGGTATATTGTCACCGGACGAAAATCTCAAGAAATTTGGGGCTTTGATGATAGAAGCATGACAAATCTGGTTATGAGAGGATGGCAGATAAATTATGATGGAAAAAATAAGAGATTTTATTGATGCAGCAGGTTGGCCAAGACTAATAATAGGTTTATTCCTTCTCAGTCTTTTCATTGCTGCCCCGTTTGTTGAAGTAAATTTATGGACTTCTTTAAGTGATGTTATCGTACGATTCGGTATGTGGGGAATACTGGTTCTCGCGATGGTTCCCATGGTTCAGGGAGGATGTGGACTCAATTTCGGACTTCCACTTGGCATTATTGCCGGGCTTCTTGGAGCTGTTACCAGTGTTGAATTCCAATTAACAGGACTTGCCGGATTCCTGTGCGCCGTTGCATTTGCTATTCCGGTAGCTGTCTTCCTGGGTTGGGGATATGGCTTATTACTGAATAGGGTAAAAGGATCAGAAATGACCATTGCACTTTATGTCGGATTCTCTTCTGTTGCCTTTATGTCGATGATGTGGTTGTTGCTTCCCTACAAAAGTCAGGATATGATCTGGGCCTACGGAGGAAAAGGACTCAGAACGACTATCAGTGTTGAAAATTACTGGTATCATTCTCTGAATGACCTCTTTACCATTCAAATAGGTGAACATTTTTATTTTCCAACCGGAATGATTCTGTTCTTTGCAATCATGTGTCTGCTGGTATGGGCTTTCTTCCACACCAAAACAGGAACGGCCATGACAGCGGCCGGTTCAAATCCTGAATATGCCAGAGCTTCAGGAGTAAACGTAGACAAGATGAGAATCATCTCAGTTATTCTTTCAACAGTACTTGGTGCCGTTGGAATCATCGTCTACGAACAGTCCTTTGGGTTTATACAGCTCTACCTCGGACCGTTTTGGATGGCTTTCCCTGCAGTTGCAGGTATATTGCTTGGTGGAGCATCCGTTCACAAGGCTACCATGGTAAACGTTATAGTCGGAACATTCCTCTTCCAGGGAATTCTGGCAATGACACCGTCTGTTATAAACAATATCATTCAGACGGATATGTCTGAAACCATCAGAATTATCGTTTCTAACGGGTTGATTCTTTATGCCCTGACAAGGACTATAACGATAAAGAGTGCGAAGGTGAAAAAATGATGAATAACAGTCTAAATCAAAACTCAGCAGTTTCCAGATTTTTTATCAACAATGCAGTACCACTCCTTTTCGTTGTATTCAGTGCGATAGCAATTCCCTTGGCTGGATTATCCCCTGAATATCTCGTCCAGGAAATGATCATAAGACTTGGGAGATACTCATTCCTTGTTCTATCTCTTCTGATACCCGTTATCGCCGGTATGGGGCTCAATTTTGGTATCGTTCTCGGAGCAATGGCTGGACAAATCGGGCTTATATTCATAACCGATTGGGGTATCGTAGGACTTCCTGCATTCTTCCTTGCAATCATCATCTCTGCTCCTCTGGCAATCTTCCTTGGATGGATGGCCGGTATAGCACTGAATCATGCAAAAGGAAGAGAAATGGTTACCTCATACATACTCGGATTCTTTATCAACGGGGTCTATCAGCTCGTTGTTCTTTATGGAATGGGGATTGTCATTCCAATCACCTACAACAAACTGGTTCTGCCACGTGGCTACGGTGTAAGAAATGCAATAGATCTGAAAAACATTCTCGGCTGTGTGGATAATCTCATCCCACTCGAAATAGCCGGTATCAAGATTCCAGTGGCGACATTTATTCTCGTGGCGATACTCTGTATCTTCATCGTCTGGTTCAGAAAAACCAAACTCGGACAGGATATGCGGGCCGTCGGTCAGGATATGGAAGTAGCTGCAAATGCGGGCATCAATGTTGAAAGAACAAGGATACTGTCAATCGTCATTTCCACGTTCCTTGCATCCATCGGACAGATCATCTTCCTGCAGAACATCGGAACGATGAACACGTACAACTCGCATGAACAGATTGGTATGTTCTCCATCGCCGCATTACTCGTTGGTGGTGCCTCTGTTGCAAAGGCAAGTATCAAAAACGCATTTTTCGGAATCGTCCTGTTCCATCTCATGTTCGTTGTGGCACCTCGTGCCGGTAAGACACTCATGGGAGAAGCTCAGATTGGAGAATACTTCCGTGTATTTGCATCCTATGCCATCATAGCCATTGCGCTTGCGCTTCACGCCTGGAGAAAAAACAAGGAAAAAGAAAGGGCCCGAATGGAATTCAGAACAAACGCTGAAAGCCCTTCGAAGGGAGCGTGATTGTCATGAAAAGATGGATAATCAGACTTTTACTCGTTGTTGCAATCATTTTACTCTCAATATTCCTTTATACAATTGGAAAGCAGCATACGTTGCTGATCGATAATAAAACTGTCGCTATCGCCGAAAAAGAATATACACAACAGGAGATCATGAACGTCTACCTCGATGGGGGTGAGAAGATAGAGATCAAGGCAAAGAAGAGAAAATCTGTGGATGTTGTAGGACCCAATCATAAAATTGTCGTAGAAATTCTTGACGGTGATAAAAACATCATTCGAACAGAAGAATTTACATTTAATTTAAAGACCGGCGATGCCAAGATGATCGTCAACGTTCCTGCACTGCTTGGGGGAGCAAAGGAATGGATCACGGCTGACGAATAAGAGGTATTTTCTTCTGAAACCGGGGCGCATGATGCGCCCCTTTTTTTAATGGTATCTTATTCTCTTGATCAGCTTCACAATTTCGTAAACCCAGAGAATCAATGTTGAAAAGCCAAATGAAATCATTAAATCCCTAAAATTGAGAGGTACCGTACCAAATAATTCATTCATGAATGGAATATACAATACGGCAAATTGAAGAACAAACCCAATAACAACTGCACCAATCATATACGGATTTTCAGTCATCTTCTGCTTGAAGAGTGATTTTCCGCTTCTGACACAGAAGGTGAAGAAGAGCTGACCAAATACCAGTGTCGTAAAGAGCATCGTCCTCCAGGTTTCGTCAATTACGGCACTTGTCTTATACATCAATCCGGGAATCATTGAAAAAGCAGCGATCAGAAGACCGGTTAACAGCAGCCATATCCATCTGGTTCCAATCACATTACCATTAACAGGGTTCGGTTTTCGCTTCATGATACCCGCTTCAGAAGGTTCGACAGAAAGTGCCAGAGCCGGCAAACCATCACTGATAAGATTTATCCAGAGTATCTGAAGCGGCAGCATTGGCAGAGACATCCCCATAAAGGGTCCCAGTAACATAATCCAGATCTCTGCTATGTTTGATGCCAGAATATATTTAATGAATTTCTGAACGTTATCATAAATCGTTCTACCTTCTTTAATGGCAGAGACGATCGTTGAGAAATTGTCATCCATCAGAACGATATCAGAGACTTCCTTTGACACATCCGTTCCAGTTATTCCCATCGCCAGACCAATATCAGCCTTCTTTAAGGCCGGTGCATCATTCACACCATCCCCCGTCATCGCAACCGTCTTTTGCTGTCTTTGCAGACTTCTGACAATTTGCAATTTGTTCTCCGGTGACACTCTTGCATATACTGATTTTTCCCTTACAATCCTGTCAATTTCATCGTCTGATTTCCCATCCAGTTCAGCACCTTTGATAACTTCGCTCTTTTCTTTTATGATCTCCAGCTTTTGAGCAATAAATCCCGCAGTAAGGGGATGATCACCCGTAATCATGATTGGCCTGATCCCCGCTCTTTTCGCCGTCGCAACTGCTTCTTTAACCCCTTCCCTTTCAGGATCCATCATCCCGAACATCCCAATAAAGGTCATATGATCTTCTGTATACGTATAATCATCAGATACCGTATCATCAACGGTTCTGCAGGCAATTCCCAGAACTCTCATTCCATTTTGAGCAAGTTCATCATGAGATTTCATGATCTTCGATTTCAACTCATCATTCAAACTAAGAATCTCATCACCATCCAGAACATTATCACAGTGTTTCATCAGCTGATCCAGTGCGCCTTTAGTGAAAGCAATGTTCCTGGAAATATTCAGTTTTTTTATCAGATGAAACAATCTTGGATTTTCTGATTCCAACTCTATAAAATCAATGTGATGAACCGTTGACATCATCTTACGTTCTGATTCAAAAGGAATCTCAGTTTTTCTTTCAAAGCATTTCTCAGCCGTTTCTTTTTCTATCCCAACCTGCATGGCCGCAAAAACAAGAGCCCCTTCAGTCGGATCACCGATGACATCAACCTGTTGTTTTTTACTCTGCGGAGGTTTTACAATCGCATCATTACACAAGGATCCTCCTGTGAACATCAGACTTAACGCACTCTTATCGTCTTCCGGTAAAGATTCGGGATCATCCTGATCTTTAACCCCAAAATCCAGCTTATTTCCAGCAATCTCAAGCACCGTGACCCGCATTCGATTTTCCGTAATCGTCCCCGTTTTATCAGAACAGATGACATCTACAGAGCCCAGTGTCTCGACTGCCATCAGTTTTCTCACCAGTGCATTTTGCTTAAGCATTCTTCTGGCACCTAAAGCTAATGCAATGGTGACCACGGTAGGGAGCCCTTCCGGTACGGCAGCAACGGCGAAAGAGACAGCCACCATGAACATTTCTTTCAGATCTTCACCACGCAGAAGCCCCATTACAAAAATAACGGCAACAATGGCAAGGGCTGCCAGTGCAAGAATCTTACCAAGTTTATCCAGTCTTTTCTGCATGGGAGTCTGCTCCTCATCAGTTTCCTGAATCATTGAGGCTATCTTCCCAATCTCAGTATCCATACCCGTTCTGACAACAATACCGGTTCCTCTCCCATAGGTCACCACTGTGCCTGAAAAAATCATATTTTTTCTATCGGCAAGAGGTATTGACTTATCTGTTGTAAAATCATCTTCTTTCTCAACCGGCTGAGACTCTCCGGTAAGGGCTGATTCCTGAACCTTAAAATTATGCGATTCAAGCAGTCGAATATCGGCCGGAATATAATTCCCCGCCTCCAGAAAAACATAATCGCCTGGTACAAGTTCCTCTGAAGAAATAAGCCATTCCTTCCCGGAACGTCTGACTCTGATTTTTGGAACAGAAAGTTTTTTCAGGGCATTCATCGCCTTTTCTGCCCTGTACTCCTGAGAAAAACCGAGAAGTGCATTGATCACAAGAATAACCGAGATGACGATCGTATC
>DAINPP010000023.1:0-45157 GCA_036743375.1 Thermotogae bacterium | reverse complement strand
CTTTCTGTTACTCTCGTTGAATTTGAGTATCATGCAGTTTCAACCTGCATATACAGACGAGTTGAAGGCTATTGTCAACATAGTTTCTTCACATCCCAAAAATGGTAATAGCCACACCATTATATCGCCTGTTTTCAACAAAAATTCTCTCATCCCAATTATCATTATCCTGATCAAATATAATCAGATACGCCTCTTTCGCTCCTGTCTTATCCACGTACTTTGCCGTTTGTTCCAGTCCGTCGTCAATCACCGTTTCGATAGCGTTGTTATGTTTCAGCTTTAATTCAATAACGACTTTTTGAATGGTATCGGGATCGTAAAACATCGGAAACGGGATGTCTTTGCCCTCTTCAGAAAAGCGGTTCGGAATAATAGGCCAGCGGATGTACAAATCGGTTCGCTTTCTTCCGAGTCCATATTCCCTGTCTATTTGTCCGCCTCCATTGACAACTCTTTGCAAAAATGCCTGTATCAGCAGTTGAGGTCCGGCTTCTTCATATTTGAAACGTGTCAGCCAACTCTCGCTTTGTTCTCTGAAAAATTGCTGGAAGTTTTTCAGGAGTTTCATCATGTTCAGTTTGCCGTCATCTTCCACATACCATTGTCTTCTGTATATACTCTCCAGTGAGAGTTGTGTCATGTAACCCAGCTCTCTCGGGATGACTTCGCGGTATATGGCGTTGGCTATCTGATAGCCATTGTCTGTCTTTTTGATGAGTCCCAGGTCTTTACAGTATTCGATATCCGTGTTGAAAACCCCTTCATCCAGTTTTTCTCCTGCAAGCATTGGTTCAATGACCCTTCTGACTCTTTCTTCTTTTAATTTGTCTGCAAGCTGGTCTATATGTGTATCTCTTCGCAGAATGAGTTTTCTCTTTGCCGATTCGTACATTTGTGTTGTGATCTGTTTCGTTCTATCTCTTCCTGTTTTATTTTCAAAACAAACTTCATATGCTAATGCGTTAACCAGCCAGGGCTGCCCTTTTGTGTATTCCCATGCCAGGTCAAATACTTTTTCTTCGAAAATCTGACCTGTTTCTTTTGTATGTTCTTCGTAAAGCGTTTTGATTTCTTTTGCTGAAAAATCACCCACAGTTAAAGACTTCGCCTTTATATTGAAGGCACTTCCTCCGGTTATAATCTGCTGATCCTTATCCGAAAAAATTCTGTAATCGCGAACGTCCCTCACACCACAAAGAATGACAGATTGTGGAAAAGCTTCCGGTCTCTCTGCATAACCCGACCGTAACTGCCTCAATACAGAGATCAGGGTATCCCCTATAAGTGCATCGATTTCGTCTATCAACAGAATAATCTTTTTATCATTTGTTGCACTCCAAAGCGATAGAATACGCTTCAACACATCATTTTCTCCAAAGCGTTCGACGCCTGTCATCAGAAATTGTTCAAAAAAAGGATCTTTGAACGTGATGGAATTTGCATAATCAAGAGAAGATATAATAGCCTTCATCCCAGCCGCAATATTGCTTCTTGCCGTTTGTGCCGTTTCAAAGTTGACATACAAGCACTTATAAGTGCTTTCTTTATTGATATAATCTCTCAAGGCAAGCAACGAAGAAGTTTTACCGGTCTGACGCGGTGCATGAAGAATAAAATAACGCCATTTATCTATTAATTCCATAATTTCGTCTTTTTTTATTCTCTTCAACGGGTCTATCATGTAATTCTGTTCAACTCTCACCGGTCCGGCAGTGTTGAAAAATTTTTCCATCATCCTCACTCCTTTTCAATGCAGCCTGTTCCATTTTACCATTTTTGTTTCAACTTCAAAGAATCGAACCACAGAGTCAGTTCCTATGGTTAATATTTATCGCATTTTAATGAAAGGTTTTAAGAGAATTTTGTTCAAAACCTTGCATCTACATAACTCCTCCCTTGGAGGGAGTGAAATGATTCTTAACATCATCCGGCTGAATTCCAATCGGTTTGCAGAAAAAAGAAACGGCGTTTTCATAATATAGACAATCCCACAGTGAGATGGAAGAAAGGGATCTGGAGAGGACAAGGCAAATGTTGAAAGATGGAATGAGTATAAAATTATCTGCGAGTATATGGGGCTTCCGGAGGAGATCGTCAAACATTTTCTTTAAGCACTATTTCGATAAAGGAGTTGGAAAGAATTCCGGATATTAAAATCATAATGTACACTACTTACGGAACCGAGAAATCCTATATTGTTATTTCGCCACTATAACTCTCAATAACTCTTATACGTTTAAGAATCAGATTTTATATTTTACGCAAACAGATAATGGTTTAAAAATCATGATTTCACAGTGATTTTACAAGCTATTTCTCAAAAAAACGAGAAAGAGGCCGTTCATATGTTATAATTGACAATAATATTGGGAGAAGGTGTATATCTTGCCATTACAAAGTATGACTGGATATTCCAGGGTAGTAACGTCAACGGAGACCGCACAGTATCAGATAGAGATGAGGTCTGTAAACAGCAAGAACCTCAATCTGATCAGCAAGGTATCAAGGGCGTATTCCTTTCTGGAACCTATCATGAATCAGGAGATCACGGAGGGCATCAAACGGGGAAAGGTAGAATGTACGGTTAGGATAAAGATCGTTTCTGGAGATCTGAGTACGGTCAGAATCAATGAAAAGACTGCAATGGACTATTATTATTCTCTTGAGGAACTGAGGAGAACTTTGAATATTGCCGAATCGATCAGTTTCGAGACGATGTTGTCGAATCCGGATATTGTGAGTTTTGGTCTGGCCGAAGAGGGAGAAGAACTGCTGAAAAAGGATTTTTCACCGATACTGAAAGAGGTCATCAGCGACATGATTGAATCAAGGCTCGTTGAGGGGAAAAAACTCGAAGGGGTTCTGCTTGAATCACTGCATGAGATAAAAAACATCAGGGATACGATCAAAGAAGAGGCTGGAAATCTTAAACTTTATTACAGAGAAAGGCTCAGGGAAAATCTCAATGAATTCCTCGGTGAAATTGACAAGAACTATTCGGAGGAAAGATTAGAGTTTGAACTGGCTTTACTTGCTGAAAAGGCTGACATAAAAGAGGAAATTGACAGAATAGAAAGCCATTATAACGAAATGGTCAAGATTATAAATGGCTGTGGGGAGAATGACAGTGTGGGTGCAAAATTACTGTTTTTCTGCCAGGAACTGGGCAGAGAATTCAATACCATCGGATCGAAGAACAAGCTCAGTACCATATCCAATCTTGTGATTGACGGGAAATCTACCGTAAACAGCATTAAAGAACAGTTATACAACATACAGTAATCACTGTACCGGAGGTGTTTGAATGTACGGAATTATTAATATCGGGTTTGGGAATATCATCGTCGGAGATCGTGTCATTGCTATCGTTAACCCCGAATCAGCTCCAATGAAAAGATTAAAGGAGCAGGCAAAGGCAGATGGGAAGCTGATTGATGCCACTTATGGCAGAAAGACAAGGGCCATCGTCGTAACCGACTCAAATCATGTTATACTTAGCGCGATACAACCTGAAACGATTGCTCTGAGATTCAAACAGGGATTTGAAGATCTGGAAAAGATTCTTAACGACATCAGGATTCAAGAATAAATTACAGAGGCTAAATAAATGAAAAAAGGCATATTATTTGTAATTACAGGCCCTTCCGGTGCTGGAAAAACGACACTTCTGAAATCACTCACGAAAGAATACCCGGAACTCAGCTTTTCGGTATCCTATACGACGAGACCCATCAGAAAAGGGGAACAAAACGGAAAAGATTACTGGTTTGTGAGTGAAGAGGAGTTCAACAAAAAGATGAAGGATGGGGACTTTCTGGAATACGCACAAGTTCATGGCTATTATTATGGAACTTCGGCTTTTTGCGTTTCCGAAGAGTTGGAACATGCCGATCTGCTTCTCGACATTGACGTACAGGGAGCCGTAAACGTTAAACATTTGGTTCCGGATTCAACGGTCTGTTTTATCGCCCCTCCGGGTTATGATGAGCTTGTTTCACGGCTGACCAAAAGGGGAACCGAGTCTGAAGCGGATTTGAAAAAAAGGCTTGATGATGCCATTCATGAATTGAAAGAGATCGAGAAATTCGATTATCTGATCATCAACGATAATGCGAAACATGCCTACGAACAACTGAAGCTTGTTTATGCCGCCGAGAAACTCAGAGTGAGCAGATGCAAGGCGGAAATAGAGGCTTTCAAGAATATAGATAAAAGGAACGGAGGAGTATAATGGCTAAACTTGGGTTTAATTACGATGAACTGTTGAAAAAGATACCGTACAAATATGCGGTTCCTGTACTGATCGGCAAAAGGGCAGAATATCTCAAAGAGGAAAAACTGCTGAGAGAAAGCCACGCTGAACTGGCAGAACTGGTAAAAGAAGCCACAAAGGAACTCAGTGAAAACAAGATCAAGATGAAGAATGAAGACATGATGAAACTGCTGAAACCGGATATAAAATAAGAGGGATATTTTGAAACAATTAATATTTCTGTTGCTGATCCTGTGTACGGGAATGTTTTTTTCGATTGAGGTATCCGTATTTCCGGATATCAAGACCGATGAGCTTACAACAGAGACAAAAAAATATCTATACTGCCTGATAAAACTGGAAGATGAGGAAATAACGTCTTCCAGTTTGTTTATAATGGGGAAGGATTTATTTTTACCCCTCTCTACTTTTTATGGTGACAAGAAACTCTTTTCGATCGTAGAAATTCCCGAAGCATCCCTTTTATCCGGGGAGGAATATGAGCTGTACATCAACCTCGAGACAAAGGACGGAATCACTTCGGAACGCAGGAAACTGCTTGCTCTCAACGGCTTGCTGATGCCTTATCAACCATCGATGATCCCGGTTGAAGAGACACCCCTAAAGAGCCATTATGTCCTGAGTGGGGAATATCTTTACCGGATAGCCGGGGAGTATGGTGTTTCTCAAGCTGATCTTGAGTTGTTGAATCCTGAAAAGTCCAAAAACCTTCATGCAGGCGATATACTGAAAATTGGTGAAGTCCATTTCAGGGAAAGTCCTTATACGATAAGAGTCTCGCTGGCATTATGTACGTTGACTCTGTATTATATGGACACGGAACTACTGACTTTTCCCGTAGCCGTCGGAAGGAACGGCAGTACGACAAGCGGAATCTATTCGATCAAACGTAAGGTTGAGGATCCGGCCCTTTACTGGGAAGGGGAGTATATCACCCCGCTTTCACCGATCAATGGCCTTGGAAAGTGGTGGCTTGAGCTGAGTAATCCGCAATATGGAATACACGGCACAAATAAACCCTGGGAGATAGGCAAGAGGATCTCACACGGTTGTATCAGAATGTGGAATGATGATGTGTCGCTTCTGCAGAAACTGATCCCGGTGGGAACCACCGTAATCATTCAATAAAATGAAAAAGAATTTCCATGTTCTTTTTTGGATAGTGTATAATCAGGTATAACATTATTGGAGAGATACTGTGGAGAAAAAAACGATACTGCTGGTAGATGATGCACCTGTTACACTAATAGTTCTCAGAAGATATCTTGAAGAAACCTATAACATTCTTCAGGCGAATAATGCGAGGGATGCCATCCAGCTCATGGATGAGAACGAGCCCGAACTGGTTGTTCTGGATATCATGATGCCGGGAATGAACGGTTTTGAGCTGTGTAAAATCATTAAAGAGCAACGAAAGAAATCCTTTACGCCGGTCATCATACTGAGTAGTCTTGAGGATCATGAATCCAGGACGAAAGGACTGGAAGCGGGAGCGGACGAATTCATCATCAAACCCGTCGACCGTTTTGAACTGAACATGCGTGTCAAGACACTGCTGAAGATCAAAGACCTCTATGACAGACTGGAAGCGAGTGAACGGCTGTTTAAAACGGTCTTCAACAATCTCAGCAGCGGGATTACCCTCTTAGATGCACTGGGAAACAGAGTGGAAGTCAACGATACGGCACTGGATTTGCTGGGTTATGATAAAGCGGAACTCCTGACGAATATCCGATCGGCACCAAATCTACATTATCCAAGCGATGCTTTCGATGCGCTTGTCAGCGGTGAGAAAGAACTTGTGCAGAAAGAAGATGAGATATTGAAAAAAGACGGATCTTCGTTCTGGGCAAAAAGGACACTGACACCGATAAAGAACAAAAACGGTGAAACCGAACTCGTCGTTTCGATGTTCACGGATATAACCGACTCGAAGAATGCCCAAAGGGAAATCAGAAACCGTGCCGAATTTTTAAAAAAACTCATAGAAGCCATCCCGATGCCGATGTTCGTCAAGAGTGTCGATGGACGGCTCATCGAATGTAATCAGCGCTTTGAAGTTTTGCTCGGAAGAACTCGTGAAGAGATTATTGGGGGAACTGATGACAATATTCTGGATCCAATCATTTCAAAACGGTTTAAAAACATAGAAGCGAGACTTTTCAGGGAAGGCGGACACGGCGAATTTGAGGCCAATGTGAAGGATGCGATGGGGAGCACCCGGAACTATGCCTTCTACAAGGAGACCTTCTCTGAAAACGGAAGGATCAGCGGTCTGATCTGTGTGATGGTGGATCTGACGCAGAGAAAGAACCTTGAAGAAGAGCTCAAGATGGCAAATAACATCCTGAGGCGTCAGGCCATCACGGATGGGCTGACGGGACTTTTCAACCACAAGAAGACATTGAGTATGATAGAAAAGGAAGTCAAGCGTTCGAAGAGATACGGCAGCGAGTTTTCCATTCTCATGATGGATATAGACTATTTCAAACACGTTAACGATCAATACGGTCATCAGGTTGGAGACCGGGTACTTGTCCAGATTTCCGAAACCATAAAAAAGAATATCAGAGAAACGGATATCGCGGGCAGATATGGCGGAGAAGAGTTTCTGATCATCTTTCCGGAAACAACTCGTGAAAAGGCGTTGGTAACGGCCACCCGGATAGCCGATGCGATAAAGGGTTATGAACATGTCGAAGGCTTTCATGTTACCGTCAGCGGAGGGCTTGCCGGATGGACGGGAGAAACAACGATAGAGCTTGTGAAAGAGGCTGACGATCTGCTTTACAAGGCAAAAAATTCCGGTAGAGACCGGATAGAAACAAATTAATAAATCTGAATATTTGACATTTAAATTTTTTTATGCTATAACTGAATCAAATAAATCGGAGGAAAGATATGATGATTTTCGAAAGAACCATGGCCGAAAATTTTAATAACAATTCATTTTATTTTTATTGGCAAGTGCCCTCTTGTGGTAGCTTGTCGGTTTTGACATAAAATAAACCGGAAGGAATCCGAGAGGGCATCCAGAAAAAGGATGTCCTCTTTTTTTATTGAAATTTGCAATATTTGTTTCTTTTTTTATATTTTTTAATCTTTTAAATCATCTGGAGGTAGTGAAATGAAAAAGGTATTGGTAGTTCTTGTGGTAATGCTGGTTTTCTCTTTGACGGCTCTTTCCATGCAACGAGTAGGAATCACGGCTATTGTTGAACACCCCGCGCTTGAGGCGGTCAGACAGGGTATTATCGATCAGATTGTCAGTCACGGTCTTGTTCTCGGAGTGGATTTTGAAGAACTGTATCAGACGGCACAAGGGGATATGAACACACAGGTATCCATCGCACAGCAATTTTCAGACAGTAATCTAAATGTTGCAGTGGGAATTTCTACCCCTTCAGCACAGGCCTGTGCCAACGCCATGAAGGACATTCCGGTTATTTTCTCGGCGGTAACCGATCCGGTTGCCGCTTCACTGATTCCACAACTCGGGAAAAATGCAGGCCATATCGCAGGTATTTCCGATATGACACCGGTCAGAACACAGATCCGGTTGATGAAGCTTTTAATGCCCGAGGCAAAGGTTGCCGGGATCATCTACAACTCCGGTGAGGCCAACAGCGTTATTCTCAAGGATGCGGCGAAAAAGACCTGCGATGAATTGGGGATGGAGTTGATAGAGATCATCGGAAGTAACACCTCGGAAATGATCAACGCCCTGAATTCCGTTGTCAGCGATGTTGACTTTATCTACATCGGAACGGATAACACAGCGGCCTCAAGTATCGCAGCCATCGGTAAGACGACCTTAACGGCAAAAGTACCTATCGTGGCCGGGGATATCGATATAGCAAGGGGTGGCGGTGTCATCGGTTTTGGATTTGATTACTACAACGCAGGCCTTGAAACAGGCGAACTGGTTTATCAGATTCTCATCGGGACACCCGTTTCAGAGCTTGAATCGAGTCTGATCAGTGCCGATTCCCTGATCCTTTACGTTAATCTGGATCTCGCTGCGGCACTGGATCTTGAGATACCCGATAATGTCATGGCCAAGGCAAACATCGTGGTAGAAAACGGTTTGGAAAAAGAAATGAGTGGTGATTGATAACAATGATAGCCATTATAGAACAGGGTTTGATTATCGGTATAACAGGTCTTGGCGTGTTTCTGACGTTCAGGATTTTAGACATGGCCGACTTGACGGTAGAAGGCTCCTTCGGACTCGGAGGTGCCTTAACGGTCAGCTTGATTGTTATGGGACTTCATCCGGTACTCGCCCTTCTGATCTCGATGATCTGTGGTGGAATAGCCGGAATGATCACAGGTCTCATCTTCAGAAAGCTGAAAGTTCATGTGCTTCTGGCTGGAATCCTCGTGATGACCATGCTCTATTCTATAAACATCCGCATCATGGACGGCCCCAATCTTCCGATTCCGATGTTAACGCAGCAGACACAGATGTCAAGTTTCGAAGAGATGAGCGGCACGGATCCCCTCGCCGACCTCTTCGGTGATTTGGAAGAGAGTGCCGTTCAGGAGGAAGTACTTCCCGTTGCGGAAGACGTTCAGGCGGAGAGGGCGCTCAATATCTTCGACAATGCGAGAGATGGCAGCGATCTGATGATATTGACGGGGATTGTCGGAATCATCATCTGTATCCTTTTCATCTTCCTGAAAACGGACCTCGGTACAGTCCTGAGGGGATTTGGAAGCAATCCCGAAGGTGTGGAGGCCTTCGGAATGTCCCGGGATTTCATCAGTATCCTCGGACTGGCCCTTGCCAACGTACTGGTCTCCCTTTCCGGTGGATTGTTTACCCTCTACAGTGGATTTGCGGATGTGACGATGGGGCAGGGAATGATCATCACGGGACTGGCAATGGTGATGGTTGGTGAAATCATTTTCGGAAAGATCAAACCGCTGTTCGGACTTATCGCTCCGATCGTTGGTGGGGTTATCTACCAGGCAATACTGGCCATAGTCATGCGATATGGGTACAGGATCGGGTTCAGGGCAAGCGATATGAAACTGCTGACGGCTCTGTTCATCGTCAGCGTTATCGCTTTCAGTCTGATACAGAATCCGAACAAGAGAAAAAAACTAAAAGGGAAGGTGAAATCCATATGCTCAAACTCGAAAATATAACCGTTGTTTATAATCCCGGACAGGATAATGAAAAAGTTGCGTTAAAAGAGGTAAACCTTACCGCAAATAAAAGAGATTTTGTGGTGATTGTCGGTTCAAACGGGGCGGGGAAGTCTACGCTTCTGAACGTCATCCTTGGAAAATTGACACCAACCGGCGGAACCTATTCCCTGAAGGAAAAGAATATCTCCAAACCCTCTATCTCAAAGATGGCGAACATGATTGGTAGAGTGTATCAGAATCCGAATTCCGGTGTCTTTTCAAACCTTTCTATTCGAGAAAATCTCAAGATCGCCTCAAAAAAAGGACGAAGGGGGCTCACCTTCAGCAAGATAAAACCTGAGGCAATCACCCTCCTGAAAGAGCTGAACATGGGCTTGGAAAACCGGATGAATACCATCGTCGGCGAGCTTTCCGGTGGACAGAAACAGGCCCTCGCGATGGTGATGGCGGTGATTACAAATCCGGAAGTCCTCCTGCTTGATGAACACACGGCCTCCCTTGATCCGAAGAGTGCGGAGCGCGTCATGGAGCTCACGAAGATGATCAACGAAGAGATGGATGTCACAATTTTAATGATCACACACAACATGAAATTCGCAGAAGACTATGGAAATAGAAAGGTGCAGATCAGAGAAGGCGTTTTGAACGAATTGAAGGGAAACCAGCCTTCTGTCATCTATGCCATGTGACCAACAACGGCAACAATAACAACGCAGTTTCTTGTATTACCCTCCAAAACAGGCACGACGTCTCTGATTCGTCGTGCTTTTTTGTTGAAACCCTTTTCCAACGGTCTCATGTCTTCCTGTAGATCAGCGTATCCAGTGTATAAAGGAGCGATCTGAAATAGGCAGAAATGGAATAATCAAGAATATAGGAAAGATCGTAGCCGGTTTTAATATAATATTCCTCAAGCGTATCGGAACGCTTGTACATCGTCTGTGCCCAGCCCGTTATACCGGGTTTGACGAGCAGCCGCTTTTCATAGTTCGGGATATTTTTCATTCCCATTTCATGGAAGAAAATCATCTCGGGTCTGGGTCCCACGAGACTCATATCCCCTTTCAGACAGTTGAAAAACTGGGGAACTTCATCGAGCCGAAGGGATCTGAGAAATTTACCGATCGTTGTACTTCGGTTGAGATGATCTTCCGCAATACCGGTTGTTTTCGCTTCACCAACCTTCAACGTCCTGAATTTATAAAGGGTAAACGCTCTTTGATCCTTTCCGATTCGCGTCTGTCTGAAAATGACGGGTTTCCCCTGAAAGATCAGGATCAGAACGGCACAGATGACATAAAACGGAATGAGGATGAGGATGAAGAGGAGTGAAAAGATGACGTCAAAGAGTCTGATGATCTTACGCTGAAACCTTTTGGGGGCAATTACCTCATCAAACAGCTTGCCGTCCATCTCAGAATAGATCTCCAACGGAATCTCACCAAGTATCTGATTGATCTTTCTGTAATACGAAAGATCCTTTTTTACTTCCGGGTCCCTCTTCACATCGGTCAGAATATACGGGTGGCCTTTTAAACGCGCGATGATCTCCTCCGGTGTTTCAGGCGGAACGGACAGGTGTACGACGTTCTTCTTCAGCAGAGCCCTGAACATGAAGGGGTTGATCAGATTCAGCAGGATCAGATAGTACAGTAAGATTCCCCATATCTTCATATGCAGCGGGTAGCCAAACAGAAGGGAAAAGGCGGTGATCAGCACGAGGCTTAAAAAAAGCGCCACCGAAAGGGAGGTCATCGTCCATCTCGGGGATGGAGCCCGCGAGAGGTCAAACCCTTTCAACGAAGTATATATCAGCAAAAGTGTCAAGGAATAAAAGATGAAATATGTGATTTCATGACTCTGACCGGTAAAGATGAGGTAGATTGTAAAAGCAGTCAGGATTAATAAATCGGTTAAAAATACAAAAAAACGTTCTTTTTTCAGCATGCCCTCTCTCTATTCATATAAAAAAGCTGCAGGTGAATGACTCACACTGCAGCCGATTCAGTATCAATTATTTTGATGTCTTTGTGGCAAACCAGTCGGCTTGAAGCCAGGTGATTGGTTCGGCTGTCTGATCATTCGTATGTTCCTGATGGCCGGCGATAAGGTTTTCCGTGTTATTCAACACGCCACTGAATCGGATGGCCTCGCTCGCATCGAGTGAAATGGTTCCAATAGTAATGTTTCCCGCCTTGTCAATTCCTGCCGTATACGTATAAGTAGCCTCAACAGGTGTTGCCTGGGAAAAGGTCCCTTTAAACGTATCAAAATCGGTTCTCTTGTCTATCGTAAAGGTTCCCGAAGCATAAGTGGTGGTGTTATCATACACCCTGTATTCCCAGGTTGTTTCTCCAAGTCTTGGAAAGAGACCGACCGAAAGATAGCAGCCGGTGAATACCACGGCGAGGATCAGGAGGGAAAGAACGACATAGAATGTTTTTTTCATAGGATCACTGTTCCCTTACTGCAAACCAATTGCTTTCCTCAGTTTCCACCGCGTTGATCGTATTGTTTTCAAAAATACCGTTGAGTTCCGTTACCTCTCCGTTTTCATCCGTGAGCTTGAGAAGAAGCGTTTGATTTCTGAAACATTCCCCTTCTACCTGATAAATTTTGTCCCCTGTTGTGAGTGTACCGGTCAGTGATGCCCCGTCCTGCTCAAGCAAAAGATTACCGTCTGGAAGATTGTCACCTCTCGGTGTACCGAAATCAAAGAAGAAACCCCAACCCCCGTAAAGTCCGGGGAAACCAGCTGAAATAGAACAACTCGTAATAACTGCCGCCAACAATACCAAAAGAATTACCGATAGCCTTTTCATGTTTCCACCTCCAAAATTATCTTTATATGTCTATTCTATCATATTTTATTTTCTTTCCTTCTGAAATACGATTTTTCCGTACAAAAAAGCGAGGGGTTAGATCTGCTTGGAAACATCGTTATCGCGGTATCTTACAATTAACCAGATGAGAACTCCCAATACACTTCCTATAAAGATTCCGAGGATTTCTCTGAAGATGACCGTCTGTATCGGAGAATGCACGTGTTGAAAGGAATTTACAATCGAACAGAGACCAACGGTACCGAGTACCGGGATCATGAAGGAATAACGCCCGAATTTTCTATGGACTCCGGAAAAATACAACCAGAGACAGGGAATACCGATAATTTCCTTAAACCGCGGTCGAATCTGGAAAATACCTTCTATGGAATCTCTCAGTTGTCTTTCACTCGTCATTACCCAGGCACTGTTTCCGGAACGAATGATATAGTATATTCCAAAGAGGATAATAAAGAGGATAAAGAGTAAATCCGTCCAGTGAAGCCTTTTAGTCAAATCTTTAAAACCGTATTCTGCAAATTCCTTTAAGAAGACCAGGAAGGGCAGGAAGAACAATGTCAGTTTGACATTATGCGGCAGATAGATCTGATTGACGGCATCAAAGGAAAAAGACAGGGCGTTGATCAGGTTGCCGAGGACTAAGGTGATCAGGAGCAACGAGACATATTTCATCATCGGAGACTCGGTGATATGCCTTATCCAGCGGTATAAACCGGCAACCCCAAATGCGGCCGAAAGACCGGCAAGCTGAAGGTAGGCATCACTCATCGATGTGGAATAGATACTGAATACGAAGATTGCGGCTGAAATGACAAAAAAGAGTGGTGAATAGAAATAGATAATCGCAAAACATCCCGTGATGAATATGATCTTAAAGGCCATGTTCTGATCCGGAACCTGCGTCGTAAGCTCTTCTGCAAATCCGACGGTCCTCGATAATTCCGTTCCGTAAACCTCATAGGAGACAAAGCTTTCATCAAACGGCTGTACCCAGAACAGATCGATACTGCGCTCCTGAGCGGCTCGCATCCATCTTCTGATGACCATGGGATAGGTGAGTTTGAGTGTATCGAGTTCGGCAGGCTTCACGGTATGCACCCTGAAAAGTTTCTGACGTATTTCCTCCGACATGTTCTGAAGGCAGTTTCTCATCCACTCTGTCACCTGATTTAATTCAAGGAACCCTACGGCTATTCTACTTTCATCAAGCAGGCCGGCGAAGTCTTTTGGTGGAATATCGGGTGGATTGCCTATGAATATGACCTTTTCGCCATTCCTGTCTTTTAACAGGGCCTCATAGAAAGACAAATCCCCCTTCAATCGGTCAAAATCCAGAACGGAGATGACCCGTTCACCGGCGAGTCCGGTCGCGTCGATATCCCGTATAGAATAGAAAGGGGAGATTTCCGCGTTGTAACCATCTTCGAACGCTATTGTAACTTCTGAGGCTTGTGCATCATATTCATATCGTGGGAACGTGTATATCAAAACAGCTAATAAAGCGGATAACAGGAATAGTATAAAGGCAATTTTTCTTGAGTTTTCCAATAAGAAATTCAATTTATTTCCCCCCCTCAAAATTATACCACAATGAACTTTGAACTTTTTTCAAAGTCGTGCTGTCTAAAGAATGTAAATAGAAAATATGATAGGACCCCCCTATCCCCCTTGAGAATAAATAGAAATATACCCCCCACATTGAAAACGGACCCTTAAAGGGTCCGTTTCGTTTTATATGACTAAACGAAAAGAAAATGGGATAAATTGGTGATATAATGAATGGCGATTCGTTTTATACAGATTTCATTCTACCAATTGGAGGTTTGTATTATGAAGGGGATGCTTGTAAATATTTGGCTTGAAACCTGGAAAGGGTTATATGGTGAAAAACTTGTCAGATCCGTATCGGAAAAAAAGGGACTCAATCCCGAAAGAGTCTTTACACCTCTTGAAGATTTTGAGGAGAGCAGGATAAAAGAAATCTCTGCCGCCATTGCCAAAAGTTCGGGGGATTCCGATGAGGAATTCTGGAGAAAGACCGGTAGAAAAAACATTGCCACATTCCACAAATTTTATCCTGAATACTTTAAAAAACCGGGAGTTCTTTCCTTTCTTTCAGCGATGGATATGGTCCATTCGATCCTTACAAGGCGAATTTCCGGGGCAAAACCTCCGAGAATTCTATTCGAGCAGCTTACGGAAAACAGTGCAAAAATCACCTACCGCTCCCACAGGGACTATACCTATTATTTTCTGGGACTGGTTGAAGGTGCGGGAGAATTTTTTAACGACCCGACGAAGGTAAAAGTCATCAGAAGCGGCAAGAGTGATCTTGGCGGTGGGATGATAGAAATAGAGATTCATACGAAAAAGACTTACGGAAAACATCCGAAAATGAAAGGCCTGCGCTTTATGGCATTGGGACTGACGAAAAACATCGGCATCATCTTCACGGTCATCGTCCCCGTTTTGATTGCCGCCGTTGCCTGGATCTCATTCAGATATCTCCAGCAGACCTGGCTTGCAGCCGTCATAACCGGAGCGGTCTCTTCCGTTTTATCCTTCCTTGGATTCAGGTTTACGAAGAAGGGGCTGAATCTGACAAAGGAAGCCTTCACGAATTTAAAAAACAAAGATTTCGATCAGCCGATTTATTTTAACGACGAATCAAACTTTAAAGAGGTTATAGACACATATAACGAGACACAGTTCAAGTCAAAGGAACTGATGTCAGGTCTCAGTGGTGATCTACAGGAAATCGGAACGTTCAACGAGAGCATTGCCGAATCGGCGAGAGAGATGAAGGATTTGACGGGTACGATGAGCGAATTATCCCATCAGGTTGCTACTACGGCGGTGGATATCAGTGCGGATACCGAATCCATCTCGGAAGCGGTCAATTCAAACGTTAACAACCTGAAGGATATCGTATCACAGGAAACTGAAATGGTTCATTCGCTGAATGATGCCGTCAAGTCGATTCTCAATTCGGCAAACAGTGTGGAAAACTCGGCAAATGGCATACAGGAAATGAGTGTGGCCTTTGATGGCCTGGTGAACATAGGAAAAGAAGTTCAGGGAAAGGCCGGTACGATCATGGGTATTTCGGATACCGTCAGCCAGATTGCCGACCAGACAAATCTCCTCGCACTCAATGCAGCGATTGAAGCTGCAAGGAGTGGTGAAGCCGGAAAGGGGTTCACCGTTGTCGCCGATGAGATCCGAAAACTTGCCGAAGAAACCAGAAACTCCTCCGATCAGATATCCACCTATCTGAAGGAACTGTCGGATGGGATCAACACCCTGACGAAAAATCTGATACTACAGTTCGAAAATATTAAACAACAATCGATCAATCTGAAGGAGAATTCCGAACAGAATAAGGAATCCAGCCGCCATATTTCGGGTATCTCCGAAGAGTTGAACGATATCATCTTAAAACTCCAGGATGATACGGAAAAGCTTGAGAACGTCTCAAGCAGCATAGAAAATCTTCTGGCAATCTCCGAAGAGAGTTCGGCAACGGCTGAAGAGATCAGCGCATCCATACAGAAATTCCTCAGCGATGTGAAGGATGTACTGGCAAGTGTGGAGAAGATCGGTGTGTTTATCGCCTATCTAAACGGCTATTTCAAGGATATTCAGTTATAATACCGGAAGGCCAAAGGGATAGAAATAAAAGGAGTAATCCAAAGATTCATTTCTCGGATTGCTCCTTGTTTTTGTGTTAAAATAACTTAACGGGTTAATCAAATGACGAAAAATCGGCATAAGAGGTGTTGAATGACGGAAAACCTTCGGAACAATGCATTTTATACAAAGGCAAAGTGGATCACCTTTATCCTCTTTATCCTGCTGATCGCCTGGGGAATCGTCTCCCCTATTTCTATTGCGGAAATCAGCGGCTTCCAATCGAGAAATGAATTTATCAACTTCCTGTCGGACACGACACTTGTCTATCAGTTGAATTATGTCCTTGCAACGCTGATGACCTTTTTCACCGTGGCGATGTTTTCCGCACTTTATCTTGATGCGAAGGACACGTTACCCCTTGAAAGCAACATAGGCATCCTGTTTGTTCCCATCTATGCCATCGCAAACATCATCGTTTACGGTTCGCAGATCAGTATCGTTCCGGAAATAATCAAGAATCTCGAGTTGAGCAACAACATGATACTGGATCACTGGGTCTTTCAACTCATTCAAAGTGTTCACGGCAGTATCTTCAACATCGTCAATTCATTCGCCTATGCGGTGCTTGGCATTCCCTGCATCTGCTTTGCCATCTCCCTGTACAGGAAGAACCGGATGGGAAAGATTGCCGCCATATTGCTCGTTCTGACGGCTGTTTCAAGTGTATTGGGCTTCATCGGTGCAAATATCTACAGTGAGACACTCATCGAGGGAATGCGGGCCAGCAGCTTTATCTTTATCATGGCCGTTCTGTTTATCTTTTTACATTATATCGAGATGGAGAAGGAGTTAAAACGTGTTGAAAAGAGTCGTACCGTGCAGACTGTGCAATTCGAGGAAAACTGAACCCCTCATCACCGGGGGCGGAACGGACCGGGAAAAATTGTATCATCACTGTCAGGATTGCGATTTCATCTTTGTGGATGATGCCTTTATCTTGTCGCCTGAAGAAGAGGAGAAACGGTATATCAATCACAACAACACGATAGAGAACGAAGGCTATGTCAGGATGTTTGAACGGTTTCTCGTTGAAGCCGTCGAACCTGAGTTTGAAAAGGCGGAAAGCGTACTTGATTTCGGATGCGGGCCAGGTCCCGTTTTGGCAAAGCTCATGGAACTGAAGGGGAAAAGGGTGGCTTATTATGATCCGTTCTATTTCCCCAACGAAGGCCTATTTAATGAAACATACGACCTTATCACCTCAACCGAAGTCTTTGAACATATCCGATTTCCACTTGTCGCGCTGCAAAAACTCTACAACCTGCTTAACAAACAGTCTGTCCTCGCCATCATGACAAAATTCCATACGGGAACCGCCGCCTTTGAAGACTGGTGGTACAGACGGGATGTCACCCATATCTCTTTTTACAGTGAGAGGACCGTCGATAAGCTCGTCGAACGGACGGCATTCAGCCTGTTGAGAACGGACGGTCACTCATTTTTTACCTTGAAGAAATAGACTCCCCAACAGATCACTCTTCATTGTAGAGGCTCAGGATTCCTCTCGCCTGTCTGATGAGATCCGCCTTGAGCCTTTCAGGTTTGATCACTTCCACGAGGTCCCCATAACTGAGAACGAGGCTTAATACCCATTGATCGTATGGAAAAGTCGCCTTTACAATAAAATAATCTTCATTGTATTCGACGATATTCTCCTCAAAAAAGAAATCCTTGAACGAAGAATAGACCTTTGTACTGAATTTAAGGACCAGTTCCTCCCCTTTGTCTTCCCACTCCATGTTCAAAGGCGGTGTATAGATATACTTTTTCTCCTTGAAGGACGATTCAAGGAAACGAATGTCCTTGATTCGAGGCACCTTGAAGAGCCGATAGTCATCTTTTAACAGACAATAGGCGTACAGATACCAGCTTGATCCCTTGATGATGAACTTCAACGGATGTATCGTCCTTTTCGTATGCTCAAGATAATGACTGTAATAATCGATTTCGATGGCCGTGCGACTAATAATGGCGGAATTGATGAGATTGATCTTCTCTTTAAAATCCCTGCTCATTCCCCATCCCTTCATATCAAACTGTATGTTGGAAAAGGCCGAATCCGCTCCCTGCATCTTCGTGGAGATATTTTCTAATTCGACATCGTCGATGACATGTTTCAGTCCTTCGAGGATACCGAGGATTGTGGAAGCCTCCTGAGATGAAAGAAACGGTTTCTCTATCCGATAACCTTCCACCAGTTCAAAGCCCCCGTCAACGCCCTGATGGGAGATGATGGGGACACCAGCATTTTCAAGTGTTTCTATATCCCTGTATACCGTTCTTACGGAACATCCGAAATAATCCGATAATTCTCTTGCACTGATCTTCTTTTTTTTCATGAGCAGAAAAATCATGCTGACCAATCTGTCTATTTTCAGAATAATCCCCACCTTTTTCGATCTCATGATAGTATACTATTTTTTATGACTATATCCGGAAGCCTTCATCGGATATTTCGGGTGATCTAACCAGCAAAGAAAAGGCATTAACTTGACATTGGGACGCTCCTAAGGTTTATGATTGTATTGCACAATTGATTTGCTGCAATCGGAAAGAGAATGGAGGAAGGCACTTGCGTAACGGAAATGAAGAAATCATCATTCGACGTTGGAGAGAAGAAGATGCCGAACAGATTTCAAAAATATTGGTTGATTCCTTTCAAGACAAATTTAGAAGCCTGTTTCGCTTGACCAAAACAGGGTTGAACGAAATGCTGAGAGATGTTACCCTACGGAATACAACCGATGGTTGTTTTGTGGCTGAAAAATCCGGTCGGATAGCCGGGGTTCTTATCAATTCGGTCTTCTGTTTCAACAGGATCAACTCGTCGATTTGCCTCTGTAACCCATCGGACGAAGTCATCAGCAAGTTGAAAAACGATGAACCGGACTCATCCTCAAAACTCCTTTTTATATCGGGAACGGAAATGTTGAAATTTCGCAGCAAAAGGATATGGCTAAGGGTATAAACCTCCTTCAATCCATATTGCCGATAGCCGTTTTCAGCATTCTTTTCAGGCGTAATAACCCCTTTTTCCTCATAATACCTGATCTGATGCGTTGAAATATTCAAAAACCTGGCCATTTCTCCTATCGTCAGTTTCTTATTCATGGCACCCCCCCGCAAAGTGCTTATTTCCAGACAAATTCATCCGAATCACTCGCCTTTACCGTCAATATCAGAATTTTTAGTTTCCACAGACATCTACCGAAACCGTATAACACGCTCAATTTTCTCCCCCGAAAAGAATAACAGCTCTCTTTCGAGAGCTGTTATCGTTATTACCGTAACCAAGCCTTGCGAATGAATCCTTCCATCACTGTAACTATACTTTTTCAAGAAGTACTCAAGGTTTTTTTATAAATTCACCATTTTTCCATTCGAGACTGATAGTTGAACCACCAAATGTTTCATATACCTGATTGTTTACTTTAAATTTGATTGGATCGAATTGTGAATCATCTACATCACGTGTATAACTGATTATACCGGTATAATTATCAGGAAGTTGTATATTCACAGCTTTTAATTTTTCCGGGCCAGCTTCTGGATTATTATCAAACAATTTTAAAATATCTGATTCTTGAATTTTTTTATTTGGATTATTTTTTTCTATAAGTAATTTCCATGGACCTAATTCCTCACCATTTAAAGACACATAAAAGGGAACTGTTTTGGTATCTCTATAAATATAGATATTAATATCGCCGTTCGAGGTAAAATTCTTCTGATCATTTTTGACGCCGTAGATATTTGGAACAGGATAAAAGGCTTTAATTTGATTGCTTCTTACATCTAAATTGACCAGCCATTCATCATCATAGTATGAAGGGATTTCCGGTTGAGGTATTATGGGTTTTTCGATTTTTTTAACTGGAGGACCTTGAATAGTAACAACATTATTGATAATAACTCTATTCCCAATATATGTCCCTTCATAGAGCCCGGTATTCCCAAATGTAATCAATGCTTTTGGAGCATAAATATATTTCAGGGAATTAACATTCGTAATATTTACATCACTTCCACCACTTACGATACCCCCGGTAATCTTCCCGGTATTCCCTATTTCAATATCTGAATACTGAGAATAAATGGAATGAAGCATTCCAGAACCTGCTGAAATAAATTTAATCCACTTATCCCCGTCAGCTATAGATAAAACATCATAAATTCCCTTTGACGAACCTTGGAATTTAAAACCAGAATTCAAAAGATACACGTTTCCATACAAGTTTGTTTCGCCAAGTGTGAAATCATTATTTCCCGTATAGAAGACATAAAAATCTTTAAACCCTTCTGTACCAAGCTCATTTCCTCCTCCGTTTTCTTCATAGTTTTCCAAAAACAGAAAGACACGCCCCGGATTTTCAACAGCATCTTTAACTTTTACAATTAACTGCCCTGAAATGTTAAAGTTTCTGATTTGAATTACGATATCCTCTTCTGCCACTTCAATTGTAATGGTACGATTAGAATTAATTGTTATATTTTCATATTTTCCACTTGAATTAATAATAATATTTGAATCCCAACTCGTCATTAAATCTTCTTTTTCTTCAAGAAAGGCTAAATAGTGAGGAGTAAAATGAACAGACATAAGCGGAAATCCCTCAGAAGGATCATCAAACGTTTCAGGAGTGTTGAGTTTAAAAAATTCCTTAGGATTTTCACCTTGCTCCAATCTTCGGTTGTAAAACTCTTTAATGACTCCTCCTTCCCATTTCCACCAACTTGGAATGGTTATCACGGTTTCTCCAGTCATACCGGGACCAATCCAAAAATCTTCAGAATAAATTTTAGCATTATTAGTTATTTCGAATTTGTGATTTTCTGAGCTATTAGATCCTATTTTCCATCCTTTAGTGCCTTTAATCGTCGCAGTGTTAGTAACCTCAACATCCCCACTAATAGAAAAAAGTACCCAATCACCTGTATGCCAGTAACCCTCATCAACTTCAGAGGTTTTTGGAAAAACACTTACACTTGCAGTTGGTGTATCTTCCGATGTCCTGTACCAGTAAAAATTCCCCGTTTCTGAAAACAGCGATACAGTCAGCAGTATCAGTATTGTGATAAAAAAAGTCAATTTTTTCATCTTTCTCATCTCCTATATGATTAATGCCATTTTAATTCCTATCGTATTGAACAACAATCCCGTAGGTATCCAATTCAGGCGGTTTTGTAAATAGCTCCAAGAAACCAAAAGACTTGTCCTTAACTGTTACACTGGCTGTTGCCACCGAAATGGTTGCAGGGAAACTATCTGGAACTTCTCCACACTTCGAGAAGGTAAAGGTAAAAGTCGAAACATTAGTTTCGTCTGCCAGGATATCGTTATGAAAACGATCAGTCACATTTTTCAGTGACATAATGATGATCCGCCTGTACTGTAATTCTTTTCCTTCATCCAATCGGATAACCGTCTTATAAAGATTTGACGATATATTGTAGATAACCATTGCAGCCACCACGGAAAACAGCAGGATGATGATCGCTATCCCTATGCTCATGAGTCCTTCTCTTCTTTTCATTCTATCACTTCGCTTAATTCGGGTTTATAAAACGTCTTGATACAACGATTTCTTTTTTATTTTCACTATTTTTAGGATCCGGTATGTCATACGAAATGGTGGCAATATAGGTATCCGTTGTCGCTGTCGCTTCAAAATAATTAATGTGATCAATGAGTGTCATGGTATAAGTTGCATCTATCGTGGGAATATATTTTGTAACGATCAGAGAGGTTGCCCCATTTTCCACCTTCTCCGAAAAGGTGTTTTTACAGATGATTTCTCCATGCCATTCTTCGCTTCCCACCCGTTTTATGGGTAAATTACCGTTCATTGCCGGTTCATATAAAAGGGGTGATAGATAGGTATAGGTTCCGGGAATCGAATCAACATTTTTTAACGTCAATTCCATCGCTTTTAATGTGGAGGTAGAATAAGTCAATTCAACGAGAACAGGTGAAGCTGATTCAATAAGGACAACAGTAACGGATGCCGCCGGCAAAGGAGTTCCAATACTCGGTAGTTCTTCATAAGCCAATGCCCAGATATCAACATTGGATCCCGTCGCAGGAAAATCGGAGGGATAGAGGGCAAAATAGGTATTTTCAATTGCGTCTTCCCCTATATTTGTCTGACTGGTATAAGCACCTTTATCTTTCTTCGTCAGAATGATTTTTTCTGCAAGGGCATATTGTGTTTCGACCTTCGTAATCCCATCATTTAACCTTGTGATCTTCAATGGGTTCTGATTAAATCCCGGAAGATTCGCTATGACCTGATGCATACTTCCGGAATACATGAGTTCTTTCTCAAATATCTCGAAAAAACTGTCCACATTGGTTTGTGCGGCCATCTTTGCCACCGTTTTCCGGTTGTACTGATAGGCATCAAACGTAACGGTAAAGATAGTTCCCACCATATAAATGAAAAGGGTCAAAATGACAAGGACCACTGTCATTTCTATCAAGGTTAATCCGTCTCTCTTTTTCACGATCAATACACCACTTTCGATGAACCGTTGCTGACACTCAGCGTGACCACCGTTGAATCTGCCGTTAGCAGGTATAGTTGAAAGTCCTGCTGAACTTCATAATAACTTGGTTTTTTTTCACAAAAAAAGCCCATAAGATAGGAATAAGTAGCGGGATTATCAGAAAATTCCAATTTTGTCCTCAACCCACCGGGCAACTGATAACTGATATCCAACGAGGCATCGTTGACATTTCTGAAACTCAGCGAATCATCCCCGGTCTTATAAAGATCATAACGGGCCTCGTCCCGGATACTCCTCGCCCTAGCGTCTATAAAAAACTGATTTAATCCTACGGCGGCGCTTTCTATTGTCGATTCTTTCTCTATCTTGACGACGGCATTATAAACGGATGGCATGGCAAGAAGTGCCAGAATGGCCGTAATAACGAGGACAATGATTATTTCTATTAATGTAAATCCATTCCTGCTGTTAATTTTGTTTTGGAAAAAGGAGCATTTCGACCTTATAATCATTCTCTTCTCCTTTGTAGGCAACCGACAAGGTCGCCTCCGTAATAGTAATAGTAGCATTCTCCAAAAAGGGGGCATCTGTGGAAGTGGTTGTTATTGTAAAGATGAGTGGATATTTATAATCCGAATCATCAATTTTCACTTCCGTGGATCCACCTGACGCTTTGAATAACAAAACCGATGTACTCATCTGTTGTTCAGCATATGAATAGGCCAAATCGTAAATATGAGATTTGATGACGGATTCTTTTTTTAATTGATTCACTGCCCTTGATGGTAACACGGTAATGGCAATTGCGATGATGATAATCACAAAAGCAATCAGAACCTCAACAAGCGTTTCGCCATGTCTTTTTCTCATAACAACTCCTTTTTAACCCGATCTCCCTGCTTAATAAGTCGAATTTCTTAGTTTTATTATAGCACCTAATGTTATTATTTATGTGTTTTTAATACCTTTGTGTGTTTTCTGAATATAATCTCTTTTAAATTTTTTACTCTTTATAACAATTTGTCTTTATTCTATATATCTTTTCTCTTGAATGAAGTGTTATAATTTAATGGAAAAGCTGCAGATAATGTTTTTGAAGAATTTAAGATACAGTGGTATAATATAATTTATCGTTCTCGATAGTGTTGCAGTACGAGATGACAATTTTATATTTATTTGCCGTAAATATTCTATCTATTCAAAGCGAGGTGACGAATGAAAAAAATTATTATTATCCTTTTTTTATTTTATATTGTTTCAGTGACTGTCCTTGCAGTTAAAGTAGGTGTGTTTCAGGCAAAGCCATTTTGTTATTTTGAAGATAATCAATTTAAAGGTGTTTATGTTGATTTGATTCGAGAGATAGGATCAATGAACAATTTTGAAGTTGAATTTATTTTAAGTGAGTTTCCAGAGCTGGAAGAAATGTTGAAAAAAGGAACTATAGACATCTTACCAGGTATGGTGTATTCTGCGGAAAGAGCTATTTTTTTTGATTTTAATCATGAACATATCATCACTTCTTACGGCACTGTTTATATTCATGAAGATTCTGAATTCACGTCTCTTTTAGATCTTGAAGGAAAAAACATTGCGGTCGCAAAAGATGCCCTGAACTATACCGGACCTTTTGGTATAAAAAACATCTTTACGGCCTTGAATATCTCTGTTGAGTTTATTGAAGAAGATAATTATCCGGAAGTCTTTGAAGCCATCCATAACCAGAAAGCTGAAGCAGGTGTTGTGGATAGTGTTTTCGCTGCCATTAATGCGCATGATTATGATTTAAGATCCACTCCCATCGTTTTCAATCCCGCAGATGTCCGTTATGCTTTAAAAAAAGGAACGGCAAACACAGAGCACCTGATTGAAATGATAGATAGCTCAATATCTGAAATGAAGAAAAATTCTTCATCTTTTTTCTATAAAACGCTGGATAAATATCTGCATAACAAAGAATATGTGGAAAATCCCTATCTGTACCTTTTGCTGATTTTATCTTTAGCCGTCTTCTTTTTCTTTCTTTTCAGTATTCAGTATCTGCGAAAGGGTTTGAAACAGACAAGTAATGAAATAGAGGCAAAAAACACTCAGTTGGATATTGCAGAATATAAAGTGAAACAGACTTATTCAGAATTAAAAAAATCAAACAAAGTCTTGAAGGAATCTCTGAATAAATTTGAAAATCTGGTGGGTCTTGCCGGTGCACTTGGTGTCCGGGATCTGGATGAAGATACTTTCTTAAAATTGTATCTTAAAAACACAGTTGCGATCATCAAAGAAGCGGATTATGGTTCGGTTTCTATCATCAAAAGAGGAGAATGGGAATTTGTTGCGAGTGAAGGATACGATCTCGAACTTTTAAAAAGTCTTCACTTGAAAGTGGATCATATGTATCTGAAAAAAGAGGTTCAAATTATTGATGGTCTTTATAATCGTTATGATCAGGATTTTAATAAGTTGAGTGCTGACATCCTCAGAAGAGCCGTCAAGCCATTTAAGCAGTCGCTTATTGCACCTTTTTACATCGATGGAGAGTTTGCCGGTAATCTTTCGTTGGACATCGCGGAAGAGAGCGAGGCTGTATTTTCTGAAGAGACAAAGGCGATTATCAACGCCATTTCCGGTATCGCCGCTTCATTCCTTGAAATGAAGAAGAATGCCGATACGAAGGAACGGTTCCAGACAAATATCGTCCTTTCACTGGTTAAGGCCCTTGAATATTATGATGAATATACGAGAGGACATTCCGAACGGGTTGCCGCCTACGCCTCCATGCTTTCTTCGAGACTCGGGAACTCAAAGGAAATGACAAACAAGATATACTGGGCCAGCCTGGTTCACGATGTCGGTAAGATCTTCATTCCACGAAGTATCCTGAACAAGATTACCACACTCACAAATGCGGAGTTTGAAGAGATCAAAAAGCATTCTGAAAAAGGGGAGGAGATCCTGAAGGAAACGGAGGGAATGAAGGAAATTGCCCGTTTTGTCAGACATCATCATGAGAGATATGATGGATCAGGCTATCCCGACCGGTTGAAGGGGGATCAGATCCCGATTGAATCCCAGATTATTGCCATCGCGGACAGTTTTGATGCCATGACAAGCACGCGCCCATACAGAAACCGAATGACTTATGAAGAGGCCGTAGAAGATTTGAGAAACTGCGCGGATTTCATTTATAAAAAAGAACTGGTCGATGCCTTTATATCACCGGAATTAGAGAACCTATTTAGTGATTTCATAAAAAAATCCGCTTAAAGCGGATTTTTTTATTTCTGTTTTATCACACAGCGTTCCTTTAACCGATTATGAAAGAAGACTCCATGAGGAGTTTTTTTTAAATTGCGAGGCCGAAACTTTTCAGAAGAAGGAAGAGTGCAACGGCTATCAATCCGGAAGAAATCGGCGTGTTTACCCAGGCGATAACGATCTTCAAGATCTGTTTTTTGTTTATCTGAACGTTTCCGGCACCGATACCCGTGCCAATCGTCGCCCCTATCACCGCCTGCGAGGTAGAGACCGGAATCCCGATAAAGGCATAGACCCAGACCGTCAGTGATTCGGCGAGAATAACGACAGACGATGAAAAATAATCGTAATTGGAGATTCCCTTGCCGAATGACAGCATCGTCTTTCGGCTGTAGGTCAGAACGCCGGCGGCGATAGAAAGACTCCCAATCAGCAGTGCGTTCATCATCCCGGTGTGTACGGCAAACACCCCCGTGATGTTGGCAACGTTGTTTGCCCCAAGGGCATAAGAGCCATAACAGCCGATGAGCACTACCATTATTTTCAAGACCCTGTCCTGTATAATCGGGGACTTGATCTTCTTGTAGAAGGGTTTGATGAAACGGTACAGGACAAAACCGAAGAAGAATCCACCAAGCGGAGTTCCTACCCAGGCCAGAACCACCTTAAGCAGCATCGGCCAGTTGAGATCGGTATTGGTAATCAGGTTAAGCCCCGTTATCGATCCGATAATGGCCTGTGAAGAAGAAACAGGAATTCTGAGATTGATCATAATCGTCATCGTGATAGCCGCTGCAAGAACGGCGATACTGTTTGAAGCAAGGGAGCCGGATGAAATAGCCTTCATCGTTTCCATGCCGTTCTGACCCTGCGTCAGTGCTCCGACAATGATAAAGATGGATGAGAGGACGATGGCATACCTGAGTTTTATCAGCTTTGAAGAAACAGGCGGTCCAAAGACGTTTGCCGCATCATTTGCGCCAAGAGCCCATCCAAAAAACAATGAGGGAATAATAAAAATAAACAATGCAAGACCTCCAGGAAAGAAAAATTAAAAGTGCGGGATTCTGTTATCCCCGCTTTGTTATCTACCATAGTACCACTTTTCCCCATGATTGTAAAGATATTTTAAGTTATATTAACTTCATATCATGTAATTTCTATTTGAATAAAACTGAACTTCAGATTTCTTTATGATTTTCCGTAAACGAAACATCCGCCTGTTTATAGGAATCGGGGTTGGAAGAGATTATCCATCAGGACGAGCTCATTAATCGAAAGGGATCAACAAAAGACCCGCCGAGACACCAACAGGCAGCTGTGTTCTAATAGACTATAAAAGAACGATAGAGAAAAAAAAGTGAAGATGGAAATTAATCTGCAGCGGTTCCTTTTTTTCTGCTCAAGAAGGCGAAAAGGATGATCATGCAGAAAACGCCGATAAACATGAAAAAGGGGACAAAATAACCCCATTTGATTCCAAGGCAATTACTGATGGTACCGATCAGAAACGAGGCAAACATACTTCCGATAGAGGCAGCCGCGGAAAAGAGAGCGAGAGCCAGTCCAATATTGTCTTTGATCGTATCCACCAGCAATGACTGAAGTGTCGGATAGATAGAGGCATGAATCAGCCCGGAAAGACACAGGAACGTTGATAGAAACCCGAATGAATCAAGTGGCCTCTGTGACAGGAAGGTGATGGGAAGTCCGATGCTTACGATGACAATCAGCCATTTAAGATGGCCAATCCGATCGACAAGTGCTGAGGAGATAAACCGTCCGATAAGAAGACCTACCCAGAAGATGGAGGGAAGCAGACTGGAGACTTCCATGCTGTATTTTCTGTAATCCGATGAATAAGAGGAAGCCCATGAGGAAATACCGAGTTCCGAACCGACATAGAAAACGGTGGCTGCAATGATGACCCAGAACAGCCGATCTTTCAGGAGACCGATAACACCGTCCGAGGTATTCTGATCCCCTCTCTGTTCCTTCCCCGGTAAGTGTAAGGTCAATCGGGTAGAAAAATAGAATGGGATACAGATACACCCTGCAATGAGGAACAGGAAGGCCGGATACGGAAGGTTCCTTGAGATCATCAACGAGGCAATCAGTGGGCTGATCATCGCACCAAGCGCAAAAAAGGCGTGGATCAGGTTGAGCAGCTTCCCGCTCTTCCCCTTGAAGGCGGCACTGATTGGCGGAATGGCGACTTCGATGATTGATGCCCCTATGCCGATGAGGAAATTACCCGTGATTAATCCGATGGCGGAACCGGAGAAAGCAAAGACGAGGATCCCGGTTGGCAGCACCATAAAAGATAAGATGAGCGGTTTTTTGGTTCCCATACGGTCTATCAGAGTTCCGATCAGCAAGGCACCGATTAAAAAACCGGTTGATTTAGCAGCAAAAATAAGACCAACCTGTGTGTATGAGATCGCAAGAGTTTCTCTTATCAGTGGCATGACTGCGGAGATATAGGTTGTAACAGCCCCAAGTATCAGGAACGAATGATAGCCAAGCCCCTTATACAGTTTCAGATTCGTCATATTTCCCCTCACTTCCGCCTTCTCAAAGACATTCTTACGATTTCAATGTTTTATATTTTATCATAAATAATTTATATAGATTTGTAAAGGTATAGTTTCATTTTTAGAAGCGTGCTATACTATAAACAGCTAAAATACTAAATACGGATGGTCATACGATGCCTTCATTAAAAAACACTTTACTCAGAAGATCGAAACAGCTCTATAAAGTTTTACTGATTCCCATTATCCTTTTTCTTGTTGTGGTGTTCAGTGTTCTTACGATGATGTTTTTCAGGGTAGAGAGCAGCCGTATGGATGCTTTGACAGAGCTTTACATCACTAAGACCGGAACCCTTTTTCAGGAGATCGAGGATCTTTTTAACCCTGCGTTGAAAACTCTCTTAGAACGTGAGTTTGAGACCGGCTTTGACTCACAGGCAGTCGAACGGATCAAGTCGGATCTCTTTAAGATTGAATACGATACGCTGGAAATAGAAGCCATCAACTATTACCGATTTTCCGATCATTTTGTCATTTATGACACGGATTTCCAACCAGATCTCGGATTGGAATACAGTAAATGGACGTTTTTTACCGAAACGGTAGCGGAATCCGTTCCCGGAACCGTTTTCCTCCGACCGCTTGCAAGGGAGACGAATACGGATCTTATCCGTTTGTATGCCTATGTGAAGATGCCGGATAATACGATATTTGAACTGGGCATCAGATTCAGGGAAATCGATGACATGATAGAAAGAATAGGAAATGAAGTCTTCGGTGATTCCGTTTCCGAGATCAGAATCTTTAAGGGGTTCAACAGTGAGGAGTCCGCCCTTTTCAAGCAATCCGAAACCGACAATCAACCCATCTACGTCATACAGAATGTCCTTGAAGGGGAATATTATATCAGCAAGGATTCTTCCTATGGTCGCTACAACATCGCCATCAAGGTGAAGATTTATTTCAGACTGTTTGTTATCTTTTCCGTTATCGTTTTGATCTCTCTGGTTCTGATGGTCGCATATCTCATGAGACGAGTGGTTTTGAGACTGTCGGACACACTGACTCAACCGATACAGATCGTAGAAAATAACATGAAGGGATTTAACGTTAAGAAAACTGATTATCAGATAGAGGAAGTGCAGTCTGACGTCTTTGAGCTGCAATCCATCCATGACAGTTTTAAAGTGATGAAAGACGAGATTGTCAATGCGTATGATGAGATGAATGCGATGAATGAAGAACTCGAAGATGCCTATATGGAAAATCAGAATCTGATGGGAAAAGTGGATAATCTGATCAACCTTCCCGATTTTTTAAATTATATCAACGATATAGAAACGTTCATACTGAAGAGTTTTGAGAAGATCTACTCTCTGATTGGCGACGTCGATTATGCCTTTGCCGCAATTTTTGAAGATGATAGTTACCGATATCTCGATTTCAAAGGGTTGGATATTGACCTCATGACCCGTCTTCATCTGCCCATTGCAAAGTATGCGGAGACCAAAAAGGCCTATTTGGGGCGCTATGAAAGAGGTGAGTTTGCCGAGAAAAGTAATATTCCTGAGATTCGGGACAAACTTTTAGACATCCGGCAGATGATTTCTATCCCCATCAACTCACAGGATAATTTTATCGGGATCATTTCGCTTTATACCAACGATGAAGAAGGTTTTACAGATGATGATCTCCGTATTGCCACTTATTTTTCAAATTATCTGAAGGGGTATCTGACGATTTCCGAATTGTCGGAACTCGAAAAGGACGTCCAGAGGGAGACAATACTCGGTATCATCAAATTGCTTGAGAAACACGATCCCTACACCAAAGGACATTCTGAAAATGTTGCCCGGCTGGCCTCCGCCTTTGCCGAATTTCTTGAACTGGATGAAAAGACCGTACAGGATATATATTGGGCGGGAATCGTACATGATATCGGAAAGATCATCATTCCGCATAATATACTGAACAAGCCTTCGAGACTGACGGAAGATGAATTCAGAAAGATCAGAAGACATCCGGAATATGCCTATGATGCCCTCAAGGAGAATACTCACATGAAAGGCATAGCGACGATGATCCGACATCATCATGAGCGGTATGACGGAGCGGGATATCCGGATCGTCTCGCGGGGGAAGCCATACCGTATGAATCACGGATCATAACGGTTGCCGATTCATGGGACGCCATGACTTCTGAAAGGGTCTATAAGAAGGGGATGTCTTCAGAAGATGCCCTTCAGGAACTGATCAAATTTTCCGGAAAACAATTCGACCCGGTTCTCGTGAAAAAATGGATAGAGTTTATCAACAAAAATAATTTAAAAAAACAAAAATAAACGATTTATACTAAAAAATATAAATAAAAGATAAGTCAAGAGAGGGATATTGCCGTAAGGGAATATCCCTCTTTTTTAAATTATATAAAGTATTGCAAATAATAGTTATGAGTGATATAATTAATTAGCCTAATTAATAAAAGATGTGATGAAAACTTCCCATCGATGGAGGATTTGATGAAAAAAAGGGTATCCGAGCAGATTTATGAACTGAATAAGAGAAGAACACTCTATCTGATGTATGAAAGAGAGGAGCCGATATCGAGGCCGGAAATTGCAAGGAATCTTTTGATCAGCCTTCCTGCCGTTTCAAATATTACGGATGCACTGCTTACGGAGGGGCTTATTGTGGACGTCGGAATAGAAAACACATCCCGTGGGAGAAAACCAGCTCTTTATGCGATAAACAGGACCGGTTTCAATACGATAGGAATCAAAATAGCCTTCAACAGGGGCAACGCTGTCCTTTTGAACGCAGTCGGTGAAATCCTTAGCAAACGGGAATATACATTTGAAAAGAACATTTCCTTTGATGATTTGATGGTGATCATCCGTGAACAGTGTGATCTGCTTCTTCAGGAGTCAAACGAGCGTACGGATTCTTTGATGGGAATCAGCATCGCCTTTCCGGCACCGCTTTCACTAAACAACAAGCTGATCAGAAGCAGATTCTACGGATGGAAAGATATTGATCTGCCAGAGAAGATAAAATTGGAAGGTGTTAAGATTCCTCTAATCTGGGAAAATGATGCCAATGTGCTGGCACTTGGCTATTCAAGAGTTTTAAAGGAGCCTAATCTCATAGCCGCTGTTCTGGATATTGGAATCGGTGTCGGAATAACGATGAACGGCAGAATGTTTAAGGGTGGAAACGGACAAGCCGGTGAAATTGGTCAGACACTCGTTTCAAATAATTATCCACTTGAAGTTCTTCTGACGGAAAAGACACTGGTTGAATTTTCGCGAGAATTTCTCAAGCTGGAACTCCGTGACAGAATAAAGATTCTGGATCAGCTCGAGGTTCAGAAAGAAAGCGAAAAAGTTCAGGAAATTTACAGAAAGGCCTCACGAAAACTCGGAGAAGTCCTATCTGTTGCCGCTATCACTCTGGATACGGATCTGATTGTCTTATCCGGAAGCCTTGCCGCACATTGTCCGACTATGGTAAAGCAAGTCGCCGAACAGATCAATCATTTTTCAAGTTTTAAGAAAGAAGTACTGATATTGAACACCGACTCCAACCCGACCGCAGTCGGGGGACATCGTTTGATAGTTGAAAGCATGTTTAATCTGGAAGAAGTCTGACGAGGTGAATAAGTTGAAGAAAACCATTATCGATGAAAAAAGAGGCCTTGTTCATTATAAGATCTGCCGAAAGGAAACGGGCAGTTCTTTTACGGATTATGTGATCTTCCGAATACCGTCAGACGTCGTATTAACACCTTTTTTTTCCAGCATGACCGTTAATTCGTTTGATGACATTTACGAATTGGGAAAATATTATTTTCTCCGGAGTGAAAAATGTTATTCGGGGTTTGCCTTTCTCGATTCGAGAAGATCAACAGATTTTCCCGTTAGTCATACCTTTGAGGAGACGGGCAGATTTCTGAATTCTGCGGCTGCATTAACCTGTACTTTAAATAGACTTTCCGAGAACGATCGAATCAGACTAAATGAAGAGGGATTTAAATACAATGGAAGGAACGACGAATTGTTAAGCCTTCTGAATGATTGGCTTGAAAAAGGCTATATCAATGCAAATCCCAGAAACAACGAACGTGTTATTTTTAAATTTATTCACCCCTGTCTCGGTAACATTTCGGAAAAAGCCCAAAAAAACAGTCTACTGATCAATTCCAATTTCTTCATTCTTGAGACGGGGGACATGCAGTCGCCCTGCTCAATGATCGGACAGCCTTTTGGTGCGTTGATCGGAAATGGTGAGGTGATGCTTCCACCTCTGTTCAGGAGGGATGTCCTTTTAAGGTATAAAGGCGGTCACAGTGAGATCAGAGATTTGGATATCTCAGATGTCCGTGTCGTTATAGGGAGTGATGAATACAGGGATGGGGTTAACGCTACATTTTTCAGACGGCCGGCTTTTGAAAGAACGCCCCCCTGCAACGGGACGGATCTCATCATCGTTAACGATGAGATGATGGCATACAAACACAAAGGAAATTCGCTGATTCCCGATGCCGGATTTGTGGTACAGGTTCCCTCTACAGCCGTTCCGGGATGCAGGAAGGTCCGGTATTTTTTTGATGACTCAGTGGATTTCGCCGTACAGGTGGGACCTTCGCTGATAGTGGATGGGAACCCGAGGACTGAAATCCATGGTGAATTCAACTCCTTGATCAGTGAGAATCACACGGGGATCAATTTCCCGCCAAATGTCTTTGAAACGCAGTGGAATGTTTCAAAGGCTGCGAGGACGGCCATCGGTTTTTCCAAAGATGAAATGATTTTGCTCTTGGTCGCGGGATGCAACGCAGGAGAATATATAGAGGGTTACGACAGTCTCGGATTCAGCTTCAGGGAAATGACGGAGATAATGTTGACCGAAGGGGTAGAAAATGCGGTCAGCCTTGATGGAGGTGGTTCATCGCAGATATTACACGGTAAGGCAAAGGTTTTGAAACTCGCGGATAGAAGAGGATTAAGAGGGCATGAATTTGAACGACCAACACCGGTTGGTATAAAAATCACATTTTAAGGAGAGGTTAGTATGAAGCAATTAATGCTGGTTACATCATTATTTCTCGTTCTTTGCTCTATGATGGCTGCTCAGACCGTTCTGGAATACTGGATGTGGGATCCGGATCTGAAAGATAGAACGCTAAGCGTGATAGAAAAATTTGAAGCGGAAAATCCGGGGATCACGGTTAACCTTACCGTTATGGAAGCATCCGATTACTGGACAAAAATCAGACTGATGGCTATGACAAAAAAGCTTCCGGATGTTTTCAACCTCAGCTCGGGATATATTGAAGAATGGGCCTCGAAGGGATTTCTTCTTCCACTTGACAAATACGTCGAAAAATCACTGGATCAGGACAGTTTCTATATGAACCTCTTTGAAGCGGAAAAAGAACTGGCCAATGCCGAGAGTTATTACGCGGTTCCATTTGCACTCGTTACCACTGTTTTATTCTTCAACAAGGACATGTTTGATGATGCCGGACTAACATATCCAAACAGCGACTGGAGATGGGATGATTTCCTTGAAGCGGCAAAACAACTCACACTGGATAAGGATGCAGATGGTAAGATTGATCAGTGGGGATTCTGGCTTTATGGAAGATATGCACACATAGAATCATGGGTATTCAGAAATGACGGCTATTTAATCGACAGATCCGTCATGAGATTTGCCCCGGACAAGAATGGTCTAAATACACTGGAATTTCTAACCGATCTCGTCACGGAATACAAGGTTGCGCCGCAGCCGAAGGAGATGGCCGGTGTCAGGCAACAAGACGTCTTTCCGAGGCAGCTTGCCGCTATGTGGGTTGACGGCTCCTGGAACATCGACAACAACAGAATCATAGCAGGAGACAGCTTTAACTGGGGAATCGCAGAAGTTCCGATGGGTCCTGCCGGAATGGTCGACAGTGCGTACGGATGGCCTGACTTTGTTGCCATTTCGAATACAACCAAAGAACCGGAAGCGGCCTGGAAATTTGCTAAATTTGCCGCTGGAGAAGGACTCACAATGGATATGTACATGCCTGGAAAGATTCCTTCTTTTAAAGCACTTGCCGAATCGGAGGAATTCTACTCGTCAGATGCACAGCCGGATGAGATGGCTCTTCTGCTTGATATCGCCGCAAAGGAAATGAAGAGTTCCTTCACGATGAGCTGGAGTGAATGGAGAGGCTACGGGGCTGCTGAAGGCGCCGGACTCAACAGTATCCTGGATTCCATCATGAACGGTGATATGACATTTGAAGATGGACTTAAAAAGATGGATACCAGTATCAACAAGATTCTCGGAAAGATTTACAAATAAGTTTTTTCCATTAAGGGGATGGGATGCTTCCCGTCCCCGCATTTCAGGGGGCGAAAGAAGATGAAAAGAGCACAATTCAGCTGGTATCGGCCATGGCATCCGTGGATCTTTCTGATACCAACCCTTATCGGTCTGTTTGTTTTCAGACTCGGACCCATGATAGCGTCTTTTTTTATCAGTTTTACAGAATGGGATATCCTGACGGATCCGGAATGGATAGGCCTTACGAATTATATCGATTTGTTTGAAGATCCGGATTTCCTTCAGATACTCGGAAACACGTTTGAATTTTCACTTGTATACGTCGTTGGTGTTATGTTCTTTGGACTTTTACTGGCAGTGCTTGTCAATTCAAAGCTAAAGGGAATTACATTTTTCAGATCGGCTTATTTTGTACCGGTTGTTACTTCGTCCGTAGCCGTCGGACTCGTCTGGAACTGGCTGCTCAGCCCGAATTACGGCCTTATCAATGCCGTACTTGAAGCCGTATTCAAAGTAACGCCGCCATCCTGGCTTGGCGACAGAAATATCGTTCTGATCGTGGTTGCGATGGTACAGGTCTGGAAGATGGCCGGATATTACATGATCCTCTTCCTCGCAGGTTTGCAGGAGATACCGAATATGTACTATGAAGCGGCTAAAATTGACGGGGCAAGTAAATTCCAGAGTTTTAAGAAGATAACATTACCCCTACTCACTCCAACTACCTTTTTCGTGTTTACCATTGCGATTATTAACTCGTTCAAGAGTTTTGAAATCATTTATACGATGACCCAGGGGGGACCATCAAACGCAACGAATACCCTGGTTTATTCCATCTATCTGAACGGCTTTCTCTTCTACAAGACTGGATACGCCTCAGCTATGGCCTATGTCCTTCTTGTGATCGTCGCCATCATAACCTACATCAACTTCATCTTGAAGAAACGATGGGTTAAATACCAGTATTAGAGGTGATGTGATGAATATACTGAAAAAGACCATTATCTATATTCTGTTGATTACCGTCGCCATAGTCTCCGTCTTTCCGTTCCTCTGGATGGTGTCCAACTCATTCAGTACGGAGGACAACATCTTTAAGATGCCGCCGCAGCTGATCCCGGATAAACTGTTCAAAGAGGGCATGTTTGATAATTACGTCACGGTACTGCGGGATTATAACTTCATGAAATATACCCTGAACAGTATCATCGTTGCGACTCTGGCCTCTCTCGGTCAGATATTCACCTGTTCACTCGCGGGATTTGCCTTTGCACGTATGAGATTCAGGGGAAAAAACATCGTATTCGGACTACTGCTCGCTACGATGATGATCCCCATACAGGTAACGATCATCCCTGAATTTCTTCTGATGCTCAACCTTGGCTGGTTAGATAGTTTTCTGCCGTTGATTGTGCCCTCGTTCCTTGTCGGAACTTTCGGGACGTTTATGTATAAGGAGTTTTTTGAGAATATCCCGAAGGATCTTGAAGATGCCGCGGCAATTGATGGGGCCGGACCTTACAAGATGTTTTTTAAAGTGTTTTTTCCACTCAGTAAGACACAGACATCCACCATATTCATCATCGCCTATATGAACAACTGGAACGATCTGCTGAGACCTGTTCTGTATATCAGTTCACAGGAAAAGATGACACTGACGATGGCCCTGACACAGTTCCAGTCACAGTATTCCGCCCGATGGAATTATCTCCTGACGGGTGCCGTGTTGTCAATCCTTCCACTGCTTATCATCTATTTTGCCTTGCAGAAGTTTGTCGTTGAAGGGATGACTCATACGGGGATCAAAGGATAGAAGAAAGGGGAGCTTATGAAAGTGATATTACTCGCTGCGGGAGAGGGAAGAGAATTTCATTCGGATCAGCCGAAGGCACTCGTTCCCGTGAAGAACAAACCGATGATCCTGCATATTCTTGAGAAGGTCAGACAGCTCAGGGATGATTTTGAAACGGTCGTCGTCATCAGGGAAAAAGACAGATCCGGTTTTGAAGGAATACTTTCCGATTGTCGTGCCTGCCGGTACGTTTATCAGAATAAGGCGCTCGGAACAGCTGATGCCCTGATAAAAGCCGTAAAGGATCTTGAAGATGACGATGATCTGCTGATGATGTATACGGACACGGTTCTGATCCGTGAATCCTCCATTGCTGGGATGCTGAATACGCATCGGCTCCAGAAGAACGATGTGACATTTCTCTCGGGACTCTCCTGGGAAAGATTTCCGTACGCACTAATCAAACGGGAAGGCAATACGATAAAAAGTCTGATGGAACATGCGATCCCATCGGATAATCCGCCATACGAATACTTCGTTGGGCCACTCATCGTGAAGAGTGACGCCGTGCGGAAGGTCATGGATAAAATCAGGCCCGATCCTGAAACGGGCGAATACTATATCCCCGAACTGATCAATCGGATGATCACGGAGGGATACAAAACGGGCTGTTTTAAGAGCTTAGACGAATCCGAATATCGTGGGGTGAACACCGCTGATGATTTGGTCAGGGTCGAAGAACAACTTGCCATGCGTGAGATTGAGAACCTCGCAATTCGTGAGGAACGAAAGATCCGATTCGGCACGGGTGGCTGGCGGGCCAGAATAGGCAGGGGATTCACCAGTATGAACGTACGAAAGGTCATTCACGGGATAGCCACTTATCTGGTCGAGAACGATCTGGCCGACCGTGGCATCGTTATCGGTTATGACAATCGCTTCCTTTCGGAGGACTTTTCGAGAATGGCTGCCGAAGTATTCGCGGCCAACAACATAAAAGTCTTTCTGAGTAAGAGTGCCACACCGACACCTCTTGTCACATTTACCGTCCTGGAGAAGGAGGCCGGAGGTGGGATCGTGTTTACGGCATCACACAACCCGCCGGATTACAACGGAATAAAATTTGAAACTCATGAAGGTCTGCCGGCTTCTATTGAGATAACGGAGGCCATACAGGCTATTGCCAATTCGACACCGGTTAGTATGATTCCCTGGGTGAACTATGACAAGGCGTTGAAAAACGGTTATATCGAAAGAGAAGATTTCAGGAATGCCTATCTCGATTATATCGAGAGAAAGATCGACATCCGCTCCATCAGGGAGAAAAATCCGCGTGTCTGTTTTGATCCCATGTACGGGGCTGGAACGAGTACACTGCAGATGGCACTCATCGGAGCGAGATGTGATCTCGTTACGATACATTCGCGGGTTGATCCGCTGTTTGGCGGAAAGTCTCCCGCACCATCCGAACGCTCACTTTCCTCACTGATACAGTTTATGAAGGAAAATCAGTTTGATCTTGGGATCGCCGTGGACGGTGATGCGGACAGAATCGCACTCGTCGATGAGTTGGGGAACTATATCCCGGCAAACGATGTCATCCTGCTCGTGTACTATTACCTGCGTGTGGTCAGGGGATTAAAGGGTGGGGTCGTCAGAAATCTCGCCACGAGTCACAATATCGATCTGCTGTGTGAAAGGCTTGGAGAGAAGTGTTACGAGGTACCCGTCGGGTTCAAATATATTGCCAACGGCGTCAGAGACAACGATCTGCTGCTCGGTGGCGAAAGCAGCGGTGGGGTAACGGTCAGAGGACACATCATGGAAAAGGACGGGATCTATACCGCCATGCTCATCATGGAAATGCTTGTCAAGACGGGGAAGAAACTCTCGGAGATCCTGAAAGAGATTGTGGCCCTCAACGGCAAACGATACGTTCAGGCGGAGGCCGATTTCAGACTGACGCCGAAACTCAAGGTCAGCATGGATCATTTCCTGTCATCGAATCCCGTGAATATCGGAGATTACAGGGTTACGAAGATTGATAGACTGGACGGGATGAAGATCTATCTTGAAAATGACAGCTGGTGTCTGCTCAGACCCTCGGGAACGGAACCGCTGCTGAGAATCGTGGCCGAATCGACCGATTTAGAGATGGCCGACAACCTGCTTCAGATTATGGAAAAGGCGATCTTTTAAATTATAAAAACTGTATGTATTAAGAAAAATATATCGAATAGACACAGCACGATTTTCTATAGAAAAAGTCTGAACAGCAGTGAAATTCAATGCTATGAAAAACAATAGTTACTTGTCCATCAACTGATATCTTGAATTGAAGCGGATTACATGATATATTATTTCTGTAGCCGGCGGTAGGGAATATATTTTTCAGGAGTGGAAAGATGTATAAAAGAAAAACGGAAAAGGTAATCAGGTGTCCGATTGATCATGTGTTAACCATCATAGGCGGGAAGTGGAAAAGCCGAATCATCTGTGTGCTTGCGAACAGGGGAACACTCAGATTCGGTCAGCTGTGCTCTGAGTTGTCCAACATCACGGACGCGGTGCTTTCAGCCGCGTTGAAAGAATTGATGGCAGATGGAATAGTGGAGAGAAAACAATATGAGGAGATTCCGCTTCGGGTAGAGTATTCGCTCACTCAGCGAGGGTTCTCAGCTGTTCCCGTTCTTCAGACCATAGCCGCATGGACAAACGCTTTTACTAATGAGGGGGAAGGGGAACTTTCACCACTCTGTGAAAGATGCGACTATAAAGACACCGTAGCCGGTACCGGTGAAAATTACGGGAGGAAAGAATGAAAGAATTAGTCTGTAGAGAATTGTCCGATGTGACTATCAGTATATTGGAAGACCTCTGCAACGCCCTGATGAAATTCCAGGCTCAGCATGCAGTGATTAAACCGGAATTCATGGCAAGTATGAATTTTAACAACCGTTTTGTTCCCGATTACTCCGGGGCAGACAGAAAATATATTGTTGCGGCCTATGACGAAGATACACCGGTAGGATTTGCCTTTGCAACAGCAGGTGAAATTGTCGAATCGGATCTCGTATCAAAACCCGCATGGGCTGAAGATTTGACCGGGAAAGGTTTTTATCCGGATGGCTATACAACGCCAAAAATGATAGGAACTTACAAACTGCTTTACGTTGATCCCGAATACAGAGGCTGCAAGGCCGGCGGAAAGCTCTCGGATATGATCATGAAATGGCTGAAAGCCCAGACAGACGTGGAAGATCTGTGGGTGTATGTGGCTAACGGAAACGAAATCGTTGGTAAATTCTACGAAAGATACGGTTTTAAGTTCAGTCATGAAGTATACGATGGATTTATAACGGCTTACCGGCAGAGAAATCTGATGGCAAATTGAAAAATGAAGAAATCAAAACAACGGGCTTTATACAAATAAATAAAGCTTGTTGTTTTTTATATCTTGTGAATTATTAATGATTGGCTTATTCAGGTGTTTTCAGGATCAGTTTTATTCGGCTTTCGTACTGTAGGACTTTAAAGTCCTCACCCCAGAACTCATCGACCATTTTATCAATTAAACCGCTTTCTTTTGCCTGAGTCATTATTTTAGTCAATTTTTCCGCGAGTTGCTCACCAGCCTCTACATCTGCCCTGCTTATATAATAAATATAATCTCTGTTGTAAATCAGAACAAGATTTTTCTCGATGGCAAGTCCCGGATGACCTGCAGCTTCTGCGACGATTTCATTCATTCCCCTTGGAATATAATCAAAATTACGGCCGGCTTCCAGCATCAGATAAACAGTTCCCCAGTCTCCGGCTTTTTCGAAGTATTTAAGATCATTTGCCTTCCAGACATCTATATCAAACCAGCCAGCTCCAATTGCAGCTGTTTTCTCAAGATCTCTGAAGTCTTCCAGTGTCTGAACAGGGTCATAAAAAATTTGTTCTTCCGGTTTGATTAAAAGAATCCTTTTACCAATTAATCCATTGGTTAAGCCAACCCTAACCGGAATATATTTCTCATTTCTTTCAGCACTTTCTATCAGCCAGAAAAGAGAAATTTCGCCATTTTCAAGATAGAGTTCCACCCTGGTTCGAGAAATTTCATCAATCATCAATTCCGCCTGATAACCGGATTCTGCAAGAGCTGATGAGAGAAGTCTCTGAAAAAAATTATCATATTTAGAATAAGTAGTTATAGAAGGAATTGTTAAGGACAGTGTTTCTGAAAAAATCATACCGATCAGGAAAAAGGATAATAATGAAATTAAAATAATATTTTTTTTCATAGAATCATCTCCTGTTATTAAGGACGAATTTTTATATTCATAGCTTTCCTTCAGATATTTATCTCAATAGCTGTTATTCGGATTAGTATAAGTGAAGAATTGTTTTACAATAAGATTAAAGAGAGTATAATATATATTGCGGAATATCAACGACTCTGTCGTATTTTTGGTTCATGGGGAGTGAAGTATGGAGACAAAAATCATAAAAGAAGAAAATGTAAAACTCAGACACATCACACCTGCAATTCTCAACGCTTCATGGGATAAAAATACTCAGATCAAAATGGAATACTATTTTACAGATGGCAGGATCAAAGTAAACGGTACAAAAACTTCAAGGGGAAAGCGGAAATTTGCCGATTACCTTTTGCTGTACAAACCCAATCTGCCACTGGCAATTGTTGAAGCAAAGGATACAAAACATTCGCTTGGAGATGGGATGCAACAGGCGATTGAATACGCCGAAATACTGGATATTCCCTTTGCATATTCCTCTAACGGAGATGGTTTTCTTGAACATGACATGAAAACCGGAACAGAAAGAGAACTCTCACTTGAAGAATTTCCGACTCCCAAACAACTATGGGACAGATATAAAAATGTAGAAAACATAAATAAGCATCAGGAAGAACTCATCACCTATCCTTATCATTATGAATTTGAGGGGATGAGTCCAAGATATTATCAGCGGGTGGCGATTAACAGAACCATCAATGCCATTGTAAAAGGACAGAAAAGAATCCTGCTTGTGATGGCAACGGGGACCGGAAAGACTTACACCGCTTTTCAGATTATCTACAGGCTGTGGAAATCAGGGACAAAAAAGAGGATTCTTTTTCTTGCCGATAGAAATATTCTCGTGGATCAGACGATGACAGGGGATTTTAAGCCCTTTAAAAAGAGCATGACGAAAATTGAAAAGAAAAATATGGACAGTTCTTATGAAATCTATCTGTCTCTGTATCATCAACTGACAGGTGATGATGGAGAAGAAGTTTTCAGGCAATTCAAACCGGATTTTTTTGACCTCATCGTAATAGATGAGTGTCACAGGGGAAGTGCAAGAGAAGATTCAAACTGGCGAAGAATTCTCGATTATTTCAGTGGTGCTACCCATATCGGGATGACGGCAACACCAAAAGAGACTTCAGAAGTCTCAAACACTGATTACTTTGGTACACCACTTTACACCTATTCACTGAAGCAAGGAATTATGGACGGGTTTCTTGCCCCGTACAAGGTCGTTCGTATCGGGTTGGATGTTGATTTGCTTGGCTACAGACCTGAAAAAGATAAAAAAGATATTTATGGAAATGTGATTGAAGATAGAGAATACAACTCATCGGATTTTGACAGAAAACTCATCATAGATGAGCGAACAAAAATTGTTGCAAAAAAAATCAGCGAATTTCTGAAAAAGACGGACAGATATTCAAAGACCATCGTCTTCTGTGTGGATATTGACCATGCGGAAAGAATGCGGCAGGCACTTGTCAATGAAAATGCAGACCTCGTGAGTCAAAATAGTAAATATATTATGAGAATAACGGGAGACAACCCAGAAGGGAAAGCACAATTGGATAACTTTATTGATCCCGAATGTATCTATCCAACCATTGTTACCACAAGCGAACTGATGACAACGGGTGTCAACTGCAAGACCTGTAAAGTGATTGTACTCGACAACACCTTTGGTGAAACTGGAATGACACGGTTTAAACAGATTATCGGAAGAGGAACGCGTATCAAAGAGGAGTACGGAAAACGCTACTTTACCATTCTCGACTTCAGAAATGCCAGCCGTTTGTTTGCAGACTCAAAATTTGATGGAGAACCGATACAGATATATGAACCAACCGGAGAAGATGATATTGTTCCACCCGATGAACAACAGGAATATGACCCGATAGATAGGGATGATACAGCACCAGCCATTGGTGAGAAAGACGATTCAGGATACGACTTTGAAGATGATGAGCGTACTATCAAATACAGAATCAACGGTGTGGATGTCAAAGTCCTCTCAAAGAGGGTGCAATACTTAGATGAAAACGGAAAACTCATCACCGAAAGCCTTGTGGATTATTCAAAAAAGAACATATTGAATCAATACGCAACGCTGAACGATTTCCTGACGGCTTGGGGAAGTGAGGACAGAAAGAAAGTCATCATTGAGGAATTGAAAAATCAAGGGATATTGTTAGACGATCTGAAGAATGAAGCTGGAAACAAAGACCTTGACGAATTTGATCTCATTTGCCACGTTGCCTTTGACAGGAAACCTCTGACAAAGGCGGAACGCGTCAACAACGTCAAGAAAAAAGGCTATCTTTACAAATACTCCGATCAGATGCAACAAGTCCTTGAAATACTCCTCAACAAATACGCCGACTTTGGTGTGACGGAACTGGAAAACCTCAAAATTCTCGAACAAAAAGAATTCGCCGAACAATTCGGAGGACCGATAAAGGTTATACAGTTATTTGGCGGAAAAAAGAAATACCTGAACGCCATCAAAGAACTGGAACAAGAACTATACGCGGCATAATAAAATCGTAGGGGCGATTCACGAATCGCCCGTTTTGATACGTATATACCTGTTTTTTTGAAAAAATAAACTAACCCGCAAATGCTACAAGGGTGATTCGTGATCTTTCCTAAGGAAAGCTCCAGGGATTTTTTTGAATTCCCGTGAATCACCCCTACAATTTGGAATATATAATCCACAAAAAGGGAGAAAAAATGAGCCTAAACAACATCATCAAAAGACTGCAAGATATCATGAGAAACGACCAGGGTGTAACCGGTAATGCACAGCGTGTCGAACAAATCGTCTGGTTGCTTTTCCTTAAAATATACGATGCAAAAGAACAGCATTGGGAAGTATACGATGAGGATTACGAATCCATCCTGCCTGAAGAATGCAGATGGCGTGAATGGGCGGTTGATAACAAAGATGGGGAAGCCCTCACGGGAGATTCACTCCTTGACTTCGTCAACAACACACTTTTCAAACATCTCAAAAGCATCGAAATAACGGAAGGGATGCCTACGAGAAAGATCATTGTCAAAGAGGCGTTTGAAGATGCCTACAATTACATGAAAGATGGTGTATTGCTTCGACAGGTGATTAACGTCATCGACGAAATAGACTTCACCGATTACAACGAAAGTCACGCCTTCAACGACATATACGAACAACTCCTGAAAGACTTGCAGGCACAGCGGGATAGTGGTGAATTCTACACCCCTCGTGCCGTAACAGATTTCATGGTGAAGATGATTGATCCCAAACTCGGACAGAGCATTGCGGATTTTGCCTGCGGAACGGGTGGTTTTCTCGTTTCCGCTCTCAAGCATCTGGAAAAACAGGCAAAATCCACAGAAGAAAGAGAACAATTCAAAATGGCAACGTTTGGAGTGGAGAAAAAAGCATTACCACATCTGCTGAGCGTCACCAATCTCATGCTGCACGATGTGGACGACCCAAGAATCGTACACGGCAATTCACTGGAAAAAAACGTCAGAGATTACAAAGAAGCCGACCGATTCGACATCATCCTCATGAATCCCCCATACGGTGGCAGTGAAAAAGACAGTGTAAAGATAAACTTCCCAAAGGCATTGCAAAGCTCAGAAACGGCAGATCTCTTCATGTCGGTTATCATGTACAGATTGAAAAACAACGGAAAAGCGGCAATCATCCTGCCGGATGGCTTCCTGTTTGGCGTGGACAACGCCAAGACGGCGATCAAAGAAAAACTCATGAACGAATTCAATCTGCATACCATCATCCGAATGCCGCACAGTGTCTTTGCCCCATACACCTCCATCACGACAAATATCCTCTTCTTCGATAAAACGGGAGAGACAAAAGAAACCTGGTTCTACCGAATGGATATGCCTGACGGTTATAAAAACTTCTCAAAGACAAAACCCATCAAACTGGAACATTTCAAACCCGTCATGGACTGGTGGGAAAACAAAGTGGCGATAGAGATTGATAGGTTCGATAAGGCGAGAAAATATACAAAAGCCGAGATCATCGAAAATCATTACAACCTTGACCTCTGTGGTATTCCACATGAAGAAGAGATCATACTCGAACCCAAAGAGTTGATCGCCAACTATTATGAAGAAAAGCGAGAGATTAATCAGAAAATAGATGCTGTTTTGGCAAAGATACAGGAATTGCTGGACGGTGAGGGAATTTGAAGGCAAAAGACTTGAGAAACGCTGTTCTGCAACTTGCCGTTCAGGGGAAACTCGTTCCTCAAAATCCCGAAGATGAGCCGGCGAGTGTTTTGATTGAGAAGATTAAGGCAGAAAAGGCAAGACTCGTTAAAGGGAAAAAGATTAAAAAACAGAAGCCTCTTCCAGTTATTTCTGAGGAAGAGATTCCTTTTGAAATTCCTGAGAGTTGGGAATGGGTGAGGTTGGGTGAAATCGGGAATTGGAGTTCTGGTGCAACGCCT
>DAINPP010000022.1:0-46302 GCA_036743375.1 Thermotogae bacterium | reverse complement strand
ATGCTTTCGCTGATCGTGGCCAATTTCTTTGGTTCATCGCTTTCAGCGGTTCTCGGTGAAGCCAGTCTGGAATTTCTCGGTCTCGGAGATGTAAATGCCAATACATGGGGAACCATGCTTTACTGGGCTCAGAATAATCAGGCACTTCTCCTCGGTCAATGGCAATGGATGACCGTGCCCGGAATCTGTATAGCCCTTCTCGGAACTTCATTCGCTCTGATGAACTTTGCCGTTGATGAAATTACCAATCCAAAGCTCAGGAGGAAATGATATGGAGAAAAATCTGTTGGAAATAAGAGATTTCAGTGCAGGATACAGCTTTAACAACGTCAAGGTAGAAGCCGTCAGAAATGTCAACCTGACTCTTAAGGAAAATGAATTCCTCGGTATTGCCGGAGAATCCGGTTGTGGGAAATCCACGCTGGCATTTGCCATTACAAGACTGCTCGAATATCCGGGAAAGATATTTTCGGGAGAAGTCATTTTTAACGGAATGAATCTGATGCAATTGTCGGAAAAAGAATTGAGAAAGAAGAGATGGGAGCTGTTTTCCGTTGTGTTTCAGGCTTCAATGGATGTACTCAATCCCGTGAAGAAGATAGAAGATCATTTTATTGATACCTTTCAGGCGCATCAGAGTATTGGTTTGAAAGAAATTGTAAAACAATCGGAGCGGTTGATGGAACTCGTCAAGGTATCGCCTAAATATCTCAAGGCGTATCCGTTTCAATTAAGCGGGGGAATGAAACAAAGGATCGTTATCGCTCTGGCTCTGGCTTTAAACCCGAAGCTGATCATAATGGACGAACCGACGACCGCTCTCGATGTTGTCGTACAGAGAAAAATAATGCAGGAAATTGATTTACTCAGAAAAGAATTTGGATTTTCTATCATTTTTATTACGCATGATCTTTCTCTCCTCGTTGAAATCAGTGATAAACTGGCTATCATGTATGGTGGTGAGATCGTTGAATATGCACCGTCCATAAAATTGTACAACAATCCGATGCATCCTTACACGAATGGACTTATGAATGCCTTTCCGTCTCTGACCGGAAAAACGGGAAGATTATACGGGATTAAGGGAAATCCGCCTGATTTGTCGAAGAAGATAGATTATTGCCCGTTCTGGGACAGGTGTACGGACAATAACACGGGAATGTGTGAGAAATCTGTGAAACCACATCTGATAGAGGTAGAAAAAGATCATTTTGTGGCTTGCAATAGGTATAAAGAGAGGATTGTCTGATATGTTTGAATTGAAGGGAATTTACAAGGAATTTAAAATTGGATCTTTCAGGGACAGAAGAACCGTATATGCGTTGAATGATATAAATCTTAAAATCAGGGATAAGGAAATACTGGGGCTTGTAGGAGAATCCGGATCGGGAAAAACAACGGTTGCACGACTTATCGAAAAGATTTATAATCCCACAGCGGGTGAGATGAAAATAGACGGTGTCACGATTCCCTACAAGATGAAGAAAGAAGAACTTAAGGGCTATCGAAAACACGTGCAGATGATCTTTCAGGATCCTTTTTCATCATTAAATCCCTTGCACAATATTCGATATATCCTTTCAAGGCCTTATAAAATACATGATTTAGGGAGATCAGATGAGATAGACGAATTGGTGACGAATCAGCTTGAGAAAATCGGACTCATCCCCCCCGAAATGTATCTGGAAAAGCTTCCATATGAACTGAGTGGGGGACAGAGACAGCGGATAGGTATTGCAAGGGCATTAGCCGTAAAACCAAAACTCGTTCTCGCGGATGAACCGACATCCATGCTCGACGTCTCGATTCGACTGGATATCATGAATCTCATACTCGACTTAAAAGAAAAGGAAAATGTTTCATTTCTTTTCATCACCCATGATCTTGCGGGCGCAAGATATGTGTCTGACAGGATTGCCATTATGTATGCCGGATATATGGTAGAAATTGGAGAATCGGATGAGATAATCGATACCCCTCTGCATCCGTATACGGAATTGCTGAAAAAGGCTGCCCCAAAGCCTGAATCCGGTCTGGTTCCTGAGATTATAGAGGAAAATGGCGGGATTCCAAATCTGACGGAAAAGATCACCTGCTGTCCGTTTGAACCGAGATGTGAGAAACGTATGGCAATTTGCAGCCAGAAAATCCCGGAATTGAAATCAATCGGTGATGGAAGATTGGTCAGATGTTTTCTTTATTAAAAGAATTCAGTGCTATTTGGTATATAATGGGCTTAGGTTTAATAATAAACGTTGTATATCATTTAACGAATAGGAGACAGAGCTTTGAATGACAGAAATATACTGCTTAAGATAGAGAGTAAGAAGCATACTTTTACAAAAACGGAAAATAAGATTGCGCAATATGTACTATCTGAATACGATAAGGTTGTGTACATGTCGATTACCGAATTGTCGGACAAACTGAAAGTCAGTGAGGGATCTATCGTGAGATTCTGCCAGAAACTTGGCTTTTCAGGCTTTCATCCGTTTAAGATAAACCTTGCGGTAACTCAAAGGGATATAAAAGAGACCGATGACCTTCTGGATCTGAAAAAAGGTGATATGGCCGGTTTGAAGAATTTCGTGTCGAAGAGAAACATTGCGATAATAGAAAACACCAAACAGTTTATTTCTGAAAGGGAGCTTTCCCTTTGCGTAGAATTACTGAAAGGGGCCAATCAGATCATGATATCTGGAATGGGAGCTTCTGATAATACGGCCGGTGATTGTTTTTATAAACTGCTCCGACTGGGATTGAACTGTAAAAAGGCAACGGATGCTCATATACAGGCGATGCTGGCTTCACAGTTGACGGAAGGGGATGTACTGATTGCTATTTCTCAAAGTGGCAGTACACTTGAGACGGTTGATATTGCTCAAAACGCAAAGCGTCATGGTGCGAGCGTTATTTCTATCACCGGTTATGAAAGATCCCCGCTTACTAAATTTTCAGACCATGTCCTGCTGACACCGACAAAAGAATCCCCTTTTGAAAGTGGTGCGATAAGGGCGAAAATAGCACAGCTCTTTGTCATTGAATTGCTTTTTTCCGCGTTGTATATAGAATTTGAAGAAACCGGAATGAAAAGTATCAAAAATACCGCCGATTCCGTTGCAAAATGGATCTATTAATTGACAAAAGCAGAAAATGGTTTCCGGAATTCCTTGGCAGTTCCGGGACCGTTTTTGTGTTTTTTGGCACACAACCCTGCCATTTTATTTTTTCTTCATCTCTACTAAGTAATTAAATAAAAATCTGCGAATAAAGAAAGAATTATCACTTAATCCAATATAATCAATTGTAATCGTGAATAATCATATGTGATTCTGCTTGAATATATCACTGAATGGTATATGATATAAATATGATAGTATATTCATAAATTTGGGGGTGTCGTTTTGAACGTAAAAGATAAAGTTTGTTTGGTAACTGGTGGTGCGAGAGGTATCGGTAGGGAAACGGCCTTGCTTTTTGCAAGGAATGGGGCAAATGTCGCTGTGTGTGACGTACTGGATGAAGACCTTAAATTACTCGAGGCTGATGCCGCTGGTCTTGAAGGAAGGGTCAAGGCCTTCCATCTCGATGTGACCAACAGGGAAGAGATCGAAACAGTTTTAAAAGCAGTTGAAGAAGAGTTTGGCAGGTTGGATATTCTCATCAACAATGCCGGAATCACAAGAGATGCGTTTCTCATGAAGATGACCGAAGATCAGTGGGATAAGGTCATCGATGTAAACCTCAAAGGGGTTTTCAACATGACGCAGGCTTGTTCAAGAATGATGAAACAGGAAGGGGGCGTTGTCCTTTCAACATCATCTGTCGTTGGTGTTTACGGCAATATTGGACAGACCAATTATGCGGCAACAAAGTCCGGTTTGATCGGAATGACATATACATGGGCAAAAGAACTGGCAAGATACAAGATCAGGGTAAATGCAGTTGCTCCGGGGTTCATTCAGACACCTATGACAAAAGATCTTCCTCAGAAGGTGCTTGATTACATGACAGAGAAGACGCCTCTTAAAATGATTGGAGATCCTATTGATATCGCCAACGCTTTCCTCTTCCTCGCAAGCGAAGAGGCAAGGTATATTACGGGTCAGGTTCTTGGCGTAGATGGAGGACTTGTAATATAAATTATTATAAAGGCAGATGAGTTGCAGATGAGAAGAGTGCCCAAGTCTGAAAAAGGTGAAAAAACGTGGCGAGAGATCTTTCAGAGTGCGCAGGATTTGTTTTTGCATAAGGGATATCACAAGACTTCGGTTCTTTCTATTTCAAAGGGAGCCAGAATCTCGCCTGCAACTTTTTATCAGTATTTTGGTTCGAAGGATGAAATATTTGAAATGATCCTCGAAACTTTTCAGGGAGAGTTTTTTAATCTTCTGAAAAGCATTTTTGAATCAGAAATGACTTTGGAACGTAAGATTGAGACTCTTATCACCAGGGTGTTTGATACATTCTGGAATTTCAGATCTGAATATAAGGTTTTCAGAGAAGCGGAATTTATAGATAATATCCTTTGCTTGAGTTTTCATCAGCGGATTAAGACCATTCTGAAGGAAAATGGTTTTTACTCGTGGAATGACGAACAGTTGAATGCGGTATTTTGGTTCCTGTTTGGTCCTCTTTTTTATTTGGCGGGTTACTGGATTCTCTGGAACGAACGTGAAGTTCCGGTAAAGACAAGAGAAAATCTGTATTCCTTTTACATGAGTGGAATGTGCACACAGGACCCTGAAACCTTCAAAGTATCTGATAAGGTGTACGATACTGTTGAAGAATTGGATTTTAATGATGAAAAGATTATCAACAGAGGAGAAAAGAGTAAGAAAAAACTCTTTAATTCTGCGGAATATCTCTTTGGGAAAAATGGATACTACGATACGACCATACATGAGATCGCATCAAATGCCGGTTTAAGCGTTGGTTCTTTTTATCTCTATTTTTCCTCAAAATATGAGATTTTATCAGAACTTGTCAAGAATACCAGTAAAGATCTCAGATATGTGATGAAGGTTTATTTATCGAGATTCAATGACAGGCGTAACCAGGAAATTGCAGCGCTGAAGGGATTTCTTGTGTTTTTTGGTCAGCATTCAAAAATGTACGGTGTGATCAGGGAGTGTGAATTTATAGATAGAAAAATAACGCTCGATTATTACGACTCTCTGAAAGGTCCGTATATGATAGCACTTGAGCGTGCAGTCAAGGCAGGCGAAGTTGCAGATTATGATGTTGAAATACTCTCGGAGATTCTTATGGGAATTGGCCATATTCTTGGACAATCTCTTTTAATACTGCCGCAGGGACCGGTTGATGATGATAAAAAATATCTTGAATACCTTGCTTATTTTATGATGCTTGGGTTTCCAGGCGAAAAAACAAAAAATCGGAGGGCTAAATGAAAAAAGTATATATAACGGGTGCAAAGAGAACGGCTATTGGTGGTTTTGGTGGAACGCTGAAAGGTGTCAAGGCGACAGAACTCGGAGTTGTAGCGGCAAAGGCCGCCATGAAACAGTCAAATATAGAACCGGATGTTATAGATGAAACGATTGTTGGAAACATCCTTTGTGCGGGTCTTGGAATGGGTCCTGGCAGACAGGTCAGTATCAATGCTGGAATTCCTATCGAAAAACCAGGTTATACGGTTAACATGATCTGTGGTTCCGGAATGAAAACCGTTATGATCGGTGCTTCGGATATCATGCTTGGTGAAGTTGATGCGGTTCTCTGTGGTGGAATTGAAAACATGAGTCTTGCACCGTATCTGCTCCCTGGTGGAAGATCCGGATACAGACTTGGGGATGGAAAAATAGTGGACCATATGGTAAACGATGCATTGACGGATACCTTTAATGCTTATCATATGGGAGTAACGGCAGAAAATATCGCGGATAAACACGGTATCACGAGAGAAGAACAGGATGAGTTTGCCGCTGAGAGTCAGAGAAGGGCTCTTGCAGCCATTGAAGAGGGAAGATTCAAAGATGAAATTGAACCGGTGGTCATCAAGAATCGAAAGGGAGACATCGTTTTTGATACGGACGAGCATCCAAGAGCCGGAACAACGGTAGAAAAACTGGCTCAGCTCAAACCGGCCTTCAAGAAAGACGGTTCCGTAACAGCGGGCAATTCATCCGGGATCAACGACGGTGCTTCGATGACGGTTCTCATGAGTGAGGAAAAGGTGAATGAACTGGGCGTCAAACCGATGGCTGAGATCTTAGCCTTTGCACAGCATGGTGTAGATCCTTCCGTAATGGGGCTGGGACCCGTTGGAGCGATCAGAAAGGTTCTTAAAAAAGCCGGTATGAAGCTTGAAGAAATCGAACTTTTTGAATTGAACGAGGCTTTTGCCGTACAGAGTCTCGGCGTTTTAAAGGAACTTTGTGAAGAACATGGTGTAACGAAAGAATGGATGATGGAAAGGACAAATGTGAATGGTGGAGCAATTGCACTTGGTCATCCTGTTGGCGTATCAGGAAACAGGATCATCGTCACGCTGCTTTATGAGATGAAGAAGAGAAATCTTAAATATGGATTGGCAAGCCTCTGTATTGGTGGAGGAATGGGAACTGCTGTCATCATCAAGAACGTTTGAATTCCTTTCGGTAATTTTGTAATCTGCCCCTCTTGAGAGGGGCAAGGCTCCTGAACACTGGGGCCTTCTGGAATTTCAGAAAGTATAATTCATATGATTATCTTTTTTCTTTTTTATCCATTCACTTAAATATTTGGAGATGGAGGAATTATATGTCGGAAAACATTGGAATCAGGGGAATTGGAACCTATTTCCCCTCAAAAATCGAAGACGCTGAGTATATTGCTCAGAAAACGGGAATACCAAAAGATGTGATTGAATTAAAATTCGGCGTTAAGAAAAAGACAGTGCCGGGACCCGATGATACAACCAGTAATATGGGATTCAATGCGGCAAAGAAGGCACTTGAGAACGCCGGTATCAAGCCGGAGGAACTTGATCTGGTCATCTGGAATGGTGCGCAGCATAAAGATTTTCCATGCTGGCTGGCCAGCCTGGATATTGCACACAGACTTGGTGCCGAAAATGCCTGGGGTTTTGATATGGAAGCCATGTGTGGTTCCATGATGGCAGGTTTTGAAACGGCGAAGAGTCTGATGTTGAACAATCCCGAAGTGAAAAAGGTGCTGTTATGCTCCGGTTACAGGAACAACGATCTCATCAGTTACGATGAACTATCTACCTCATTTATGTACGATCTTGGTGCCAGTGGATCAGCGGTGGTATTGGAAAAGGGTTATGACAGAAATGTCATCCTCTCCTCTTCTTTTAAGGGAGACGGCTCTTTTTCGAGGGGCTGTTTTGTCCCGGTTGGTGGTACAGACAAGTGGCCAATGAAAGAGGAAGATGTGAAAGAGTATCACTTCCAGATTCCCGGTGATCCAAAGGCGTTTAAGAAAAAATTGGGTGAAACGACGATGCCGAACTTCTTCTGGGTGATCAGAAATTCACTGGAAAAATCCGGTTATACACAGGAAGACATCGATTATCTTGCAATTCTGCACTTTAAACGTTCCGCTCATGATATGATCTTGGAAGAATTAAATCTTACAGAAGATAAGACTACTTATTTGGATGATTATGGACATACGGGACAGAACGATCAGGTTATTTCACTTGAACTTGGGCTCGAATCGGGAAAGGTCAAGGATGGTTCCGTTGTTGTAATGGTTGGCGCCGGTCTTGGATTTGTCTGGGCTTCTTCAATCATTAAATGGGGCCCGTATTCTGATGGAGAGTGATTGACGTGAATACCTTTTTAAAAGACTACGAATCTAAAAAAACCACCCATTCAGAAGTACTCAGCCGGGTTAAGTCCAACGATGTTATCGTTTGCGGGATGGCTTGCATGGAACCTCAGTTGTTTTTGTCAGATCTTCATACCATTGCCGACAGGGTAAAAGATGTAGAGGTGTACACCTGTCTGAACATGAAGGGGTATGATTTTTATCTGAAGAAGGAATGTGAAGGGTCTTTCATCAACAATTCATGGTTTCACAACGGGGCTATCAGAAGTGCCTTGAAAGAAGGGCTTAAGACGGCCACATATGTTCCGAATAACTTGCATGAATCAGGCATGAACCTTCTCGCACTTCAGGATCCGGATTATTATATAGGGATAGCTTCACCGATGGATGAACACGGTTTTTTCACCTGTTCACTCAGCGCGACCTATGAAAAGGATGTTATAGAAAAATCGAAACATGTTGTGTTGGAAGTCAATAAAAATGCCCCCCGCACGCATGGAGACACACAGGTACATATTTCACAGGTGGACATGCTTTATGAGGTAGATTATCCAATTCCGGAACTTGGAGATGCACCGATAACGGAGCTCGACAAGCAGATCGCATCCAACATCGCACAGATCGTTCATGATGGTTCTACCATTCAAATAGGTATCGGCGGTATCCCAAATGCTGTAGCCGGATTGTTGAAGGATAAGAAAGATCTTGGGATTCATACCGAGATGTTTACCGAATCGATGATAGAATTGTTTGAACTCGGAGTTATTACAAATTCAAAGAAGACGCTGTGGCCTGGAAAGGCGATTTGTACGTTCGCACTCGGTTCAAAGAAGATGTATGACTTTATAGAAGATAACCCCGGTGTATGGATACTCAGGGGAAATTATGTCAACGATCCGTATGTGGTTGCTCAGAATGATGATATGGTCAGTGTTAATACGGCAATAATGGTTGATCTCACCGGTCAGGTCTGTTCAGAGGCCATTGGCACAAGGCATTTCAGCGGGACGGGCGGACAGTTGGATACACATAGAGGGGCTATCATGAGTAAGGGTGGAAAGGGAATTATTGCCCTGCCGACGAAGACGAAAAAAGGGGAGTCAAAGATAGTTCCCATGCTGCCTACGGGATCACCGGTGACGGTTCCGAGACATGATCTGGATTATGTTGTAACCGAGTACGGGATAGCAAAACTGAGAGGGCTTCCGGTTACAAAGCGCGTGAAAGAATTGATCAGGATTTCACATCCTGAAGACAGAGAAGCATTACAAAAACAAGCTCATGATATTGGGCTTATATAAAAAAGGGAGGAAATAAAATGAAAAAGTTGGTTCTTATCGTAATAGTTGTTTCCATGCTTTTCTCAATAGGTTTTTCAGCTGAAGTACCGGGTGTTACGGATGACACGGTGAAGATCGGTTCTTTCCAGGCTTTGTCAGGTTCTGTCGCCTTTATAGGAGTTTCCATGAAAAAGGGTATGGATGCCTATTTTAATCATGTAAATGCGAATGGTGGCGTTTATGGAAGAAACATTGAACTCATCGTTGCGGATGATCAGTTCGTCCCTTCAAAGACAGTTATAGAGACCAAGAGGCTTGTCGAACAGGATAAGGTTTTTGCAATGGTTGGCGGACTTGGAACACCCGGATGTCTGGCCGTTATGGATTATCTTAATGAAGGCAAGGTTCCATTTGTTTATCAGGGAAGCGGATCAAGTCAGCTCGCCATTCCTCCAAAGGAATACATCTTCTCCGTTCAGCCTAATTATTCCATCGAAGCACCAATCGTTGGGAAATATCTGACAGAAGTTGTCAAGACCAAGAGAATAGGTATGATTTACAGAGCAGATGAAGCCGGTAAGGAAGCGTTTGAAGCACTTAATGAATATCTTAAGGAAACCGGAAATGAAGATGCCCTCGTCAGAGCAATTTCCGTTGAACCCGGTCAGACATCTTTTGACAATGAGATCATCAAACTCATGCAGGCAAATGCAGATGCTGTTTATCTGCTGACCTTCACAGATCAGACACCAAACATCCTTAAACAGTCAATGGATTATGGCTACCAGCCAAAGTTTATCGCCTGTTATCCAAATGCATCGGCAACACTTATTCCACTCCTCGGAGGAGCAGGAGAAGGTCTTGAGATCATGGCATGGGTTGATCTTGGTGAACCAACATCGGAGAAATTCCAGACTTATATGTCTATCTTCCAGGAAACATTCCCGAATGAAATCCCGGATGCTTATGCAGCAGCCGGATTCATTGCAGCCGAACTGTTTACAGAAGCACTTGAAAGAGCCGGAGAACAGCCAACGAGAGAATCCCTTGTCGAGGCACTTGAAGGGATGAGAGAATGGCAGGGAATCATCACACCGATTCTCAGTTACTATCCTTTCGATGCCGCTAACAAGAAATGTAGACTTGGATTGAATGCCATGTATCTTCTTAAGGTAGAAGGCGATGCGATGGTTATGGGTGTAGACTGGATTAAGATGGGTGAATAAAGAATAAAGCTGTTTTAAGAAAAGGGCGGGAGAAATCCTGCCCATTCTTTATATTGATTTGGCAGGTGAAAAAGATGAGTCTACTTGAAGTAAAAGATGTGACAGTCCGGTTTGGTGGTCTTGTTGCAGCTTCGCAAATAAATATGAACGTGAATGAAGGAACCGTTCATTCTCTGATTGGACCGAACGGAGCTGGTAAGACGACGATGTTCAATGTGATTACACGGGTGATAGACCCGAGTGAGGGGCAACTTGATTTTAACGGAGAAAATTTATTAAAGAAAAAACCGTATCAGATTATTCAAAATGGAATTTCAAGAACCTTTCAGAATCTTGAGATCTTTAAAATGATGTCCGTAAAGGATAATTTTCTCGTTGGTGATCATGTCAACGTGGATACTGTCTGGTTTAACGAAGCTATACAAAATAAAAAATTAAAATCCGAAGAAGAAAAGGCCGCAGCCAAGGCAATGGAGATTGCTGGGATTCTTGGATTGAAAAACAGATTAAACAGCCCGGCAGGCATGTTGCCGTATGGGTTACAGAAGATGGTGGAGATAGGCCGTGCCTTGATCTCATCACCGAAATTGATATTACTCGATGAGCCGGCCGCCGGGCTCAATCCGTCAGAAACTGAATTTTTGAAAGAAATCATCATGAAGATAAAGGCACAGGGAATAACCATTCTGCTCGTAGAGCATGATATGTCGCTGGTTATGGATATTTCCGATCAGATTACGGTTATGAATTTCGGTAAAAAGATTGCGGAAGGTAAACCGGAAGAGATTAAAAATGATCCTGAAGTGATTAAGGCGTATCTGGGAGAGAGTAAATATGCTTAAACTTGAAGAGGTAAAATTAAAATATGGCTATGTAGAAGCGCTTAAAGGAATTTCACTCGAAATCAAAGGGGGAACGATTACCTGTCTACTTGGAGCAAATGGTGCCGGTAAGTCGACAACACTGAGGGCTATCTCGGGTCTTAATCATGCCTATGATGGGAAGATTCTCTTTAACGATGAAGAGATTCAGGATAAATCGCCTGATAACATCGTTAAGAGACGAATCATCCATTGTCCCGAGGGGAGAAAACTCTTTCCGGGTCTCTCCGTACACGAGAATCTGATGGCTGGGGCTTATGTCATGAAGGATAAAAATCGGATAAAGGAAAATCTCGAAGAAGTTTATCAGATGTTTCCGATACTTGCCGACCGAAGACGGCAGTCGGCCGGAACACTTTCAGGAGGAGAACAGCAGATGCTGGCAGTGGGAAGGGCATTGATGGCTGATCCTGAACTGCTCATGCTGGATGAGCCTTCTCTCGGACTTGCGCCAATCATTTTTGAACAGATATTTGATACGCTGATTGAGTTGAAAAAACAGGGAAAGACGATATTCCTTGTTGAGCAGAATGCGAATGCCGCCCTGCATATTTCCGATTATGCGTATATCATAGAAGTAGGGAGCATCACCCTTGAGGGAAATGCGAATGAACTGCTCAAAGATGACAGAGTCAAAGAAAAATATCTTGGGGGTTAGGTGAGAGTTATGCAGCAATTAATATTTGGATTGAGAGATGGAAGTCTGTTTGCCCTTGTGGCACTTGGACTTGTAATCATACATAATACAACCGGTGTTCTGAATTTTGCCTATGGTCATATGGGGATGTTTGCAGCCTATATCACATTCTCCTGTTATGCCTTCTTTGGTTTTCCTTTGGTTCTGGCGATCCTTACAGGCCTCGTTTTTGCGGTTATCATCGGAATTCTGACTGAAAAGTTTCTGCTCAGACCGATCAGACATCTGTCTCACTCGGCGATGCTTATCATCACACTTGGAATGCTGATGACACTTGAAGGTTTTGCACTTCTTATCTGGAAACAGGATACTCGACAGCTTCCAAATCTGATTACAGGCAGACCACTGATCATCAACATTCAGGATACCATGCTGGTTATTACGAGACAGGATTTACTCATTTTTGTCCTGACCGCTGTTATCGTGTTCGGTACGTTCTTCTATTTAAAATACACAAAACTCGGCCTTGCCGTGAGGGCTTCCTCTCAAAGTGAAGAAGCGGCAAAGCTGATGGGAATTCCCGTTGGCGGCGTTTACGGATTTGCCTGGGGATTTGGAACGGCTCTCAGTGCCCTTGCCGCCATACTGGCTGCTCCGAAGACATATGTCCACCCGAATATGATGGTCAATCTTCAGATTCAGGGATTAACGGCGGCGGTTCTTGGTGGATTTGACAGTCTTCCGGGGGCGATCGTCGGCGGTTTGCTGCTCGGTGTCATCGAACAGTTTGTTGGCGAATATATATCTGCAGAACTCAAGATGGCGTTTGCTCTGATCATCATCATCTGTCTGCTGATGATTAAACCGTCTGGTATTCTCGGAAAATCTTCAAAGGGGAGGGTATAACGATGAAAAAAAACAAGGAATTTATCCTATTTGCTGTTTTTCTTGGAATCCTGCCTCTTCTTTTCCTGAATCAGACCTTTTTGATCAGTATATTCTCACAAGTTCTGATATTTAGTATTGCAGCACTCGGCCTAAACATTCTCATCGGATATGCCGGACAGATTTCTATCGGTCATGCCGCTTTTATGGCTGTTGGAGCCTATCTGTCGGCAATTCTGACAAAAAATTTCAATTTTCCATTTATCGTTACAATCATCCTTTCCGGAGGTCTTTCCGGATTATTCGGGATTATCCTCGGCTTTCCGGCACTCAGATTAAAGGGCTTTTATCTCGCAATAGCCACAATGGCCTTTGGAGTTGCCATAGAAAAGATCCTTGCCGCATGGGATTATGTTGGGGGATATACCGGTTTTGTCAATGTTCCTAACCCGGATCTCTTTGGTCTTGAAGTTTCAAGCGATCTTGGAAAATTTTATATCATTGCAGTTGTAACAGTTGCGTTGTTTCTATTTGCGTCTAATATGATGAAATCAAAGACCGGTAGGGCGTTGATGGCCATTCGAGAGAGTGAGTTTGCCGCGAGTTCTTCGGGAGTCAACGTGGCGAAATACAAGCTCATCGCTTTTGTTATCAGTGCCGTTTATGCCGGGGTTGCCGGGGCACTTTATGCACATACCATCAATTATATAGCACCAACTGATTTTGCGATGGGGATATCTATCAACCTGCTTGCCATGATCGTTGTTGGTGGGTTGGCCTCGTTATCTGGAAATATTATCGGGTCTATCCTGATGGTTGCCATTCCGTTCCTTTTCAGTAGAGTGAATGTTCCCATGTCAATTATATTTGGTATTATGTTAATTGTTGTTGTACTTTTCTTTCCAAAGGGGCTTGGCTATGCCGTGCATATCCTTCAGTGGAAGTTTTTCGGACGACCATGGATCTGGCTGAAGAAGAAACTTAGAAAGAATAGTTTTAAGGAGGAAAATGCTATGTTTGTGAAAATTGGGGACATGAAGATACATTTTGAAACGGGCGGAGATCCGAAGGGAACGCCAATATTTATGGTACACGGTAATTTTGCCTCATGGAGATGGTTCGAACCTGTTCTGAAGCGAATGAGCGGTACGACTTACAAGGGAATTGCCATGGATTTACCCGGTTTTGGCGATTCAACCAATCCGGAAAGAGAAATTAGCATAGACAATTATGCCAAAGAACTGGAAAAGTTTATCAACACGTTCAAGGTAGATAAGGTCAATATCATCGGTCATTCGCTTGGTGGTGCGGTTTGTATGAAATATGCCATCAACAATGGGAACAAGATCAACAAGATGCTGCTTGTTGATCCGGCACCGGCTGATGGTCTTATTACGCCGGAAGAGTATTATCCGGTTCTTGATTCATACAAACACAACCGAGGACTCTTGAAAACCGCACTTGGCAGCATGTTCCCGGCTTCCGATCCAGACAATCTGCTTGAAAAGATCACTGATGATGCGCTGATGATGGATGAGAGGGCGTTCACTGACAATGCCAGGGCACTCGAAGTATATAATTATATTGAGGATGTCAAGGCCTTTAAATTTCCCGTTAAATTCCTTGTTGGAGAGAACGATGCCTTGATAACGGAAAGACTTCTATCCAATACGACCGAGGCTATAGAAGGCTCGGAAATAGAGGTACTTAAAGGTGCCGGCCATGCTGTAAACGTTGAAGATCCTGATCGTTTTATTAATATAATGACAGAATTTTTTGGAAGTGATAAACAATGACTTTTGCTTTAAAAGATGGCGGAGAAATTTATTATGAAATAAGGGGGAAAAAGGGTCCCTGGGTTTGTTTTCTGAACGGAATTATGATGAGTTGCGCCAGTTGGGCATCCTTTAACGAGGAGATGTCAAAAGATTATAGATTTCTGTTGATCGATTTCAGGGATCAGGGAAAATCTTCAAAACTGGAAGGACGGCAGTATGACTGGAAGTTACATGTGGATGATCTGGTTGAGCTCTTTGATTTCCTGAGTATCGACAAGATTAACATGCTTGGTGTTTCATATGGTGGGCAGGTTGCCCTTGAATTCACAAGGTATCATCAAGATCGGCTGAATTCGCTCATGCTGATGAATGTGATTCCAAAGGTGACAAATTATCTTCAGAGTATCAGTGATTCATGGGAACTGGCAGCTTCGTTGAACAGTGGAAAAGATTTCTTTACCGTAGCCATTCCCCCTATTTACTCCGATGTGTTTTATCAGAACAACATCGAATGGCTTAAAAGAAGGCAGGAACTTTTCGAAAGCATGTTGACAAAAGAATGGTTTGAAGGGTTTACTAGGCTTTCTAAGAGCGCAAAATATTTTGACTGCTCCGATTTGATAGAGGATATCAAAGTACCGACACTGGTTCTCAGCGCTCAGAAAGATATTATTACTCCCGCAGAGAGAATGAAGGAAATGGCGGAGAGAATAGAAAATTCTATTTATTTAGATATTCCAAATTCTGGTCATGCCGCTTTTCTTGAGAAACAGAGAGAATTTTTGATAGCGGTGAAAGGCTTTTTGGCGTATATTATCAAATGAGATAGGTAGTCAAAGTTTCAGAGATAATCAAATCAAAAAAGAACGAGCCACTTTAAAAATATGAAGGGGCTCGTTCTTTTTTAGTCTTCAGAAAAGTGATATAATCGTGTCAACAAAGGAAGGAGGAGGCAAAATATGAAACTGTTTATCTCTATAGATATGGAGGGCATAGCAGGAACATTCAACTGGAAGCAGGAGAAAACTTTTGGTGAAAGACAAATAATCAAAAGGAATGTCAGGAGACAGGTAGAATGGGTTATTGAAGGAATTCATCAGAGTAGCGTAAATGAGCAGATCGATGAAATTGTTATTGCGGATTCTCATGATATGGGTGATAATCTTGAGTATGATATTACAGAACTTGATGACAGACTTTATCTGATTTCCGGTTCACCGAGACCGCAATACATGATGGCTGATTTTGACAAGAGATTTGATGTCGTTTTCTTTCTTGGCTATCATGCGGGGATTGGGACGGAGAGAGCTTCAATGGATCACACCTTTTCAAATTCAGCGTTTTATAATATCAGCATAAATGGAATGCCTGTGAGCGAATCTTTGCTCAACGCGGCGTATGCTGGGTATCATGGGGTCCCTGTCGGACTCATAACCGGTGATCTTGCGCTCAAAGAACAACTTGAAAAGACCGATCAGCTTCAATGGATCGAATATGTGGTTAATAAATCGGCTATCACAAGATATGCCGCCAAACATTATCCGATAAACGTTGTCAGGAAAAATACGATAGAAGCGGTCAAAAAGGTTCTTTCTGAAAATTTAAAAGAATTACCCGTATTTACTTTTGCTTCAGATTTTGATCATCCCATTGAATTGAGGATAGAACTTTGCAAGACTGAAATGGCGGATGTTGTTCAGTTTATGCCAGGATGTAAAAGACTAAATGCGAGGACCGTTCTTTTCAAAGATCATTGTTATAAAACACTCTTTGATACAATTACTGCCATTTCCGCCCTGGCAAAATCCGTCTCATGACAGAATTTGTTTTATTGAACCCGTTTTATTGATAGTAAGGTTTTGAAGGGGTATACGGTCAAAGAAATTTAAAATAGTGCTTTAAGGAGGTATGGACAGTATGTCTGAAGAAAAGATCAAAAAACTTGAAGAAGAAATCAGGGTTGTTTCAGCTGAACTTCTTGGATATGAACAGAATATCGATGAACTTAGAAAGCAGTTGAAAGATAGGGAAGACGATCTGAGGGGGCATTTTCAGGATGATGGCAAATGGAACGAAATCACCTCTCAAATCAGTGAATACAGAGAACAGAAAGAATCTACACAGAAAAAGGTTGATAAGTTAAGGGAAAAACTTGAGAAATCTAAGGAAAAGTTAATGTATCATAAAAAGAAAGCAGAAGAGATTGATTGAGTATAGATAAAGGTTAAAGAGCGGAGAAGGTTTCCGCTCTTTTTTATAATATGACAGATTTGATGTTGCAAAAGAGTCAGCGATAAATATTCCGTTTAAAGGGAGAAATGTAGAGACGTTTTCCCCTATCGTTCTGAAGAATAGACCTACAATTATGATTTGACAATCAGTGGTTAATTATATATAATATCACTCGGGGGGTATATAATACATAAAATTATATATCACTTACTTTTTGCACTATGAGGAGTGATCAAATGAAAAAAGTTATGGTTTCTATTCTTGTGTTGTTTATGTTCTTTACCGTTTCAACACTCGCCGATAAGGTTCTTGTTTATATTTCAGGACCGGAAGGAATGGTAAAAAAGATTGAGCAGGTTTTCGAAAAAAAATATGGAGATTGTCTTGATGTGTATCATACAGGCTCCGGTCCTTTAAAGCAGAAGGTATTTACAGAGTTGATGGTTGGAGAGATACAGGCGGATGTTATCTGGGGTGCGGAACCGTTGATGTATTTTCAGCTTATGGAAAATGATGTCCTCGAGCGATATTTTCCAAAGGGGTATGAACGGTTAAAAAAGGCCTATCAATATGGAGACGGGTATTTTACGGCTTCAAATGCCAGATATGGCACAATAATTTATAACGCAGAGAAGCTTTCGGCGGATGAGATTCCTGCGGTATGGTCCGATCTGATGGGTGAAAACTGGAAAAGCAGAATAGCGATGGCAGATGGCTCACAATCTGCTATGGCGTTTGCGCTTGTTGGTTCTATTTACAATCTGGAAAACGGTAAAGAGATTCTGAAGGCTTTAGGAAATGATGAGGTGTTTTTAACAAAAATGAACATTGATGCGATATCAAAGGTACAATCCGGTGAAAGGGATATCTGTATCGCTCCGTCGGATGGTGCTTTCAGGATTATAAAAAGTATGAAGCAAAAGGGTGTTGACAGTAATTTGAAAATACTTTATCCCAAAGATGGTGCTTTTAGTATTCAGAGACCAATTGCCGTTGTGAAAAAGGACAGAAGTGCAGCAGAACTAAAGATCGTTCATCTGTTTGTTGATTTTGCCATATCGGATGAATGTCAGCAAATTTCCTCGGGTTTTGGTTTCGCAAGTGTGATGAATGATGATGAATCCGAATCGGCGGAAGAGATAAACGAGATTTATCCGGACTGGGAAACCCTTCTGAATAATCAGGAAGAAATTCTTGATTTCTATACTGAAAACGTGCTTGACTAGCCCGATATAAAAGTATAAGATAGAGCTGCTGGTCTTAAACAGTTAGGTTTTAAATACAATTGGGAATATGTGGTTTTTTTGGATGTGAAAAAGAGAATCGGATTCAGACAGAATATCATAATCATTTGTGTATTGGCGGTCTTGTTGATAGTTGTTTTATATCCTCTGCTGTTGATGTTATTAAATAGTTTTGGAATTTCACAAAAGGCATTTAATCCTACACTCGATTATTATTTTAAAGCGTTTAACAACAAGGGCTTCTTTGAGGCGTTGAAGAATACGGTGTTCCTCGCTGTAGGGGTAACGTTCTTTTCGTTTCTTACCGGTGGTTTGCTGGCTTTCCTTGTTAAACGAACGGATATTGTTTTAAAAAAACTGATAAGACATCTCGTTCTTATCAGTTTTATTGTACCCTCCTATATTATGGCAATGGCTTGGATTCAGCTGACGACGCAAAATGGTCTCCTTTCTTTTTTTAACATAGAGATCTATTCGTTGACTGCCGTCGGTTTAGTCATGACACTTCATCTTTATCCGATGGCCTTTTTATCCATTTCAAATGCCATATCAAAAATGGATATCTCGGTTGAGGAAGCTGCAAGATTGGATGGGTGTAACAACGGAAAGTTGATTGTGCATATTATAATGCCGATCATCCGTCCAAGTATTGTTTCAATAGGCCTTTTCATCTTTGCAAAAACGGTTGCATGTTTTGGTGTGGCGGCTTTACTGGCACTTCCTGCGAGGGAGTATATTTTAAGTACTTATATTTATAAATCAATGAGTAGTTTAGATATTAAATTAGCCCTTTCTATTTCCGTCATTATGATGTTTCTGACTTGTATACTATACGTACTTCAGCTTAAAGTGTCAAGGAAATATGATGATTCCGATGTCAGTACTGAGAATATAGGTTCAAACAATTTGATGCGGGTTAGATTGGGAAAGAACAAATTTTTAATTCTCACCGTTGTTTTTTTGTTTTTCTTCGTCACATTAATCTTGCCCCTCTTCACGATTATTCAGACTTCTCTTATGAAAAGCTGGGAAATGCCGGTTGGATTGGATAATATCACATTTGAGAATTATACAAATCTCTTTTTTAATGAAGATATATTTTTCAGAGCCATAAGAAACAGTATCTTCTTTGGAGCGATTGCTGCTACCATAGCCGGTATCATTTCACTCCTCAGTGTTTTTATCCTTAATCGAATAAAAAAAGCGAGGTTTTCAAAGAGTCTTATCGCCTTCTTGTGTTCTATTCCGATGGCTATACCTGAAATGATTTTGGCGGTGGCTGCCGTTTTTGCCTGGATGAATCCGCCTCTGAAATTGTATAATACACCATGGATACTCATTGTATCTTATATCACAGTGGCAATCCCTTTTCTTTTTCGTAATATCTCAGGCCTGATTAAAAATGTTCCGTATGTCTATGAAGAAATGGCTATGACAGACGGTGCTTCGAGATACGGTGCGTTTTGGCATGTTACCGTTCCACAGCTGAGAAGGGGATTTAATTCCGGATGGATTCTGGCGTTTCTCTTTATTATCAAAGAGATTCCTATATCATCTATGTTGTATTCATCGGGTAACGAAACCGTGGGTGTGCTGCTTTTTAATCTCAGATTTGATACCGGCGGAATAGAGACACTTTCCGCTATTTCAGTTCTTATCATCCTGCTGACTTTTGCCGGGAAAAGTCTTACCGGTGCTTTCAAACCAAAGAGAAAAGTGGGTTTTTTCTCCTCAAAGGCAACATCTTGCCCAAAGCCTAAGGAAAAGTGAAACAAATAAAAATTTATAGTGTTAGAAGGGTTCTTAATTATAATACAATGGGGATTATGCCGAAAAAAAGGGAAGAATGCGGAACGCATAACTTCCCGATGAGATTTGTTGTTTGTTTGTGATTCTACTTTATATTTCTTGGGTCCAGTGTATCTCTGAGCCCATCGCCGATGATATTGATACTCAGTACGATTACTGCGATAATCAATCCCGGAAACAAGGCAACCCATGGTGCGCTCATCAGGTAGTCGCTACCTGAGCCTATCATGCCGCCAAGTGTGGGTTCAGGCGGTGGAACACCAAGGCCAAGAAAACCAAGAGTCGCTTCTGATAGCAATGCGGTGGAGAAATTGGTGGTAAATGTAACGATCAATATAGAGCCGAGATTTGGAATAATTTCCTTTATAATAATGTTGATATCCCCTTTTCCCAATGCCTTTCCCGCTAAAACATATAATTGCTGTTTTAATGAAATCGTGGAACCTCTGATTGTTCTGGCGAATATCGGTGTATAAACGATACCGAGTGCAATAATCAGATTGTTTACACTGGCGCCGAAAAGTGCGATGATAAAAAGTGCAAGAATGATAGATGGAAAAGCAAACATCGCATCAATGATTCGCATGATAATCTGATCTACCCATTTTCCGAAATAACCTGCTAAAAGACCCAGTGTCGTACCGGCGAATGATGCGAGAAGGATGGCAAGAAATGCAATCTGCATACTCTTTTGAACGCCAAACACGATTCTTGAAAGAATATCCCTTCCGAATTGATCGGTCCCAAACCAGTGTTGACTGTCCGGACCTGTCATAAAGGCGTTGTAATCCATTTCTAACGGATCATATGGAGCGATGATAGAGGGGAAGAGTGCGGTGAAAAGGATAAAGATAAATAAAAAGAAACTGATGATATTTAAAGGATTTCTACAAAATTTTCTGATTAGTTTTTTGATTTCCACTCTTTACCTCCAACTCAATCCGTTAATTTAATTCTGGGGTCTATGATGCTGTAAAGTATGTCAATTAATATGTTCAGTAAAACAATCATAATCCCGATGAAGGCAACAACTCCCTGTACAACGGGATAATTTCTCTGATTAACCGCATCGAGCAACATTCTTCCCATTCCTGGAATTGCAAACATGCTTTCTACCACTATGGTTCCGCCTATCAGATATCCGAGCTGTATTCCTGCCGTTGTGACTACGGGAATCATACCGTTTCGGAGAGCATGCTTGAAGATTACCTTGCTGCCCTTCAATCCCTTCGCCTTTGCCACTTTAACGTAATCCTGTGAAAGAACATCCAGCATTGAATTTCTCGTCATTCTCATGATTTGCGCTGCGATCATAATTCCGAGAGTTATTGCGGGGATCAGCATAATCTGCAGGTTTTTCAGCGGTTCTTTGAGGAAGGGGACGAAGCCGAATAACGTGTAGTTCGTAAAAGTACCTGATATAAGAACGATGAAAATCGCTCCGATCCAGAAAACCGGTGCCGAAAGTCCGACAAGACCCAGCACTCTGAAGGAATAATCCCATGGTGTGTTTTGTTTTACAGAAGATATCAATCCGAAAGGAATACCTATCAGCAAACTGAAGATAATCGACATCAGTGCAAGTTCAAACGTAATGGGAAATTTATCCGCTATCATCTGTGATACCGGTTCTCCGGTCCTGAGTGATGTTCCAAGATCAAAAGTGAAGAGCCCTTTCAGCCATTTAAAGTACTGTACTATGATTGGCTGATCGAGTCCGAGTTCTGCCGTCAGTTCCTGTACCTGTTCCTCGGATAAATAATTCTGTGTTCCCATCATGATATCTATCACATTGCCTGGAACGAGATGGATCGATATGAAAACCATAAAGGTTAACAATAAAATGGTTGGAATTGCGGAGATAATTCTTCCTAAAATATAAGATAAAGTCAAGGTATCTACTCCTAAATACGCCTTGGGCCGTAGGCCCAAAGCGTCTTAAATATTTATTCTACTGATACAAATCTTAAAGAAATCAGGCTTTCGTTGCTCATTGGCTGGAAACCCTGTACGTCTTTTTGTGAAGCATAAAGATTGTTTGGTGAATAAAGGAAGAGAATCGGTGAATCTTGAATCAGTATTTCCTGAAGTTCATTGTAGATTTCGTGTCTCGCTTCATACTCTGTCGTTGTTCTTCCTTCGACCAGTAATTCATCAACTTTTGTGTTTGAATAGTTGAATTTATTCGTGGAACCGTTTGTTTCAAAGGTTCTGAAGAGCTGTTTGTCAGGACTTACAGAACCGCTGTTGAGTGATACAAATGAATCGAAGTCCTTTTCTTTCCATTTTTTGATGAAGATTCCCCATTCTACCATATCGAGGTTTGCCTTAACGCCAACACTGGCAAACTGAGCCTGAAGGGCCTGTGCAATCTTATCAAAATTATATTTGGCTGAAACGGTAATTGAAAACTCAAAACCGTTTGGATAGCCTGCTTCTGCAAGAAGCTGCTTCGCTTTGGCGGGATTGTAACTGAATTCTTCATCGACTGGTACTGCCCAGGCCTTAACGGTTGGGTTCATGATACCGGTGATGGTTCCTTCTCCGAAGCCTACCATCTTGATGATCATTTCTCTGTTAACCGCATAACTGAGTGCTCTTCTCACTTTCGGATCATTCAGGGGTGCCACATCGTTGTTTATCCCGAGGAGATAATAGCTGAGAACCGGTTGCCTGTAGATGGAGAATCCGTTTGTCAGCATGTTGAGACTGAGTGGTTCGTTGAGTTTGGAAATATCTACATCTCCGTTTTTAAGTGCTGATACTCTGGATACTTCTTTTGGAATAATAATAAATCTCAATTCATCGAGTTTTGGAAGACCTGCCATGTAATACTTGTCATTCTTGACGAGTGAAATATAATTTCCGGCTTCATAATCTGCAATGGCGAAAGGTCCGGTACCATTTGTTTCAAGTTGCATATTCTTTCCGCTTTCTACGAATGCCTTGCTGACGATGGCGCTGTTTACCCCTGCAAAATTAGGAAGGAGTGCGTTAACACTCGGTGTTTTAAGCTTAAATTCTATGTTCTTCTCGCCAACCACCTTGATGGATTCGACATCGGCGTAATAGGATGCGGCCGGTGAACCAAAATCGGGATCTGTAATTCGTTCAAAAGAAAAAATTACATCATCGGCGGTCATCTTTGTACCGTCGTGGAAATAAACATCATTCCTCAATGTGAAAACGACAGTGTAAGCATCCTTCACCTCATAACTTTCCGCAAGGTTTGCAATAAGTTGCATGTTCTCATCATATCTTAAAAGTCCGTCGTAGACGTTTTCAAGAATTCTGTGAGATGCAAAAGCCGTTACCTGATGAGGATCAAGACCAACAGGTTCCGTTTCAATGGCAAATTTTAAAATACCATTTGAAAAGGTGAAACTAACCAACAACACTAAAACCAAACCGAAAAATAAACTCTTTTTCATTTTGATACCTCCGTTTAAAATTTGAAAAGCAATTAAATAAAGATTCCGAAGCTTTGACAGCTTTCTACTTGACTCTCGTTTTTTATTATAGCATACGATTTGAATTGATGTACAGACAAATAAACGATCCTTTCTTGAAAGTTATATTAAGAGCGTTTTATATCTTTTGGATTATTAGCTCGAAAGAACGGTTGTTGATATTTCCAATGGAATGTAATGTGTATCAATTTCATCTATCTTTTTCTTTTGTGAAGGGGATGGAATAGAATAGATGTTTTTGACTTTTTTTAAAATAGATGGTATAATGTTATAACATAAATAGGTGGTGATACCTTGAAAGTGAAAATGGGGATCGACAAAGTTTCCGGGAACCCTTTTTTTTGTGGCAAGAATATTGGGTTGATTACGAACTATTCCGGGGTAAATTCAAATTTTGAAGAAGATACCGCGGTTTTGCTGAAAAATAATTTTAAGGTTGTAAAGATTTTTTCCCCTGAACACGGTATTTATGGTGTTGCAGATGGACAGGCGGTGGGCGACTCCATCCACCCTGAATACGATATCCCCGTAATAAGTCTGTACGGTGAGAAAAAACATCCGGAAGTAGAAGATTTTAAAGGACTCGATTTACTGGTTTATGATGTTCAGGATGTCGGATTAAGGTATTACACGTTTATCTACACATTGGCTTATTGTATGGAAACCGCGGGAAAGGCGGGGATTCCAATAGTTATCCTTGATAGGCCCAATCCGCTTGGCTCTCGGATCAGAGGTTCAAGAATGGATGATAGGTATGCTTCATTTGTCGGAGATTACCGATTACCCATAAGATACGGCTTGACACCCGGAGAACTTGCACTTTATTTTAAAAAAGAATATAATATCAACTGTGAAGTTAAAATAATATTAATGGATAATTATAAGAATGATATGACATTTCCCGATACAGGGTTATACTGGAACGTACCCTCTCCGGCAATCCCCGATTATTCTGCCAATATATGTTATTCCGGGGGTTGTTTTATTGAGGCAACCAATCTTTCCGAGGGAAGAGGTTCTCCAAGACCGTTTCAGATGTATGGTGCACCATGGATGGATATGGAGAAAATGAGCAAATGGTTGAAAGACAGGGAGTTTTCAGATTTTCTGTTCAGAAAAAGGGCCTTTGTTCCTTTTTCCTCAAAGTATCAGAATGAAGTCTGTTTTGGAATAGAGTTTTTCGCAAAGACGAACCAAGCTGATTTTATACCTCAGATGCTTTATTTTATGCGAGGCTTGATGGATATCCACCCTGAAAAGATCAGTTTCAACAAGTACGCTGATGTCTCGAGACTCGAATCGTTGACCGGCGATGACAGGGTAAGGGCCTATCTTGAAGGGAAGATTGAACTTGATGATTTGATATCAAAATGGGAAGAGGAAGAGAGAGATTTTGAGGAAATCGTCGGTGAGATAAGATTGTATTAAATGGGTTTTCAGGAAAGGAAAACTCTATGCAAATCAAAAACAGGAGGGTAAAAAATGAAAAAGTTGTTTGTGTTAAGTGTTGTTTTACTGATGTTATGTGCTTTTTCTATGGCAGAAACAGTAGAAATGTGGAGCTGGCGTTCACAGGATGAAGAAGTCTGGAAACAGGTAGAAAAGGCTCTTCAGGATGCAGGAGAAGATATTCAGATCGAATTCAGAGGTTTCCTTCCAACAGAATACGATTCGAAGATGCTACTTTCCCTTCAGGGTGGAAAAGGTCCTGATCTTGTTTATACGAGAAGACTTCCCGGTGGAAGAACAAAGGCTTTAGTCGATGCGGGGTTGATAATGCCACTTACAGATGATGTTAATTTTGAGCATTTTACGGAAGGTGTTCTCAACAATATCACTCAGAATGGTGAACGTTATGGAGTTCCTTTTGCCGTTCAGGTATGTGGGATTTTCTACAACAAGGATATCTTTGACCGGTACGGTTTTGAGGAACCGAAGACCTGGGATGAAATGCTTGCGATTTCAGAGACTTTGAAAAAAGATGGCATCGATCCGTTCTTTGTCCCCGGTAAAGAAGCCTGGGCACTCGTTATGCAGCATGCAATGTGTGGGATAAGTGTTCTGGGACCGGGTTGGATAAAGAGACTGGCCGAAGGTAAAATAGACTTCCTTGATCAGGACTGGGTATACATGCACAGCCTTCTCAACGATCTGAAACAGTATTATCAGAAAGGATTCCTTGCCAACGATACAAATGACATGAATTCAGCCTTTGCCTTTGAGCAGACCGCAATGGTCTTCTACGGGATTTGGGGGGTTCAGCAATGGAAAGAATTAAACCCTGATCTGAACATCGGTTACTTTATGGTTCCTCCTGATTTTATCGGCAATGATCCTTATGCCTATGTTTATATGGACGGAGCTATCGGACTGAGTGCAAATGCCGATAACAGAGAAGCAGCCATTAAAGTGCTTGAATATGCGGCAAAACCTGAATTTGGAACTATTTTCAGCAACGTTACGCTGAATATTCCTGCTGTGACAGGTGCACAGATGCCTGATTCGGCAATTCTCGTTGAGGCAAACAAAACGGCCGAAGAACATGCTTCCCCCTATGTTTACTGGGTTGGTTCAGAATTCGTTTCCGGGAGTCCTTCCCTTTATAACGATGTTCTCAGTCCTGGACTTCAGGCAATGTACGCCGACAAAATGACCCCTCAGGAACTTGCACAGGATTCACAGGATGCTCTTGTACAGTGGTACAAACCACTCATGGAAAGAGCAGAAAGAATGGGAAAATAATAGAGGTAGAAAAAATCGTTAAAAGCGGGTTATAAACCCGCTTTCTTTAATTATTTCGGAGTATTTTTCAGGATGGTGATATTAAGGTATGAAAGTGAAACTCAGGTATATACTTCTCTTTGTTGTACCTGCTCTGGTTTTTTATACGATATTCGTTGTATATCCAATTGGATACAGTTTTAATCTGAGTTTTTTCAGTTGGCCAGGTGTTGGGGAAAAGACTTTTGTTGGTTTTGAAAATTTTAAAAATATTTTATTCGGTACATTTTCTGAAGAATTTTTTTCTGCTGTCTGGCACAGTTTTCTGTTTTTTGTTGCCAATTCAATTTTTGAGCTGGGACTTGCTTTTATCATAGCGATTGCGTTGACCTCGAAGATCTGGGGAAGGCGTTTTTTCCAGACGATGGTTTATCTGCCCAATGTTATTTCTATGGTGCTTGTGGGATTTATATGGAGTATGATGTTAAATCCCCAATGGGGATTGATCAATTCATTCCTGAAGATGATAGGTCTGGAGAATCTTGCACAACCCTGGCTCGGTCAACCGGAAACCGCTTTGCCGACCGTTATTATGGTCAATGTCTGGAGAAATATAGGTTTTTATATTCTTGTCTTTATGGCAGCCATACTCAATATTCCAAAAGATTTGTTTGAGGCGGCATATATAGATGGTGCCAAGAATCATCATATCATCAGGAAGATTATCTTTCCATTGGTAGTTCCAAATATGCAGACGCTTGCGATACTGATCTTCATCTGGTCATTTAACATCTTTGATGTTGTTTATGCACTTGAAGGAGTACAGGCAGGACCGTTCAGATCGACAGATGTTCTCGGAACCCTTTTCTACCGAACGGCCTTTGGTGGATTGGGTAGCTCTGCCCAGGATTATGGTCTTGGAGCAGCGGTTGTTGTTATTATCTTTGTGATGGTTATTCCTCTTTCAATGGTATATGCAAATATCCTTGACAAGAGAAGTAGGGAGGCATGATGCTTAGATTAAGTTTACCGTGGAGAATAATTATCTTTTCATTACTCATAATCTATTTTATTGTTATCGCCACTCCGTTTGGCGTGCTGTTTACGAATAGTTTCAAGTCGATGCGAGAGATCTATTTACATCCTTTTCAATTACCGGAAGAATTTTCAATAGAAAATTATACCAAGGCTTGGGAAAAGGCCAATCTGGGTCCCGCATACATTAACAGTATCGTCATATCTGTGTGTTCGATAGGAGGTGTGCTGCTTTTCTCCTCCATGCTGGCCTTTATGATTTCCAGGTATCAGTTCAGATTCAGGAGATTTCTCTATGTCTATATTATTACCGGACTGGCCCTTCCCGCAAGATTGGCAGTTATTCCGATTTATGTCACATTGAACCAGTTAAACCTGATAGATACCAGAATAGGTCTTATTTTTGTTTATATAGCAACGGGAACGGCTTTTGCAACTTTTATTATAAAGGGATTTATGGATGGGATTCCGAGGGAAATAGAGGAATCTGCCATGATGGATGGTGCAACGCCATGGACTATTTATTGGAAAATTGCCATTCCATTGACAAAACCGGCATTGGTTGTTGTTGGCCTGGTTAATTTTGTTAACGTCTGGAATGATTTCTTTTTCCCACTTATCATCATTTCGAGCCGGACGAAGGAAACTGTACCTCTCGCCATTTCCGTATTCTTCGGTGAATTCTCTAATCAGTGGCATTTAATCGCTGCGGCATTGTCGATGTCCATCATTCCGATTATGATCATCTTCTTCATTTTCTCGAAGAATTTTATTTCAGGGATTACTCAAGGGGCGATCAAGTAAGTCTTTACAAATTTAAAGACTATAGATAGAAAAAGGGTGGATTTGAAAGATATCCACCCTTTCGTTTTTTTATTCGACTCTGATCCAGAGATATTTATAGGGAGCCATAATAAGGCGTTTTTTTTGGTGCTTCTGAGCAATAACATCGTAGTATTCACAGTTTTCTTCAAGTTCTACTCTGACCTCATCTCGAGAAAGATTTACGATAGAGAGAATTGTCTCTTGAACAGAACTTCTCTTGATACAGAATAGTCTGTTATCCAACTCTATGATCTCCTGTTCTGCCTTTGGAGAAAATGCCGGATGATTTTGTCTTTCAGACAGTATTCTGATCATGTTTGTGAAGATTTTATGTCTTCGGCTGTTGGAATCTGACAGTTCTTTTTCCAGCTTTTTTAAACAGAGTTTTTCACGATTTATTGCCCTGTTATAGCCTAATGTATTGACTCCCTCCGTCCAGTTTCTCGAGCCGACCAGGCTATGTATATAAATTCCGGGAATACCACTTAATGAACAGGCGATGAAATAGGCTCCAAGAAATTTCCGGATGTTTTCCTCTTCGGTTTCTGTACAGTCATACAGTGCATCGAAATAATTGATGTTCATTTCATAGGGAGAAAGAGAACCATCTGAGTTTGTTTTCCAGGATATTTTTCCACCGTTATTCTCAGTCTTTATGACAAGGTTGTCAATTTCTTCCCCGCTTAAAAAATCTTTAACCGGCATCAATCCTATACCGTCATGAGAGGCGAGAAAATTGAAGAATGTTGTCTCACTCGATGGGGTTGTCAATGCGGATGCCCATTTTGAGAGATGTTCTGAGGAATGGATCTGATAAGCGTTTAGAACAAGTGGTGGCAACGAGAAATTGTATATCATCTGTGCTTCATCTGTCCCGTTTCCGAAATAACTGATGTTGTCTTTGTGAGGTACGTTTGTCTCTGTGATGATAAGAACCTTCTTGTTCAGTGAATCAAGGATATCACGCATCAATTTAATAATTTCATGTGCCTTATCGAGGTGAATACAACTGGTTCCGACTTCTTTCCAGATGTATCCAACGGCATCCAGTCTGATGAGACTGGCTCCGTTTGCCGCATAAAACAGTAACACTTCTATAACTTCGAATAGCAGATTTTGGGATTTGTAGTTCAAATCTATCTGATCATCGGAAAAAGTGGTCCACAGATATTTTTTCCCTCTCTCCGTTTCAAATTCTGATAAAAGAGGGAACGTTCTCGGTCTGGTTACCGTTGATAGGTCCGTTTCGGGGTCTGATTCGATAAAATAGTCAATATATTTCTTCTCACCGTTGAGATATCCCCTGAACCAGCTGCTTTTTGATGAAATGTGATTGATAACCGCATCAAACATGATTTTATGAGTACTGGAAAGAGAATGTATCTCTTCCCAGCTGCCAAAATCAGGATTGACTTCGGTGTAATTGACTACCGAGAAGCCATCATCAGAGGAATAGGGGAAAAAGGGGAGAATATGAACGGTGTTGATACTGTTCCCGACTTTTTCATTCAGAAATTCCCTTAATGTTTCAAGAGGTACATCCTCCCCTTGAAGAGAATCTGCATAGGTAATCAGTATGGATTTTTTCTCATCTAATATGTAGTCCTCTCTTTCGGTAAACTGTTCATTGAATTCAACGATCTTTCTGATGATTTCATCTGCCAGAAAATCTGTGTTTTCGGTAAATATATTTTTCAGTCTTGCTCTGATGGATTCTTCCCGGATCAAACGGATCACTCCCTACAAAGATTTAAAAATTATTCTCTACCCATTTTACTATAGTTTGAATAATTTTTTCATCTACAAATCCGGATTTGTTATACTCTTCCGTTGTATGAACGATCCCCTCTTCTGTTTTCATGAAAAGGTGATTTAATCCTTTGAATGAATGAAACTCAAACCGTTTGTTGTCACCAAATCTTGCTTTTAATGGATTAAAATCACCTTCAACGGTAGCCTGGAAATCCTCTTCCCCAATCATGACGAGAACCGGGAGGTTCAGAAGTTCGAGGTCTTCTTCAGGTCTGTATTTATCCCATTCATAATAGAAAGAGGCCGTTATTCCTGGCTGTATGACATAGTCTTCCGGTAATTCATGATTCAGTATCATGTTGAAAAACTGTGTAACCTGTTCTATCTGTTCGTCTGTGATGCTATAAACATCCTTCAGGTAAATATTCTGATCAAGACTGACTTGAGCCATTCTTCGTACGGCCGGGGCAAGCAGCATGACACCGTTAATTTCTTCGAGCTGTGTGGCCATATACGGGACGATTGCACCACCAAGACTGTGCCCGGCAAGAATGATAGAACTGACTTCTTCAAGTTGTGATGCGAAGCGAACGGCTTCCGTTATATCTTCTATATATTCAGTATTTATCATTGAAGCGCCTTCCTGAAGGGCTTGATTGTATTCTCTGCCGTATTGCGCCGTTCTCTTATTGTATCTTAATACGGCAATACCATTGGATGAGAGACCGTATGCGATGTCTCTGTACGGTGTGTTGGCACCAATGCTTGCATTCATATCTGTGGGGCCGGACCCGCCAACGATAATGATGAGAGGAACTTTTTCATCTGTATCCGGTAAGGTAAGTGCCCCGTTGAGTTTCCAGCCTTCTTTTCCAAAACTGATTTCTTTTTCCACAAATTTCTCTTGATCAATATAATCAATAGTACTTCTCGGGTCCTTTGCCGGAGCGATAAAAAAACCTGCCACAAGATCATTTTGATCAAATGTCACCGTACTTTTGATGTAGCCTTGATCCGTTTTTAAGATCTGAACATAGACTGTATACGGCTCCTGATCAACGATATTCGTAGAGTATACTGATTCAAAATTACCGAGATTCTGGGTGATGGATTCATATGACTGTTTGATCTTTTCCACCGTGAAAGCACTTTTTACCTGTTCATTCTGCATCTCGAAGGTTTTTTCAAAATTCCCACTGAAAAATGATTCGAGGTATTCTTGTAAAAGTTTCACCTGTTCTGTTTGTGCCAATAAAAGTGTGCCAAAAAACATCATGAAGATAATGAGTAGTTTTTTCATCCGTAACCTCCTTGAAATTATAATCTCAGTGTATTATAACAGATAGTACAGATGGTGTCAAATGCCCTTTTTATAGAACATTCGTTTTTTCTCTAAATTGGGGAGAAGTATGATAAAATTTACTTTGATTGTGATAAAAAGGAGTTGTGATTTGAGAACTTTAAACAGATATATCTGGAAAGATAGTATTTCACCTTTTTTTCTTGGATTTCTCGGATTTATAATCTTTGTGAGTGTAAACCTTCTATATTTTCTTTCGCTGAATATTATAGATTATGGTATTCCTCCGTGGAGACTGTTTCAACTGTTGTACTTCTTTATGCCTGAACTTTGTTCGGAAGCCATTCCGGTGGGTGTTTTGCTTGCGATATTCTGGACGTTATCCCAAATGGGGACCAAAAATGAACTGATGGCCGTACAGGTCCATGGTATTTCATTTAAATCCGTGGTGTTTCCATTCTTTATTTTTGGACTGATATTGAGCTTGTTCACTTTCTTTTTAAACGACCAGATCATTCCCGAATTTAACAGGCAGAAACAGAAGGAATTGGGGAATTTCATGTCGGAAAATATAGGTTATGCAACGATTTCAAATAAGTTCCTTCCCATTTCGGGAAACAAGTATTTTTATGTAAAGCAGCCTATTGATGATACCCGACTGGATGATGTACTCGTTTATGAGATAGGCAGTAATAATCTGAAAGTCATCTTTTCAGATGAGTTGGCACTGGATCAGGGGACGGACAAGTGGGTGATGGTGAATGGACAGGTCTCTACAATGGATGAGAAAAGAGGCATGACGTTGAATGTCGATTTCGATGAAACGGATTTTGAGGAATTATCAGACGAGTTGACAGATTCCCTGAGGGATGCCATGAGCATTTTTAATGAAGTGGATATATATGGTCAGTACGATAGTGGAGAGCAGAGTAAGTACAAATATTCTTCAACGGTACAGCTTGTCGAAATGCTTGAAACCGGAAATAATCTGAAACGGGCTTTGCTTGAGATAAACTGGCGCCTCGCAAAATCACTGAGTCCTTTGATCATTGCGTTGATGGGTACTTCTCTATGCCTGCTTTCAAATGTCAAAAGTAAATCATGGAGCATTATACTCAGTTTTGTCTTTATCGGGGTTTTTAAGGGGAGTGAGATCTTTATGCAAAGTGTAGCCCTTTTGAATATTTCCGATTTTTCAAATTCGAGATACAGGATTGATTCGGTTCTTGCCATATGGGCACCCGATATTATATTTGCTATACTCGGTTTAATCTGTTTTCTGATTCTCGATTCAAAATTGATGTTTTTTATGAAAGAAAGATTTGTTAGAAAATAATTGGGGGCAGTGATTTGAGTATTTTAAAGAGATATATATTGAAATCTTCTATACTACCTTTTTTTATGGGATTTGGCGGTTTTCTCCTTTATGCGAACGTTTTCATTCTGATAGATATTTCATCCGAGATCGTCAGGAACGATTTATCTTTCTGGAAGTTGTTTCCCTATATCATGCAGCAGATACCAAGATATATTCCGCAGGCGATTCCGGTGGGTGTTCTGTTATCCATATTCTGGCTTTTATCAAAACTTGAGAGTAAGAATGAAATCATCGCCTTTCAGGTGCATGGAATCAAATTGAAGGAAATTGTGACGCCTTTTCTGATCCTTGGGATCATATTGTCTTTGACGACCTATGTCCTGAAAGAGCATGTGGTGCCTGAAATGTATAGAAATAAAAATGCGGAGGTCTATCTTTCGTCCGGATTACATAAATTCATGCTGTCTGAGGAAAACAGGTATATGTTTATCAAGAGAATCTATTCAAACAGGAAAGAACTTGTAGATGTCTTTATTTATGACATCGATAAAGAAAATACGTCGATGAAGGTGTATTACGCTCCGCAGGTGCTTTATGATGAAGAGCAATCGGAATGGGATCTATCCGGTATGAAGGTTTATGCCTCTATTTACGATTCAAAGATGATTCCTCATGATCTGAATGAAACGGATCGGAAATTGGTTGGTGATGATATCGATTTTTATTTTATGGTTACCAGGAAAAAGGCTTATAATATGAAGTCAGATGAGTTATTACAGATTATGAATGAATTTAAGAGGAGAGGTATCTATAATACCGATTCATTTTCTTTTGATATAGAATTTCATACCAGATATGCTCAATCACTGGGACCGCTTGTTGTTGCCATTCTCGGTGTCCCCCTTTCGCTTGCGTTGAACATCAAGAGTAAAGCCTGGAGTGTCATTTTTACCTTTCTTTTAATTGCCCTTTATCAGGGAAGTACCCAATGGATGGCGGCTATGGGTCGTTCCGATTTGTGGAGCCCGTGGCATATTCGGCCGGAACTGGCGGCATGGGGACCAGATCTTTTATTTTCCGTTATCGGTGGGATTTTTTACATGCTTCTGGATACGGAAATGTTGTATGGTTTTAAAGAAAAATTATCACGATTCTCCGGAGAATAAATATAAATTTATATTATTTAACTGTATGGAGTTTTATTTGAAGTAAAATGTTATATATGGAAAAGGATAATGGTATTTTGTATAATTTTAAAGCGAACCTTCTTGGGCATAGGCGATTAAAAAAAAAGATTTCATCCGAGGTACTTGGTGAGATCACAAAGAACAACGTGGATATGGCACTCTTGTTTGAGAAGAGATTCTCAGGTTGGAGATTGGTCTCGTATAATATGTTGTCTGAATATCTGCTGAAACCATTTGACTCGGAAGACCTTTCCTTAAAAAAATTTCTCTCATCTTTCTTGATCATCGATGAAAAAGAGGAAAACCTGGAAAATTATATAAAAAAACATGATAAACTGAGATTTGAAGGTCGTGGAGAATCTCATGACAACCATTATTTTTCCTTCAAAGCGGTCCCCGTAAATTTTGAGGAGAATAAATATTATCTTTTTTCGGTCATTGATATCACGAAAAAGAAACTCAGGGAATTTTATTTAAAAGAAACCGAGCAGAAGTACAGGGATATGTTTGAAAATTCTCCTATTGCTCTGTGGGAACATGATATGACGGATGTGAAAAGGTATCTTGACCACATCATTGAAAAAAAGAAGGTTGTAAATCTGAAAGAGTTTCTTAAAGAGGATTCCGATGCCATCGTGAGATGTGTTTCGTTGATATCTATCACTTCGATGAATAAAAAGACACTTTCTCTCTTTGAAGCCTCCTCTCCAATGGAATTGAGGGACTTTGATCTGAAGGGAAATCTGTATAAGATTTTTTCCACGACTATGTATAATACGTACCTTGAGCTGATCGTTGCACTGTACAACGGTGAAGTACATTTTGAAAAGGAAACCAGCGCCTATACGTTAAAACGACAAAAGATTCAGCTGAATTTCCATGCGAACCGGCTTGGTAACTTCAGAAATGACTGGAGTAAAATAGAGATATCGATGGAAGATGTTACTGAAAAGCAGAATCTTCTTAAGCGATTACAGGATATGGCGCATAATGATATTCTGACGGGTTTGAATAACAGACGTGGATTCAATTTTCTCGCTGAGAAGCAAATTCAGATAGCTAAAAGGGAAAATCAATATCTGTACCTTTTCTTCATCGACATGGATGGGATGAAGAAGATTAATGACAGGTATGGACATGAAAATGGAGACCGGGCTCTATGTGATACGGCCTGTATACTTAATGAAACGTTCAGAGAAAGTGATATCGTTGCGAGGCTCGGTGGAGATGAATTTACCGTATTGACCATGTCGAAGGAAAAACATCTTCAGGGTGTGATCAAGAATCGACTGATGTTGAATATTCAGAAGTTTAATGAGACTTCTGATCGTCCATATATGGTGAAGATGAGCGTAGGCGTAAAAGAGATAGAACCTTCCGAAGATACTGACCTTGATGAAATTCTGAGAGATGCGGATATATTGATGTATGAAGAGAAGAAGAAAAAGGGAACTCTCAGGAAATAGTCTTTATGATGAAAAGATAAAGTTACAATATGTTTTAATGGAATTCATTTACTTATGTTAAAATCCACGCGGTAAAAAAAACATGAGGTAATGAATGTGATCAATCAGAAGACAATTTTGAAAATTGAGAGTTTATGCAGGCGATTCAGCAAAGGGATTCTTAAATATCCCGGAAGACTCCTCTTTTCTTTTTTTTGTTTTTCTGATTTTTATTTTTTAAAATTTAGAAAACACAAGAAGCCACTATTGCTTTTACAGCGATAGTGGCTTTTTTTTTTAGGAGGAGAAATGGTATGTTAAAAGGAAGACACCTTATTGATCCAATGGATTTCTCTATTGAGGAAATTAATGAAGTGCTTGAACTATCTCAGAAAATCATTGAGAATCCGGAAGTTTATGCCAAGGTCTGTGAAGGTAAGATTATGGGGAGTTTGTTTTATGAGCCAAGTACGAGAACACGACTCAGCTTTGAAGCGGCCATGATGCGGCTTGGCGGTCAAGTCATCGGATTTTCCGAGGCAAATTCCAGTTCGGTTTCAAAAGGAGAAAGTGTTGCCGATACAATAAGGACGATAGCCTGTTATGCTGATGTGGCCGTCATGAGACATCCAAAAGAGGGGGCTCCGAAAGTTGCCTCCCTGTATTCCGAAATTCCCGTGATCAATGCGGGTGATGGGGGTCATCAACATCCCACACAGACGCTTACCGATCTTTTAACAATCACATCCGTAAAAAAGAGACTTGGGAATCTTAAGATCGGGTACTGCGGTGATCTGAAATTTGGCAGAACGGTCCATTCGTTGATCAAGGCACTCTCAAGGTATGAAAATAACGAAATGTTCCTGATTTCGCCTGAAGAACTTACGATACCGGATTATATCCGCACGGAAATTCTGGAAAGACAAGATATAAGTTACCATGAAGTAAGAAAGATAGAAGATTGTATAGAAGATCTTGATATTCTTTATATGACAAGGGTTCAGCGGGAGAGATTTTTTAACGAGGAGGACTATATCAGATTGAAAGATACCTATATTCTCGATGGTGAGAAAATGAAAAGAGCTTCTGATGATATGATGGTCCTTCATCCGCTGCCAAGGGTCAACGAAATTGCCTATGAAATAGACAATGATCCGAGAGCCTGGTATTTTAAACAGGCAAAAATGGGAATGTTTGTACGAATGGGACTCATAGCAAAATTACTGGGGGTGTGTTAATATGATGAATATAGATACAATAGCGAATGGGATCGTGATTGATCATATCAAGGCGGGATACGGAATAAGGATCTTTGATTATCTCGGACTTGATAAGGTTGATTATTCGGTTGCCCTGATAATGAATGTCTCCAGTAAAAAACAGGGGAAAAAAGATATCATCAAGATAGAAAATGAGATTAGTTTTGATGTCAGTGAACTTGGTCTGATTGATCCGGAGGCAACGGTCAATATCATTCAGAATCATAAAATTACCGAAAAAAAGAAATTAAGTCTTCCCGAGGAAGTGGAAGATGTGATCAAATGTAAGAACCCAAGGTGCATCACGTCAATAGAAAAAAATATCAAGCATGTCTTCCGACTTGTTGACACTGAGAAAGGTGTTTACAGGTGTAAATACTGCGATGAAAAATATTCCATCGGGAAATGATGATGAAAGAAAGAACGCTGTTTAAGAACGCTTTACTCATAGACCACAGGATAAATAAAAAGGCCGATCTTCTCGTTGAAGACGGCCTGATAGCTGAAATTGCAGATGAAATCAATAGAGATTGTGAGATAGTTGATGTCAATCATCATATCCTGATGCCTGCATTTACAGATCTTCACGCGCATTTCAGGGATCCCGGCTATACATATAAAGAGGATATTGAATCCGGGTCAAAAGCGGCAGTTACCGGGGGATATACGACCGTTAATCTGATGGCGAACACCAATCCGGTCTGTTCGGATGATGAAACGGTTAAGTATGTCGTTCAAAAGGCTGAAAAAGTTGGACTTATAGATGTTTTTCAGACTTGTTCAATCACAAGAAATTTTGATGGTACGGATTTGTCACACTTGAAGGATATCTCTGATACGCATGTCAAAATCATTTCGGATGATGGTCATGGTGTGGAGTCCTATGAAACGATGGAAGAGGCGTTAAAGATTGCATGGAAAAAAGGGTTTATTGTCTCTTCGCATGCAGAGTATTCTCAGATTAGCGATAAGGATCCAAGAGCTTCTGAAAATCTGATGACCAAAAGAGATATAGAACTGTGTGAAAAAACAGGGTCCAGACTGCATATGGCACATGTCAGTACAAAAGAAGCCATAAAATTTGTTGAAGACGCCAAAAAAAGAGGTGTACCGGTTACCTGTGAAGTAACACCGCATCATCTTTCGATCACCGATGATTTTCCCTATGAGGTTCATCCGCCTCTCAGAAGAAGATGTGATGTGAAGGCCATCGTAGAGGGGATAAAGAATGGAGTTGTAGATTGTATAGCCACAGATCACGCTCCACATACAAAGGAAGATAAGGAAAACGGGGCCCGAGGTATCAGTGCGATAGAAATTGCATTCAGTATCTGTCATTCCTTTCTTGTCAGAACGGGGCATATTGATCTGATGAAATTATCTGAACTGATGTCATTTAATCCTTCTGAAATCCTACAGGTCAATAAAGGAGAGCTTTCTACTGGTAGAATTGCGGATTTTGCGATCGTTGATCCGGATGAAGCGTTTACGGTAAATGGAGAATCATTTATCTCAAAGGGTAAAAATACCCCCATAAACGGCATGACACTTTACGGAAGGATAATATCAGTCTATAAAGCAGGACAAATGGTTTATAACACAAAGGAGTGAGGGGAATATGGAAAAACTTTATGAATCCGTTGAAAAGAAAGGAACTGTCTGTGTCGGACTCGATACGGCAGTTGAGTATATACCTGAATCACTGAGAAAAAGTTATGATACGGTAGAGGATCAGTTATTCTATTTCAATAAAAAGATTATCGATGCAACGTGCGATATAACGGCTACTTATAAAATTCAGATCGCCTATTATGAGGCTGAGGGATTGAGTGGGCTGAACGCTTATAAAAGAACCCTTGAGTATATAAGAGAAAAGAACATTCCGGTTATAGCGGATATCAAGAGAGGAGATATAGCCAAAACCGCTGAAATGTATGCGAAAGCGCATTTTTCAGGGGAGTTCGAAGCGGATTGTATAACGATTAATCCTTATATGGGAATCGATACGCTTGAACCCTATTATGACTATTTAAAAAACGGAAAGGGCATTTTTGTTCTTCTTAAAACATCAAACCCGGGTTCCGGGGCCATACAGAATATTAAATCAGAAAACAACGAGACGGTTTATGAAATTCTGGCAACCCTTCTTGAGAAAGAAGGGGAGAGATTTGCCTTGAAAAACGGCTATTCGCCGATAGGCGCTGTTGTTGGCTGTACACATGTGGATGAGGGGAAAAAACTCAGAAAGATGATGCCGCGGACCTTTTTTCTTGTCCCGGGTTATGGGGCTCAGGGTGGAACGGCAGCGGATGTTTCGGAATACCTGAATGACGGGAATGGGGGAGTTGTGAATTCATCAAGAGGCATATTGCTTGCCTATAAAAGGGATAACCCGGATAATCTTGCCTTTGATGAAGCCTCAAGGCATGCGGTGATTCAAATGAGAGATGCAATTTCAGCGGCAAGTAAAAGGGGATGATAGAATGGTACTTGATTATTTAAAAGAAACGGATGCGTTGCTTGAAGGTCATTTTTTACTCAGTTCCGGCAGACACAGTGGTCGGTATGTACAATGTGCAAAACTCTTACAGTATCCGGAAAAAGCAAGAAAAGTGATTAAGGTGACAGCGGAAAAGGTTCACGTAGAATTTGATACGATTATCGGACCGGCCATGGGGGGAATAATTCCGGCCTGTATACTTGGAGAGGTTATGAATAAAAAGAATATTTTCTCTGAGCGGGTGGATAATATTATGACACTCAGAAGAGGTTTTGAAATTGAGCGTGGTGAGAAGTTTCTGATAATGGAGGATGTCATCACAACCGGGAAATCGTCGATGGAAGTCAAAAGACTCGTCGAAGAACTCGGTGGTGAAGTGGTAGGTTTTGCCTGCATTGTAAACAGAGGTTTGGCAAAATTTGAACTTCCCGTATTTGAGGCCATAAAATTGGAATTTGAGACGTATGATCCTGAAACATGTCCCCTTTGTAAGGGGGGATCAAAACCGATTAAACCGGGAAGTAGAAAATTTTAAGTAAATATCTTAATTATTACTTAACGATCAGGGTGTATAATATAAAATGTGTAAAAGTTAATTTTTATTATCTTGTAAGAGTACCTGTTTCGCATTTTGATGTGTTATGGTATAATATAACACTATAATACTGAGGTGATCGTATGAAAAAAATTCTGGTTCTGGTTTTACTGTGTATGATTCCAATGGCTTTTTTTGCAACGGAAATTTCAGAGACATTCGGAAAGATGTTTGGGGAATCGCTTGATGCCTTAACTGCGGATATGGCAATAGGAACGCCTATCGAGCTGGGAGACAAGATTGTCGTCCCGCTTTTTGAAGCCGGTATGGGATTTGGCGGAGGACTCGGTGGTCCCGGTGTTGCTTACGGTGGAGGACTCGGTGGGGGAATTGATCTTCTTCCTTATTCCGTTTTAATCATCTCGGAAGAGGGAGTGGATGTTATTCCGGTTACAAACAAGGTTCCTTTCCTTCAGCAGCTGGTTGGTGTTTTACCTGAATTAATGCCTTATATACAGGGAGCTATACAGTATATGACGGCAGGAGCAGCTGAATAATCTTACGGATTTTAATCGGTTCTTATGAAAAAAGGTATCCTGTGCTGGATGCCTTTTTTTATACCGATAAAAAAACAACTTTCAGGTATTTATCTGTTTTATTCGTGTATAATGGTATAATCTAAAGAAATAAGTTTTATTTAATTATTTTTGAGGGGTGAAATCATGTCTGACAAATTCAATTTACAGGATCGTTTTTTGAATCATTTGAGGATTAACAAAACTGGGGTTAAGATATTTTTGATGAACGGATTTCAGATTCACGGGAAATTAAAATCATTTGATATGTACTCCGTTCTTGTTGAAGAGGGTAAACATCAGAGTCTTATCTTTAAGCATGCAATCAGTACGATTCAACCGGATGAATATGTTGTGCTTGAAAAGGCTTATGAGGGTAATGGTAACGGTTAACATATATCTTGGTTAAAGGAGATGTCGAGTATTTGATCAAATTAAAAAAAGAAAAAGACATTGCAGCTATAGAGAAAGCTGCAAAGATAGTGGGGGAAACACTTGAGATGAGTCGGGAGTTGGTTGTTCCCGGCGTTTCTACATATGAAATAGACAGGAAGATCGAGGAATTTATCAGATCAAAAGGGGCAATTCCGTCTTTTAAAGGCTATCAGGGGTTTCCCGCGTCAGCCTGTATTTCGGTCAATGAAGTTCTTATCCATGGAATTCCATCGAAAAAGACGATTTTAAGAGAGGGCGATATTGTCAGCGTCGATGTGGGAGCCTATATAGGGGGATTTCATGGAGATGCCGCAAGAACTTTTGGCGTAGGTGAGATCTCCGAAGAAGCTCAAAGATTATTAAATGTTACCTCCCGATCTCTTGATCTGGCATTGGAGGTATTGGCGAAGGCGGAGAGACTCGGCGAGATGGGCCATGCCGTTCAAAAATATGCGGAATCAGAAGGTTACTCGGTGATCAGAGATTTTGGCGGCCACGGAATCGGAAGGGAGATGCATGAGGATCCTTTCATTCCAAATTTCGGACCTTCTGAGAGTGGTCCAAAGTTAAGACCGGGGCTTGTTCTTGCCGTGGAGCCGATGTTAAGCATAGGTGATTACCCGGTTATGACACTGGAAGACGGCTGGGGTGTAGTCAACGTGGATTGGTCATTAAATGCACATTTTGAAGATGACGTTGCGATAACAGAAGAAGGTATAAAAATACTCAGCAGAATTTAAATGCAGATTATAGACAAAACAAAGAGGCAGGTTATTTGATCTGCCTCTTTGTTTTGTGAATGTGAGAAATACCGAGTAATAATTTGCGATAAGGAGTAATAAGGAAATAATTGTCTATTTCTGCCTGAATAAAGGCTTTTATGACAAATGTACTGTGATATAATCCAGCGGAATGGAATTTTAGTTTCAGGATGAATTCTGTTACTATTCACGATAATCGTATAAATAGATAGGTAGTATGAAGCGAAAGGGGGAGCAACATGGCAAAGAGATATATTCCTCATACCGAAGAGGAAATAAAGGAAATGCTTGAACGAATAGGTGTTTCAGAAATTGATGAGTTATTTAACGAGTTACCCGCTGAAAAGAGAATTTCAGGATTAAGACTTCCCGATGGAATGTCTGAGAGTGATGTTTCAAGAAAATTGAAAGAGATGGCAGAGAGAAATGCTGATCTTGATGATTATTCCGTTTTTATGGGAGGAGGCGTTTATAATCACCTTATTCCGCATGCGATTGCCCATATCGTTGAAAGGGGAGAATTTCTGACTGCCTATACACCCTATCAGGCTGAAGTCAGCCAAGGTTCTCTTCAGATGTTTTATGAATTTCAGTCCATGATCTGTGAACTGACGGGTATGGAAGTGGCAAACTCCTCCATGTATGATGGTGGAACGGCTTGTGCCGAAGCGATGCTCATGTCCTGCAATATAAAGAGAAAGGGGAAATACCTTGTTTCAGAGGCTGTACATCCGGAATATATCCAGGTTATGAAAACTTATGCCAGGGGACCTGAAATCAACCTTGAATTTGTAAAATACGATAATGAGACAGGTCTGGTTGATCAGGAAGATCTTCTCTCGAAGATAGACGGAGATACGGCTGGCTTCCTGATGGGATATCCGAATTTCTTTGGCATCGTAGAAGATATTAAGACGATTCGGGAGATTACAAAGGATATCATGCTTACCGTCACCTGTAATCCGTTTGCGCTTGGTGTACTGACTGCGCCGGGGGCTTTCGATGTGGATATCTGTGTTGGTGATGCACAACCATTTGGGGGTTCTCTTTATCTTGGTGGAATGTCGCTTGGTATCTTTGCAACGAAGAGGAATTATATGAGAAAGATGCCCGGAAGAGTTATCGGTAAAACCGAGGATATCGAGGGAAATACCGGCTATGTAATGGTTCTGCAGACAAGAGAACAGCATATCAGAAGAGAAAAGGCCACGTCCAATATCTGTTCAAATCATGCACATAATGCCCTTGTAGCAACAATTTACCTGGCCCTGCTCGGGAAAAGGGGTTTGAAGAATGCCGCACTGCAGAGTATCAGAAAAGCGCATTATCTCGCTGATAAGATAGATAAAATGGATCGATATGAATTGGCTTTCAGTGGACCTTTCTTCAATGAGTTTGCGATTAAGTCCTCATTTGAACCTGAATATATACAGAAGGAAATGATGAAGGAAATGATTATGGGACCATTACCGATAAACAGTGTGAAACAATGTGAAGAATGGGATGATTTGATGCTGATTGCCGTTACTGAAGCAAACAGAATGGAAGAAATCAATTTCTTTGCGCACAAACTGGAGGAATTATTATGAGAAGAGATAACAGACTTATATTTGAAAAAGGCAAGGAAGGAAGAATCGGTTATACATTCCCATCTGAAGAGATTCCGCAGATAAAACTGGAAGAAATGCTTCCGGCTGAATATATACGAGAAGAAATGGCAGATCTTCCGGATTGTACCGAAGTTGATGTTGTAAGGCATTATACCAATCTCTCCAGTCTGAATCATTCGGTCGATAATGGTTTTTATCCACTCGGATCCTGTACGATGAAATACAATCCAAAAATAAATGAAAGTGCGGCTGCCATTTCCGGTTTAAAAAATCTTCATCCCTATCAACCTGAAGAAACGATACAGGGAGCGCTTGAACTGATGTACAATCTTCAAGAAGCCTTGAAGGAAATCAGCGGCATGGATGAGGTTACCCTTCAACCGGCAGCGGGGGCTCATGGTGAATTTACGGGGATCAGTCTGATAAAGGCCTATCATGACGCCAGAAATGATGCCAAAAGAAAAACGGTGATCGTGCCGGATTCGGCACATGGGACAAATCCGGCAACTGCAGCAATGTGTGGCTATAAGATCGCCCAGGTTGCCTCAGACGAACATGGAAGGGTGGACCTTGAGGCGTTGAAGCTTATCATGAACGATGAAGTGGCAGCGATTATGCTTACCAATCCAAATACACTCGGCTTGTTTGAAAGCGATATCCTTAAAATACAGAAAATTGCCCACGATGCGGGAGCACTTCTTTATTATGACGGTGCCAATATGAACGCCATTATGGGTAAAATCAGACCAGGGGATATGGGATTTGATGTACTTCATTTCAACCTTCATAAAACATTTTCTACTCCGCATGGGATGGGTGGCCCAGGAAGTGGTCCGGTTGGCGTTAAGGCAAAACTTGCCCCTTATTTACCCGTTCCCCATGTGAAAAAGGCTGAAGACAGATATTATTTCGATTATGATATCCCGGAAAGTATCGGAAAATTGAGAACCTTTTATGGAAATTATAATGTTTTGATCAGAGCGGCTGTTTATGTGATGTCGATGGGTGGAGAAGGTCTTAAAACGGCAAGTGAAATGGCTGTTCTGAATGCAAATTATCTGAGAAGTGAATTTATCAGACGTTTTGAAGTGCCGTTTGGTACGAAGTGCATGCATGAATTTGTTGCTGATGGATCAAGCCTGAAAAAATACGGACTGAAGACGCTCGATTTTGCAAAAGCGCTTCTCGATTATGGAATTCATCCACCAACAGTCTATTTTCCGCTGATCGTTCATGAAGCGATGATGTATGAGCCGACTGAAACAGAGACGAAGGAAACACTGGATCATTTTATTGATGTGGTAGATGAAATCCTTGTGAAAGCGGCAGAAGATCCGGAAAGTATAAAGAATGCACCTTATACGACGCCTGTCAGGAGATTGAATGAATTAAAGGCGAACAAGGATCTTGATGTAAGATATATAAAATCATAGTGAATGAAAAAACCGGCAGATATTAACATGCCGGTTTTATAAAATTTTCTTTTAAATGGATAAACATAACTTGATTTTTTTTTATTTATTGTATATAATACATCTTGTAGTTTTAGTTTAGCATCATTCTATCGGAGTGGGGTCGTAACTCAGCTGGGAGAGTGCTACCATGGCATGGTAGAAGCCGTGGGTTCGAATCCCATCGACTCCACCAGATTAAAGGGCAGCTTTTAGCTGTCCTTTTTTGTTTGTCTAATTATTCTATGATATAATTCTCATATCGTATTTTTAATGCAAATTTACGTTAATTTTTAATCTGCAAACATGACTTCTTGAAAATATGGTTTATGCAAAAGGGGGAAGATATGAAAAAAGTTGTTGTTACAGGTATGGGGACTATTAATCCTGTTGCAAAATCAAAAGAAGAATTTTTAACAGCCCTTCAGGCTGATAAGAGTGGTATTTCCAGAATAGAAACGTTTGATACGACGGAACTAACGGTAAAGATTGCCGGACAAGTCAAGGATTTTAATCCGAAGCTTTATATGGATAGAAGGAAATCCAGAAAGTTTGATAGATTTTTACAACTGGGACTTGCCGCTTCAAAAGAAGCCTTTGAAGATTCGGGTTTACTGGATTGTAAAGGTTGGGAGAAAAATACTGCGGTTACCCTGTCGTCGGGAATTGGCGGAGTCGATACGGAAATCAAAGAATTTTTTGAGATGTATGAAAACGGTCCGAGATACGTCAGCCCTTTTTTGATCCCCATGATTATTACAAATATGATGGCCGGTGTCGTGTCGATGGAATATAAGCTTAATGGGCCTAATTTTGCAACGGTCAGTGCTTGCGCTTCCGCCTTGCATTCAATGTCGGTGGGAGCCATGCTTATAGAAACAGGGAAGGCGGATGTCGCGGTAGTCGGAGGGGTTGAAGCGGCCGTGAACGTTGCGGGTATTGTCGGTTTTACAAATATGATGGCTCTTTCAAAGCGAAACGGTGAACCGGAAAGGGCAAGCAGACCTTTTGATAAAGACCGTGATGGATTTGTTTTAAGTGAGGGAAGCGGCGTATTGATCTTTGAATCCGAAGAGCATGCGAAGAAAAGAGGCGCGAAGATATATGCCACTGTGAAGGGATACGGTATGTCTTCGGATGCACATGATTTCAGTGCTTCCGATCCGGAAGGAATAGGACCTGCACTGGCGATGACAAGGGCTCTTGACGCTGCAGCCATGTTACCGGGTGATATAGAATTGATCAGCGCACATGCAACGGGAACTCCTCTCGGGGATATTTCTGAAGCAAAGGCAATCCAGAAGGTCTTTAAAGGCAGTCAACCCATGGTTCAGGCGACAAAATCACTGATTGGGCATGCTATTGCGGGTTCAGGTGCAATAGAAACAATCGGGGCCATTCTTCAAGCTGAAAATGGATTTGTGCATGGGATGCCGAACTTAAATACGGTCGATGAGGAAATTGGTGAGATGAACTATACCTTCAAGAATAAGGCCGAAAGATTCAGGACGATTTTAAAAAATTCATTTGGTTTCGGTGGTCAGAATGCTTCTATAATTTTTGAGGTGATAAGATGAAGAGCATGAATATCGATGAAGTGATGAACTACCTTCCCCATAGATATCCCTTTCTGCTGATAGACTTTGTTGAGGAATTGACGGATGAAAGGATCGTTGCCGTTAAAAATTGTACGATCAATGAGCCTTTTTTTCAGGGCCATTTTCCGAATTATCCGATTTACCCCGGAGTATTACAACTCGAAGGGATCGCGCAGGCAGCTGGTATTTTTCTGAAGGAACGATTTGGTGATGAATTTGATGATAATCAGATTCCGCTTTTTATAGGAGTTGACAAAGCTCGTTTTAAAAGTGAAATCAGACCGGGTGATATTCTTAAATATGAAGTGAAGCTTGAGGATAAGCGTGGTGCTCTATTCTGGGTTAATGGCAAGATAACCTGTGGAGATAGGATCTGTACGAAGGCTAAATTGATGCTTGGATTTAAATCTGAATAAAAATAAATCGGAGGGTGACAAACTGATGACACGAGAAGAGATATTCAAAAAAGTTCAGGAGACTCTTGTAGAAAACCTTGATCTCGAAGAGAGTGACATTACGGAAGATGCGGTTTTATCGGATGATCTTGATGCCACTTCGCTTGAACTTGTAGACCTTGTAATGGATCTTGAAAAGCAGCTGAAGACGAGAATTGAACTGGAAGAACTTACAGAACTTGAAACCGTAGGTGACGTCGTAGATTTGATTGAAAAAAAGGTAAAGGAAAAAGAAGTGCCGGAATCACGGAATATTGAGAAAGAAGAAGAATAAAAGGCCCATAAAGGGCCTTTTATT
>DAINPP010000021.1:0-47039 GCA_036743375.1 Thermotogae bacterium | reverse complement strand
AATCGGTTCCTCGATTATCAGAAATATCATTCAGACAGCGTTGGGTCAAGGTAAAACAGTTCGTATCGGGTGTTTCAAAGAAAATAAAAGGGCTTTCAGGTTGTATCTTTCACTGGGATTCAAACTGATAGATACGACCGAAAGCCATTATCTCATGATGTATCGGTACACCCCACAAACGTCTTTATAAAAGGTTAACATAGTTCAACAACGTTCTTCAATGACCTTGCAATTTCATAGTCTGTCGTCATTCGATAGGAATCTTTTTATATTTACTGTTTTCTATGATGTATAAAAAGGCTTCCCTTGAACTCAAACCGCTTGGATTTATTTCGATCTTCGCCGACAACCCTTTAAAACTTCCGATGCTCAAGATCTCATCCCTGATTTTTTCGGGATCACAATCAGGCACTTTAAGAAGTGCCTGATAAAGGACAGAGGTTGTCTCATAAGCATATGCGGAGGAAAATTCCGGTTCTGTCCCGTATCTTTTTGTAAATCCCTCTTTAAAAGACAGGTATACGGAGTCTTCGGAATATCTGTCATATGGAGTTGTCAGAACGAGCGATTCTACCGATTCTCCCCCATTTTCTATCAACATGTTGTCAAACGCCCAGGTGGTCGTATACTTTTTTATATTCGGATCTATCTTATAAAGCTGCTGCGAAAGACTTGCCGTATGCAGGGAAGTAGCAATCATCAAAACCCCATCCGGCTTTTTGGAAATCAGATTCAGTGCAAGCAGGTAGAAATCCGTATAAACAACGCTTGAATCGAATGAAAGAACATCTACAATCTGAACATCCGTCCCGGAAAGATAAGACCGGATAACCTCCAGCCAGTAATTTGAATATTCCTGATTGTTGGCATCGTAGATGATGGCCAGTCGCTTGATTTTATCCTGTTCCGTCATATAGTCAGCCAACGTTTTCTGAATGATCCTGTTGGAAGAACCGAGAGAAATAAGCATTTCGTTTTCCAGTATTATATCATTACTACTCACCGTAGGACTGAGCAACAGCATCTTTTTCTCTGTCATAAGTGGCAGGACCGCTTTCGTTATACTACTCGAGACATGGCCAATAATCGCACAGACGCCTTTATCAATCAGTTCACTGTCATCCTCGATGGCCTTATCCTTATTATTTTGATCATCCTTCACCAGTAATCGAATCATCTTACCGTTAACCCCACCATTGCTGTTGATTTCGTCAACGGCATATTCAACCCCATTTCTGATAGAGATGCCGAAGAGCGAATCCGCCCCAGTCAGTGATACGGAAACGCCTATTTTTATTTCACCGTCCTCTTGACAACTTATTATAAAAAATAAGCCTACCAAAAGAGAAAGAATGCCTATTGCTATCAAGTATCTTCTCATAAGAAGCCACCTTATCGATCATTATGGGATTTAAAAACACCTCATATCATTATAACACAGCGGGCTATCACGGCAGATACAAAGAGATGAAGGGGAACAGATAAACCATGCGTCCCCTTGTAAAAAGGGCGTGCAGAACGTTATTCCACGATTCGATTCAATTGTTTCAAGGTAGCTTCATCGAGTTGCCAGGAGACGGTATCCATGTTCTGTCTCACCTGCTCAGGCGACAGGGCACCTGCGATAACAGAAGTGATGGCCTCCTTCTGAATCAGATAGTTGAGAGCCACCTGAATGGTTGGTCTGCCGAGTTCGAAAGCGATCTTTCTGACTTCCATCGAAAGGGCAAAATACTTTTTAAACGGTTCTCCGTTTAACTTGGGATTCGCATTTCTGACATCCTGAGAATCAAAATTATCCGCTTCGGTAAACTTGTCCGCAAGTAATCCCTGAAAGATCGGACTGTAGGGAAAGAAAGCCATCCCAGACGCTCTCACAAATGGAAAGATCTCATCTTCTGTCCGGTATTCAAGTGGGATACCGTGATAATGTGTCGGATTTCTCTCCAACAGATTGTAAAGTCCCTGCATACTGGCAATATCGGCCACATGCATGGCCCTTTTCGCCTCCTCAACAGAAAAATTAGTCAGGCCAATATATCTGATCAGCCCTCTTTCCTTAAGTTCATTGAGTTTTCTCATCGTTTCGACGATGTCCGTGTCTGGATCCGGCCAATGACATTGATAAAGGTCTATATAATCGATGTTCAGTCTTTTCAGGGAATCGTGAATCTCCCTTTCTACACTGTCCGGTGTGAGATTATTTGTAATATGATGCTCATCATCCCAGACGAGACCACATTTCGAAGCGATAAAAACCCTTTCTCTCTGACCCCGGATGGCCTTTCCCAGGATCTTTTCCGCATGTCCGAGACCATAAACCGGTGCAACATCAAAGAAATTCACGCCACCGGCGATGGCCGTCCGAATCGTCTCAATAGACCTTTCATCCGTTGTTCCCGTCCAACTGTCTGTCCCGGAGATTCCCCAGCAGCCGTAGCCTATGGCGGATAATTCCTCTTTTATCTTTCCGACTCTCTTGTAAATCATGTTCTACACTCCCTTTCTGAATTATAATTTTCTACAATCGAAACATATCGTCTCGCCGTTTCCGTTATCTTTTCATATTCACCGGCCGTCACCGCCTTGGCGTCAATCATTGATCCGCCAACCCCGATGGCTTCGGCACCGGCCTTTAGAAACTCGACTGCATTTGCGGAATTGATCCCACCCGTTGGAATAAGGGGAAGATGCGGAAGAGGTCCCTTTAGACTTTTTATATACTTTGCACCGAAGAATGATGCGGGAAAGATCTTGACCATATCCGCCCCCATCTCACGGGCATTAACGATCTCTGTTGGTGTAAGTGCCCCCGGAACGGCGATCTTTCCATATCTACCGGCCGTTCGTATCACTTCTTCATTGACATTTGGGGCAAACACAAATTCGGCACCCGATAGAATAGCCAAGCGTGCGGATTCAGAATCGAGCACCGTTCCGGCTCCTACGAGGACATCTGTCCCGACATACTGGCGGCTGACCGCTTTGATCACGTCCGGTGCATCCGGCACGCTGAAGGTGATTTCAAAGATCTTCACCCCTCCTTTCAAAAGGGCGTCTGTAATCGAGAGGATCTTTTCGGGATCATCTTCCCGAATGACTGCAATAATCTTATTTTCAGTTATTTTTAATATATTTCCGATCTTTTCCATTCTCCATTCCCCCTATCTGTAAAAGGCTGATTTGCCGCTTAGGTAGGTTTCCAGTTCCTCTCTGTAAGCCAGTCCTTCAACATCCCCCATCACACCGGTAGCAAAAGCACCGGCTGCATTTGCCCGCTTTGCCGACTGCTCAGCATCGAGCCCATCAATAAGACCTGAAATGAAACCGGCAGCAAATCCATCGCCGGCCCCATGCGGATCCACAACTTGCTCAACCTTAAACCCCTGGACTCGCTTCATTCCCTCTTCTGTTCCCACAAGACAGCCTGCCGCTCCGGTCTTCACAACGGCAATCCCCGTATTTAGTTTTAATAGGTCTTCCGCTATTTTCTCCGGCGAAGCCGTACCAAAAATCAGTTCACCCTCTTCAACAGACGGCATCACTATATCTGCCTTTGCAATAATATCTATCAAGACCTCTTTCATTCTTCTCGTCTTCCACAGTTTCATACGGATATTCGGATCAAAGGATACCCTCAGTCCCTTCTCATGCGCTAAATCTATCGTCTTCATGACCGTCTTTAGACAGGTCTGGCTCAACGCAGGTGTGATCCCCGTGATATGGAGAAACCGAGCCTGTGAGATATAATCTTCGTCCACATCATCCATCGACAATGTACTGGCAGCCGAACCCTGTCTGTAATAATAGATCTTGCTTTCCCTCGCCGCGTACCTTTCCTTGAAGAATATTCCCGTAGGTGCCTCACCGGTAAAGGTTACCCGTGAGGTATCCACTCCCTCTCCCTGAATAAAGGCCTTTATAAACCTTCCATGCGGATCGTCACCAAGCTTTGAAAACCATCCGACTTTGTGGCCGAGTCTCGAAAGCCCTATGGCAAAATTACTCTCCGCACCACCGATCTTCTTTTTATAGTTGTATATATACTGAAGACTCCCCATCTCATCCGGCACCATCAATACCATCGTCTCTCCAAACGTCACAACATCAAGAATCGTGATCACCTCGTCATTCCGTATTGTATTATAATGTATCTTGTTAGGTACATTATATCATAGTATATATTCTTACATCATCTCGAAAATCGGCTGTTATTATCGAATATCACCCATTAAACGAATTTATGAAACACATACGCTCAATATCTCGTAATATTTCTTATTTTCATCTTTGACAAAAGAGGTTTCCCATGTTCTAATATGTATGCTATTGTATCTTCATAAGTACATAGCGTCTTATCGTTTTGTTGTTGACAAAAAATTTGCTTTTCCGAAAGCGAATTAATAAAAAATACGGAGGGAAAAAAATGAAAAAGTTCTTAGTGTTGTTATTGTTGGTTCTCGTAGCAGTAAGCTCATTTGCAGCTTATGACATCGCTTTTATTGTTAAGGCAACGGATTCAGATTTCTGGCAGTACACCATCGTTGGTGCAAAAAATGCCGAACACGACCTGAACGGATTGATCAACATCACCGTTTACGGACCACCTTCGGAAGCGGATATCGATCAGCAGATTGCCATCCTCGAAAATGTCATCAGTTCGGGCCCCGATGCAATCGTCATGTCATCCATCAGTTCAGATGCCCCTTCTGCATTACTGGATGAGGCTTATAACGCCGGAATCCCGGTTGTTCTCATCGATAACAAGGTCTTCAACACAGGTTATACGGCCTTTCTCGCAACCGACAACGCCAAGGGTGGAGCTCTTGCGGCAGATCTATTAATCAAAAATCTTCAGGACAGGGGAATAGCCTTAAAGGGAAAAATCGGATTGATCAGTGCCATGGCGGGTGTACAGGTTCTTATCGACAGAGATGACGGATTCAAGGCAAGAATGTCCGAAATTGCCCCAAGCGTTGAAATCCTTCCCACAAGATACATCGATAACGATATATCAAAGGCAGCCAACGCGACAGAAGACCTGCTTATCGCAAACAACGATATCATCGGATTCTTTGCGGACAACAATCACAGTGGAGACGGTGTTGCCAGAGTTATTCAGGAACAGGGTCTCGGTGAAAGCGTTATCTCCGTTGCATATGACTCAGATCCACTTGAAGTCGAAGCAGTAGAGATGGGAGATCTTAAGGGATTGATCGTTCAGGATCCACACGGCATGGGGTATAAGGGTGTTATGTTTGCTTACATGGCACTACAGGGAGAATCCTTCCCATCATACTTCGATACGGGTGTTTACGTCATCACAGAAGATGATCTCGACAGCGCAGAAGGCATCCTCGATCCATTCACACGAAAGAGATATTAATCATAGGCAGACTCTAAACTGACCCGGTCAGGAATGACCGGGTCTATATAAAATATACCCGGAGGTAGATGAAGACATGAAAATCGAAAACATCAACAAATTATTTGACAACACCTTATTAAAACCCGAAGCAACGTGGCAAGAGATAGAAGACATCGTTGATGAATCGCTGGAATACAAATTCAGGAATGTGGTTGTTCCATGGTATGCCGTTCCCTACGCTGTCGATAGAGTCAGAGGGACTGAAGTTGGTGTGAACATTGGAATAGGATTCCCACTCGGTTATGTTCCGACAGAAATAAAACTCAGGGAAATTGATTATTATATAAACCTCGGACCAGAGACGACCGACTTTGATATGGTCGCCAATATCTCACTCGTAAAATCGGACAAATGGGATGCCGTTAAAAGAGAATTGACCCTCATCTCAGAAGCCGTCAAAAAACATGATCGAATCACGAAGATAATCATAGAAACCTCGAGACTGACGGATGATGAGATCAGGAAGATCTGTGAAGTCATCATGGAGATCCCGACAATAGATTTTGTAAAGACGGGAACGGGTTTCGGGCCAAGGGCAACAACCTTGAATGATGTCAAGATCATTCATTCAATCGTTAAAGGCATTAAAAAGATCAAGGTATCCGGTGGGGTCAGAACACTTGGACAGGTAGAGGAATATATCGCTCATGGAGCAGACATTTTCGGTGCGAGTGCAAGTCTTTCAATCCTCAACGAATACAACAAAAAAAATTCTGATTAGAGGGAGTGGCACAAATGCCGAATGAAAGATTTGGAGAAACGGCACTGAAAGTTGAAAAGATTAACAAGGCTTTTCCAAACGTCAAGGCCCTTACCGATGTCTCACTCGAGATCAGGGGGGGTGAAATAAGGGCACTCGTCGGAGAAAACGGGGCCGGGAAGTCTACGTTGATCAAGATCATCACAGGCGCTTACACAAGGGACAGTGGAACACTCTATATAGGCAACAGGGAGATAAAAAAGAACTCACCGCTACTCTCAAAAAGTCTCGGGGTATACGCTGTCTATCAGGCGGTTATGCTCGCGAACGACCTGACCGTCGCGGAAAATTTCTTTCTCGGACTTCAACCCGGAAAAGCCGGGTTCGTTAACTGGAAACGGATGTACAAGGAATCTGAGGAATTCATGAACACGCTTGGATTGAACATTCCCGTAACAAAGACACTCGGAGAACTCAGCATAGCGGAAAGTGAAATGGTTACCATCGCCGCCGCCCTCTGGCATAATCCAAAGGTCGTCATCTTTGATGAACCAACAGCCATGCTGACGAAGAGCGAAACGGAGATTCTCTTCAGGATCATCAGAGAACTGAAGAAAAAAGGCATCGCCGTTATCTATATATCCCATAACCTGGAAGAGATCTTTCAAATCTGTGATACCATCACCATCCTGAAGGACGGCACCGTCGTCGATACGGTCGATGCCGATACCCTCTCCGAAGAATCTCTCATCCCGCTGATGGTTGGAAGGGATATCAACGAGATGTACAGCAAAAAGGAATTCACCCCCGGCAAAGAGATACTGAAAGTGGAAGGACTCAGCGGGGAAAAGTTCAAAGACATCTCGTTCAACGTGAAAAGAAGGGAAGTGCTTGGGATATTCGGGCTCATGGGAGCGGGCAGAACGGAGATTGCAAGGGCTATCTACGGTGCGGATAAGGTATCGGCCGGTCAAGTAGAGATAGATGGACAGACGGTATCCATCAAAAGACCCATCGATGCACTGAGGAACAGATTGGGATACCTGCCCGAAGACAGAAAAGACCTTGGCCTATTCCTTGAACAGGATGTTGATTTCAATGTGAATATAATTAATTACGATAAATCGATAAAGGGCGGCATCATCAATTACGCAAAGACGGCTGAAATAGCGGATAATTATATTGACATGCTTTCGATAAAGGTAGGCGGACCCTATCAGAAGGTTTCAGAATTGAGTGGAGGAAATCAGCAGAAGGTCATCATAGGAAGGTGGTTGGCCAGGAATCCGGATATTCTCATCTTTGACGAGCCAACCGTAGGAATCGATGTAGGGACCAAATCGGAGATCTACAAACTCATAGGAAAGATTCTGGAACAGGATAAGGGGATCATCCTCATCTCATCCTATTTCCCCGAACTGCTCGGACTTTCAGACCGGGTTATCGTAATTTCAAACGGAAGAATAGCCGGTGAAGTTGAAAGAAGGAACTTCAGCGAAGAAAGGCTGCTTGCACTGGCAATGAAATACACCAGCAACTCTGCTATCAGGGAGGAAATAAGCATATGAAAAGACACAGAAAGGCATTTGCCGAAAGAAACCTTATCATCATACTGGTCTTAATGTGGGTACTGCTCGCACTCGTTACAGGTGGAAAGTTCTCAAGTTCACTGAATATCACAAATCTCATCAGACAGGCATCCATAAACGGGGTTGTTGCCATCGCAATGACATTCATCATCATAACCGGTGGAATTGACCTTTCTGTCGGTTCGGTTGTCGGACTGTCCGGAATGGTCTTTGCCACCATGACATCAACGAGTATGGACTTTGGTCTTTCCATACCGGTGGCAATCCTTCTCGCACTTGGTGCTTCCGCACTCGTAGGGCTGGTAAACGGAATCGCGATTCACGACGGAAAAGTTCCACCCTTTATCGCCACACTCGGTACGATGACCCTTGTCAGAGGACTGGTCATGTATATCTCAGATGGAAGAATGGTTACCGGGCTGCCAAAAGAATTCAAGGCATTCTCTTCCGCCGCATTTCTCGGTATCCCATCTCTTGCCTGGACATGGCTGATCATTGCCCTTGTGGCTGCGCTCGTCATGAAATATACCAAGTTTGGAAGAAACCTATACGCCATCGGATCAAACCCTGAAGCCGCCAGACTCGCGGGGATTAACATTCGACTCAACATGTATTTCTTCTATATCGTAGGAGCGATACTGTGTGGTGTTGCCGGTCTCATGCTCTCAACCAGACTTGCCGCAGGTGTTCCGACTGCCGGTCAGTCGTATGAACTGGATGCCATAGCCTCCGTTGTCATTGGTGGAGCCAGTATGACCGGTGGTGTTGGAACCGCATTGGGAACGGTGTTAGGGGCACTCATCATACAGACCATCAAAAACGGTGGAAATCTCCTCGGCATAGATCCGTTCATCATGCAGATGGTTATCGGTGCCATCATCGTACTGGCGGTTTTCTTTGATACATTCTTCAAGAGTAAAGGCAAAAAGCTCAGACTTTTCAAGAGAGGTGCATGAGATGACATTCAACAAATTTCATCATATCGGGCTCGAAGTTCCCGAACTGGAAACAGCAAAGGCCTTTTATATCGACCAACTCGGTTTCACACTCGATTTTGAAGAAAGGCTTGAGGAGAAAAAACTGAAGGTCGCCTTTATTAAGGGACAAGGGTGTATGATTGAACTGATGTGCTTCGATGATTCAAAGGACAGAAGCTTTGCGGAAAACGATACGGCAAGGTTCCAGCATCTTGCCTTTGAAGTGGAAGACGTGGCGCAGGCGATGAAAGAACTTCAGACAAAGGGCATCACCTTCGATTTTGATGAACCCGTTCTGGTCTTTGATGGAAAGACGACCGTATATAACACGTTCAAAGGCCCTTCAGGCGAGATACTCGAAATCGCCCACAGGATTTAATGAAGATAATTTGATGCTAATCTTGATCAAGCAATAAAGGAGGAAAAATGAAATTCTATATAGATGACGGCAACACGGAAAAAATCAGAAAACTGTACGACACAGGCGTATTCAGAGGCGTTTCAACCAATCCGTCGATCATTTCAAAGAGCAAGAGAAACCCCCTTGAACTGATCAATGAAATCTTGGATATCACGGATGGCATTCTGTTTGTTCAGGCTCTTTCCAATCATTATGACGATTTGCTGAAAGAAGCGGCGGCCATTTCAAAGATCTGTCAGGACAGAATCGTCGTAAAAATCCCCTTTTCTACCTATGGCTTGAAGGCGGCGAAAGAACTCGAAAATCGTTCTGTCAGAACACTTATCACCGCTATTTATTCCTTTGAACAGGGGGCACTTGCCGTCGAAAGTGGCGCGGAATTTATTGCCCCCTATGTCAACCGTATGATAAATGCCGGAACCCCCGTTGATCACGTCCTGATGATGCAGCAGTACATAGAAAGGCACGATAAAGACTGTGAAATCGTCGCGGCAAGTTTTAAAAATCTTGAGCAGATACGAACGGTAATAGATTATGGGATTGATAGTATCACCATTTCAACGGATCTTTATGAAGCCATCTTTGGAAATATTTTAATAGAAAAGGCGATTCGTGATTTTGAATCGGACTGGAATTCCATACCGGGAAAAAATTGGGTCATCTGAAGGTGATGATATGGCAAAAGTAGCTGTATTCGGAAGTTATATCATGGACCTGACCTGCCTGTCACCCCATATTCCGGTAACGGGAGAAACGGTACTTGCCGGTCCTTTCACACCCGGACCGGGGGGAAAGGGATTTAATCAGGCCGTTGCCGCAAGACGGACGGGTACCGAAGTCTCTTTCATGACAAAGATAGGAAAAGATATCTTCAACCAGTTTGCAAAGGGGGCGTTTACCCGGTTCGGCATTCCGGCAGATTATCTGCTTGAAGCAGCGGGATCTCAGACTGGAATTGCCCTGATCATCGTTGATAAAAGCACCGGGGCAAACGTCATAGCCGTATCTCCCGAAGCGTGTAATGAACTCACGGCTGAGGAAGTCAGGGAAAACAGCAGTCTCTTTAACGGGGCGGATGTTTTTCTGACACAGTTTGAAAGCAACATACAGGCGACCGAAGAAGCCATCAGAATCGCTCATGAAAAAGGTTTGAAGGTCATTCTGAATCCGGCGCCCATACAGGGGCATTCAGAGGAAATCTTCAGATTTGTCGACTATCTCATCCCAAATGAGATCGAAGCGGAGGAGCTTACCGGAATAAGGATAGCGGACACAGAAACCGCCGCAAAGGCTTCAGAAAAACTGGAAAGATTGGTAAAAACCGTCATTCTGACGCTTGGGGACAAGGGGGTCTATTGTTCCGCCGTCTCCGAGGAAATCATTCCCATCTGTAAGGTGGACACCGTAGATACGACGGGAGCCGGGGATGCCTTTGCCGGTATTTTTGCCTCATATCTTGCAAGAGGATGCGAGCTGAAAGAAGCCGTTTATCGTGCACTGACGGGTGCAGCCCTCTCAACAACCAGATTTGGCACCTCGCCTTCCATGCCCGCTGAAGCTGAAATAGAAACACTATACAAAGAAAGATTTGGAGTGATATAGATGGACTATTTAATGGCGCATGATCTCGGAACAACGGGAAACAAGGCAACGCTTTACACAAAAGACGGACTTCTGATAGGCAGTGAATTCATCGCATACGATACATACTATCCGGGGTACAACTGCGTGGAGCAGGACGGAAATCAGTGGTGGCAGTCGGTGGTGAAATCCACGCAGAACCTGATGAAAAAGGCGAACATCAACCCGGAGAGTCTCGCCGGAATAAGCTTCAGCGGGCAGATGATGGGGGCGGTTGCCGTCGACAGAAATGGTGAATTACTAAGAAATCCCATCATCTGGGCCGACCAGAGAAGCATGCCTCAAACGAAAAAACTCGAAGCCTACGGAATGCAGAAAGTTTATCAGATTGCCGGTACGAGGGTTTCACCAACCTTCTCAGGCGAAAAGATCGCCTGGCTGAAAGAAAACGAACCGGAAGTATACGAAAAGACCTATAAATTTCTCCTTGCAAAAGACTATATCATCATGAAATTAACGGGAAAATTCCGGACCGATTATTCAGATGCCTCGATGACGAACATCTTCGACGTGAACACACTCTCGTGGTCGGAGGAAATCTGTTCCGTTCTCGATATCGATAGGAACAAACTCCCGGAAATCGTCGAATCGACAAGACTTGCAGGTCATGTTACCCCACAGATAGCCGCACAACTCGGTATCTCCACGAAAACAGGCATCTACCAGGGCGGTGGTGACGGTGCCTGTGCCTCAACAGGAGCAGGGATCAACCAACCGGGAGAGATTTACGCCTATCTCGGATCCTCCTCATGGCTTTCGACGACAACAGATACACCTATCTTCGATCCTGAAATGCGGACATTCAACTTCTGTCACACCAAAGAGGGGCTCTTCTGTCCGACGGGAACCATGCAGGCGGGTGGTGCTTCATACAACTGGGCAAAGGACACATTGTGCTCCATGGAGGAAAATTATGCAAAAGACCTTGACGTGAGTGTCTTTTCTATCATGGACGATATGATCGACCGCATCCCCGTCGGTTCGAAAAATCTGCTTTTTCTGCCATATCTGCTTGGAGAAAGAAGTCCACACTGGAATCCAAACGCGAAAGGTGCCTATATTGGACTAAAGGCATCACATACCAAGGCTCACCTGCTGAGGGCCGTACTCGAAGGTGTTACTTTCAACCTGAACATCATACTCGGGGTATTGGAGAACGTAGTAAAATTTGATAGAATAAGAGTAATCGGTGGCGGTGCCAAGGGAAGAAACTGGCAGCAGATACTCGCAGATGTGTTCAACCATGAGATTACCATCCCTCAATATCTGGACGAAGCCACCTCAATGGGTGCCGCTATTGTTGCCGGTGTGGGCGCAAACATGATCACATTCGAGCAGGGAAGCACCTTCATACGGGATATTAAAACCGTAAAGCCGATAGAGGCAAATCATATCGCGTATATGAAACAGTTTAAAATATTCAACAAGGCATACAAAGCGCTGGAGGAGACGTTTGATCTGTTGTCAAACTGAATCCGGAGCAACAGGGAAAGGAAGTCATCAATGTCGCAGATCATGGATCCTGAAGAAAAGATATATCTTGAAACAAACAGTCCCATACCACTCTATTATCAGATGCAGCGCATCATCGAGCAAAGAATTGCCAAGCGGAATGATGCCACGATGCTGCCGACTGAAAACCAGATGATGAACATTTTCGGTGTCAGCCGTTCCACCGTCAGAAAGGCACTGGACCTGCTTGAACAGGACGGAACGATCGTCAGAATGAGGGGGAAGGGAACGGCAGTCAGAAAAGACTCGGTGATGGAAGAACCGTTGACCTATCCCCGCAGCTATACCGAACAGGTCCTGCAGACAGGCCATACCCCAGTCAGACAGTTTGTTTCACTTGAAGTCACGGACCCGGATGATGATCTGAAATTGAAATTGAAATTGAAAACCAATGAAAAACTTATCAAATACACAAGACTATGCGGTCACGAAGAAGTTTTCCCAATCGTATACTTTGAATCCTTTATTCCCGAAAGTCTTGGTATTACTATTCCCGATTGTTACGAGGATTCTCTTTACAAGCTCTTCAAAGAACATAATCAGGAAGTCGTCTCAGGAGACGTCACAATCAGAGCCAAGCTGGCAACCCGAAAAACCGCCGACCTCCTGAAGATCGAAAAGGGGAGCCCGCTTCTTTATTTTGAAAGGATCAGTTACAATAAAACCGGTGTTCCGGTGGAATTTGTAACTGGAAGATATGTGGCCGAACATTATAAATATGTGATAAAGATTGGATAGACAAAAGGGTTGAGATAAAAGAGTCTCAACCCTTTTTTATAAAATTCAGGCAATGACTATAACCTCACCACTTTTTATGATGTGCGTACAGAAAGATGTCGGGTGAAGTTTTATTTCGTCAACAAAATTAAATACGTATTTTTCATCATTCTTGTAAAATACATTTTCAAAATCTCAGGTCTGATTTAGATAAGCTGAAATAGAGACAAAGAAGATACAAAGTGGTTTATTTTGAGCCACTTTGTATCAAAATGAATATTCTCATCTCTAAATCAACTCAATAAAACTCCACCTCAAGAAATTCCGAATACGCCTCGTTTCCGACAAAATCAACGAATTTGAAGCCGTATAGGTAAAAACCATCGGGAAGTTCCGCCTCTTCAACGGTGATCGTCTTTCCGAAACGGATCTTTTCACCGATAGAGATGTATTCGGTGACTTCGTTATCCTCGTATTCATAATAGGGTTCAAAGACATCTCCCTCTTTGATCTTGATGAGGTTCTTACTCGTGTAGAACAGATCGTCAGTCTCTACTTTTCTCGCGCCGGTGATGGTTCCGTCGGGGTTGGCATCGTCGTAAAGGAGCATGAGGTTTACGGTTGTGCCATTCAGTTCTCCCGGTATGGCGTACATAATATGCTCATCGTCGTAACTGACAACGTTCAGATAGACAAAGACATCGTTGATGGCCGGCCAGGATTCGACGATTGGGGCGGTGATGCCTTCCGATTCCTCAATATCGTCTATGAGATCCTGCCCGAGGAAAAGCCATTCCTCCCCCTCGTCATCGAGATAAGTCCCCACACAGAGATAGATCTCAGCGAGTCTGCTCAGTTCATCATCGGTCAGTTCAACTTCTATGTAATCGTAGTAATCCGTGATTTCCTTATCCCAGAGATCTTCTATGGAAAGCTCGAGCAGTTTATCCGAGTATTGCACGATAAACTCGGTGTATTTTCCGGGAAGTGCAAAGGAGGTGTAGATTTCGTTGTTGTAATCAAAATTGATCTTATCCATACAGGGGAAATAGACCGACAGACCGTGTGAATTTTTTTTGACCGATCCGGCATAATTGTAGACAACCGCCTCATGGACGGCTTTCATCACCGCCTGTGCCAGTCTTGGATAATCATCTTTCAAATGATAGGCCAGGTCGGAAACATCTATCATGTCCGTGTATCCGCCAAATCCCCCGCTGTCCCCATACGTTTCAGACTGTTTTCCGGCCAGTACGATCCGGTCAAAGGCCGAATCGCTTGTCAGATCCGACAGCATGGGAACGGTCATTTTGTCAAAGGCGTTGTAAACAGCCGCCGTCTTTTGCAGATCAATCATCGATAGTGTGACTTCATCGCCTTCGTCATCTCTCTCCGACATCTCGGCAAAGTCATCTATCAGCATCTTTCCCACCCTGATGATATCATCGCCGGTATTAAGCGCTTCGAGAAAACCGGTATACCACCAGCCGCAGCCCGGTTCCAGTTCTTCTGAGGCAATCAGGTATCTTGCGTTATCTTTCAGCAGGTAAGCTGTTTCAAGCGTTCCCATCAGACAGGCGTCAAATCCTATCAGTTCAAACTCGATGTGTTTTTTCCCACAGGCTCTCGTGATGGCTCCTGTGAGTTCTGTCAACAGTAATCCGTCCCCATCGAAAAGTTCATCATCCCCAAAACCGCCGATGGTACCCGCCCCATGATCCCAAAAGAGCAAAATATAGTTTTCCGCTTGGTATCTGTCTGCTGTCCAGTCGATGAAATCAAAGAGTGTTTGACTATCTCCCATGTTCAGTGTTCCAAGGTTCTTCACCAGCTTCAGGTCATCCCCGTCTACTTCCCATCTCTGATTGTTGGTATCGATGCCTTCCATAAACCACTCATAACAGCCACCGGTCTGAATGACGATATTCATCTTGCCCGTATCGGCATCAAGGATTTCATACAGGTCTGATTCGGCAAATCCATCATAGGACTCGAGATCCGATCCGATCATATAGATCATAATGGTATACGGTTTTTCCTCCGAAGCGAATACCGCCGTCAAGAGAAGGATAAACGCCGTCATCAAAAGAACTGTCTTTCTCATAAAAACACCTCACATCCACAAATTTTGATCATTGTTGTTCATTATACACTTTCATTCTTTCCTTCGGACCCATAAAAAAAGCCGCCTCTTTCAAGGCAGCCCCTTATCTTTTATAATATTTTCCGGATCACACCGTTTTTTCTTCACCGCAACCGGTCATTTTCAAACTGACCCGTTTCACCATTTCCGTTGTTTCCAGTATTTCTCTGATATTCTCTTCAGGTAATTGAGAAAGCTTTTCTTCAAGGTGTCTGCTCAGATCTTCAGAGATCTTTTCAGCCGTTTCACGACCCTTTTGAGTGATGCTGACGATGATCTTTCTTCTGTCATTCTCATCTCTTTCTCTCTCCGCCAGTCCCTCATCTATCAGTTTGTCTATCACCGTGGTAAAGGAACCTTTTTCAAGCACCGCACGCTCACTCAATTCACTCATCGTCTTTCCACTTTCCTTTGTCAGAAACAGAAGTGTCTTCCTCTGCGTTCTGTTCAGGTCAATATCACTGCTCTCCGGTTTAAAGTCATCAAGAAGTGCCTTGGTAAAAAACGGAAAATAACCCATGTTCTCAAATAACTTTCTGTAAATGTTCATATCAAACCTCACTTTTCTTTATTTCAAATATTCCCTGATACTTCGTCGAATATTATTTTCATGGCCTTGCACCGTAGCCGCATTGATCATCGAACTCAGAACGGCTTCCTCGGTTGCTTCGACAGCTGCCCTGAAAGGCAGATTGATCTCATTTTCATTTAAGAATCTGAAAGAGTGGAAACTCCCCCCGCGCTCGATTCGATTGGCCGTAGAAAAACCGATGACGATCTCTCCACTGCCATGGCCTGTCTTGGATCCCGTCCGGGCGAGGCCGTTCGATGCCCTGAAACAGACGCGTTTCAGCTGTCTTGAACTCAGAGGCAGGTCGGTTGCAAGGATCACGATGACAGAACCCCTGTCATCACTGAGCTGTTCGGACTGAGCAATGGTCGATGCTATTCGTTCTCCCGTTTTCTCACCGTCGATCATCAGATCCGTGAGAAGGCCATGATTCGAAAGAACCATCACACCGAGTGTGAACCGCTCATCCCCGATCTCAAAGAGCCTTGAAGCAGATCCGATACCACCCTTCAGCTGATAACAGGACATTCCCTTTCCCGCTCCAACATCGCCCTCTTCAAAGGCCTTCTTCGCATTTGAGATGGCCTGCTCAAGGTGTTCAGCCCTGACGACTCTGCTCTGAATATCGTTCAGAAAACTGTCGTTACATTCCGCAACGACCGGGTTGAAACTCTTTATCTCTACAGATTCGCCTTTACATCGCCTGATCATATAATCAACAAGCGCATCGTACATCAGGCCGACATTGAGTGTATTGGTGAGAACGATCGGGCTCTCAAGCTGTCCCAGTTCATCGACCTGGATCAGTCCCGCCGTCTTTCCGAATCCGTTTAAAACAGATGAGGCGGCATGCAGTTTTCTGACGAAAGGGTTATCCTCACAGGGGAAAAGAACCGTACAGCCGGTCTTGCTGTCAGCTGTGTCGATGGTACAATGACCAACCTTTACCCCTTCTACATCACAGATGTTGTTCAGTACACCTTTTTCCATTCCACCGATATTTATTTTGAAATCAGATAACCGTATTTTATGCATCCTCTCTCCTATCCGCATCAATACATCCACTTCTTTTATCCATTATATCATTATATGTGATATATTTATCAAAAGAACCTCTGGAGGTGGCGGTTATGATGAAATTGAGTACGATGCGAAGAGTAGTAGACACACTGGATCAGAACTGGGCATCACCAATAGCTGAAAATATATTAAAAAACTGGAAACACGACCCGAACAGTGCAATTTATTTCAGGGCAAGTGCCAATTTTGTGTTCAGATTTACAAGGGATGGTAAGAATCACTTTCTAAGATTTAACAGCCTGGCAGAGCGAAAAAGGGAGGAGATAGAGGGAGAAATCGAACTGCTGGAATTTCTAAATCAGCAGGGGTCAAATATCGTTAAGCCTGTTTTATCCCTCAACAACAGGTTTATAGAAGAATACGCCACCGGTGAGGATACTTATCTCGCCGTGGTCTTTGAGGCGTTGGAAGGAAAGAGGTATGAAATAGAGGAATTGAAGAATGAGCAGTTTTTCCTCTGGGGAAAAGCACTCGGGAAACTTCATCATCAGCTGGATAAGGCTCCGGACAGCATCAAACGTAAGAGAAAAAACTGGAAGACACATCTCAGTTTTATAAGGGAACAGGTGAATCCGGCAAACACTTCAGCCTGTCGGGAACTTGAGCGGCTCGAAAAATGGGCAGAAGAGAACCATGCACCAGAAGGGCTCATCCATTTTGATTTTGAACTGGATAACGTTCACTGGCATGACAAGGCGCTGAACATACTGGATTTTGATGACAGTGCCGTCTACTGGTACGGGGCGGATATCGCCTTCGCCCTGCGGGATCTCTTCGGAGAAGGAATCGATAATGAACACACTTCGTTAACCGGTGATGGGATTGATATGGAAAATCCTTCCTTCCGGCGGTTCATGGAAGGGTATTCGAGTCAGTTCAGAATCGATCCCAATCTGTATCGGGATCTGCCCGTATTTATACGATTCCACAATCTCTTCTTCTACGCAAGGCTGTCGAGAAGCATAGACATCGTGATCGATGAAGACACCCCTGACTGGTTGAGCGGCTTATATCATAAACTCAGTTCTATAAACGGCCGGCTGCAGAAATCATTTGACAGGATCATCTGAGTCGCCGACAAACAATCAACGCAAAAGGGCGATGAATCATCGCCCTTACCTTTATTTTCAGACAGGTCCCCAGTATTGTCCTTCATCCCGTCATTGGAATCCTCGAGAACAGCCTGGACTATTCCCGGTTCAACCACATCAGCCATCCATTTGAACGGCATAAGTCCATCACACGCCGGTCAAATTAATAACCAACCCTCTTCCCTTTTCCCTTGCTCTTTTTTTCTTCGTTCTGCTGCTTCTTTTCATAAAACCGGATCTCCCTCAGCAGATTTTTATAGGATTTCCATCGTTCCTGAGACAGAGTCCCCGTTTCAAGGGCCTCTTTTACCGCACAACCCGGTTCGCTCTCGTGCTGACAGTTTCTGAATCTGCAACGCTTCGACAGTTCCTCTATTTCAGCGATGACATCCGAGAAGACATGAGTCAGACTCGCCTCATCCGAAGTCAGTCTGAGTTCTCTCATCCCCGGTGTATCGATGATAATGCCTCCCTGTGCGAGAACCATCAGTTCCTTATGAGTTGTGGTATGCTGTCCCTTATCCTTGTAACCGGTAATCGTCTTCACCTTCATCCGGTCATAGCCGAGAATGGTGTTGATGAGTGTGGATTTTCCAACACCCGAAGAGCCGGTCAGTACCATCGTCCTGTTACTGCACCAGTACGGTTCAAGCGCTTCGAGTCCGGTTCCCTCAAGCGAGCTGATAATATGATATGGCACGCCAAAGGCGATGGTGGATATTTCTTCAATCTTTCCCGCTATCTCTTCTTCGGAGCACAGATCCGCCTTTGTCAGCAGAATCACCGGCTGTACGCCTCCGTTCCAGACCATACTCAGGTATCGTTCTAACCTTCTGAGGTTGAAATCCTGATTCAGTGATGTCACAACAAAGGCCAGATCCACATTGGCACAGAGGATCTGCTCCCCCTTGTCGAGCTTTGAATACTGATTTTTTGCCTCACCGGGTACAAACGCTCCCGGTGTTCCCGCTGAGTTTCTTCCAAGATAGCTGATCCTTGGAAGGAGCCCGTCTATCATCAGCTGATCGGAATGATCGGCATCAATCAAGACCACCCAGTCTCCCACGGAAGGTAGATCGGCCCTCTCAGCCACTTCATGCAGGTAGACCTTTCGGAGTATCCCCTCTCTTTCACCGTCCTCCGTGAGAATGGTGTAATGATTCTTGAACTGTGCACTGATGCGTGCTGCTGAGAATTGCTTATTCCTGTAATACTCTTTTTCTCGGTATCTTCTTTCTTTATACGCTTCAAATTCCTGATTGAAATGATTGTTCCAGCCTATATCGTTTAAATTTATCAATGTTGTTCTCCTTTTGCCTTTTCAATGTTCTCCTGTTTCTGATTCCTGAATTTACCATCACTATCCCCTTTTTTCCGACTTTTAATTCCCTCATCAAATCACTTCCCTTCTTTTTTTGATAAATTAACTTTGGTTTTAAACACACCTTTGCGCGAGAATAAAAACACGCAAAGGTTCTTTTCCTTTTCGATACATCGCTCATCAAATTTTTGTTCAGTAAGAATAAAAGAAAAAGGCTGTGGAAAAATCACCACAGCCTTTCTGTATAGAATCTTGTACCTTTAAGACATACGAAAGATTTTAAATACCAATAACACATTCCTGACCGAAAGCGGGTCGATTTAATCCACAAAAATATGCACTTGTCTGAATCGTTCTCTTAATATCCGTCGTTCCCTGCATATGACCGCCTCCTTTTAGATTGATATCACCGGTTGATTATATCATATCTTTCTGTCATTTCAAATCGAAATTCATTGATGCATCACTTTAAAACCCCTGCTCCAATAACCATTGCGAAAGGATCTTTTCCCGCTCTTTTAAAAAATCACCCGTATATTTCCCAAGATATCTTTCCGATACTATTTCACCATCTTTCATAAAAAGGACTCTTTCAGCCCTGGCGGCAACCGCTGAATCATGTGTAACGAGCAGGACGGTTGTTCCCTCATTATTTACAGAACCTAACCAGTGCATGATTTCATCACTGACTTTTGAATTCAGGGCACCGGTTGGTTCATCCCCAAACAGGATCTCAGGCTGATTGATCAGCGCCCTGCAGATCCCCACCCTCTGAAGTTGTCCGCCGGAAGCCTGTGTCATGTCATGATTGGCAATCGAAGCAATCCCCGTTTTTTTCATCAGGGCATCTGTCTCGGTATTAATCACCTTTCTCGATTTCTTTGCGGCCTTATAAGCGGGAAGCATGATATTGTCTTTCAGAGAGAGGTTTTTCATCAGATGAATATGCTGAAAAACAAACCCCATCGTGTTCAGTCGCAGGGAGGCCAGCTCCGCTTCACTCATTTCGGATAACTCATTCCCGTTGAAATTGACCTTCCCCGAATAGTCGCTGTCCATCCCGCTGATGCTGTATAAAAGCGTAGATTTCCCGGAGCCCGAAGGTCCCATCACTGATACAAATTCGCCCTTTTTAATTTCTATATTCACGTCGTTTAAAACCGTTTGTCTTTCATTTTTATTCACGCTGTACGTCTTGCTTAAGTTCACCGTTTTCAGTATATTGTTCATGAGCCCCTCCTATTCCATGATTAATTCTTTTATCGTTTTCTTTTTTAATTGAAGACTGCTGATATAAGTCGTCAACAGGACAACTGAAAAAAATATCACGGGCATAAACACAAAAGATCTTATGTAATCTATTTTAAAATGAATATCCGATGCCCCCAGTCCAGCTGTCATTAAATTGACCATTCGTTCGCCAAGTGTATTCGACAGGATCGTGCCGAGAAAGATGCTTATTAAGAGCACAAGGCTGTTTCTTGCAAAATTCTGTATTCTGATATCCGTCGGACTAAAACCAATACTTCGCATGACAGCAATCTGCGGACCGTCTTTCGCCATCAGCATCTTCATGAAGAAAGCGGTAATCAACAGGGTGAGAAACAGGGCAATCCCGCAGGTAAATAGTGTTACCGTTCTGACTTGCTGAATGGTTGCACCAAATGTCTGATTGACGTATTCTTTTACCGGGGTAACCTTTGCATAATCGATTTGAGCATTCAATTCAGCCGTTTTATCTCTTACAGACACACCGGGTTTCAACGAGAGGGCTACCGTATACCATAAAGCGGTCTCCCTGTTTCCGGAAAGATGTCCTTTGGCCGTCAGCCCTCCATTGGTTATATCCTGATAAATTCCGGATACGATAAGATCTTGCCTCCCCCCTTCAACAAGCAAAGTGACGGAGTCTCCTACCTCTTTTTCAAGATTTTGTGCCTGAAGATACGACAGGGCAATTTCATCCGTTTCCAGGGGGGTGTGTCCCTTTAAATACGCCAGTGGAAAAACAGAAAAGTCTCCTGATTCAACGTTGATATTATCGTAAGTTTCTTCAGAATTTAATACTTTATACCGATAGGTAATGGACGGAGACACCCTTTGAATCTCATCATCGGCCCTTAATCGGCTGACAATGCCGTCAAATTCCTCCCCCATATTTCCCCGATCATGAATATCTATACGAATATCCGATTCCCCAACACCCATATAGGTGATGAAAGAATCAGATTGTATGGTGTTTAAAAGGTTCAAAGGAACACTGACAATAAACGTACAGATCATATAGATGAAGATCAGCAGCAGCAGGATGCCAAACTTCCCTGAAAAATCGTTTAGTCCCATGAAAAGATTCGTATCCAGGAATTTTATTTGTTCAAGTCGTACACCGCCCGTCACTTTCCTTTTGATAACAGCTCCGGATCGAAGGGCCTGAACCGCGGAAATCTTTTTAAACCTCGACAGAATGAGCCAGCAGAACAGAATCACAAGAAGGGCTACAGCAACCGATCCTATACAGGGAATAACGGTTTTCAGAAGGGTTTCCGGAGAATCCCCCATGTATAGAATGATGTGTCCCGTAAAAGACTTACCGGCCAATTGTGCGGCAATACAGCCAAAGGCGGCTGAAAACAGGGAAACGACAAGATATTTTATAAGATAAAACCTTTTAATATCACGCTGACAAATACCTATCGCCTTCATGACCCCGATTTCACGATAATCTTCTTCTATAGTAGCTAATAGGGTAAACCGCAGACAAAGGAGGGCGATAATAATCAACAGAACGGTGATCGCCATCATGATGGCGATCACTACGCCGTCGGTCATGGCATTCATCATTCTAAACAAGCTGCCGTTTATCGTCGGTCCCCTTCCCGGCATCATCGCATTCTGATAAGTTGTGGTAAAGTCATCGACCTGTTCCGGATTTTTCAACCTGTATTCTATCAGATATTCTTTGGAATCCGCCACATCCTTCAGCTGTTCAAAATCCGTTTGACTGATTAAAAAACGTTTTGAACTGACAACATCCGGATTCATCTCCGCATCACGAATAAATGTACCGATGATAAAGGAAAACTGGAAATCACCTTTATTAATCTCAACTTTATCACCAATTTTCAAATCGTGTAATTTCATAAAATAAAGCGGTACGCCAATTTCTCCTGTCTGAACCTGTGCGTACTCATTTTGTAGATCTAACAGAAAATCAAACCGCTCGTTTTGAGTCACGAATAGCAGATCCATCACTGAATGACTTTCCAAATAATCCTTCTCCCCGAAGGAAACATTTCTCCAATCAAATCCAAGCATCGCCTGAATCTGTTTTTCCTCAACCGCTTCATTTTGTCTGTCAAAGGATACAAATTGCTCCGGCTGAATATCCCCTGCATGCATCTGAACAAAATCGGCCATTCGTGCTTTGGAAAAAAAGCTATCAAGAGATCCGTTCAACTGCATAAACACATAAAGACCCGTTGAAGTCAGAAAAGAGGCGAGAAAAACAAAAATAAAAAGCGAAATCGTTATGAGCTTATTCCGTTTTAAATCATTTCTGAGTATTTTCAAAACCATACAGTGATTCTCCTTTTTTATAAATGTTTAATTAGACCGACCGTCGGTCGAATTATACACTATCATCTCCCCCGTTGTCAAATCCGTTCTCCAACAAAAAACCCCCGCTTTCAGCGGAGGTTTTTATATAAATTCTGCTATTTATGTATTCATACTTATTCTTTTAAGCAAGTTTCAAATCCGACATATTCCTTCAGGAACTCTTCGATCTGATCATGGCTCATGGGATGCCCAAAGAGATATCCCTGCATCATATTACAATTGTTCTGAATGAGGAATTCATATTGTGAATCTTCCTCGATTCCCTCTGCAATCACACTCATGTTCAGATTATTCGCCAGAGAAATGATCGTCTTGACGATAGAGGCATTGTCCGGATAGGAAAGATCCAGGACAAAAGACTTGTCTATCTTCAACTCATCTATCGGAAATTTTCTGAGATAGGCAAGTGATGAATAGCCCGTACCAAAATCGTCTATGGACAGACTGCATCCAAGATCCTTTATCTCGTGTAATTTTCTCCGAACCGATTCGATGTCATCCATCAGGATACTTTCCGTGATCTCTAACATCAGATTTTTCGGATCGATATTCGACTCAATAATCGTATCTTTAAGGATCTCAAGGAAATTCTCCTGTGCAAACTGCAACGGGGAAATATTTACCGACATTCTGAAATCCCTAATCCCCATCCGTTTCCATTGATTGAGTTCATAGCAGGCCTTGCTGAGTACCCAGTCCCCGATTGGAAGAATCAACCCGGTTTCTTCAGCGATTGGCATGAATTCTCCCGGTGATATGATTCCTACATCCGGATCACACCATCTGATCAGCGCCTCGACTCCAACGACGGAATTTGTTTTCAGATCAAACTGAGGCTGATAATACAGCAAAAACTGATTCTGTTCTATCGCCTTATGAAGTCTCGTTTCCAGTTCCAACTTCTTAGTTGCCTCCGAATTCATATTCGCGTTGTAAAACCTGAACGTATTCTTTCCAGCCTTTTTTGATTCGATCAAGGCCAGATCGGCCTTTTTCAGAAGGGTATCCTCATTCTCTCCGTTATCCGGATAAATAGCGATCCCAATACTCGCCGTAATAAATACTTCCTTATTCTCAATACAAAACGGAACCTCAAAACGGTTCAGGAGATTTCTTGCGAGATAGGCTATCTTCTCCTTCCCCTTGATATCCGGAAAGATGATGATAAATTCATCACTAGAGGAACGGGCGATGAAATCCTGTGTTCTGACTTTCTGCCTGAGTCTGCTGGAAACCTCTGAAAGCAGTCGATCGCCAAAGGTATGACCCATCGACTCGTTGATTCTCTTGAATCCATCCAGATCAAGAGCCAGAACCGCCATCACCGAGTTGTTCCGTTTATTCCGCTCTATCTCCTCATGAAACCTGTTCATGAGATTCTGCTTGTTGGGCAGGCCGGTAAGCGGGTCATAGGAGACCAGATAATCGAGTCTGCGTTCCGCCTCTTTTCTCCGGCTGATATCCTGATGTGTTCCAAAGATCAGTTTTGAGCTACCGTCTTCATTCAGGAGGACCTCCCCCCTTGAAAGTGCCCAGAGCCACGTTCCATTCTTTGTCCTGATCCGGTATTCCACCTCAAAGAATTTTTCATTTTCGGAAAACGCCTTCTGAAGCACCAGTCTGACCCTTTCTTTGTCTTCATCATGAATCAGGGACAACCAGTTTTCAAAGCTTGCCGCAAATTCCAGATTCTCAAATCCGAGAAAATGTTGCCAGTTGCCGATATTCTCGATGCTTCCGCTCTTTTCCTCAAGTATCCACAGCGCTTCTCTTGCGCTTTGCAGGGCCATTTGTAATTGTCTTTCACGATTTGTCAGTTTATCATTCGCAGAAATCAGTTTTTCATTGATCATCGAAAGGTCTTTCTGAGTCTCTTTTAATTCCTGATTGTAGGCCTCCATTTGTTCGTAGCTCGCCATGAGTTCCGTCTGCTGTTTTTCCCACTCCACTTCCATACTCTTGATATGCGTGACATTCAGGATCCCCATCAGCATCTTGATTTCCTCTTTAACGAAAAGGACCTTTGCTCTGACAAACAGCGAAATCTCATCACCGTTAAAATCCCTTATTTTCAGCTCAAGCTCTATTGTCTCCCTGTTTTCCCATATACCTACAAAGAGCCTCTTCCAGTCGGGATCATTTTCCTCGCTGAACAAGAGCGAGATATCTTCGATAAATTCCCGCTCACTTCTCGCCTTGAATACCCTGACGGCCTCATCATTCACACTCAACAGTTTAAAAAAGCTCCTCGCCTGCACATAGAACTCGGGATGCTGCTCCATAACCTCATTAAAGTCCTTGAAATCCCTTTTCATTTCCTCTATGACATGCCATATCTCTGTCACATCAACTTCAAGTATCGCCACAGGAGCCGTTTCAAGAATCGTGTGATATCTTTCTTCGGTGTATTTGTTACTCTTACTGAGTAATTTCTCCATCGTACTGTCTCTTACCAAAGTGGTAAAATAACCGTCTCCGGTACTAAAAACCGTCAAATCCAGCCACTTATCATAATCAGAATAATAACTGCTGTCATATTTCAAATGGCCGCCCTCTTTACAGAGCGCACCGTAAGAATCAAACAGAGGGGTTTCTATATGATTCTTTTTAATCCATTTCAACGCCTGTGTTGCCGTTTTACCGATTACCTCTTCTCTCGTTTGACCCGTAAGATTCAGAAAGGCTTCATTCACTTCAAGGAATACATAATCAACGGGATTGCCATCGTTATCGTAAATCATCCGATGATACGCATAACCTTCATGGAGATTTCTTACCAGCTCATAATAATCTTTTGTCCTTAAACTCATCTATTATTTGTCAGTATCCTTTCTACGTAATTTTCTACCCTATCTTTATCAGCACACTTTATTTTACCATATTAATGATGATTTTCTGCAATATAAACAAAATTGTTTTTATATTTTTTTTATAGTTAAGCACAATATTTTAAAAAATATGTGATAAAATTAGTTGGTAATCCTAATAAAATCCGGAGGGTAAAAATGTCGACGTTAATCATCATTATTTCATTAATAGCGCTGATATCCGTGCAGAGAATGACAAAGAGCATCCTTTTTGCAATCATCGGCTCTATCACCACCATCGTCATTTTCAGATTCGATCCTATGGCGATCTTCGAAAGTTTCAGGGAACCGGTCTTTGATTTATCGCTATACAAACTTCTCGGAACCGTTTTTTTGATCTATCTTTTCAGTAATGCCTTGGATCTTTCCGGAGATGCAAAAAAATTCGCCTCCTCCTCCAAGGCCCTGTTTGACGACAGAACCTCCATGGCGTTTATGCCAATGATGATCGGATTTCTTCCCATGCCCGGCGGGGCGATGTTTACGGCGCCTATTGTAAAAATGATCGGGGATGAAGAAAATTTCACCAACGATTATATGATGATCGTCAATTACTGGTTCAGGCACGTTGTAGAATTCTTCTGGCCCGTCTATCCGGCAATTTTTCTGCTGACAACCATGGCCGGATTGGAGATGGGAGAATTTTCGATCAGCCTTCTCCCGGTTTTTCTTATCGGAACACTGGCCGGCTGGCTTTTCCTCAACGGCTTCAGACTACCGAAGATAAAAAAGGTGTCACGAGAACAGATCAAGGGACTCTGGATACTCGGCTTCATCATCTGTACGGGAATACTCATACTCGCCTTCAAAGTAGAAGGCTATCTCGCACTTGGAATCAACATTGCCGTTTATTTTATTTTCAGGCGGCGCTATTTTTTTGAAAGTCTGAAGCGAACATTTAAAAAATGGGATGTCTTTTTACTCTTATTCCTGTTCTTTGTCTACAAAAATTATCTGATTACCGTCAATCTGACGACGGACATCGCAACGGAACTGAACAATATCGGATTAAATCTTAATCTGCTCACACTGATCTTCCCGATACTGATCGGCATGTCAACGGGTATCACACAGAGTGCCATCGGAATAACCGCTCCCTTACTGTTGTCTATCGGGGCAAATCCGGCTCTGCTGTATTTTGCATCAGTAGCCGGCGTGTTACTCTCACCGGTTCACTTATGTGTTGTTTTAACGGGGAATTATTTCAAATCCGACCTCATGAAGGTCTTTGGAAAGACATTACCCCTGCTTGCAATCACAGGGGCAGGCGTATATCTCTTATTTGTCCTGTAGCGCCTGCACGCGCTGCTGAAAAACGTCTATTCGTTCCCTGACCGCATCAAAGGCATCGGATTGATTTTTCAATTCTTCGATGCCTTTTCCGGTTATTCTGTATTTTTTCTTGGCGGGCCCGGGCTGATCCGTTATCCAGTCGGCTTCTATCAATTCAGCCGATTCAAGATCACTGAGCAATCTGTAAAGACTCCCCATCTGCCCCGTTGTCTGAATCGAAAAACCAAACTCCCCAAGTTTTTGAGCAATCTCATAGCCATGCGTTGAATCCTCGGCAAGTATCAGCAACACGAATGCGTTTAACCATCTTTTACCCAAAGCATTTCTGCCCGTTCCTCTACAATATCCATTATACGGCATATCTATCTCCCGGACATCCAACTTGAAAAGCCGGATTCCTTTTCGTTGTAAAAACAGTTGTCAATCCAGCTTCTCTATTCCAAAACCGGCTGTCCCCGGTCCCACATGCGAAGCAATAACCTTTCCCATGGGCGTGATGACGGATTCCACAACCTCAAAATCGCTCTCAAGCATCTTGAGAAGCTTCAGCACTTCTTCTTCCTCTTTAACATGAACCATGGCCAGCCTCACCTTAGATCCCGGTTCAATGTACTCCTGCGCTTTTTTGATGATAAATTTCTGAGCCTTTTTGGTCCCGCGTGATTTTCCAAAGGGAATCATGATGCCCTCCTCATTGATGAACAAGGAAACCCTCAGGTTCAGCATCGTTCCGACAAAACTGGCAAAACCCGAAACCCGTCCACCTTTTCTGAGAAAATCAAAGTTGGAGATATAGAAAAAGGCGCCAAAACGACCATTTTCACGCTCTTCTTTCACCTGACTCCAGACCGCCTGCAGAGGCAGGCCGGAATCAAGCAATTCCCTTATTCTGTAAACCACAAGCGCGTTGACACTTGAGGCAAACTTTGAATCCAGCACGACAATGCGATCCCCATATTCTTTCGCGGCAAGAAGAGCACTGTTATACGCCCCGGATAACTGCGTCGAAAGCGTCAGAACAAATATATTTGTATAACCTTCGTTAAAATATTGCTCAAATTTATTTTTAAACTCTACAGGTGCAGGTTGCGAAGTCTTGGGCAGATCATCCTCTTTTACAAGATCATCCCAGAACTTCTTCAAGTCATCATAATTTCTGCTATCATCTTCGGTTATTCCCCGCTCTTCCCATAATACGTGAAGCGGAATTACATCAGCATCCAGTTTTTTCATCCATTCCAAAGGCATGTCACCGGTGCTGTCGACCAAAATTTTAGTCTTTTCCATAAAACACCTCCGAACTTCCCAATGACAACAGATTATAACATAAAAAGGCATGTATGTTTTACCGTATGATGGATAAGTCCGGTCCCTTTTCTATTGATTTTTTATTCTATTCTCTCTAATCCGAATCCGGCCGTTCCCGGTCCCACATGCGAAGAGGCCGCCTTTCCAAGAGGTGAGAGACACCATTCAGTCACTTCATAAACCTTTTTCAACGCTTCGAGCAGCTCCATTGCTTCGGCTTCATTCTTTGAATGAACCATGGCCAGTCTGACTTTAGACCCCGGTTTCACGCATTCAATCGCCTTTTCTATCAGCTGCTTATGTGCCTTTTTCATTCCACGGGACTTCCCGAATGGAACAAGTATGCCTTCATCATTGATATAAATAGCCACTTTCAGGTTCAGAAACGTTCCAACAAAGCCGGTAAATCTTGATACCCTGCCGCCCTTTCTGAGAAAATCAAAATTGGCCACGTAAAAATAAGCCCCAAAACGTCCCGCCGTCAGATCTTCTCTGATAATCGGCTCAAGCTCATTAAATCTTTTACCGGATTGCAGCAGTTCATGCACACGGTACCCGACAAGCGCGTTGGCCACCGACGCGAGACCGGAATCTATCACGACTATCTTATCGGCATATTCCTTTGCCGCTATGACCGCACTGTTATAGGTCCCCGACATGGCACTCGAGATGGTTACCACGAAGACGCCATCATAGCCCTCGGAAAAATACTGCTCGTATAATTTAAGAAACTCAACGGGAGTCGGCTGCGAGGTCTTTGGAAGATCTTCGACCGTCTGTAGTTCCTCCCAGAATCTCTCCAATTCATCATAATCTCTGCAATCGTCTTCGGTCTTCCTGTTTTTTTCCCAGGTAATATGTAAAGGGATCACATCCACATCCATCTTTTCCATCCATTCAAGAGGAATATCACTGATGCTGTCAAGCAGAATTTTAACCTTTTCCATACAAATCACCTCCATCAGTTCCGAATTATACCACAAAAATGACTTTTAGTCATTTTTGCTATCAAGATTCTCTTCCTTACACGAGGCAATCTACATCCATCCTATGAAACGGTTATACGGCCAATTTTAAAAGATACACCACCCTATGAAATATCCCTTCTGTAAACAGCCCCTTTAAAACTGATTTCACTTATGCAACGATAGGCCTTTTCTGAGGCTTCCGTGTAATTCTTCCCGGTTGAACTGACAGACAAAACCCGTCCACCGGAAGTAATCGCCTTTGAGTCCGAATCAGACGCCACGCCCGCGAAGAATACCTTTCCATTTTCCCGAACAGACGCCGTATCGAATCCGGAAATCTCATACCCCTTAACGTATTTTTCCGGATACCCACCGGAAGCCATCACCACATTGACACAACACCCTTCTTCCCATTCAACGGATTTATCACCAAGCGTTTTTGCCTCCGTGTCCAAAAGCAGTTCAAGAAAGTCGGATGTCATCAGTGGTAGAACGGATTGTGTCTCAGGATCACCCATTCGGACGTTGTATTCCAGTACATAGCATCGATTATCTTTGATGATCAACCCAAAGAATATGATTCCCCTGAAATCAAAGGCCTCAGCTTTTATCCCTTCAAGAGTCGGATTCAGACAATTATCTACAAAATCCGCCCTCAGTTCTTCAGTCATCACGGGATTAGGCGAAACAACGCCCATTCCGCCTGTATTAGGTCCTTTATCCCCTTCAAGCAAACGTTTATGATCTTTAGACGAAATAAAGGGAATCATCGTTTCCGAATCGGTCAGCGTGAGAACGGAGATTTCCTTTCCGTCGATGAACTCCTCAACGAGGATCACATTGCCGGCATCTCCGAATTTTTTGCCGTTCATCATATCATCGAGGGCATGTTGTGCCTCATCGGCACTTCCACAGATATAAACTCCCTTCCCGGCGGCAAGTCCGTCCGCCTTGATGACAACGGGAAATTCACTCCTTGTCCGGATCGATTCCATGGCCTTCTCAAAATCGATAAACCTCTCCGAATACGGCGTACGAACTCCATATCTTTTCATAAATTCCTTCGCAAATGACTTACTGCCTTCAAGCTGAGCAGCCGCCTTATCCGGTCCGATGATCTTCATTCCCGCAGCTTTGAAAACATCCACAATACCGGCAACAAGCGGATTCTCCGGACCGACTACCGTCAGGTCAACCCCTTCGGACCTGGCAAATTCACAGACCCGTTCAAGTCCCCGTTCCGATTCAAGATCGAGGCCTTCAAGAGTTACGGCCCGGCATTTATCTTCAAGATCTATTCCATAATTTCCAGGAAGGCAGAGCACCTCGGAAACGTCTTCACTCTGTGCCAGCTTCCAGCAGATGGCATGTTCTCTTCCACCCGATCCTATCACAAGTACTTTCAAATTCATCAGCTCCTTTTAAAACTCCAATAAACACCCCGCTACTTATTTATATCATTTAGCGCTTTATTTTAACAACACCTATCCATCGAAAAAATGGGCGGAAAAAACACCGCCCATCTATCCTGATCCTATCTTGTTCCTCAATGTTTGAAGTGTCTGACTCCCGTGAACACCATAGGGATAGAATGTTTATCCGCTTCTTCTATAGAGTCTTTATCCCTGATGGAACCACCCGGTTGAACGATAGCGGCGATCTTGTTGGCCGCTGCAGCTTCAACAACATCTGAGAACGGGAAGAAGGCGTCTGAGATGAGTATGGCCCCTTCGGAAGTCTTGTCATTCATGTTGGCTCGTTCAAGGGCTTGTTTAGTCGGCCAGATTCTGTTGACTTCTCCGCCGGCGATACCAAGAGCCTTTTTACCCTTAACGATTATGATGGCGTTTGACAGACAGTTCTTGATCGCCTTGAGTCCAAAGGCCATATCTTCAAGCTGTGCCTGTGTCGGCTGAGCCTGCGTAACTACTTCAAATTTTTCTTCGGCCCCTTTGTCGACACTCTGAATAAGTGCCCCGCCATCTACCGTGTTCATCACGTATTTTGTCATGGGTGGGGTCAACGCCTTGATAATTCTGAGATTCTTCTTTTTCCTGAATACGGCGAGTGCCGCGTCATCAAATTCCGGTGCAACGACAATTTCAAGAAATATCTTAACGAGTTCCTTCGCCGTTGCCTCATCCACCTTTCTGTTAAACGCAACGATACCGCCAAAAATAGAAACCGGATCACAGGCATAGGCAAACTTATAGGCTTCCTCAGTCGTTTCTCCGAGTGCCACGCCGCAGGGACATTTGTGTTTCAGACTGACACAGGCACAATCCTCGAATTCATAAACACTCTTGAAGGCCACATCCATATCGTTGATGTTGTTGTAGGACAAGGTCTTTCCCTGTATCTGCTCGTAGGAGTTCATGAGACCTTTCGTTGAAAGATTCTCATAGAAAGCCGCCGTCTGATGCGGATTTTCCCCGTATCTGAGTTCTAACCCCTTTCTCAGCGGCATCGTGAGATACTTCGGGTACTCCTCATCCAGCAGGAAGTTACTGATGGCCGCGTCGTAAGCGGAAGTAAGGTTGAATACCTTTCCCGCGAGTCTCTTCTTCATCTCAAAGGAAACCTCTCCCGCATCGAGCTGCTCCATGACGGCTTCATAATCCTCAGGATCCGTAACAACGACAACGTCGGCAAAATTCTTTGCGGCTGACCTCAACATGGTTGGTCCACCGATATCGATGAATTCAACCTTCTCCTCAAAGGAAATAGCCTTGCCGACATTGTCGAAGAAGGGATATAAATTGACGATGACACAGTCTATCGTGCCGATTCCATGTTCTTCGAGTGTCTTCATGTGTTCCTCGTTACTTCTGATGGCGAGAAGACCTCCATGTACCTTCGGATGAAGTGTCTTGACCCTGCCGTCAAGCATCTCGGGAAAGTCCGTGATATCCGAGATGTCGATGACCTGGATGCCCGCTTCTTTCAGGTATCGGAGTGTCCCCCCCGTGGAAACGATCTCGTATCCTTTATTTTCAAGTTTTGCCGCTATTTTTTCAACGTTTGTTTTATCGTAAACGCTTATGAGTGCTCTTTTCATTTTTATCAACTCCTTTAATTGGGCCATTTGTCAACGAACAGCTGCAATGCCTCACATATGGCGACATGCTCGAATGGGAGGATTCTTGCAGCGAGTGTTTCGGGTGTATCGTCCGCCTTAACTTCCACAACCTTCTGAATCAGAATCGGTCCCGTATCGGTTCCGGAATCCACGATATGAACCGTACACCCACTGACTTTTACCCCTCGTCTGATGGCTGCCTTGTGTACCCGTCTGCCGTACATCCCAGGTCCGCAGAACGAGGGAATCAGAGAAGGGTGGATGTTGATCATCCGGCCGGAAAAGACCTCGAGGATCTTTCCATCGAGGATGGAAAGATACCCCGCGAGAATGATGAGATCACAGTCCTTTACCAGTTTATAGATCTCATCGGATAACCTGTTGCCGTATACCTTCCTGTCAAGCAATACCCCTTTGATCCCGGCGGCCTCAGCTCGCTCGAGGGCATAGGCTTCACGGTCGGATATCACCACTTCAACGGAGGCATCCACCGCTTCACGGGAGGTGTAGTCGATGATGGCCTGAAGGTTTGTCCCGCCTCCGGAGACGAGAACGGCTATATTAAGCAAAGTCCCTTTCCTCCGTCTTCTATCTCACCAAGGTCAAAGGCCGTTTCTCCAAGTCCCTTAAGGTGCTCAAGAACAGCCTCTGTATCTTCTGAGGCGACACAGAGGACAAGACCCACACCCATGTTGAAGGTGTTGTACATATCCTTTTCGGCAACACCGAGAGAGGCGATGTGGTCGAAGATCGGATTCTTCGGAATCGCATCCTTTTTGACCCTGTAAACGAAGTCATCAGATGACATACGGGGAACATTTTCAAATAGTCCCCCGCCTGTGATATGTGCTATTCCCTTTATTGTGTGATTTGTTATCAGTGACTGAACCGTTTTGACATAGATTCTGGTCGGTGTCAGTAGCTCCTTCCAGATCGGCTGTCCGTTGAAGTCTGCCTCATAGTCTTTGATCAGATGTCTCACGAGTGAAAATCCGTTACTGTGAAGCCCGCTGGATGCGATACCGATGAGCTTGTCACCCGCCTTGATATCCGATCCGTTGATAATCTGATCCTTTTCCACGACACCGACGGCAAACCCCGCTATATCGTATTTGCCTTCATCGTAGAAACCGGGCATCTCGGCCGTTTCGCCGCCAAGCAAGGCACAGCCGGCATCCACACAGCCATCCGAAACCCCTTTAACGATCAGCGAGGCCGTCTCCCTTTCCAGTTTACCGCAAGCCATATAATCCAGAAAAAAGAGCGGTTTTGCCCCATGGCAGGCGATATCATTGACACACATGGCCACACAGTCTATACCAACCGTATCATAGATTCCCTTTGCAAGTGCTATTTCCAGCTTCGTCCCTACCCCATCCGTTCCGGAAACGAGAACAGGATTCTTCATCTGTGTCAGTTCAAACATTCCGGCAAAACTGCCGAGTCCGTTGAGAACGCCACTCGTCTTTGTCTTTTCGGCATATTTTCTGATGAGGTTTACCGTCTCGTATCCCTCTTCTATATTTACACCGGCTTTTTTATAATCTGCCATTTGTTCACCTCATTCCCCGACAGGTGTCGGAACCGGATAGATTCCACTGAAACATCCCATACAGAATTCATCTTTTCCACCGAGTGCCTCAAGCAGAAGCGGGATCTCAAGATATTCCAGACTGTCTGCACCTATCAATTTTGCAGTTTCTTCTTTTGTTTGTGTTGCCGCGATCAGATCGGACCGATACGGGGTGTCAATCCCGAAGTAGCAAGGGAACTGGACGGCAGGTGAGGAAATCCTCAGATGTACTTCCGTTGCCCCGGCATTTTTAAGCAGTGTGATCAGACGTTTGCTGGTCGTTCCCCTGACGATGGAATCGTCTATGAGGACCACACGCTTGCCTTCAACATTGGCCTTGAGCGCGTTCATCTTGACGTGAACGGAATGCTCTCTCATCTCCTGAGTCGGTGCAATGAAGGTCCTGCCTATATACTTGTTCTTGATCAATCCGATTTTATACGGGATACCGGAATAGGTCGCATAGCCTACCGCAGCGGGAATACCGGAATCCGGCACACCGGTAACGATATCCGCATCGACGGGATGTGCCCTGGCAAGCACTTCACCAGCAAGTTCCCGGGTCTTGTACACATCGATTCCATCAATCCGGCTGTCAGGCCTGGCGAAATAGATGTATTCAAAGGAGCAGGTCGCCAGTTTGGTCAGTTCGATTTCATAGATGGATTCTATCCCCTCTTCACTGATCATGACGATCTCCCCCGGCTTCACGTCCCTGATAAACTCCGCTCCGACCGAATCGAAGGCACAGCTTTCCGAGGAAAGGAAATACATCCCGTCCTTCTTACCAATACACAACGGTCTGATTCCATAGGGATCCCTGGCTCCGATCATCCCCTTTTCAGTGAGAATCACGATGGCAAAGGAACCCTTAACCGCCTGCATGGCTTCCGTAACCGCACGTTTAAATCCGTATTTCGCACTTCTCGCAATGAGACTCAGCAGGACTTCCGAATCCGATGTTGACTGGAAGATGACACCAGCGTCTTCCAGTAGGTCACGCAGGACATCCGCATTCACAAGCGTCCCGTTATGTGCCACGGCTATCGTGCCGAGTTTGTAATTGACGGTGATCGGCTGTGCATTGGCTATTTTACTGGCACCTTTTGTGGAATAACGCACATGTCCTATGGCACCGTATCCCTTCATCGTATCGAGTTTTTCCCGTGAAAACCCTTCTGAAACGAGTCCCATCGATTTTTTACATTCCACACTCTTACCATCTGTGTAGGCAATACCACAACTTTCCTGGCCTCTATGCTGAAGCGCATACAGGCCATAATAAGTCATGATGGTCGTATTCTCCGCCTTAAGCTGTGTATCATAGACGCCGAATACCCCGCATTCTTCCTGAAATTTGTCGATTTCAACAAGATTATTTATACACATATCATTTCTCTGCATTGATTCTTTCGAGGAGTTCTTTGTAGGTCTCCGTCAGATTGCCGAGGTCTCTTCTGAAAACATCCTTGTCCAGTTTTCTGCCGGTTTCCATATCCCAGAACCTGCAGGTATCGGGAGAGATCTCATCGGCAAGCAGTATTTCCCCGTCCTTGTTCTTACCAAATTCAAGTTTAAAGTCGATGAGGCGGATATTCATCTTTGCAAAGAATTCCTTGAGCAGCTCATTGACTTTACTCGCTACGGCATAAATCGTTTCAAGCTCTTCAAACGTCGTGATTCCCATGGCTACCGCATGATAATCGTTCATGAGCGGATCGCCGAGATCGTCTCTTTTGTAGCTGATTTCCAATACTCTGACTTTCAGTTCGGCCCCTTCTTCGAGTCCGTATCGCTTTGCCATACTACCCGCCGCTACATTTCTGACGATCACTTCAAGCGGCACGATAGCTACTTTTTCACAAAGTTGCTCCCTGTCGTTGAGTTTTTCGATAAAATGTGTCTTCACACCGGCTTTTTCCAACATATTAAAGATGATGGATGTGATGGTGTTGTTCAATATCCCCTTTTCACTGATCGTATCTTTCTTTTCTCCGTTAAAAGCCGTCGCGTCATCCTTGTAATGAACGATCACCTTCGTCTCATCATCTGTTCTGTAAATCTGTTTCGCCTTTCCCTCGTAGAGTTGTTCCAGTTTTGTCATCATGTCCTCCGTTTTATCGTTTATCATATCACTTCAGAAGTTCTTCTATTCGTTCATTTTCTGCCATTATGGCCTTTTTCTTCTCTTCTCTGCTCTCTATCAGTCTTGCCCTTAACACCGGTTCTTTTACCGCCAGCATCTGCACGGCAAGGATGGCCGCATTTCTCCCCCGGTCAATCCCCACACAGGCCACGGGAATCCCCGGCGGCATCTGTACGATCGAAAGCAATGCATCTTCCCCATTCAACGCCGCTGAAACGGGCACGCCGATCACCGGTTTGACCGTGTGGGATGCAATAACACCGGGAAGATGTGCCGCAAGACCTGCTCCCGCAACAAAGACCTCTACACCGCTATCCTCCATTTCCATTATTTTTTTCTTGAGAAATTCCGGCATTCTGTGTGCGGAGATGATAGCCGGGATATATTCGACACCGTAATCAGCAAGGGTATCTGTCACCTTTTTCATGATCGGGGCATCTGAAGCACTGCCAAAAATAACGCCTACCTTCATTAACTAACCTCCAAAAAAATATACCTCACCATGGGCAATCCCATGATGAGGTATATGTTATATCTTTATCTCGAAGATATAATCTGCTTCTCAATCAGAGAATCCACCCATAGTAAGAAGATTTACGGTCTTCTTGTAGAAACCACCGGACCCTATTTCCGGTGTTATACGGATGAGTATATAATTAGACCTTTTCCGATTGATTATAGCATAATCAAATAAAACGTCAATGGTCATCGAAAAGGCTTTTCATATTATTTAATCCGTGTTCATAATTCAAAAAACTGTTCAAATCGTTTTATCAGAGAATCGTTACTCCGCTATTTTTCTGAATAGTCCCTCAAAGAAATCGATATCAAAATCTCCCGGTGTCTTCTTCTTTTTCTGTGAATTCATCGTCATCCTCGCCCAGGTTTTAATTTCCCCTTCCGACATCTCTACTTTTTCAAATACATCGAATGCGTTCAGCCATTCCTCAACTTCATCGAGATGCTTAAACGGATGAATACAGTTTCTGACTCTTTCGGGATGTGTCTCCTCTACTCTTCGGAGCACATCCGTCATGAACAGACCGTTGGCTATCCCGTGCTTTATTCCCCTGAAGGATGAGAGCGGATAACCGGCAGAATGAATGATCGTCGTTCCGTAATGGGTAATCACTATCCCGGCATAAAGGGAGGCGTTCTGAATGGCCTCTCTCACCTGAAAATCTCTCGGATGCCTGTCAAGTTTCATCAGATTGTCTTTGATCAGCTGATTGGCCTTATGGGCATACATCTGTATCATCGGATTTTCCCCGAAATCTTTCAGCTCTCCCTCAACCGCGTGAGAAAGGGCATCGATTGCCGTTGATACGGTAATGCTGCGCGGCATCGTAAAGGTATATCGCGGATCAAGGAAACTGTAAACCGGAAAAATGTACTGAGAGGCAAAGCCAACCTTGTTGTTGAAACGATCCGTCAGTATGGAATACGGTGTAATTTCACTGCCGGTTCCGGAAGTTGTCGGTATGGCGATGATGGGAAAGGCCGACGGGTTTGGATCGATAAAGAGATCTTCGGGTTTGTAACCCTGGTTTTTAGCAAGGGCAGACATGGCTTTCCCGGCATCGAGCGGACTGCCTCCGCCTATGACGATACAGAATGTCGCCTGTTCCTCGGCCATCTTGCGGGCGCCTGCCTCTACCGTGGCAAAAGAAGGGTTTTCCTCCACATCATCAAAGAGGGTATACGCTATGCCCATTCCCCTTAAAACACCAAGTACATCGTCAAGGGCACCGGAGGCCTTGGCCGAATGCTTCCCGGTTACTATAAAAGCCTTGTTGCCAAATAGAGAAAATACCGAACCGTTTTTCAATACACATTTTTCGCCCTGAAAAAGCTTCACAGGGATATCATATTTCCACATCTCTTTTCCCCCTTTTAAACGCAAAAAAGAGGCTTGAAAACAAGCCTCTTCAATTATTAATCAACATCAATCCTCTTCTCAGAATCTGATCGTGATCCCCAATTCGATAGGTATGGAGTTGAACATGACACTTCCGGCCGTTCCACCCTCTACAGCAGAAGCGATGGAATAATTTCTCAATTCATAACCGGCACCTACGGAAACGGCAAATCCACCGATATCATAACCGATACCAAACTTCGCCTTTACCATGTAACCCATATGGGACATATCCATGAATGAGACACCACCAACGAGATTTGCCTTAAACAGAACCGGTTCAAGCGGATAGGTGTAATCTACACCAACGATACCATCTATCGCATACTGCATATTCGTTGCAGTAGCACCGGCCGTCCTTACATATCCGATATTCCCCGAAATAGGAATAGCCCCTCCGATTCCGCCACCAATAGAAAAACCATCAGCTATTTCATAGTCAATAAGCAATCCGAGATCAATGAAACTCGTGTTGGTCGTTGAAGATTCCTTTGTAATCGTTACATCGGAACCATCTTTAGTAATTGTGTTAATTCCAAGATTGTACCCAACATAGACATCCGTTCCAAGCTGTGCCATAGCCATCGTGGAAACGGCGAGCACAACTGCCAATAAAACTATAATCCTCTTCATTTATAACCCCCCAATCTTTGTTTTCTACCTTTCTCAGACGTATTATACAATAAAAAAACTGCCTATTGCAAAAATAACGTAATTTTGTGGGAGTATCGGCTTATTCTTTTTCCGCTTCTATTCTCCTGTTCCATTCTTCAACTACAATATTGAATTCGTCATCCTCTTCAACAACCGATACGACTCGGTCGCCTTCCTCTTCACCCTCATCGATAAACACAATCACCTCAAGTTCATCATTTTCAAAAGGATTGACGAGAATGCCTTCTTCATCTTCCTCTTCATCGAGATCGAGTTCCATCGTTATGATATATTTTTTCCCATCTTTTTCAAATTCATCCAAGCAGGCGTAAAAATGCTCATTTCCCTCGTCATCCGTTATTCCGAGCATTGGAAGCTCTTCATCGTGATCATGATCGTGTCCGCAAGCACAGTCGCCATCACAGTCACAGTCATCATGGTCATGATGTCCATCATGATTACAACCGCAGGTACAAGTTGTCTCCTCTTCCTGTATCATTTCTTTTTTCATTTCTTCATTACTCATTTTTTTACCTCACTTCGGTTTAAGAATTAATCCCCCATGGCCTCATGGCGATGGGGGTATACACCTCAATTTTTATTCTGCAAAATGGCAGGCAACAAAGTGCCCGCTCTTTTTCTCTTCAAATACGGGATCGTCCGTTGAACAGATCTCCTTTGCCACCGGGCATCTCGTATGGAACCTGCACCCACTCGGTGGATTGATCGGACTCGGTACATCCCCCTCCAGGATAACCCGGTTCTTGTCATGCGTCGGATCCGGAATAGGAATAGCCGATATCAGTGCTTTTGTATAGGGATGCATCGGATGATCAAACAGAGAATGTTTGTCCGTCATCTCCACTATCTTACCAAGATACATAACGGCAATTCTGTCGGATATGTGCTTAACAACCGCCAAATCATGTGCGATAAACAGATAGGTCAATCCGAGGTCCTCCTGAATATCGTTCAGCAGGTTGATCACCTGAGCCTGAATCGATACATCGAGAGCAGATACCGCTTCATCACAGACGATGAGTTTCGGCTCAACGGCAAGCGCACGGGCAATTCCTATTCTCTGCCTCTGACCCCCGCTGAATTCATGCGGAAACCGATACATGTGATCGACCGACAACCCAACCTTTCGCATCAAATCCGCCACACGATCGTTAACCTCGGATCCGGAAGCGATGTTATGCGTCTTGATCCCCTCTGCAATGATGTTTTTCACACGCATTCTCGGGTTGAGTGAGCTGTAGGGATCCTGGAAGATCATCTGAACATCTTTCCTTAGATTTCTGAGTGCCCTTCCCTTGAGTCGGAAGATATCGACATCCTCACACGCACCCTCCGCCTTTTGTGGTTCTGAGCGCTCCCCTTCGGGCATTCTCAGAAAAGCAGATCCCGAAGTCGCATCATAGAGTCGTAAAAGTGTCATCCCGGCAGTTGTCTTTCCACAACCGGATTCTCCAACCATTCCAAGCGTTTCTCCGTTGAAGATATGAAAACTGATATCATCAACGGCCTTGACATGCGCAACAGTCCGTTTGAATACTCCAGCCTTGATGGGGAAATATTTCACCATGTTGTCCACGCGAAGTAACAGTTCTTTGTTATTTACATCTGTCACGCTTTTTCACCAGCCTTTGCCGCCTTTTTAGCCTCTTCCAATTTTTCCACATAGAAACAGCGGACAAAATGTTTGCCCTCTACTTCCACGATAGGTGGTTCCTCTTTCGTACATCGTTCCTGCTTAAACCGGCATCTCGTGTTGAATTTGCACCCCTCGGGGAAATGCAGCGGATCGGGAACCACACCCGGTATATTATATAGTGTTTCCTGTTCTATATCAAGTCTCGGAATCGCGTTGAGCAATCCCCACGTATACGGGTGCTTGGGATTCTTAAAGAGCGTCACGGCATCGGCATATTCTACGACCTTACCGGCATACATAACGACCACTCTGTCGGCAACTTCCGCGATAACCCCAAGGTCATGGGTGATCATCACGATAGACATTCCGTATTCATCCTGCAGGCTCTTCATCAGATCAAGGATCTGTGCCTGAATCGTTACATCGAGAGCCGTTGTCGGTTCATCGGCTATCAGGAGATTCGGGTTACAGGAAAGGGCCATCGCGATCATCGCCCTCTGTCTCATTCCACCCGACAGTTCATGCGGGTATTCATCCACACGCTTGGCCGGCTCAGGAATCCCGACCTTTCTGAGCATTTCTATCGCCATTTCATGTGCCTCTTCTCGTTTTTTCCCCTGATGCAGCATGATGGCTTCCTCAATCTGATCGCCTATCGTGAAAACAGGATTCAACGCGGTCATGGGTTCCTGGAAGATCATGGCAATATCATTTCCCCTGATCTTCATCATCTCACTTTCCGAAAGATCAAGCAACGAAGTTCCATTAAATTTGATTTCTCCCTGAACGCTCGCATTACTTTCAAGCAATCTCATGATGGAAAGTGAATTAACACTCTTTCCACAACCGGATTCTCCTACAATCCCCAGTGTTTCACCGGGATATACTTCATAGCTGATTCCATCAACAGCCTTTACAATTCCATCTTCCGTCTTAAAGTACGTCTTCATATCCTTTACTTCAAGAAGTGGTTGTTTGTCTTTATTCATCATATCACCTCAATCATTTCATTTTCGGGTCAAACGTATCCCGCAGGCCATCACCCACAAGATTCCATGCCAGTACGAATAATATCATGGCCACCCCCGGATACGCAATAGCAAACCAGGATTTGTCAAGTTCTGTCATCCAGTTTCTTGAATAACTCAGGATGGTTCCCCAATCCGCATATCCCGGCTCGGCTCCGACACCAAGAAAGCTGAGCGAAGCGGCCGTGATAACCAGTGAACCGATTCTCATACTGATCTGAACAACAACCGGAAATATCGTATTTGGAAGGATATGTTTGAAAATAATCTTTGCATCACCTATGCCAAGCGCCTTGGCCGCCAAGACATACTGTTCGGATTTTGCCTGGAGGATGTTTCCCCTTATCAGCCTTGCCACACGCATCCATCCGAAGATGATAAGGGCGATCATCACGTTGTCAAGCCCTTTACCAAGAATGGTTGTCATAATCATGGCCGCAACGAGGAACGGGATGGACATGAAGATGTCGGTAATTCTCATTATGACTTCATCTACCCAACCGCCAAAATAAGCTGAGACTGATCCAACGATAATCCCGATCGCTGCAGAGATGAGCGAAACGACAAGACCTATGTTAAATGCCGCCCTGGTTCCCCAGATAACACCATAAAAAATATCCCTGCCGCCAATAACACCAAAGGGATGATCAGCCGACGGGGCCTGCGGTGCGGAACTCCATGTGGCTATTGGAATCTTGTACGGATCGGCTCCTGCCTTCGGTGGACAGATTACCGGTGCCATTATCGCTATGATGACGAAGAAGATCAGCAATACCGTTCCGAGCACATTTGTCGGACTCTTGAAATATCTTCTGATCATTCGTCTTGCTTCTGTTCTTTTTACTGATGCCATATCACAACACCCCCACTAAGACAGCCTTATTCTTGGATCTATGAAGGCATATGAAATATCTACCACAAGGTTCACGATAACCAATATGAGTGAATAAAACAGCGCTGAACCCAGAATCGAGAAATAGTCAAGCTGAGTAGCCGCCTGAGCCGTAAATCGCCCAAGACCCGGTCGGTTGAAGACGGACTCCACAATTACAACACCGGCCAGCAACGAAACAAGCATTCCCCCGGCAACCGTTACAACCGGTATGAGTGCATTTCGCTTCGCATGCTTGTTGATGACTACCTTTTCGGGTAATCCCTTGGCCCTCGCCGTTCGGATATAATCCTTCTTGAGGACTTCAAGCATGGATGACCTTGTAATTCTCAGAACATAGGCCCACCAGAGATAGGCCAGTGTCAGAATCGGTCCTACAAGATGTCTGAGCGCATCGAGGAAGACATCAAATCTCAAATTCAGCAAGCTATCGATAGTTGCCATATGGGTATAACTATGCCACTCAGGGGAGCGCAGAACCCCTTCCATGCTTATCGATAGATAGCCTGGCGGGAACCACCCCAATATGGTATAGAATACCAACAGGATAATCAACCCGAAAACAAAATCGGGCATCGACCACCCCACGAGGGAGAAAATCCTGATCCCGTGGTCAAGTGGCCGGTTATGATGGGTCCCGGATATGACCCCGAGGAAGATCCCCCCCCAGATAACCGGAACAACCGCAAATAAAGCGAGTTCTATCGTATACGGAAGTCGTTCGGCAATGGCCTCGGCTACAGGTTTTTTCGCGATATTCGAATAGCCAAGATCTCCCTGTAAAAGGTTTCCAAGCCATTTGACATACTGAACCGGGATTGGTTCATCCAATCCGTATTTCTTAATCAGCCGATCTACCGCATCATCTGATTTTAAGGCTTCAGGACTCTTCACATACGTTGATACTAATCTCTCCGGACCAAGCATCCAGATCATTGAAAATATAATTAATGTTATTCCAAGCAGAATCACTGGAAGTAACAACAACCTTCTTATGATATAGGCTGCCAAGAAAGCCACCTCTCTTCTCTCTAATTTTTTATATATCTTACGACCTATCCACCGTTTATTTCTCTATATCATTATTATTGTTTTCATAAAATAAATAACCAATTGTTAAGTTTTAATAAAAGAGCGGGATGCCTGACATCCCGCCCAATACTTATCAATAGATCACTTTATATTATTCCTTTGTCAATGCGTAGAACTGCTCGTTGGATCTGGTCATATGCGGATACCATCCACCAACCCATTCTCTTTCAACATGAAGACCGAGTGGCTGATAAAGTGGAACTCCAACGTATGCATCGATAACTCTCTGCTGTACTTCCTTGTAAAGCGCTGTTCTTTCTACAGGGTCTGTACTTGCGATTGCCTGTTCGATCAGAGCATCAACATTTTCTTCTGCCCATTCCTGATAAAGAACTCCTCCACGCTGTCCGTAAACACCGTGTGAATGGTAATATGTGTGGATAAAGTTATGTGGATCCGGATAGTCTGGAAGCCATCCGATAACGTAAACGGCTGTGAGGTTGTTTCTTGAAGCCTTCAGGTAGGTTGGCCAGTTAACTCCAACAACGTCTATATGGAACTTCGGATTGAGTCCTTCCGTGTAAACCTTGATCATTTCTGCTGCGGTCTGTCTTTCTTCGTTACCCGTGTTGTAGAGGAGCTGGAAGTAGAATCCCTTTTCCCATGCTTCTCCACCCCAAGCTGCTTTCCAAGCGGCCTCTGCCTTTGCAAGATCAAAGTCATGCATTGGAAGTGTAGGATCGTATCCGAGGAATCCGGAAGGAAGATCTGAAGGAACTCTCTTACCAAGTCCGTTGAGGACCTGATCGATAAATGCATCAAAATTGATAGAATGTGAGATGGCTTTTCTACAGTTGATATCGTTGAAGAAGTCTGAAGGGATACCTTCGCCATCAAGCTTTCCGCTTCCGATGTATTCACAATTTGGAGCAAGTGAGAAAGCAAAATGAAGGGAAGTAATAGAGGATAAGTCATAGCCTTCGAGAACTCTGACGCCGGAAATTCCCGTTACCTGATCCTTGTACTGTCTTGGTACGTAGCAGATATCGGCGTCTCCCGCTTCAAGCATGGCCTTTCTCGTTGAGAATTCGTCGATTCCCCATACGATAGCTGTTTCGATCTGTGCAGCGCCATTCCAGTAATTGTCAAATCTCTTCATGGTAACTTTCTGGTTGGCTGAATCCCATTCTTCGAGCATGAAAGGACCTGAACCGAGATCGTTGTCATGCAGGTAGGATTCTTCCGGCTGTAAGTCATGCCATTTCCACCAGCCGTCCGCATTGCCGTCCCATTCGCCATTCGCCATGGCAACTGTGCTGTCGAAGATTGCACCCCATGAACCAAAATGACAGATGATCTGTCTGAATGGTGTGAAGGCCTTGTGTGTCGCCATGATGACGTTGTCTCCATCTACTTCTACGAGCGGATCAATACATTCGTTATAGAAAGCGATGAGTTTTTCCCTTGCTTCTTCGGATGTAGGTTCCTTGTCTTCGTTTACAGCATCTGCATATGCCATTCCGGAAAATTCTTCAAACCATCCTTCGAGACTTGAATAAGCAGCGCCTGTGAATCCTTCATAAAGCATCCAGACTGGTCCACCAGCCGGATCCATGAGAAGGTCTCTTTCGAATGAATATTCTACATCTGCAGGTGTTACGGTATTTCCCGTGTGGAATGTCATTCCTTTTCTGATAGGGAATGTGTATGTGGTTCCATCCTCACTCCAGAGACCATTTTCCTTTGTAGGAACCTGTTCTGAGATCATCGGAAGGAAATCGTTAACACTCTCTCCATCGTACTGAATGAGGTTGTCGTACAAACTGAGGATGATTTCACCGGATGCTGTATCATAGCTGTGTGCCGGGTCAAATGTCTCCGGCTGTCCAATGTTCGCCTCAACGAATGTACCAGGGTTCTTCACTGTTCCAAATGCCATAACTGAAACTAAAACGACTAACAACAAAACGCCAAACTTTTTTGTCATAGAGTTGCCCCCTTTTCTAATTTAGCCACTTAAGGCTTATACAATTACACGACTTTATTATATCACAATTTCATTTTTCTTCAAGCCGGATTGACAAATACTCGGCAATATCATCGCATCCATGATAAATGGCGGGTATCAAAAAAGAACAAATGAAACAAATTGCATGGATGAGAATAATGGTATAATCGGAGAAATTTGAGGACGATGGTGATTGATTTGGATGTGTTATGGATAATTTTTAGCGGGTTTTTAATGGGAATTGCCAATGTAATCCCAGGGTTGAGCGGTGGTACATTGCTGCTTCTGATGGGAACATACGGAAGATTTCTGGAAGTTTTCGGTTCAATCAATTTCAGACAGCTTAAGTCGTACAAATGGAAGGAGAATCTAATATTCATTTTACTGATAGGGATAGGCGCCGCGGTCGGAATTCTTGGAACCGCACGGTTGATGTCCTGGCTGCTTGAATATCACCCGGTTCCACTTTATCTGCTGTTATTCGGGCTCATAGCCGGTTCTCTCGATGTCCTGGTCAAAAAGACCGATTTCAGGAAAACATCTTCCTACGTCAGTATGGTTATCGGTGCGGCTTTTATCATTCTTGTATTCCTCATAAGCAATTACACGGACATCTCTCAAATGACTGGCAGCAATGTCAACCCGCTGATTCTTTTTTCATCGGGTGTTGTTGCATCAGCGACGATGGTTCTTCCCGGAATAAGCGGTTCCATGCTCCTGCTTTTACTCGGATTGTATAAACCGGTGGTCGATTCCGTGTCCGAGATGAACATCGCCAATATCTTTTTTATAGGAATTGGTGCTATAATAGGGATAGTAGCAGCGAGCAGAATAATCAAAATACTTCTTGAAAGGAAACCGGTGATGACGTATAGTTTTCTGCTGGGTCTCGTTGTCGCCTCGCTGATCAATTTTTTCCCCGTTGAAGTATTTGAAAGTTCGATATCACTAATAACAGGCATAATCGCCCTCATATTTGGTATAATCCTTGGGAGACTGTTGGTAAGACTCGAAAAGAAAATGGCGTTTGAGAAGACAGCTTAAAAACATAAAAAAAGAGGTGGTTGAATTGCCGTCAAGAAACCCATTCATGAGTCGGGTAAAGAGGCTCATGACAGGAATAGAGGACAATTTTAACGAAGAACTGAGAAATATTTCGGGACCGAAGAGGATCTTTCAGGCCCGAACGGAAGCGGTAACAGTCGGTGAAAGGTTGCTGGAGAATCAATTCCAGAAATATTCAATCGGAAATCTCGAAGAGGAAAAAAGGGAAATCTACAGATACGTTCCTTTCACAAAGGATATCAACGAGTATGGTATACACTTCAATCAGAGTGAACTGCTCAAGGAAACGACCCAGCTTTTCTACTTATCTTCAGAAAAATTCAAAGATGAAAGACCAAAGGCAGAAATTTACACAAACCTTTTAATGATTGTCTTCTGGACAAATCTGGTAAAGGCTTATTTTGAGCATGTCGTAGAGTCGGAAGTCTCAAGATTAAAGACACTTGACCTGATCAGCAAAACCTATGAAGAATTAATCGCGGACGAAGAGACAGCAGAATTACTGGAATCACTCACGTTAGCATTTGCATTCAGAAATCTGTCAGTCATCGCAGAAAATTCCGGTATTCCATCCGGAAATCCATTTGACTATCAGTGGGTTGCAAGATATTACATCAAGAAAATGATAGAGAAGAACGGAAACACGGCTTCGGATTACATCGGGGATACCAGGTGGTACGACGGTGTTCAGAAGCTCTTCCACAGATTCTTCGAAAAAGATTATTATTTCTCCTCCTCTATG
>DAINPP010000020.1:34875-48133 GCA_036743375.1 Thermotogae bacterium | reverse complement strand
GCCGGACTGTCACTCCGGTGGCCGCGAGTTCGAGTCTCGTCGTCCCCGCCATTTATAAATCGCTTTAGTTAACATGTGTGGGGACGTGGTGCAGTTGGTTTAGCATGCCGGACTGTCACTCCGGTGGCCGCGAGTTCGAGTCTCGTCGTCCCCGCCATTTTAATTTTCTCAGGAGTTTCTATGCTCCCCTTTCTTTCTGACTTCAAGGAGTTAATATGTGGACTGTTTTAATGGTCACGATAATATGGTTTAGTTTGACTTTCAAGTTCGGTATCGAATCCCTGTATCCCTTAATTGTTATTGATATATTTATATATTTTTTATCACGTAAATTTTCAGACAAAAAGAGTGGTTCTTTACAATTCAGATATCTTGCAGGTTTTATTGTCAGTTTTTTTCAATCGTTTTATCAGTCGATCAGAATTTTATACTTTCTTTTAAGAGGAAGGCTTTTCCGTGGGATATATGAAACGAAGGTTGGAGAGATCAGCCGTCTTGATCTGTTTTTTTTATCGATGGGGATCACGATAGTTCCCAATACCATTTATATAGACAGATTTGGTGATGTCCTTCTTGTTCATAAGATAGATCAGACTGAAAAGGCTGCACATAAGGCTGAACCGGTTTTATTTACCGGAAGAGTGAAAGAATAAAAACACAATTTATCTTACATAAATGGAAGTATTAGTGTTATAATGAGTTCGAATCTGTTTTTTTGTATTTAAAATCAATTGATGAAGATTATAGAAACGGAAAAAATTTCCGCTCGTTATTTTTGTTGAAAAACCTTGAGGAGGTGTTTTGATGAAATTCTTTCTTGATACTGCAAATCTGGATATGATCAACGCCGCAAAGGATTATGGCCTGCTGGATGGTGTTACGACTAATCCCAGCCTCATTGCAAAAGAGGGAATACAGGATTATCATGGACATATTCGCCGGATTTGCGATATCACCCTCGGTCCGGTGAGTGCTGAAGTCATTTCCGAAGAGTATGGCGCTATTCTTTCTGAAGCGAGAGAGCTTGCCACCATCAGTGAGTATGTCGTTGTCAAGGTTCCAATGACAAAAAACGGCATCAAGGCTGTAAGAACACTTGAGCTGGAAGGTATTCAGACGAATGTCACGCTCGTGTTCTCTCCTTCTCAGGCATTACTCGCTGCAAAGGCCGGTGCCAGTTTTATCAGCCCGTTTCTCGGGAGAATAGATGATATTTCATGGGATTGTATGGAGATGCTGGAAAAAACGTTAGAGATTATGAACGTCTATGATTTCAAATCCGAAATTATAGCCGCAAGTATTAGGAGCCCGAAACACGTTGTAGAAGCTGCGCAAATGGGGTGTCATATCGCTACAATACCTTTTGGTGTGCTTGAACAGATGTTTTTACACCCTTTAACCGATAAAGGAATAAGAAAATTTTTAGATGACTGGAATACACTTAAAAATAATCCAGGAAAGGAATGATGAAATTGCCGCGTAAGAAAGCTGAAAAAACTGAGGCAAAGAAGACAAAAACGGAAAATCTTTCTGAAGTAGAGGAGATAGAAGAATTAACTAAACCGGCTGTTCTTGAAGATACACCGGAGGAGGAAGTCAAGCTGAACGACGAAATTCTCCCCGATGAGGAAATGGTTGAAGAAGATAATGCGAGAAAAGATAATATACAGGAAATGGATGTCGATATTAGAAAACTGAGTGGTATGAATATCAGAGATTTATATGTTCTGGCGAAGAAATACAAGATTACCGGTTTTACCAGGATGAGGAAAAATGATCTGGTTTTTGCCATTCTGCAGGCTCAGGCGAAGAATTTCGGTTACTTCTTCAACGAAGGTGTTCTCGACATCATCGCGAATGAAGGGTATGGATTTTTAAGGACCGGCAACATGCTTCCGGGGAACAATGATGATATCTATGTTTCGCAGTCTCAGATCCGAAAGTTCAGTCTTAACACGGGAGATATTGTTTCTGGTCAGGTCAGGGCTCCGAAAGAGGGCGAAAAGTATTTCGCGCTTCTGAGGATTGAAGCGGTTAATTACAGACCGCCGGAAGAGGTCTTTGACAGAGTTGCCTTCCCGAATCTTACACCTATCCATCCCAATGAACCGTTCAAGATAGAGCATGACAGAAAAAATTATAGTACGAGAATCATGGATATATTCTCTCCGATAGGAAAAGGTCAGAGAGGTCTTATCGTTGCTCCACCTAAAACCGGTAAAACTACCATGCTGAAAGATATCGCCAACGGTATCGCCAAGAACCATCCGGATACAAAGCGTATCGTTTTGCTGATAGATGAAAGACCTGAGGAAGTAACGGATATTACGAGATCGGTTGATGCACAGGTCTTTGCCGCACCGTTTGACATGCCACCGGAAAAACAGATAAAAGTGGCTCAGTTGACACTTTCGATGGCCAAACGGCTTGCCGAATACAAGAATGATGTCGTTATTTTGCTGGACAGTATTACCAGACTTGCAAGGGCTTACAACAATGTGGTCCCCCCAAGCGGAAAACTGCTTTCAGGTGGTGTGGATCCAAAGGCACTTTACGGTCCAAAATATTTCTTCGGTGCTGCGAGAAACATCGAAGAAGGTGGAAGTATCACGATTGTTGCGACTGCACTCGTTGATACGGGAAGTAAGATGGATGAAGTCATCTTTGAAGAATTCAAGGGAACCGGTAACATGGAACTGATTCTTTCAAGACAGCTTTCCAATAAACGTATATTCCCCGCCATCAATATCAATCTGTCGAGTACAAGAAAAGAAGAACTCCTCTTGTCACCTGATGAACTGAAGAAAACCTGGCTCCTCAGAAAGATGTTCTCTACTATGAGTGAAGAGGAAGGTTTGAATCTTATATTAAGAAAATTAAAAGAAACTGAGACAAATGAATTTTTCTTTGAATTATTGGACAGAGAAAAGAATCGCCATTGACATTTTAGTTTTAATCGTGTAGAATAGACTCGCGAAACTTAAGAGGGCAATCACGTTTCGCAGTTTGCCGGGGTGGCGGAATTGGCAGACGCGCATGATTCAGGTTCATGTGGGAATTATTCCTGTGCGGGTTCAAGTCCCGCCCTCGGCACCACTTGTTTGTTGTTTGCAAAAGCAGTATGGAGGTGAATTTCATGCCCATTTACAGGTATCGTTGTGAAAAATGCGGACATGAAGAGAAGAGATTACAATCTATCAATTCTGATCCGTTAGAGGTGTGTGAGATCTGTGGTGGAAAGATGGTCAAGCAGATTGGCATGATCGGGATAAAGTTTAACGGTAGCGGATATTATGTAAATGATACGAGTTCCGCTAAGAAGACGACGACACATCCCGGGGCGGCATCGGATAAGAAGAGCGATGCGAAGATGACGAAGTCATCCGAGAAGAAAACTACAGAACAGAAAGCGGTGTAGCTTTATAATAAAAAAAGCCCCTCTCTTTTAAGAGAGGGGCTTTTTTTTGAAATGAAGATCTCCGTTGAAAGAAGACAAGCGTGATATAATCACATCATCTTAAATTAAACAGGTGGCATTTGTATTGGATAAAAATCTGATTGTTCACAATAAACATATTCTCATCCTGATGATCATCAGTTTTTCCATGATTACTTTTCTTTCATTTTTGTTTGGGTTGCTGAATGCGAGAGAAGATCAGGAAATTTTCAGATCATTCATCACCGATGAGATGAAATCATTTATCAAATCGGAGGTTACAAACCGATATAATCAGTTGGATTATGATTTGAAGAGGATAGAAAATGAAGACCGCCAACGGATTAAGGAAAGGATGAATGATATTTATCTGATTTATCATACGCTTTTCGCGGAAGAGTTTAAGATGGAGGACCCGCGACAGGTATTACTGAATGGTTTGATGACTATTGACGATATTGATACAGAAGAGGTATTTTATATGCTGACGCCGGAGGGTGTCTTTATCAGATCACCGTTGGATAGCCTTCCTATGGGGATAGATTGTAATGATATGGAAGAGCTAACAGACAGATCGCTTCTAAACGATTTCCTTTCCTGTGTGGGGTTGGAAGAAGGGGTGTTCTGCACCTACGACTTATCGGTTAAAGAGGACGAAAGGCCGAAGAGAATGACTTTCTACAGCCGGTATTTTCCGTGTTGCGATGTCATTGTTGTTGTGGGCAGATGCGGTGAAGACATCAATAATCGTTTAAAAAGCGAGACTTATAACAGTATTCAGAATTATTACGAACAGGAAGAACTTTATATGTTCATCTTTGATTTTGATGCGAATATACTGGTACATTCCGATACTCAGCTGATAGGTGAGAATTTCTACGAGATCAATAATTCTGAGGGGATATTTGCCCATGAGGCCATTATGGAACTCCTGAATGAAGCGGATGAAGGGTTTGTCGAATACCGATTTAACAAAAAGAACAGCTCCGTTATCAGTAAGAAGGTCGCCTATGTCAAAAAGATAGCGGATTGGGATGTTTATACGGGAATGGGATTTTATATTGACGATATAGACGCTGAGGTCAGAAGACAGTCCGAGATTTTTCTGAGGGGACAGCTTATAGAGATGCTTCTCCTGTTAATGATCTTTTTAATTACCACGTTGATTTTAATCTTTATGATTCGTAAAAGGCTTAAGCTGCAAAAGCAACAGATCAAAGAAGATGAAGTGGTCTTTACCGAATTGTTTCAAACCTCCAATGAGGGATTGGTTATTGTAAATCTGAAGGGTATTGTACTTTATTCAAACGAAAAGGCAAAGAATCTTTTCAGGGATAAGTGTAACGAGTCTTTTACTTCAGATGGTCATCTGAATGGGAAGAAGATTTCAGAGGAAATCATGGAGCTTCCGTTGAATGAGGTAGAAAAGAGATATGTCAATTATCAATGCCGCGAATTCAACTATTTAAATCAGAATGTCTTTATTTATTATCTGTCGGATATTACGGAAGATTATCTCAGTATGACTGATCTGAAGGCGCAGGCCCTGAAGGATCCCTTGACTGGATTGTCAAACAGGCGTAAATTTAATGAAGATGTTGCAAAGTATATGAATGATATCCATTCGGGTAAGTTCTTGTGCATCGCACTTCTTGATATTGATCATTTTAAGAAGGTGAATGATTCGTTTGGACATGAAAAGGGCGATGACATACTAAAGCTGTTTGCAGACTGTTTTACGAACGGATTACGCCCACAGGATCGGCTTTATCGTTATGGTGGCGAAGAATTCATCCTTGTTCTGAGAGATGTAGAAGTCGTGAAGGCCATTAACATTATCAACAGGATCAAAATCGAATTTGGAGAACGAAGCAGCGAGATCACGGGGTATTCGGTAACTTTTAGTGCGGGGCTCGTAAAGCCATTTGACGTATCACGGTATAGTTCAGTCTCTGAGCTGATCCAAAAATGCGACGAATTGCTGTACCTTGCTAAAAGTAACGGGAGAAATCGAATAGAGATTAATCTATAAAAAGAACCCCTTCTTTTTAAAGAAGGGGTTCTTATGGAGCGGCCGACGGGGCTCGAACCCGCAACCCTCAGCTTGGGAAGCTAATATTCTACCAATTGAACTACAGCCGCAAACCATCAGATACTCAACATGAAACCTCCCTATTCTATCTTAAAAAGATGTTCTTGTCAAGTGTTAATGAATGCCATCTTCCTTTTCATCAGACTTCAGTTTCAGAAATACCTCTACTATTTCGGGATCCAGTGCTTTTCCGGAATTTTGTGCAATCCTCTCAAGGGCTTCTCCGTCATCTTCGGTTTTCATCGACTCATAAGATCTGTATCGAATATTGTCATATGAATCCGCAACGGTGATAATCCGTGAAATAATGGGGATGTTTTTCCCTTCAAGTCGATCCGGATACCCCTTACCATCCCATCTCTCATGATGATGTCTGACACAGGATGAAATATCTTCCAGTTCATCGTTTGTACAGATTATCTTTTCGCCCCACAGGGAATGATTCTGAAAAAGTTCGAATTCTTTTGCGGTCATCCGGCCTCTTTTAGAGCGCAGGGAATAGGGGAGAAAGATCTTTCCTATATCGTGAATCATCGCCACCCAATAAATTTTGATGATATCGCTTTGTGGCAGTTTCAAGGCTTCGCCTATTTCAACGGCTGTTTTTGCCACTCTCTCCGAATGTCCCTTTTCGTTTTTATCGTATAATTCGAGTATATTGACGAGGGATAGGATGAGATTCTGCTGAAAATCCTGTGTGTATTTTTCATATTTGTTTCTGATGATCTTTGTGGAGAGGATGTATCCGAAATTGTTCAGAAGCATAATAAACGAATCATCTGTCTGGCATTCGTCTTTCAGAAGAATGATGACGGCACCGATATTTTGCTGTTCCCCTTTTACCGGAAAAAAGAAAATCTTTTTATCACTTTTGTCTTTGTCGAATCCCTCAAATAAAACGGACTTTTCAAGTGTCAGAACCTTCTGTCTGTTGAAATCTATTCCGAGTTCATCTATTGTTATTCGTTCACCTTTGGCAAATGATTTGATCAGGACTTTTTCTATTTCCGGAACTAATTTTTTCATTGCCTGCTCTATATTTTTTTCACTGCCCGATGCTATTGCCGAGTAAAATTCACTGTTTGTTTCATTTTGTCTTCTCACTGATTCCATAATGGATTGATAACGTTTTTTTTCAGCCTCTATCTGTGTATTCAGGAAGGCTATTTCATCTTCTTTTTCGATTACTTTGCGCGCCTCTTGTTCACTTTCTTTTTTCGCCTTCAGGCTCTTTTTTCTGCCTGAGAAGTTTTTAAACAGAGAAAAAGTCAAAAGGCAGACAAGTAATAGAACAATAACGGGAAATGCCGTTAAATAAAATGATTCTTCCGTATAAGGTTCAGCAGAAAACACTGATATTTCACAAAGAAACATCAGTGTACACAAGATGAATTTTCTTACATTAATGACAGGACCCATGGCAGCCGGAGCAGCTTGATGAAGAGCAGCTGCAGGACTGTGATTCGGATTGCTGCGAATCCGAACAGCATTTTGCTTGACTCGTATGCATCTTTTTTAATTTGTTTTTACTCCATGCATCGAGCTTATCGGTATTTGGTTTTTTTAAACCTAATGCCTTACAAAAGAGTTGAACGGCTCTGTCAGTGGTACAATTCCATTTTTTTTCAATCTCTGAGATTACCATCTCGTTTTCTATGATTGCCTTTGTTTTACTGTCCATTATTACACTTCCTTTAAAATTTTCTAATTGGCTGGGAGCCAGATATTATATTTTGATATTACATTGGAGATTTTCTGTGCATCCATTTTTACCAGTTTTGTATCACCAAAATTGAAAAAGAGCAGATAGGTATTTTCATAATTTCCGCTTGTTATTTTGAAATTTCTCGGAATCACGATGGTTTTATCCTCTATCATTGTCTGAGGTTGTTTGTAATAATAAAACCTTTCCTCAGAGAGCCCGGGATTTATATTTTTTGCGAAGAGTACCTTGGAATTTCCTTCGACGGAAATATAAACGGGATTCGAACCGCTGATAAAAAGCCTTGCAAAGGCCACTTTTGAAAAATCATTTTCCTGACGGGCATTTATTATATCGTCTATGCCTACGATATATTCATTCATCAAGTTTGAAGCGATCAGCGTTTTATTGATTACCCCGTTGGGTTTTAACAATTCGGAATTTTCTTCTGTCTGTTGTTTGATTTCCTGATACCATTCATTGTACTTGGCACTCATGGCATTCATACGGTCGGTTACGGCATTTTCCGTTTCGATCATCCTGAAAAAGGCCATAAGGGCGATGACAACGGCTATGATCATGAGAAAATACGGGAGAAATCCCGTTCTGGTTTTTACCCCGTCCCCCTTAAAGGGAGTCTTTTCCTTAGTTGAAGGGAGTGCTCGTTTTTCTTTCCTGCCATCCATTTTCATCGATGATGTTGAGGGTCTGTTTTCTGTTTCCGCAGGGTGTTCTACAGGTCTTTCTCTTTTTTCATCAACGCTGTGTATTATTTTTTCTCTTTTAACGGGTTTCTCGATCCTGATCTTCTTTTTTTCTTGTCTTTCCTGGTTGGTATTATTACCTGAACCTGGACCCGGAATATAAACCATTTATCTTATCCTCCCTGAAAGCCAGTTTTCGTAGTAGCTGATCGTTTCGTTGTTATACTCAAAGATCTCTTTGAATTTCCTTTTACATTTCTGTATGGTATTATCCACTTTCTTTCGCTTCATCTGTTTGATCTCGGAGATGTCGTCGTAGGAATATTTATCGAGAAAGAGGTTAAAGACTTCGAATTCTTCTTCCGAAACGGCATCTTGAAGCATGGATATCGTCTTTTCTACTATCGTCGAATCGTGATAGGGATTTTCGTAAACATCGAGCAGCTCTTTTGTAACAAAATAGGTCCCTTCTTCATCCTCTTCGGATTCATGAAGAATCTCTTCGAATGATACGGATTCGGACAGCATCTTGTTTTTCTTTCTGTTGAGATAGGTGAGAAACGACTTCATCTCTGAGTTGATACTCATCCATGCAAACGTATTAAAATTGGATTTTTTTTCGCTGCTGTAATAAAAAATTGCTTTCAGAAGACCGACAAACCCATTTTGAATTATATCACTTTTTTCAGCCCAGGTACCAAAATACTGCTGTGAAAGCTTGTAAACCATATCCCTGTACCGTTCGACAATCAGTTCAATGGCTTCTTGAGTACCCGTCTGAGCGTATTCAATCAGTTCTTCCGTGCTCATTTTTCTCAGTTTATATATTATCATCTTATGTCACTTGCTTTTTTTATCTTTTGTTGATCCTTTATCGCTACCCGTAGAGATGATTTTCTGAGTCCCTTTTTTACTTTCTGAATAAAATAATCCGGCAACAACAAAGACTCCTCCGATGATGGTGATGGTATGAGGAATATCCTTTAACACAATGGCCTGTGAAACGGCGGTGATTAACGGCATGATATAGATGGCATTTGTTGTTTTTCTTGATCCCAGTTTTCTTATCGATTCATTCCAGAAATAATAGGCGAGACTTGAACAGATCAACCCGAGATACAGCATACTGAGAATGATGCGCCAGTCGGTGAAAAGGATAAGGTAATCAAAAGGGTGCGAGACATACTCGATAAGCGATGATGGAATCAGCATCAAAAAACCCCAGAATGTGATGGATCTCGTAAGTGTCAACGTGTCTGCCGGACCGTATATCTTCTTTTCAAGAGCCTTCTGCTTTTCAATCTGAACGACGTGGTGGGTGTACATGAGCCAGGCGATCACCGCGCCAAATGTCAGAAGGTCACCAATCGGATTTACCTCCAGTCTGAACTGATCTCCAATGATAACAACGGCAACACCGGTAAAGGCTATCAGTGATCCGGTCAGATGCCTTTTGTCGATTCTTACCTTTGAAAAGACCCTGAGGAAGATGAGGTTGAAGAGGGGAATCGTGCTGATAATCAGTGAAACGTTGGTCGGCGATGTGTATTTTAAAGCGTAGTTCTCGAATATGAAATAAAGAGTTATCCCCCATAAGCCACCGAAAAATCTGTCTTTTAATTTTCCCTGTGGCTTTTTCCCCTTTGTTAAAAGCGCGAGAACCAGCCAGGCAAGCAGAAATCTTATCAATGCAGTATTAACAGGCGGCAGAACTTCTACGATAACCGTTGTGGCTATAAAGGAAACGCCCCAGAAAAAAGCCGCTGACCATAAATAAATATGATATCTCATAATCATTCCTCTCGCCATAAATAAGATGGATTGAAATAAACGGTCCATTCCGATAAATTCTGCTGTATCAGATAAAGAGTGGGACTATAAGCCGGATTCTGTAATAGATGGTCATTTATCTATGCGGTCTACCCGAAAAGATAGAGCGGGCCGCTCGCCTTTTCTGTTTGACCTTGCTCAAGACGGGGGTTAACAAGCCAATGGATTGCTCCATTGCTGGTGAGCTCTTACCTCACCTTTCCATCCTTGCCATAAAATGGCGGTTTGCTTTTCTATATCCCTGACCAGGGATCACTCCCTCCGATTGTTACTCGGCGTCCTGCCCTGAGAGTCCGGACTTTCCTCCGGAAAAATTCCGGCGACCATCCGTCCCACTCGATTTATAAACCTCAGAATTTTACCATATTTTCAGTCAAAAAAGATCTTTTCTATCGTCTCTTTTACGGCATGATGATTATTATCGGCAACAATCATCTTACAATGATCTTTAATTTCACGCAGGGCGTTGTCGGTTGCAACCGGAAGCCCCACTTTCCTCATCAACGGGAGGTCGTTGAAATTATCTCCTATGAATACGGTCTTTGAGGCTGTCGTGTTGTATTCCTCAAGCAGCGGTTCGAGCGCGTTGCCCTTGGAAACTTTTGACCCGAGAACTTCGAGAAAACAGCTGCCATCGGGCATCGGATAGGAAACGGAGGTGATTTGGTCTCCGTACGTCGCATTGATCTTATCCTGAAATACTTTGACATGCGGAACATCACCGATGATTGCGAACTGTCCTATTTCTTCATGAGTGTCGATGAAGGGGATCAGACTGTCTACGATGCTGATCCTGTTTCTGTTGTGCTCAAAATAGTTTTCGTAGAGGGTTCCCGTCCATGAGTGCGTTTCGGTGTACATATCCTTAAGGTTTTTATCACGAATATCGTTATATCTCGCAAACAAAGTGATAAAAAGATTTCTTTCCTTAGCCTCCAAATAGATCTCGCCTGCAATTGATGAATTTAAACCAATTTCACTTAAAATCCTCCGTGTGGGGAAATCCATGACAATGGCTCCGTTTTGAAGTGCGACGAGGCCATCTATTTCAAGTTCTTCAAGATATCTGACTGCAGAGGAAAAATTTCTTCCTGTAAACACGGTGAATTTTATTCCCTTTGATCTTAATCGTCCAATGGCTTCAAGATTCTCCGCTGAAATATTTTTCTGATCATCAAGAAGTGTGCCATCGAGGTCTGTGATAAACAACTCAAACATTTTTCATCTCCAGTAAATAAGCTGATCGGGTACAGGGGTATCCGGGATTTTCCGGATGCCCCTTTGTTTAACGCTGATTAAGTGTTCTGTAATTAAAATTCTTTGAATTTATTTCCCGGAACACCACAAACGGGACATTTTTCCGGTGCGGCTTCCTCTGCCGTGTGACCACAGACCGGACAGATGAAGATCTTCTTTGCCGGGTAGTCTTCTCCCTTATCGGTTAGTTCTTTTGCTTTTCTGTACATATCCTCGTGTATCTTTTCGGCTTCAAGGGCGTAATGACAGCTTCTCTGTGCCTGTTTTTCCTCCTGGAATATTGCAACTTCATGATAAACCGGGTACATTTCCTCTACTTCATGATTCTCGCCGTCGATACACTGCTGTATGTTTTCCGGTGCGGAACCGACGAGTCCAAGGGCTTTCAGGTGATTTTTGGCGTGAACGTATTCTGCATATGAAATGGCCTTAAAGAGGTTTGCAAGACCACTCATTCCTTTAGCTTCTGCTTCTTCTGCAAAGATTGCGTATTTCATGTGTGCCTGTGATTCACCGGCAAATGCATCGAGTAAAAAGGCTTTTGTCATTTCTCTCATGTTATTCCCTCCCAGATAAAAATTCTATACAATTATAGCATGAGAATTTATGATATAATTTTAAAAGACTTATAACGGGAGTTTTAACGGTTGTACATCAGACTGTTCTCGACGGTTTGATGAGCCGCTTGTAAATATAAAAAGATTGAGGTGTGAAAATGAAAAAAAATGTTTTGGGTCCAACTTTTGAAGAAATGCTTCATCCGGAAAAGATTGATCGCGTAACAAGGGAAAAGGCCTTGAAGGCAATGACTGAAGATCCGCTTGATCCCATAAATTTTTTCAATATCACCTGGAAAGACCGTGAAAATAAGATCAGATACTTTGTGGTTCCGAGGGAGCTGACGGGTGTTGATGCGAATATAGTCGTTCTATACGGAAAAGACTTTCCGACACAGAGCCACAAAGTGGGAGCTACCTATTCCATATTAATGGAGAAGGTATTAAGAGGTGAAGTGGATGTTGAAAAGGACAGACTGATCTGGCCGTCTACGGGAAATTACGGAATTGGCGGGGCATGGGTTGGCTGCCGGATGAATTTCAACTCACTGGTTTTACTTCCTGAATTGATGAGTACGGAAAGATTTGACATCATCAGGGGATATGGTGCCGATGTCATCCCCACTCCCGGCTGTGAATCCAATGTGAAGGAAATATACGATAAGGCAAAAGAACTGAAAGCTGAGGATCCGGAAAATGTCAAGGTACTCAATCAGTTTGAGGAAATGGGGAATTATAGATTCCACTATTATGTGACCGGAAATACCCTGGTCGAATTGACGGAAGAACTGAAAGGAAAGGGGATTGGAACAGGCAAGGCCTCCGCCGTTGTCTCGTCTATGGGATCCTCCGGTACGATTGCCTGTGGAGATAGACTGAAAGAGGTTTATCCTCGATGTCTGATCGTCGGTTCAGAACCGATACAGTGTCCAACGCTGATCAGCAACGGTTATGGCGGACATGACATTCAGGGAATAGGCGACAAGCATGTCACCTGGATACACAACGTGATGAATATGGATGCGATGGTGGCCGTAGATGATATGGAATCCAAGAAAGGCCTTCAGCTTCTCACCGATACGGTTGGAAAAGACTTTCTGAAAAAGCAGGGCATTAAGGAACAGGATGTAGAGATGATGTCTCAGATATTCGGTATTTCAGGCGTCTGTAACCTTTACAGCGCCATCAAGGTTGCCAAGTATTACGATATGACTGAAGACGACATCGTTTTTACCATCGCCACGGATAATATAGGTCGATATGGTTCCGTTATGAAGGATCTCGATGAACAGTTTGGGAAGATGGATACCTGTGAAGCAAAGGTCAGATATGAGATGCTGTTTAAAGGTGTTAAGACGGACTGGATTCAGGAAGGTACCTATGCAGTCAGGAAGAGATGGCATAATCTGAAATATTACACCTGGGTAGAACAGCAGGGGAAAACGGTGGACGAATTGAATGCAACCATGCATGAATCATTCTGGATAAAACAAAGGGAGCAGGTGAAGGAAACGGATCGCCTTCTGCTCGAAGCCAGAAAGAGGGAATCACATTAAGCGCAAAGTTTTGCAATTCCTTGAGAATATTGACGAAAGGAACGAAGTACTGAGAGTTGCATTGTATTTCTCCCAAGGTAGTTTAAGCGAGGCGTATTTAAGGATAAGGTAAGGAGAAATGCAT
>DAINPP010000020.1:0-34775 GCA_036743375.1 Thermotogae bacterium | reverse complement strand
CTCCCAAGGTAGTTTAAGCGAGGCGTATTTAAGGATAAGGTAAGGAGAAATGCATTGTATTTCTCGCAAGATAGTTTTAGTGAGGCGTATTTAAGGATAAGGCAAGGAGAAATGCATTGTATTTCTCCCAAGCTAATTTTAGCGTAGCTAAAATTAGCAGTTGACTTCTCGTCCATTTTCTGGTAGAATGTTTTCAGATACGTAAAACTTATTTCGAGGGCCTTGCCCTCGAAATTTTGTTATAGTGCTAATCGGCAGTTGAATAGATACCAGCATTTTAAGGCGGGTGATTGTCTCCCCGCCTTAAATGTTAGCGCAATTGAGGGAAGGCCTTTTTTGCTTCTTCAAAGCTGAGAACGTTTGATGATTTTGGTGTTGATCATTGTCTTAAATTGTATTTTTTTGAAACTTATTAGAAAGCGCTCAGGGGGCATGACTATGAAAAAAAAGATGGGGATTGTTGAGGAAATTGCCAAGGAAGCTCTTAAAGAATTGGGACTTGAACTTTATGATGTAAGTTATTCGGCAACCAGAAATAATAAGACTTTAAAGGTTTATATAGACCATTTGGAAAGGGCGATTACCGTACAGGATTGTGAAGATGCCTCCAGAATAATCGGACCTCGGATCGATGAGTTGGATTTGATTGAAGGATCGTATTTTCTTGAGGTGTCCTCTCCGGGAGTAGAAAGAGAATTGCGGAATCCAAAGGATTACGAGAGATTCTGCGGGTCATCCGTAAAGATCATCACAAAACTTCCGGTTGAAAAGAGAACGGTGTTTATTGGAAAGTTGGTGAGATACAACAGGGTTCTGGACGATGTGAAGATATGTGTACTGGAAAGAGATTCGGAAAGAGAATTTGAGATAGACTATAAGAACGTGAAAAAGGCACAGTTATATTTGGAGGTTTAAAATGAACATTAATTTAATCGAGGCTTTGGAACAACTCGAAGAGGAAAAGGGGATAAAAAAGAATGAAGTTATTGAGGCGCTTGAAAGGGCGTTGCAAGTCTCCTATAAAAAGGCATTCAAAGAAGAGGAACATGTTGAGATAACGGTAGATAAACTGACTGGCGAGATTTCTATCTTCAGGCAGTACCTCGTTGTTGAAAAACCTGAAGAGGTAGAAGATGAAAACTATCAGATCGATATAAAGACAGCGAGAAGAATCAAGCATAATGCCAAGATCGGTGAAGAGATCAGCCAGAAGATCAATGTCAAGAAGTTCAATCGAATAGCCGCTCAGACTGCAAAGCAGGTTTTGATACAGAAATTGCGTGAACTTGAAAAGGACAGCCTTTATAATCAGTACAAGGATATGGTGGATTGTCTTGCGAGTGCGGAGATCATGAGACCGATTTCAAACGGTTATGAGATTCGTGTGGGGAAGGTAGAAACCGTCATTACAAATGACAGGCTCATACCGGGAGAGAGTTTTGAAAACGGCAAGATGATTAAGGTATATATTGAAGCGGTTGAAAAGAGCCCGAGAGGAGCTTATATGAGGGTTAACCGAACCTCAAGAGAATTCCTTAAGGTTCTGCTCTATAATGAAGTTCCTGAACTTGCAAACGGTGTGATGGAAATCGTGGCGATTTCAAGGGAGCCTGGAGTGAGAAGCAAGGTGGCTCTCAGATCGTTGAACCATCAGGTAGATCCAGTTGGTGCCTGTATTGGCGAGAATGGAATCAGAATCAGTAATATTGTAAACGAACTGAACGGGGAGAAAGTAGATGCTTTTGAATGGTCGGAGGATATCGAGATTCTCATCAGAAACTCATTGGCTCCGGCTGAAGTTATAGAAGTGGAAATCCTCGACGAGGAAAATCACATTTCAAGAATATGGGTACCGCCGACACAACTTTCCCTGGCGATCGGGAAAGGTGGTCAAAATGCCAGACTTGCGGCAAGATTGACGGGGTGGAAGATTGATATCAAGCCGATACTCGAATAAGTTGAAATGAGTTGTTGGAAAAAAGAGACGGAATCACAGATTCCGTCTCTTTTTTAAAATGATCTGATCTTTAATACCTGTCCTTCAAAATAGGCCTGAAGTGGAATCTGAAGATGGGTATACCATAATCCGTTGTGTTTGTTTTTCATCAGAATTCTCACAAAACTGAGTCTGTCGATCAATATCTTCACTTCCGTCTTTGGAGGAATCATAAGCCATTCGGCCTTTTCAACCCCTTCGGACATTGCATTCCACATGTTTTCACTGAATTCATAGGCATAATCTCCGTTATACTTGTAATTGATTGCGACCTCTTCATCCGTTGTGTTGTAAACACTCACCTGAATAGGCGCGAGTGAAAAGGCACTGACACCGAGTAAAAGTACTGCCAACAGCAGTATGATCATGCTCTTTTTCATTCCGAACATCTCCTTCCTCATAGATTATCTGCATTTTGCTAATGAAGTATATCATATATAAATTCAGTAAATAATTAAGAGATTATGCGTGGTATAATAATACGACAGATGTGATTTTTTTCTGGAGGGATTAAATGACGGTAGAATCGATGCTTGATGTTGTGAGAGAAGGGATTTATACGACTTTGATAACAGCGGCCCCTGCTCTGATACTCGCCCTTGCTGTTGGTCTGATGATAGGAATTTTTCAAGCTGTTACTTCCATCAATGAACAAACGCTTACAATGGTTCCGAAGATACTGGTTGTCATGCTGACGCTGGTTTTTCTTGGCGGATGGATGCTGGAAAATCTCATAGATTACTTTGTTCAGATTTTTAATTATTATTTTACCTTAATATAAGCGGGAAGTTAAATGGATCCTTTATTACAGAACTGGTTGTTTTTCAGATTTCTTCCGTGGACTGCCATTTTAGCGAGATTATCCGGTCTTTTTGTCTCTGCTCCTTTTTTTTCCGGTCGGACTATTCCGTCGATGATGAAGGTTTTTGTGGTCATTCTGCTTTCATTTATCACGTTATCCTATGTACCGGAATACATTCCCCTTGACATACCCGTAGGAGAGATCGTTGCAATAGAATTTGTGAATTTTATGTATGGTGTTTCAGCCGGACTGGTGGCGAATATCCTTTTTTACGCCCTGCTGTTTACAGGGGATATCTTCGGTTATCAGGTCGGTTTTGCCGCTGCAAACGTATTTGACCCTCAGAGTGAGACGCAAAGTGTTATCGTTGCTCAGCTTGTCTACCTCACCGGACTGTACATCTTTACGATAATCAAGGGACCAATGGTATTGATCACCACTTTTATCGAAAGTTTTGAAAAATTTCCCGCTGATGTGATGGTGTTCAGTCGGGATATAAGCCTGAACATCTCGCTTATTCTGGGAAGTGTCTTTGAGCTTGGAATAAAGGTTGGGATTCCACTGATTGTTTTTATGCTGCTGGTTACCGTAGTACTTGGGATTATGGCAAAATTGCTGCCGCAGCTTAACGTTTTTATAGTCGGGATCCCCTTGAAAATACTGGTTGGATTTATCATTATTATAGGACTCTTACCCATTCTTGCGGAGACTGTGGTAAGATATACTCAGGAGCTTGGAGATTGGATATTCCAGACAATGAATGGGTTTTAAAATTCAAAATCAGATATGATATTCAGTTTTTTGCTCCACCGGATCCCGATAAAACTGAAGAGGCGACTCCCCGTAGGAAGCAGAAGGCAAGGGAAGAAGGACAGGTAGCCTACTCGAAGGATCTTGCGATGGCATCTGTTTTTCTTGCGGTTATTGTGGTCTTGCGATTTATGATTCCGACTTTGTATAACGGATTAAAGCAGACATTGACTTTTTTTGTTGAACTGCCGAATATGGGAGATTATCATGAATATACTGACTTGGGACAGTATATAACGGTAAATCTTCAGGAAGTGACCCTGGCTCTTGCCGTTATCCTGTTATCGGGTGTTCTGATCGCGGTTGTTCTCGGTCTGGCTCAGACAAAAGGTCTTTTTGTCTTGAAGAATGCCTTTAAATTTGATCTGAAAAAGATCAATCCGATAGAAGGGTTTAAACGAATGTTTTCGCTGAGATCGGTGATTGAACTGCTGAAGAATCTCGCGAAACTTGCAATTCTCGGTTTTATAGGCTATTCATATATAGCGGGTATCTGGGATACATTGTTTTTACTCCCGGATTATTCGATATCGGAGTCTCTGACTTTTATGATGGAATCGCTTTACAACATGTCGATACAGATAGCCGCAGCGCTCATCGTTCTCGGCTTCGCGGATTTTTTTTATCAGAGATGGGAACACAGCCGAAACATCAGAATGTCGAAAAAGGAAATAAAGGATGAAAGAAAGGATATAGAAGGTAACCCTCAGATCAAACAGAAGCAACGTCAGAAGATGGCTGAGATGTCCCAGAGAAGGATGATGGAGGAAGTTCCATCGGCAACGGTTGTTGTAACCAACCCAACGCATATTTCCATTGCCATCAGGTTTGTACTGGAAAAGATGGCGGCACCGGTAGTGGTTGCAAAGGGGGCCGATCACATAGCCTTGAGGATAAGAGAAATAGCACAGGAATATGATGTTCCGCTTTATGAGAATAAACCTCTTGCCTGGGAACTTTATGAAAGGGTGGAGATTGGTGAAGAGATACCAAATGATATGTACAGGGCAGTTGCGGAAGTTCTGGCCTTTATCTTTCAGAAAGCAGGGAAGGTGTAAAGCTTGAAAAATCAGGATATTATTGTCTCCTTAATGATAGTTGGAATCGTGTTCCTCATGATTCTTCCCGTACCGACGTTTATGCTGGACGTTTTCCAGATAATCAATATTGCCTTCTCCCTTTTGATTATCCTGTCGACCATGTATGTCAAATCAGCGCTTGAATTGTCTTCCTTTCCGAGTATACTGCTTGTTATAACGATATTCAGGCTTGCCTTGAACGTTACATCGACGAGACTCATACTCCTGAACGGAAAGAATTTTGACGGTAAGGTAGTCCGGACTTTTGGGGATTTTGTCGTGGGTGGAAATTATATCGTTGGGTTGATCATATTTCTCATCCTCGTTATCATACAGTTCATCGTTATCACAAAAGGTGCGGAGAGAATCTCCGAAGTCGGTGCAAGGTTTACACTTGATGCGATGCCGGGTAAACAGATGAGTGTTGATGCGGATTATAACGCCGGTTTGATTACAGAAGATGAGGCAAGGAAAAAAAGAGAGGATATCCGGAGAGAGGCCGACTTTTATGGTGCAATGGATGGTGCGAGTAAATTTGTCCGTGGAGATGCCATAGCCGGGATCATCATCGTGTTTGTCAACATCATAGGCGGCTTGCTTATCGGTGTTGTGCAGCAGGGAATGGAGATAGGTGAGGCGGCTGCCACGTTTACGCTTCTTACCGTTGGTGACGGCCTGGCTTCACAGATCCCATCAATTCTCATTTCAACGGCCAGCGGTATACTTGTTTCCCGTTCCGCATCGGAATCAAATCTTGGAAATGATCTTATAAAAGAACTCACCAGTGAAAATAAAGTGCTTTATCTGACCGGGGGTGTACTTCTTTTTCTCACCCTGTTCACGCCGCTTCCGACGTTCCTTGGTATCGTTCTCGGTGGCGGATTGATGCTGATTGCCTTTTTTTCATCAAGAAACGAAAAAGAAGCTGCAAAATCTTCTGCCTCTGGCGGTGGGACAACCGGGGGTTTTTCCGGCCTTCAGGGGCCTCCCCCTTCGCCAATTGCCGGTGGAGATACGGGAAGTTCGGCTGAACAACAGGCAGCGCCGGCAGCTCCCTCATTGACGTCGGCTGAAGAGGTCTCTGAGATCATTCAATCGGATACCCTTGATGTTGAATTTGGTTATGGCATTCTTCCGCTTGCCGATCCCGGGCAGGGGGGAGATCTTCTCGACAGGATTACGATGGTGCGAAAACAAACCGCTTATGAACTCGGACTGGTACTGAGTCCTATCAGGGTTCGTGACAGTGTCCTGTTGAAAGCCAATGAATATATGATAAAATTGAAGGGAACGGAGTTGACAAAATATGAGCTTTGGCCGGACAGACTTCTTGCTATAAACCCAGGAACTGCACAGGGTGCATTACCAGGCATAACAAGCAAAGAGCCTGCGTTTGGTCTTGATGCTTTCTGGATTGATGAAACTCAGAGAGAGTTGGCAACGACACAGGGCTATACGGTTGTCGACCCACCAAGTGTTTTTGCAACTCATTTTTCTGAAATCGTCAAACAACATGCCCATGATCTTCTTGGTAGGAAGGAAATGGATCTCCTTCTCAAGGGGCTGAAGGAGAATTTTTCGGAATTGGTAGACGAAGTTATTCCGGATCTTCTGAAAGTCTATGAGATGCAGAGAATACTTCAGAATCTTCTCGAAGAAAGGGTTTCCATCAGAAATTTGCCCGTAATTTTTGAGACGATTTCTGAATACGCTGAAAAGACGAGAGATCTTGATTATCTGACGGAGTTTACCAGAAGGGCTTTGAAGAGGCAGATCTGTATTTCTAACCGCTCGGATGACGGGCAGATTCATGCCGTCGGACTCGACCCGAATCTGGAGAGACAGCTTGCCTCGCAGATAAGGGAAATGGAAGATGAAAGATACCTCGCCTTGAATCCCGATCTGATGCAACAACTGATTGACAAGCTGTCAAAAGGCGTTGAAAAGATCATGCAGAATGGTCATATGCCGGTAATTGTGTGTTCCGGAAATATAAGGGTGTACTTAAGGCGTGCGGTAGAAAGATCCCTGCAGAGTATTGCGGTGATGTCTTATGAAGAGCTTGTGGAAGATATACCATTCAGTGTTGAAACGGTGATTAAATTATGAAGATAAAAAAGTATGTTGTAGATGATGTGAAAACGGCTTTAAAGAAAATAAAAAGTGAACTCGGGGAGGATGCCGTCATCCTCTCTACGAGAAAATTCAAGAAAGGCGGTTTTCTCGGGATAGGGAGCAGTGTGAAGTATGAAGTAACCGCTGTTGCCGATGATAAGGAGAAAAAGAGAGAGTCAGGCCGGAGTGGCGATACGAAAAACGAATACGACGGCTGGGTTGACAGTAAAAAACTATACGAGTTGAAGAAGATTCTGGCGCAGAACACGCTTATCAAAGAAGAAGAAAATCCCGTTCAGGCTCCGGTAGGTTATCAGCAGCGAAAGAAGGTCTATACCCCGTCAATTCCTGAAATGGATTATGAAAGACCTGTACAGCAGCAGACTTATTCAAGAACCGGAAAGATGAATCAGAATTATAATCAGAATGCCTTTAACAACTCCAGAAAGACGGTGCTCAGTGTTTCTGAAGAGTCAGTAGAAGATACACGTTCGCTCAGTGAGATGAAACGTGAGATGATTTCGATGAAAAGGATCATGCAGGAATTATCGCAGAAAATGGACAAGGATTCTTATTTACCGGGTATTCCGGATGAATATAAAAGAGTGTATAAAGCCTTGAAAAATCACGAGATTAACGAAGATACCTCGAGAAAGATCGTGGAATCCCTGAGGATTGTCACACAGGGAAAAAGCTCCAATACGATAGAATTTGAGAAAAAGTTTGTGGATATCCTGCACCCCATTATAAAAACGGACAATCCTTTGAAGAATCATGAAAAAGGCGATATAATATTTTTCATTGGACCTACCGGTGTCGGAAAAACAACAACTCTGACAAAGATTGCGGCCATGCTTGCTCTTGAGATGAGAAAAAAAGTCGGAATTTTAACCATCGATACGTACAGAATAGCCGCTGTTGATCAGTTAAAAACGAGCGCGGATATCATGGGGATAGAAGTCGGCGTTGCCTACAATCCGGGGGAACTGAGAGCCATGTTGAATAACTTTACAGATTACGATCTCGTACTGGTAGATACGGCGGGAAGAAGTCAGCGTAATGAGATGCAGATGTCGGAGCTCAACCGGTACCTTCAGATTGTAAAACCAAAATATATCTTCCTGACTGAAGGAATGAATATCAGAAAGAGCGATCAGTTTGATATTATTGAGCAGTTTTCGGTTGTTTCACCGACCCATCTGATCCTTACGAAGTCAGATGAGACGAAATGCTATGGATCGATTGTAGAAATTACAAATAATTACGATATTCCGATCGCTTATGTGACAAACGGACAGCGAATTCCGGAGGATATAATGGTTGCCGATTCAAAGAGACTTGCTTCTATTATTGTAAAAGAGGTGCTTAAAGATGCCAGATCAAACAGAGACGCTTAAGCAGGTAGTCGCAAGCCAGAATCTTGAGATTATTCTTGTCGCCAGTGGGAAAGGCGGTGTCGGTAAGAGTGTTATAGCGACCAATCTTGCCGTATCGTTGGCTAAAAACCAGAAGAGCGTGTTGCTCTTTGATGCTGATGCCGGTTTTGCCAATGCCGATATCCTGCTGGGTGTGACGACAAAAAATACGTTGAGGGATTATCTGATCAGTGATATGGAGCTGAAGGATGTGATTTACCCGACCAGTTACGGGGTCTGGTTACTGAGTAGCGGAACGGATGTTCAAGATCTTATCGCTTTCAGAAAGGAACCGAAGAAACGATTTATCGATGATTTTATGCATATGGCGATAGACATGAATTATGCAATTGTCGATACAGGGGCGGGGTATACGGATGAATTGATCTCCTTCTATTCTGCTGCGGATAAGCTGTTTCTCGTTACCACCCCCGAGCCGACAGCCCTGATGAATGTTTATACACTGGCAAAGGTCCTGGCAAGCAAGGGGATCTTTCCGGAGCTGTATCTGATCATGAATCAGTCACGAAATGCGGCAAAGGATATTAAAGTCCTTGATCGTTTTTCCTATGTTATAGAAAAGTTCGCAGGCTGGAAGGTTAGGGAGCGCTTTATCCTCAGAAGCGACAAGACGGTCAGCAACAGTGTGATCAAACAGATTCCGCTGATAGAGCTGCATAAGCATTCTCAACCGGCACAGACGATCATGCGCTTAACCGATCAGGTCTTGAAAGATGGAATAGAGTCCAATCTGGAAGATGGCGGCTTTCTTACCAAGATCAAGAAAATGTTTGGAATAAAGTAGGGTCGTATGAATAGCAAAAAGGAAGTTATTTCAAGACTGTTGTATCTGAGCCATTGGGAAACAGAAATGAATAGCGACAGAAAAAGGTTTTCCTCCGTATTTATGGGAAAATATAGAAAGGCCCTGTTGTTTGAAACGGATAAATTAAATTCATGGAAAGAGATTTACGATACAAAGCTTGCGTTCAGTATCTTTATTCCGTCGATGATCATCAGCGGGGATGGGCGTTGTATCAAAGCAGCGGAAGTAGAAGGGTTGAGAAATGAACTGCTTGTGCGGTTCATGCTTGAACCTGAGAATCTGAGAGTGAGGCAGCAGAGAAGTTTCAAACGTTTTCCCGTCATAGAAAAGGCCAGACTCATTGCCGATGAACAGGAAGCGGAAGTCATTGTAAAAGACATTTCACTTTCGGGGATCGGTATTCTTTCTCTTGAAAGAATCAGGGCGGTAACCGGTAGAATATATTTGATACAGCCTGATTTTGAGATAACATTTCACAAGATACATGAATTTACGGATTATAATGTGTTTCAGTATGGGATGAAAATAGGTGCAGACGAAGAGAGTGAACAACTGAAGAGGTATCTGTTCACCGTTCAGGAACGTGTGAATTCTTTTAACATCAAGTTGTAAACCAAACTCAAATTTCTGACGTTAAGGGATGATTTTATGGATTATTTTAATTTAAAAGTAGCTACAAGATCAGTTCTGGAAATCGGGAAACCGCTGTTGCTTGACATTTCTGATCCGGATATTGCAGGGGTTTACAAAAGTAGCATATTTGAGTTGGATTATGTTAGAAAAGTCATGACCATAGGCATGCCGAGTTATAAAGGGCAGTATGTCCCCATACCGGTTGGAGTAAGGGCATATGTCAAGATGTTTGACAAGAGTTCTATGTATATCTTTCTTTCAAAGGTTATCTCTTATGAAAAAAATGAAGAGGGGTTTTACGTTACCTATATGACAATTCCGGATGAGGCAAGGAAGGTTCAACGCCGTCAATTTGTCAGAATACCCTTTTTTAAGCAGGGATCTTTTTTCTTTAAAGATTCCGGCGATGAAACGGAATATAATTATATAACCAAGGATATTAGTGCCGGTGGAATAATGATGGTAACCGCGCAGAAGATTACGATAGGAACAAGATTGCTTCTTAATCTCGATATAGGTGGTGGGATTGAGCTCGACAAGCAGGATTCGGAGATTGTCAGGGCAGATCGCAGTATAGATACCGCAAACCAGATATACGGTGTGAAATATCTTGCCTTCTCAAGAAGTAAAGAAGACAGACTTGTAAAATATATCTTCTTCCTGCAACAGGAGAGAAGAAAAAAAGAAAAAAAATTAAAAGAGGGGAGTTAGGAATATGTCAGTTTACGATAACCTGGAATCTTATCATTTTGAAGCTTTGAAGGAAATTGGAAATATCGGAACTGGAAATGCTGCGACGGCTCTGTCAACGATGATGGGGAAGAAAGTGGATATCACGGTTCCGAATGTTTCCGTTGTTGAGATTTCAAAGATACCGTTTATGTTTCAGGATCCTGAAAAGATAACCGTAGGGATACAGATGAGATTTTTTGAGGATTTAAATGGGCACCTCCTTCTTATTTTCGATTCGGAGCCTGCCAGAGAAATTCTAAAGCTTCTGATTGGAATGGGGAGTGATGATCTGACGCAGATGGATGAAATGCAGCGTTCCGTCTTCGGAGAGCTCGGAAATATAGTCTGTGGGTCCTATCTCGTGTCTCTGTCGCAGTTTTCAAATCTTAATCTGAATTCGGATATCCCATTTGTTACAACGGATATGGTGACGGCAATCGTGGCTGAAACCTGTCTTGAATATGCTGAAGAAGAGGATAAGAGTATACTTATCGAAACAAATTTTGAGATAGATTCTCAGATGAACGTAGAAGCCTATCTGTTTCAGATCATGGAACCCAAATCTATCCCCAAGCTCCTTAAGAGTATTGGGATGTGATATTCAATGGGTCAGAAGACAATCATAGGAATTGGTGAATACATTGCTGCGAAAACGCCACAGGTTCTGGTTACTCTGGGGTTGGGGTCCTGCGTTGGTGTTTGTATCATTGACAAAAATTCAGGTGTTGGTGGACTGATTCATGTCATGCTTCCGGACAGTGGTGGCCGAACGGTGGCAAAACCGGGGAAATACGCCGATACCGGAATTCCTATGCTTCTTGAAGAGATGAAAAAAATCGGTGCTTCTACTTCTTCCCTTGAAGCAAAGATTGCCGGAGGAGCAGCGATGTTTAAAAAAGCTGGTTCATCGATGGAAGTGGGAAAACGAAATATAGAATCGGTGAAAAAGACATTGATGAAATATAAAATCCGTCTGAAGTCTGACGATGTGGGGGGGAACCGAGCGAGGAGTATAGAATATAATCTCGCTACAGGCATGTTGAGTGTTCGAAAAGTAGGAGGAGGAGAAAAGACTGAAGTTGTACAGATTTGAGGTGTCTGATCATGAATAGAATGCCCTATAAAAAATATCAGAAAAGTATGACATCGGATGAATTAGTACGTTATTTTCTTCCCCGTATTAAGGCGATTGCCATTTCGTTGAAGAGTTCGCTTCCTGAAAATGTGGAAGTAGATGATCTTATCCAGGAAGGGCTTATCGGATTGTTGAATGTCAGAGAGAGATACGATGACACAAAGGGTGCAGCCTTCTTTACGTTTGCCATGAAACGAGTCAGAGGGGCAATGTACGATTATCTGCGTAAGATTGACTGGATACCCAGAAATACGAGACATTTAATGAAAAAGGTGGAAAACGGGATAATAGAGCTTCAGAGTATTGACGGGCAATATCCGGATGAAGAGAAGCTTATGAAACATCTTGATCTGACTAAAAAAGAGGTAACTCTGGCACTGAAAGAGATGTCAAGAAGGCAATTACTCAACCTTGACGGTTTTCTTTCGGATTCTTCTTCCAAGACCGATTTGGAATCAGAGGATTTTACCGAGGTTTTTTCGAGTGATATCAAGTCTCCCGAAGAAATTTATTATAAAGAAGAGTTGGAGCATGAGCTTAAGATAGAGATTTCCGAATTAAAGGAAAGAGAAAGACAGATTTTATCGCTCTATTATGTAGAGGAATTAAATTTCAAAGAAATCGCCATGATCCTTGGTGTAACAGAATCTAGGATATCTCAGATACATCGAGGGATTATGATCAAGTTGAAGGCGAAGATGAACCGATTTCTCGGAAAGGAAAATTGACCCATAAGAGTTTAAAGGAGGTGGATGAGTATGACAGGTCCTGTTGAAATGCAGACAAACTTTGTTCGTGCCCCTCTCGCAGCGGAAAAGATTGCACATCTATCCAATGTCGAGCAGATTGCCCAGGAAGCTGAAGCCAGTGAAATGGTAGAGAAAACAAAGAGAGATACTGAATCCACTCGTGTGTTAAAAAAGACCGAGCAGGAAGAGACAAAATCCTCTACGGAAGAACAGAATAAAAATCAGTATTTTAATTTTAAAAGAGAGAGAAAAACGGAGGAAGAGGAAAATTCTGCCGAAGATGATTACAGGGGACATTTTCTTGATGTGCATCTGTAAATAGAAAGCTGTTTGTTTGAAAATAGGGGATAAACGAGGTGTAAAATGTCAGATATAACGATGTCAATTGGTTATATGATGGTTACCAGAATGGATGAGAATAAATATCTTGGCGGTATCATGATCACGGATCCGTATGCCATCCCGGTCGAATTCAAATACTCTGAACCGATTAAACCCACCGGTTTACAAAAAATATTATACGGGAATTCGATAGAGAAATATCTCATGGTAGATGTCATTGCCAAAAAGCTCCTTCAGAATATTCAGGAGAAACCGAAATATATCCTCCTCGATGATTCGCGATTGTTGGATCTTCAGGGAAAGGCCCCTACCATATACATCACCAATTCATCGATGGGGGACGAAGGGGCTTCTGAGAGAGTCAGGGAGGAGCTTCAGAAAGAGACGCTCAATACTGGGTATACGATCATCTTCAACGGAACGTTGATGAGCGAGGACATAAAGCTCCTTGAGAGAATCAGTGATGAAATCGACATTCTTGAACCTTTTCACCGGCTTAAGGAGGCGCTTAAGTACGTTTGTTCAGAAGAATAGGCCAATTCATTGAAGATATAGCGGAGACAATAAAAAGAGAAAGAGGAAATCTGAAGATCATCGATCATAAGACCGCCGATTCTACTCCTGTTGAGATAAAACCAAGCGATATACTGAATGATTCATCTGCGGTAATTCTTTCGCCTGAAAATCCTGAAGAGCGTTTGATACTGAATACCCTTGAAGATGATTCACCGGATCCGAAGGTCTTTGGTGAATCTGATAACTCCCCACCACCCGATTTTTTTACGGAGGATATCGGTTTTGTTCCCGAATTGTCCCATTCCTTTTCCGATGAGGTTGGGAGAGATTATACGGTTCGAATAGAGACGGTCCTGTTGAAACATGACTTAGTCATTTCCGGTGATACTGAGATAAATAAGGTTCTCGCCGATTCCTTTTTTCTCAAAAATAATGATTTGAAAGAGAGAGAGATTTCTCTCAGAGAGTTTGATCAGTTGAAGATTCCCTTAAGTCTGAACGATTCCGATGGGCTGCAGGAGGTATCTGTCGGTGTTGAAACGACCGATTTGGATTTTGAAAAAGTCCGGTTGAAAACTCTTGATTCGGAATTCAGCAGGGATCAGGAACGTTTTTTTCATTTTGAAGAGACCGTCGATTTCTCCACCCAAGTATCAGATTCTGAACTGGATTTTGAGCCTCGGGTGAAAGAAACGATTGCCGCCGCAATGCGCTTTCCGATAAAAAGACCGCCCGTGGCTAAGAGCGGGTATCAGGTTGAAGAGATTAAAAGGGCACTGACTTTTATCATCGAGAGATATGGGAGTAAAGGAAAACTGAAAATCGTAGGGATTTATAAGAATGTGCCCGTATATTCGGCTGAAAAGCTGACCTTTTCAAGAGATAAGAATTTACTGTTTTATTATAGAAAAAAAGCGGATACGACAGAGGAAAGAGATAAGATAAAATCAAAAAAAGAGTCATCAAAGCCTTTTATGCTCGATGTACTTGTGGTTAAATCAAGAGAAGGGAAATATCATGTTGGTCCAATCATTAGAACAGCTTAAAAAAAGAACATTATCAAATCGGGTTGCAGTGGTAACCGGAGAAAAAAATTTCTTTGAAAAACTGCCGGAGATTATAGAAATAATCAGAGAGAAACAAAAAAAGACCGTCGTTGTTTTCCCCGATTCAAAATATTTCAGGAAATACCTTGAATTGAGTAATGAAGAGGATTATATGCTCTTTCCGCCACTTGATGTACTTCCGTTTGAACCTGTAACGGCCTCCTTTTCCAATATCAGATCGAGGATGAAGACACTTCTGAATTTCAACAGCAGTGAGAAACCCATTCTGACAACCTGTCTAACGTTACTTCAGAATACCATCGGATTTGACGAACTTGAAAAAAAGACGAGAAAACTCTGTGTTGGTGATACGATTACGACAAGAGAGCTTACCGATTATCTGAACACGACGGGGTATAAAAGGGTCTTTATCGTAAAGGAACCGGGTGAATATTCACAGAAAGGATTCATCGTTGATTACTTTCCACTTTATAATGTAAAGCCCTACAGAATAGAATTTTTTGACGACGAGATAACTGAAATCAGGGAATTCAACGTAGAAACACAAAGGATGACCGATAAAGCAGAAAGTTGTTATCTGACCCCGGCGAGAGAATTCATCCTCGATGCGGAAAACAGTGAAGTGTTTTGTGAAAGGGTTAAAAAACTTCAGGCAAAATATCCGAACAGTCCGTTCCTTGAGGACCTTGAAACCCATCCACTTGAATATACCGCGCTTGCACCGATCTTTCTTAAAAATTCCGTTTCCGTTATAAAACTTCTCGAAGGGTATTCATTCATCTATGTGGATGTAGAAGATGGCTTAACGGCTATTTTACAGTATGAAAAAGATCTGATGGAGATCTTTCCAAGAACCGAATATCGGGAGATCTATTATCATCATCTCCGAATCAGTGAATCACAGTTGCTGAGAGTTGGGAACTGGGTGAATATCTCAGATGTTAAACCCGAATTCGATGAAAAAGAACTGGGTATGTATGAGGTGATCAACCTCGACACGACGGGAATCAGGATGAAGAAAGGGACAAAAAAGGCTTCAAAATTCCTGGAGTATGAGACTGAAACGATCATCGATGAAGAAAGTATAGAAATCGGGACTTATATCGTTCATGAGGATTATGGCATAGGCAAGTATAAGGGAAATGAAGTCATCACGAATTTTGCCGGAACTCGTGAATATCTGAAACTCGAATACGATTCGGGGGTCTCTATTTTTGTACCGGTAGAAAATATCGACAGAATTCATAAATATATAGGGGATGAAAATCTCATTAAATTGACCAATCTCAAGAGTAAAACGTGGTCAAATACGAAACAGAAGGTCAGAGAGGATATTGAGCAGAAAGTTGAAGAGCTGCTGAAACTGTATGCCATCCGTTCAAAGACGAAGGGATTGATCATGAAAGGTGATCCGGAACTTGAAAATAAATTCTTTGACAGCTTTCCTCATATAGAAACACCCGCTCAGGACAAGGCGATTGCCGAGGTGTTTGGCGATATGGCAGAAGAAGTTCCGATGGACAGACTGATATTTGGTGATGCGGGGTCCGGTAAGACGGAAGTTGCCATGCGGGCTGCCTTCAGGGCGGTCTGTTCGGGGACACAGGTTGCCATGCTCGTCCCGACGACTGTTCTGGCCAAACAGCATTTTACAAAATTTGAGGAAAGAATGAAAGATTTTGGCCTTAAGGTGCGGCTGCTGGATCGTTTTGTAACTTCGAAACAGAAGAGTGAGATCGTGAAGAAACTCAAAGAGGGAAAGATCGATATCATGATTGGGACTCACAGCCTGCTTTCCAGGACGATTCAGTATCACAATCTCGGGCTGCTGATCATCGATGAAGAGCAGAAGTTCGGAGTCCAGCAGAAAGAGAAAATCAAGACGTATAAGGAAAAGATAGACGTTTTAACTCTTTCGGCCACACCTATTCCAAGGACACTTTACATGGGTCTTTCAGGAATAAAAAATATGTCTATCATTGACACCCTGCCACCCGGAAGAATACCGATCGAAGTGGCGAGTTCCCCGTTTAACGAAAAACTTGTAAAGACGGCCATATTGAGGGAGGTTTCAAGAGGCGGACAGGTCATGTACGTACATAACCGGGTTGAGGATATAGAGGAGGTCTTTGAGGATCTCAGAAAAATCGTTCCGGATATCAAGATAGGGCTTGCTCATGGACAGATGAGGAAAAAGCTGTTTGAATCGACCGTCAACGATTTTTATGACGGACAGAGCGACCTCCTTCTCAGTACTACCATCATAGAAAGCGGCGTGGACATTCCGAACGCCAACACGTTGATTATTGATGATTCACAGAGATACGGCCTTTCACAGTTGTATCAGCTCAGAGGTCGTGTGGGAAGAAGTGACCGGAGGGCTTACGCTTATTTCCTTTATCCGAAAAACCATCAAATGAAGCCGGAAACCAAATCGAGACTTGAGGCGATAACGACATTCCACGGTGCGGGAAGCGGTATACAGATTTCCATGCGGGACATGGAAATACGTGGAATCGGAAATATTCTCGGTATGGAACAGCATGGGGAGATCAACACCATCGGCTTGCACCTTTATCGGCAGATTCTCGATGACGTCATGGTCAGACATGGAATGAAACAGGGCAAGAAGACGGATGAGACGGACAAAAAGATACCGAGAACGAATGTAGAGCTGAAGGGCTTCTATTTTGAGGTCATGATTCCTGAAGACTATGTAGAGAATAACATCGAACGGATGAAGATCTATCGTAAGATCGCGATGGTTGAAGAACTGAGGGATTTCGATGATATCGAGAAAGAGATCAGAGATCGTTTCGGGCCCCTTCCCAAGCAGATAAAGAATCTTCTGTTTTATGCCAAACTGAAGTTTATGGCCTCGGCGATGGGAATCGTTGCAATCGAAAAACTGACGACTTCAAAACAGTTTAAAATGATCTTCAATGATATCAAATCAACCGATCAGTTCGATCTGAACCGAGTGGAACATCAACGGTCTGGTACAAGAGGTTTTACCAATCGGGAAGAGCATCAGTGTATACTCTTCATGGAAAAAGACGAAAGACTGTACAAACTGGTAGAAAAAAATTATAACAACAGAAGGTGAGTCTATTGACAAAATCGATCAAAGTATCCGTGCTGATGGATGATATGGCTGGAAAACTGAAAGGGATAAAGGCCCATCATGGACTATCCTTTCTCTTTGAGATAGAATACTCGAAAAACAACGTTTTCAGAATGCTGTTTGATACGGGGACTGACGGAAAGGATCTCCTTGGCAACATGAGGCTCATGGGAATAGAGACTGATTCCATAGATACGGTGGTCCTCTCTCATAAACATTATGATCATACGGGTGGGTTGCCCGAGTTACTCGAAAGCAGGGAGAAGACCTTGACCGTATTTGCAGGAGAAGATCTGTTCGTACCAGCATTCGATCAGAAACAATGGCGTACGGTTGGAATTCCCTATTCAAGGAGTTTTCTTGAAGCGAAAGGGGCATGTTTTGTCGAGATTGGAGAAATGTATGAGATCATGCCCGATTGTTTTTTGAGCGGACCGATAGAACTATTCGATGAAAAGTATGAGAATATCCATGGATTTAAACAGATAAAAGATGGGAAGATCGCATTAGAAAAACATCCGGAGGAGCTTGCGCTCTATATCGTTGAGAATGATCGCGTCCATGTCTTTACCGGCTGTTCGCACAGGGGCATCGTGAACATCTGCAAAGATGCCATGAAAAAGACCGGAAGGGATAAAATCGGTATTATCATGGGCGGCTTCCATTTTGTCCATTCTTCCATGGAAGAGATTAACATGAATATAGATGCCCTGAAAGAGATGGAGCCACTTGCGGTTCTTGCCGGACACTGTACGGGTTTTACCGGACTTGCTTTGCTGTTCCATTCATTCGGAAAACGTTTTGGCAGATATATGGCATCGGACAGGTATCATTTCATTCAGGATTGACCTGGGGCATACGGTTCGCATGAAGTGATGGAGAATAGAAGAGTCAGCCGTCATTCTTAATTTGGATAGAGCGTAACGGGTAACGGTTTATTTAAAAAAATAAGAAATCTTTTAGTGTCTTTTCCACCCGAGTACGTTGAAACAGGTGTTTGAAAGCGAATTTTATCGGAAGTCTATCCAGTCGATTCACAGTAAAAGACTATCGGTTGTAATGTATATGTAATTAAAAATTTGTTGAAGCTTTTCTAAGCTGTCATAACACGATGTTGACTAAGAGACCTTTTTCAGTTATACTCTCAGAGGCTCTTAGAAGGAGTGTGTGTTTTTGTGTTTGAAAATCTGCAGGAGAAGATGAGCAAGGCCTTTAAAACACTTAAAGGTCAGGGTAAGATAAGCGAAAAGAACATAAAAGAAGCCATAAAGATAGTGAAAATGTCATTACTTGAGGCCGATGTTAATTATAAAATAGTCAAGGAATTCATAGCCCGCGTTAAAGAAAAGGCGATGGGTGCTGAGGTAATGAACAGTCTCACCCCTGATCAGGTCTTTATCAAGATAGTCAACGAAGAGCTGACGCAGTTGATGGGGACGAAGATAGAGAAGTTGAAATTCGTTCACAGGCCATCCTATATCATGATGGTTGGTCTTCAGGGTAGCGGTAAGACGACTACCGCCGCGAAGATTGCGAAAAAGCTGAAAAAAGAAGGCAAAAAGATTCTTCTCGTGGCCGCGGATGTTTACAGACCGGCGGCTATCGATCAGCTTGAAGTACTTGCAAGCGAGATCGGGGTGGAGATCTTTGCCGGAGACAGAAAGAACCCTGAATTGATCGTGAAAGAAGCTGAAAAAGTAGCAGTCCGAATGAATGCGGATGTCGTATTACTGGATACGGCCGGGCGGCTGCATATCGATGAAAAGATGATGCAGGAACTCGAAACGATCAAGGAAATGGTGAATCCAGATGAGATTCTCATGGTTATCGATTCTATGATCGGTCAGGACGCTGTTACGACGGCAAAGACGTTTAATGAGAGACTTGAGGTTACGGGCTTTGTACTTACAAAACTCGATGGGGATGCACGTGGAGGTGTCGCCCTTTCTATCAGGGAAATCACCGGGAAACCGATTAAATTCGTGGGTATCAGTGAAAAGACGGATGGGATTGAAGAGTTCCATCCCGATAGAATGGCAAACCGTATCCTTGGCATGGGGGATGTTCTCTCTCTCATAGAGAAGGTAGAACAATCCGTTGATGAGGAAAAAGCCAAGCAGATGGAGAAGAAGTTCAGAAAGGCACAATTTACCTTTGACGATTTTCTTGAGCAGCTTCAACAGATACAGAAGATGGGTTCCCTTTCTTCTCTGCTCGGGATGATTCCGGGAATGAATAAGGTTAAAAATCTCGATGTGGATGAATCAAAGATAAAGCGGGTTGAGGCCGTCATACAATCCATGACAAAGAAGGAAAGAAAAAACCCGAAGATCATAAATTATTCGAGAAAGAAGCGTATTGCAGCAGGGTGCGGCCAACCCCTCTCAGAGGTTACAAAGCTTATCAGTAATTTTGAACAGATGAAAAAAATGATGAAAAAGATGAACAAATCGGGGATGAAGGGCATGAAGAATATGATGCGTGGCGGCGGCGGTCTTCCGTTTTAATCTACGACATTGATCCTGTTGAGACATCCTTTGACAGACGATGAGAACGAGTTCTACGGATTTTGAGAGATCAGAAGTTAGTTTAAATATCTGAAATATTCAAAACAAATAAAAAAATTAAGGAGGGAATTTTAGAGTGGTTAGAATCAGATTAACACGTATGGGTAAAAAGAAAACGCCTTTTTACAGAGTAGTTGTTATGGATCAGAAGAAAAGAAGAGACGGTGCTTACATTGAGTCATTGGGTTTTTATGATCCGATCAGAGATCCTGCTCTTACAAGAGTTGACGTTGACAAGGCCGTATCATGGCTTTTAAAAGGAGCACAGCCGACAGAAACAGTTAGAACTCTTTTCAGAAAACATGGTGTGATGGAAAGATTTGACAAGGCAAAAAATGAAATGAAGGCTGGTTCAGAGGCTGCAGAATGAAGGATGCACTCGAAACCATCGTTAAGGGAATAGTCAAACATCCTCAGGAAGTGGAGATTATCAGTACGGAAGAGGACGGAAACGTGGTGTTCGAGTTGTTGCTCAACAAGGAAGATGTGGGACAGATCATCGGAAAGAATGGACGGACGATCAAATCGATCAACATTCTCCTTAATTCCTTGGCTGGTGCAAGAAACGAGAAGTTTATTCTCAAGGTAAAGCGATAAGTGATTGAATGATTAATGAACTTGGAAATATTACGTCAAACAAGATTGCAATCGGTAGAATTGCAACGGCTCACGGTCTTAAGGGAGAAGTTAAGGTAAAGCCCTATACAAACTATGATGATGTCTTTGTAGCTGGGGCGATGTATCTCATTTTCAATCCTGAAAAGAGGAGACATCTACTTGTTAAGGTTGATAAGATAAAGGATGCCGGGAAACATCTCATCGTTCACTTTGATGGATTCGATAATATAGAGGCAGCAAGTCGTATAAGTGGGTTTGAAATATTCATAGATCTCGAAAAACTACCCGACAGGGGAGAAGATACTTATTATTTCTATCAGCTTATGGGTTGTACGGTAATCGATGAAACGGGAACGGAACTGGGAAAGGTATTTGACGTACAGGAAACGGGAAGCGCAGATGTTCTCTGTATCTTTCCTGAAGGAGCGGATCCGGAGGAAGACAGGGATCAGGAGATAATGATTCCCGTTGTCAGGGATTATGTCACGAAAATTGACAAGGTCAATAAGGTTATACATGTTATCGCGCCGATATATTCTTCTACTTCCGATGATGAAGAATCGGAAGATGAAGTGGTTGCACCCTCTTCTGAGGATATCTCAGAAGGCAGGGAATGATGTTCTTTGAAATTTGATATTGTAACGGTTTTTCCACAACTCATAGCGGATGGAATGAAATGGGGTATTCTCGGCCGGGCGATAGAGAACGGGATCATAGAAGTGGATCTTCTTAGCCTGCGCGATTATACACATGACAGACATAGGACCACAGATGATTATATCTATGGTGGGGGAGCGGGAATGATCATGAAACCCGAGCCCATTTTCGAGATGTATGAAGAATTGGTTCAGAAGAACGGAAAACCATACGTGATCTATGCCTCCCCACAGGGGAGAACGTTTGACACGGAGATTGCCAAGGAGCTTTCTGAAAAGGAAGAGATCCTGTTTATCTGTGGAAGGTATGAAGGCATAGATGAGAGATGTATGGCCCTGGTGGATGACGAGATTTCTATTGGAGATTATGTTACGAGTGGTGCTGAACTTCCTGTTTTGATTATGATGGATTCAATAAGCAGATTCTGCGAAGGTGTAGTAGGTAACTATGATTCGGTTAAGAACGACTCACACTATGCTGGGCTGCTTGATCATGCAAATTATACGAGACCCGCTGAATTTATGGAGATGAAGGTCCCGGAAGTTTACCTGAACGGGAATCATAAAAAGATAGAAGAGGCAAGACTTAAGGATTCTCTTTTACGGACAGCATTAAAAAGACCGGACCTTTTCAAAAAGAAGGAATTTTCAAAAGAGGAAAAAGCCGCGATGGCAAAGTTGATTCAGGAGTTGTTTCAAAATGCTGAATAAAGTCTATGTAGCACTGATTCATTACCCGTGTCTTGGAAAACAGAATCAGATTATTTCGACTGCAGTGACCAATATAGATATTCATGATATAGCCAGGACCTGCAGAACGTATGATATAAAGAAATATTTTATGGTAACAAATCTGCCTGCACAGCAGGAAATCATCAGGAGGGTTCTGGAATTCTGGATAGACGGTTCGGGAAGGCATCATAATCCCAACAGAACGGAAGCCCTTCTTGAAGTGGACCTGCAGGCTTATTACGAGGATGTAATAGCGGAAATTGAGGAAAGAGAGGGTGAAAAGCCTCTTGTGGTATTTACATCGGCCAGAATCAGACCGAATACCATCACTTTTGAAGAGATGAGAACGGAGATCAGGGTTCAGGAAAGGCCGATCCTGATCATATTTGGAACCGGACACGGTCTTCCGAAAGAGATTCTTGACAAATGCGATTACAGTCTTGAGCCGGTCAGAGCTAACGGGGATTTTAATCATCTCTCTGTCAGAAGTGCTATTGCCATCATTCTTGATAGATTGATAGGTGAAGAAGTAGTTAAGTAATAAAATAATAAAAGTGTAAGGAGGTACAGAAAATGTCAGATGCTCTTATTCGTGCAATAGAACAGCAGGATTATAAAGAGATCACACCTTTCAGAATAGGTGATACAGTCAGAGTACATCAGAGGATCACCGAAGGGAACAAGGAAAGAATTCAGAAATTTGACGGTATTGTTATCCAGAAAAGAGGTTCTGGGATTGGAAAGACTTTCACCGTTAGAAAAATTGGGGCGAATGGTGTTGGTGTGGAAAAGATTTTCCCGTACAATACACCTACAGTAGAAAAAGTAGAAGTTCTCAAGATGGGGAAGGTAAGAAGAGCAAAGATTTTCTACATCAGAGATATCGTTGGTGTGGTAAAGATAAAAGAAAGAAGAAGCAGAAAGAAGTAATCGATCTGTTTTTCACGGGAACTCGATTGAGTTCCCTTGTTTTTATTTATAAGATGAAAATAGGGGGATTTTTACGACTACGGTGAATGATTTTCGTCTTTTCAATGGAAACAAAAATTCTTGAGGGGGTATGATTTGTGTTAGATGAAAAGAAAGACTCAAAGGAAATGAAGATAAAAGATAAAGTAAAACACGAGGCATGGGAATGGGTTAAGGCGCTCGTTTACGCAGTAATAGCGGTTGTTATCATAAGACTTTTTGTCTTTGAGACCATGATGGTGCCTACTGAATCAATGGTGCCGACGATTGTCCCTCAGGACAGGTTGTTTGTGGAACGGATAACCTATCAGGCGAGAGAACCTGAGTACGGAGAGGTTGTCGTCTTTTGGACGCCTTTTGTCGATAAGAATGCGCAGGAGATGCTGGGGGCCTTTGATCATTTCATGGATCTGTTCTCTCCGGCTGAATTCAAAGGGCATGTGAAATATGTCAAACGGCTGATTGGAAAACCAGGAGACATCGTTGAACTGGCTCCGATACTCGGCGAAAACGGAAAAGATGGCTATAGAGTTCTCGTAAACGGAGAAACACCCGACAGGTTGAAAGATATTACTTATACAAGAGCGGGGATTTTTACAGATCCTCAATTCTTCAGGAAGATGGCCTACCCTTCGGAGTATAAATATCTGACTCCAGCAACAGTCCAGTGGTTTACAATGTATAACGATTCACTGGAATATCAGATGGCCTATGAAGAAATCATAGGAGATGCAGAGGTGTCATCATACGCATGGGTAGAATCAAATGATGTCAAGGTAAAGGTTCCCGACGGGATGTATTTCTTTATGGGAGATAATACAGAACACAGCTTTGATGGCCGATACTTCGGATTTGTACCGGAGAAGAACATCGTTGGTGGTCCGCTTTTAACCTTCTGGCCACTGAACCGGTTTGGACCGATCAACACAGACCCGACAACGGGTGAATTGGAGTAAAATGGAAGAAAAATGGTATCCCGGGCATATAGCCAAGGCGAAGAGAAGGATAAAAGAAAAGGTCAAGGCGGTTAATTCTGTCATAGAGATGATAGATTCACGTATTCCCTATTCGGGAAGGGCGTATGAGTGGAAGAAGATGTTCCACAATAAACACTCCATCATCCTCCTGACTAAGGCGGATCTTTCAGATGATCTCGAGACAAAAAAATGGGCGGAATATTACAGAAGACAGGGCAGTATCTGTATCACTCTCTCCCTGAAAGAGGATCCGAATAAGGTAAGGAAGAATCTCGAAAAACTGTATTCGAAGATTCCCTCGAAATCGGAATTTAAACGGGCAATGATCACGGGTATACCGAATGTCGGTAAATCGACACTGATAAATAAGATCCTTAAAAAGAAGAGTATGAGAACCGGAAATACCCCGGGTGTTACGGTGGGTCTTCAATGGATCAATGTCAGTGAGAATTTTCTCCTGCTGGATACCCCTGGAATCCTCTATTCCAACTTGTACAGCGATAACGTGAAATACAAACTGATCCTGACGGGAAGTATCAAAGGGGACGTTGATACGGTCGATTCGGCGGTTTTTTACGGGATTGGCATACTGAGAGACCATTACCCTCAGCTCCTTACCGATTTTATCACTTATGATTTCTCTCAGGAGAAACTCAACCTCTTTGAGCTATATGGAGAAATCGCGAAGAAGCGCGGTTTTCTCTTAAAAGGTGGCGAGTATGACATAGCTCGTGCGAGAGATCTGACACTCAAGGCCTTTCAGGACGGAACAATAGGGAAGTTTACCCTTGAAACGACGGATCTGTTGAATGAGATGACAGAGTAGAAGATTTGGAATTTACAATCCTGAAAATAGTTCGATCATTCCGGAAACCGATGAGTTTTTCCATCGGTTTCTTTTTTTGACAATCAAAACCCTTCCAGGAAGATGGATAAAGATGAGATTCTGAATTATTCGGTGGAAACTGATAAAGGTCAATGAGCCCTATCCGAACAACTTTAGTTGAGTATTTATTCTGTTTTCCGGAGGTTTGTAAATCGCGGTCATCTGATATTTTATCCGCAGATGTTTCAAAAGGCTGGTTAACCGATGATTATACGATTTAACCCTTTCAGCGGCTTCTTGTGACCTTTCTTTCTGATTGTACAGCTTGATAAGCTTAAGGAATTCTTCTTCGTATGCATTTCTCATAAAAGAGAGAAAGTGCGGTTTTGTTTTCCCCCTTAAGGATAATTTTCCCGTAACGATATATTTCACATCACAGTTTGCGGCGATCATAAAGAGAGTTTCCAGATCATCCGGATTATCGGTCAGATAGGGGATGATCGGCATGAGATGAAGCGCAGTAGCGGCCTTTGTCTTTCCTATTTCCTCAAGCATCCTGAATCGGTCGATACTCGAAGAGGCTCCCGGTTCTATCTTTTCTCTGATCTTTTCATTCGGAGTCGTTATGGTCGCAGCTATGTAAACATCGGCTATTTCTGCGAGTTCAGCGATCAGATCGATATCTCTGAGTATCAAATCTGATTTGGTGGATATGATGATCGGTGTCCTGTATTTGATGAAGAGCCTTAAAAGCTTCGGCATCAGTTTCATTTCCCTTTCAAGGGGCTGATAACTGTCGGTTACTCCTCCAATGTTGACGACTTCGCCTTTCCAGGACTTTCGGCTCAATTCCTTTTCGAGGATTTCTGCGATATTTTCCTTCACAAAAATGCTGGAAAAAAAGCTTTCGGAATTCAGATAATTGTGTGTGTATTTGGCGAAACAGTATTGGCAGCCATGTCCACAGCCACGATAGATATTCAGATCCCAATTGTAGGGAAATCTACCGTTGACGTAATGAAGGGCACTTTTCGCCTGAAGGGTCTGGATGAGCTTCTGCATCGAATCATCTCTTTTCAGATAGATTTATTCTGTTCCTACATTATTTTAATATATTTTACGCCGGAAAACAAAATATTCTTATCTGCCAGTTTACAAGATATTAATGAATCCCCTGCGACACCATTTATTCCATGAGGTATAATAAACAGTATAGGCACGATGGCTTTATTGTAGAAGGAAAACTTAATAATCTTTAAGAGGTGATAGTAATGAAAAGAATTTTCCTGTTGGCTTTCCTGTTGATTCTGACTTCTTTTATGCTTTTTGCTTCCGTTCATACGGTGGAATTTGTCTCGTTCAGTTCTCCCGATGACTATGAGGAATCGATCTCCCTGTTTGATCTCGGTATGGGGTTTAAGAAAGGGGATCTTGATCCGGTTACCAATGCGTTGGGAGAAGGGACTTATTTTCAGATTGGTATTTCCGAGGACATCGGAGATGATATGATTGCCGAGATGAAGGCGGATGAAGCGACTGTTCTCGAAACAGAATCATACACTTCAATTGATGGCTATTCGGTTGAAGTCTATTCCGGCACGGTGGAAATCAATGAAACCACTGTCTGGTTTAAAACGGTCTATTTCCCGTTTGATGAAATTGCTGAGACGGATTATGAACTTGTCTTTCTTGCCATGTCTACGACAGGGGATCAAACGGTTGTCGAAGAGGAAATGAATCAGATTGTTGAGTCTATTCAAATTGATGCGGAAGCCATTTCCAGATTAACCCTCCTTGATACGAGTTATCTATCCTTGTCGGAAGATGAATCGGGCGTCTTTATACCCGGTGAACTGATATCGGTAGGCTATTATATCCCGGCTGAATTCCTTGACGATGCCCCTTGGATCGGAATCGTTCCATCCGATGTCGAACATGGATCGGAGACCGTGAACGATCAGTATGATGTTGATTATGTCTATCTTTATGATGCGGAGGGAGTCATCTCTATGAACGCTCCCGATGAACCCGGTTATTATGATTTCAGGATGAATGATTCCGATTATGACGGGAAGGAAGTAACTTATTTAACATTTGAAGTGGCTTCGGAAGTCTCTCCGGACATCGACACCTTCATTTATATCGATGACTATACTGTAGCCGGTGGTTCTTATGTTCCCGTCTATTTTGAAGGGATGCCGGGAACGGAATTTGACTGGATCGGAGCTTTCCCGGAGGGGGCCGATGACTACGGATATGAATCCTATGCCTATACCGATTCGGAAGTTGAAGGTGTTTATGATTTCTGGATGCCGGAAATACCCGGTTACTATACGCTAAGGGCGTTTAACGGGGAGACAAACGAGATGATTGCCGAATCCGAACCGTTTGAGATTACGGTCTCTGAGTCATATGATGAGGTCAGTCTCACCCTCGACAAGACGGTGGTTTATCCGGACGAGGAGATTATCTGCTATTTCTACAATGCACCAGGGAATGAGACGGACTGGATTGGCATATACGAAGCGGATGATGTGGATAATTACATAGTAAAATGGGATTATACGGATGGCAGTTTGGAAGGTTATCTCTCATTCAACGCACCGTTGGAACCGGGTAATTATATCTTCCGTTTCATGCCCAACGATACATTTGACATAGCCGGAGAAAGTGAAGTCTTTGCCGTACTGAATGTGGAGACAACTGAAATACCGAATCCGGATGAAAAGGTCATGGTAACGGATGCCGTTTTCTGCGAGACCGTTGAAGATGATTTCCCCGTAAACGAGAAGATAGAATTTTCTTATTCTGAAGAATCAGTTTATTTCTGGCTTGAACTCGGAGAATATGTGGATGCTCATGAAGCCAAATGGGAATGGGTTTATCCGGATGGAACACTTTATGATACGGTTTATCTTGATGTACCATCCGCTGCATCAAATAATAAAGAGAAATGGGACAGTCTGAGTCTGTGGTCCTGGATTCCCGTGAAGGATGAAACGGACAAACAACCCGGTATCTGGAAGGTTAATTTTTATCTCGATGAAGAACTGGTTGCCGTCAAACAGTTTATGATGAAAAAGGCTGAATTTTCCAAAAAACCTGATTTTTTAAAAAAGACAAAGAAGATAGAATTGGGGGATATCAATCTTGTCATTCCTTCGGAAGCGGAATTTTATGATGATAGCGATGGGACCGGAGAATATTACATCGTTCTGAATCCGGAGGAGGAGGAATACGCCTTCATAGGTGTCGTACTCACCTATGACGATTATCTTTATGAAGAGGGAACAGAATACTCCTATTCATCCGATGAGCTATATTTTGAAGGCTGGCAGTATTCTCAGTATGATGAGGATTCCGGTATCACGGATGAGGTGATTGACCTGGTTGTCGCCGATCAGTACGATTCGTACGGTAATTATATCTATATCTATCTGATGTCACCGCAGGATCAGCTTGAGACCTGGGAACCTAAATTTCTTGAAATCCTTGATAGTATGGAAATCAACGATTAAAATTATCACTTGTTTAAAAACGTCCTTCTAATAAAGAAGGACGTTTTTTTTGAAATCAATTGATGAGGTGTCTTCGTGAGAAAAAATGTATTGTTATTGATGTTTATGATCCTGGCGTTCATTCCGGCCTTTGCCGAAACGGTGGAATATGGTTTTCTGAAATTTGAAATTCCGGGCTCGATGGTAGAGGCGGAGCCGTTGTATCCTTCAGGTTTTGCTTTAAAAAATGGGACTCTGGATCCCAATAGTGGTCATGCTGGGGAGGGCCTTTATCTTTCCGTGAGTATTTCAGATACTATTGGGAAGGATTACCTGCCTCAGTGGGAATCGGAGGCGGTTTGTGATTTTTCAGTTAAGGAAAAAATATCGGTTGACGGCCTTGAGGCCTGGTGCTATACGGGGGTTATGCCACCTGATGATTCGGTGTGGTTTATGATAATCTATTTTCCCCTGTCTGAATTGAGTACTGAAAATGAAATGCTTTTTATTCTGATGGTAAACGGTGAAAATGAAACACAATGGAAAGAGGCGGTGAAAGGGATTGTTAATTCGGTGAAGGTTAAAAGACCGGAAATATCCGGAACGGTTTCTAATGAAGGGGCTTCCATCTCTTTACCGGATGGTGAGGATGGGATTTATGAGCCGGGTGAAGCCATACGGCTGAATTATTCGATTGATGAAAAATATATCCCCCTTTCACCGTGGATCTGTATCGTCCCCTCTTATATAGAGCACGGTTCTTCCGATAACAACGATTTATACGATACGTATTATGCCTTTTTACCTTCACCCACGGGAGAAGTCACCCTCTGGCTACCGGATGTGCCCGGGACTTATGATTTCAGGATCAACAGTTCCTATTTTGAGGGTGTAGAACTGGTCTATTTTACATTTGAGGTTACTGAGAAAGAAAAAGCCACTCCATGAGGAGTGGCTTTCAGAAGAACTGATGAGATATTATTTTCTATTGTCACAATCAACATCCTGAAACATCGGTGTTGAAAGGTATTTTTCCCCTCTATCCGGAAACATGACGACCACAACGCCTGATTCAAGCTGTTTGATCGTTTCGAGTGCGGCTACCATTGCCGCACCACTGCTCATCCCCACAAAGATTCCCTCCTCACGGATAATCCGTCTGGCCATCTTAATCGCATCGCAACTTTCTACGATGATAGATTCGTCCAAAATGGAAGGATCGTAAAGTTCAGGCACGATGGCCTCTTCCATATTTTTCAATCCCTGAATATAATGATTTTTTATGGGATGGGCTTCTACGATCTTTATTCTCGGATTATTTTCTTTCAGACCTTTCGCAACTCCCATGAGTGTTCCGGAAGTCCCGACACCGGAAACAAAATGGGTGATCGTTCCATTTGTGTCCTTCCAGATTTCTTCGGCCGTTGTTTTATAATGAGCAATTTTGTTATATTTGTTGGAAAACTGATAAGGCATAAAATACTTATCCGGATGAGTCTCGACCAGTTCAATGGCCTTTTTTATTGCCCCATCAGTTCCCTCTTCCGGATTGGTGAGGGTAACTTGTGCACCGAAAGACCTGATCATCTGCCTTCTTTCAACCGATACCTTTTGACTCATAACGATCTCTACCTGATAGCCCTTAACAGCACCTATCATGGCCAAACCGATTCCCGTGTTTCCGGATGTGGGTTCTATGATGATTTTATCTTTGGTCAGACTGCCTTCAGCCTCAGCCTGCTCTATCATTTTCAGGGCTATTCTGTCTTTGATGCTCCCCGTTGGATTGGTTCCTTCAACCTTTGCCAGTAATTCAACATCAGGATTGGGATTTAGTCTGTTTATCTGGACAAGCGGAGTTCCGCCTATAGTTTGTAAAATATTCTTATACATGTCTATCACTCTCCTGAAACATAGACGGGAAAGAAGAAGCGTTCATTCTTTTGGAATTGAAAGTTTTTTGTTTTTTAACACTTTTTCGATAAACGGTTCTATCATGGAAGGATCAAATTGTGTCCCGCTGCAGCGCCTGAGTTCCTGAACGGCAAATTCTTCTGACAGGATCTTCCTGTACGGTCTTTTGCTGGTCATGGCATCGTAAGAATCCGCAACCGAGATGATTCTCGAAAAATATGGAATGACCTTACCTTTCAGTCGATCGGGATAACCGGTCCCGTCATACTTTTCATGATGATGTAGAACGATCTTGGCAAAATTTTCCATTCCCTCTACCTTGTTGATGAGTTCCGCACTTTTCGTCGAATGTGATTGGATCAGGGTATATTCATCCTCCGTCAAACGCCCCGCCTTATTCAGTATATTCTGAGGGATAAAGATCTTTCCGATATCATGCATCAGGGAGACAAAATAAATCTGTTTTTGTCCCTCTTCATCGACACCGAGCGCCTTGGCAAGCTCGGCAGACCAGATGGCTACCCTTTCGGAATGTCCTCGTGTATAGGCGTCATAATATTCAAGGGCCTTGACCAATGTGAGAATCAGATCGGTCTGGAATTTCCCTTCATCTTTCATATACTTTCTCAACCGGTAGAAGATGGAAAGCAGATTGGAAAAACTTGTCATTCGCTTCAGATCAGAATATTTGAAAAACATTTCGGAGCTGTTTTCGTTATATATTTCTATACAGCCACGGATAGCACCACTCCAGATAATTGGTGTAAAGATACTCTCCTTGACTTCGGCGAGAGAGGACTCAATTTTCTCCTCGGCGAAGGCATCTACTTTAAAAAGGGAGATGATCTCTTCCTTCGACAATAATTTGACCTTCTCCGGGATTTTAATACTGTCTTTTTTGATCGCCATTCCTTCAAGCGGCCTTTGTGAGGTTCCAGTGGTAGTCATTACCGTATATTTTTCGCCTTCAAACATGATGATCTTTCCGGAAGTCGTTGCCGATATCATATCGAATACCAGATCAAGACATTCTTCCAAAAAGGTCTTTTCATTTGTTCCGAGGAGAGATATCTGCCCCATCAGTCTCAGCATTCGGGCAGTCTGATCGGAAAGCTCTTCCTGTTCCTTATACAGTTTTTCAAGTTCCTTGTTCATTTCCCTTATCTCTTCGTTGTTGGCACTCAACTCTTCGTTGATATTTTCAAGCATGTCGTTTTTCTGTTCCAATTCCTTTTCCTGTTCTTTTAAATCGGTAATATCGACATGGGTTCCTATGATCCTTAACGGCATACCTTTTGTATCTCTCTTGTAGACCTTTCCCCTCTCAAGAATCCAGAGATAATTTTCTGTCTTGGTTCTCATCCTGAATTCTACTTCAAATCCTTCACTCTTACTTTCTATTTCCATTTGTATGATTTTATTGACATAATCGATATCCTCATGATGAATCAAGCTCTTCCAGGCATCAAGCGTCTTCGGAAAATCGTTCGGGTCAAATCCCAGCATGGTGAAATACCTGTCACTGTAAAAAACCTCATCTGTCTGGAGGTTCCAGTCCCAAACCCCGTCGTTTGTTACATCAAGCGCGCGCTTATACAGTTTCAGCTGTTCTTCCATCTCTTCCTGAATGGTGTTGATCTGTTTCTGAGTCTCAAGCGAATAAAAGCCAAACGCTATTTTAGCGGTCAGTTGATCCAGCAGAAATTTGATCTTATCACTGAATTGCCAGTCATCGTTCAGTCTGATACAGATACTGCCGTAGACCTTTGAGCCGTAGACAACCTCTGAAACGTATGAATTGGTCTCGCTATACATTTCATGCCATGGACAATTTCCTGGAGTGTTGTGTTTCAGAAATTTTTCTTCTTTGTTTTGAAGATAATTTTCAAAGCATTTTGTGAATCCGGTCTTTCTTTCGGACAGGTGTTTGATCTGATTGTTTTTATCTATCCAACAGGCATACTGAGAGACCTCTTTGCTTTTAAAATTGTGGAAATATTCGACAAGTACCGCTGAAAAAATGTTTTTTTCTACAAAGGATGCGGATAATTCACTGGTGAATTTTTCGGCATCCGTGGTATTTTTAAGGATCTCTTCGACTCGGATATGGGCGTTCAGTATCTGATTTAACTGCTCGGTTTCTATATGAAGCAGTGATTTGGCCGTAATATCCGTTAAATACATGATTGAACCGATCACTTTATTCCTGTTGTCTGTAAACGGTTGTTTGTCTATACTGATCCATTTTTTTTCATCGTTTCTTCCGGTGAGGATGATCGTATGTGGAAAATCGTTTTCCCGAACCACTGCGGTATTTTCCGGTAATTTCTGTTTTAACGTCGGATAGAGTTCGGATAATGTTTTTCCTTCTAACGGGACAGAGAGATCAAAGAGTTTCTTGGCCGCATCGGATATGAATAAAATTCTGTCTTCAAGGTCACTGACAATCATAACAACGGATGTGGCTTCGAATGTTTTTATGTTTTTTTCAAGTGAGTCAAGGTATTTATCTTTATCCATCATCATTATCACTCTATTGTTAAAAGTAATGCTACGGTTTTATACAAAATGATTATATCACAAACGGTATGTAATTTTACATTAACTGATTCCGGAAAGTAACAAGTTTATTTTATCACGGAGAGGTAAAATAAGAATTTCTAATGTTATAATTAACTGAAGACGGAATTTCAGGAGCGAGGTGGTAAGACATGAAAGAATTCCCGTTAAAAGGAGATTCTGCATTAATTCAGGAACTTTTTATGAAATTCTATATGATGGCTGAATTAATCGATATTCAATCCGATCATCATATTCAGAAGATAGGCTGGTTATCCGGCAGAATTTCAGAAATATTAAATAAGTCGGCTGATTTCTGTACAAATATGGAATTTGCAGCCCCTTTGCATGATATTGGCAACATTGCAATTTCTGATACGATTTTAAAAAAACCCTACAGGATTACAATAGAGGAAAAAAAGCAGATAGAAAGCCATACACGAGTGGGATATGAAATATTAAGGGACAGTTCTTCAGAGATACTGAGAATGGCTTCCTTGATTGCAAAGTATCATCACGAAAGGTTTAACGGTTCCGGCTATCCGGAAGGAATCCGGGGATACGATATTCCCCTTGAAGCAAGGATCGTTGCTGTTGCAGACAGTCTCGATGCCATTATCGATAAGCGGCCTTATAAGAGTGCAAAACCGGTAGAAGAGGGTATTGAAGAAATCCTGAGATTGAGCGGCAGTCTTTATGATCCGGCTGTCTCGGAAACGTTGATCGTTCTTAAGGCGGAGATTGGTGATCAGTATAGATTAATTTCCTGATGGCAGTATTTTTTCGATAGCTGATTTATTCAGCGGTTTACTGAACAAATAACCCTGTATCATATCACAATTATTTTCCTTTAAATAGTTGAGTTGTTCCGTTGTTTCTACTCCTTCGGCTATCGTCTTGGCGTTAAGGGATTTGGAAAGTGAAATAACCGTTTTTACGATGGCCTGATTTTTTTCAGAATCGCAAACGTCATCAATAAAACTCTTGTCTATTTTTATGAAATCAATGGGGAATTTATTTAAGCAAGAAAGAGAAGAATAACCAGTCCCAAAATCATCTATCAGCAGGGAAATTCCCATTTTTTTCAAGAGTTCAAAATTTCTGATAGAATTATCCATATCGGTGATCAGGGCCCGTTCAGTCAGCTCTATTCCAAGCATATTCACCGGAATATCATGTTTTCTCAAGGCGTTCTGAATGATACGTGGCATCTCGGGATGTCGGATATCCTTCGCCGATAAGTTTATGGATACGGGGAGCAGCATGCCGGCCGCTTTCCAGTCTTTCATCTGCCTGAGTACCCTGTCGAGTACCAATTTTCCTATTTTATGGATAAGGGCCGATTCTTCCGCTATCGGAATGAACTTTGAAGGGGGGATAAATTGTCCATCTGATTTCCATCTCAGCAATGCCTCAAGATGTCTGATCTTACCCGTTTGGGTATCCACACAAGGCTGATAGTAAATTTCAAAATTTTGGGTATCCTGATCAAGATCGTGGAGTAAATTCTGCTCTATGAGCGTTTTTTCACTGATTATATCAAGCTGTATTTTTTTAAAAAAGGTGATGTCCATCCCCGTCTCAAAGTTTAGGCTCGCTGCCGTCGATGCAAATTTCAGAAGATTTTCTAGATTTAAATCATCATCAGGTGCTATGCTAACACCTGTTCTGAAGTTCAGTACAACGCTTTTGTCGTTTAAAACAAACGGTAATTCAAGCTCATTCTTGATAAGGGTGATTTTCTCAGAAAGTTTCTGTTTGTCGCTGAACGGTAAAATCAATATGAATTCATCGCTTTCAAATCTGGAGATAAAATCGTCCGGATCGGTACAGGCCTTTAAACGATCGGCAATTTGTATCAGAAGATTATCACAGGCAAATCGTCCAAATGTACCGTTTAAATCTCTGAATTTCTTAATATTTGTATACATGATGGCGAGTTTGCTTTCCGTCACTTTAACGAGTTCCACAAAGTGTTTTTCCGTATAACGGCGATTTGGAATATTAGTCAGATGATCGTACATGACCATATGGTACAATTGATTCTTTTCCTTCAGTAAGTCGATTTCATATTGTTTCTTTCCAAGAAACAGGGTGAGTTGTTGCGTGATTAATGAAA
>DAINPP010000019.1:0-48713 GCA_036743375.1 Thermotogae bacterium | reverse complement strand
CCGATGAAATCGCCCCTCTCTTCGATTTGGGATTTCGAGGATTGATAATAGGTCCGGTCGTCACCGGGGTCGATATGGACACATTCGGCGGGGTAATACGGACTTATTCCAAGGTCATACACCATTACAACGAAAAACAAGGACGACACTAAGAAAGATTATGTTATGCGCTGAACGGGGGCTGGTAACAATCGTGAAGTCTTTGAACGCGTAAATTGAGTCAACACTTTATTGAGGAGGAAGAGAAATGAAAAAGGTATTTTGGATTTTTCTGTTGGTTTTATTGTTGGTCTTCACCGGTTTTTCAAAAGAAACGGTAACCGTGTGGTTCGCCGGGACCACAAAAGGTCTCATTGATGTGGTGGAAAACGAAATGATTCCCGCCTTTGAAAAGAACAATCCCGGGTTGAATCTACAAGTTGAGTTCATTCCATGGGGGGAACTCTCCACAAAACTCACCACCGGATTAGCCGGCGGAATCGGACCGGATATCTTCATGCATGGACAGGCAGCTATTGCCGGATTTGTTCAAAATGACCTTATCATGCCACTCGATTCGTATATCAGCAAACTGGAAGAGCCGGATGATTTTGGAGGATCAATGACCTCCGGACTGTACAAGGGACAAACGTATGCCGTGCCTGTCTTTGGTTCCGGTTGGCTGATGGCTTACAGAAGAGATTTTTTCGAGGAGGCCGGACTGGATCCCGATCATGCACCGGATACCTGGCAGGAGCTTCGAGAACATGCCCTCGCCACAACCAAAAGAGCGGGAAAAAACTTTGAAGTGGCCGGAATCAATTTACCGGTTTCCGGGATTGATCTTCAGCAGGTTTGGGCCTCTTTCCTCTATGAGAACGGTGGAAAGTTATTTGATGACGACTTCAACCCCGTTTTCGACAGCGAAGAGGGAATCGAAGCCCTACAGTATTACGTCGATCTCATTCATACGGATAAGGTATCTTCCGAATATGGATTGAATCCCGTCGGCAATTTACTTCCAATCGCAGCGGGAAGAGCGGCCATATCCTTCGTGAATTCAGAGAACATGGCAGCCATCAAAAAGTATTCTCCAAAAGCCTACACGGAAATCGAACTGACTATCCCCCCAAAAAAGATCACAAGGGCCGGATTCTATTCCTTTGCGGGATTCATGGTATCGAAAAAGACCAAAGATTTGGACAGCACCCTTAAAGCCCTGTCTTTCCTCACCTCAAAGGACTCTATCATCAAGATCAACGAGGCACTGGGCAGTATTCCGCCAAGACAATCCGCAACTGACGCGGAATTTGTCAAATCCAATCCCATGTTAAGAAAATACATTGAGGGTGTTGAATTCGCTTATTCAAACCCCAACATCCCATTCTGGGTTCAAGCCAGAGATATCCTCGTGAAATATCTCGAAAGAGCCGTGAGAGGTGTGATGGATCCGGAAAAGGCCTTGAAGCAAGCCGCGAGTGAAATAAACAAATTAAAATAGAATAAAAGGAGCCGGATTCTTTAAGACTCGAATCCGGCTTTTTGTCACTAAAATATACGGGAGGACTAATGGGCGTGAAAAAGAGAAACACGATGAAAAGACGCATCGCCATAACGGCCTTTGTCTTTATCGCACCTGTAATAATCTACAACATCATATTCAGGATTTCACCAATCTTTATATCGCTATATCTCAGTTTGACGGAGTATTCGGGATTTAAGAGTCCAACGTTTATCGGATTTTCCAATTACTTGAGAATCTTTTCGGATACGGATTTTTGGGGCGCCGTGTTGAGGACTCTGCAATTCTCATTGGAGGTTGTCCCGTTGAACATCATCCTGTCACTCCTCATGGCCATACTCGTCAACAAAACCATACGGGGAATCAAGGTGTTCCGTGCGATATACTATCTTCCGGTCATCACCCCCATGGTCGCCGCAAGCATGATATGGCTTTGGTTGTATGACCCTCAAATTGGCGCCTTTAACAGCATATTAAACTTTTTCAACCTGCCGACAACTTATTTTCTGCAGGACACATCGACGGCGCTTCACTCGATCGCCGGAATGAGGATATGGCGTGGTGTCGGCTGGAACATGTTGATTTATCTGGCCGGACTTCAGGGAATATCCCAAAACTATTATGAGGCCGCCTCCATAGACGGTGCCGGGAAAACGAGATGTTTTTTCAGCATCACCTTGCCCCTGCTCAGACCCGTTCATCTCTACGTACTCGTTGTCGGGATGATTCAGACCTTACAGACCTTCACAGAAGTCTACGTCATGACAAACGGTGGGCCACTCGAATCAACAACAACGGTCGGTTTACTGGTATACCGCCTGGCCTTTGACTATATGGATATGGGTTACGCCAGTGCCATGTCGTTTATTCTCGGTATCATCATCATGCTGCTCTCGATAATAAGTTTCACATGGCGACATACAAAGGAGGCCGTTGTATGAAGAAAAAAGAAAAGGTAAAAACGCTCATCCTGCTTCTGTTGGTTGCGGTCCTGATGGGGGCTCCGTTCTTCTGGATGGTAACCCTGTCGCTCACACCCAACAACGAACTTTTTTCAACCTCTCAGGGACTCTTTCCAAAAGAGATCACGTTCGATCATTACCAAGATGCCCTGACCACCGGTGGATTTGGACGATATTTTGTCAACAGCCTGATTGTTTCACTGTTGTCCATGGGACTCAACGTCGTCTTTTGCTCACTGGCCGGTTATGCCTTCGCAAGACTCTCGTTTCCGTTTAAGAACTTTTTCTTTTTACTTTTGCTCAGTACGATGATGATTCCGGTTCAGGTGACGCTGGTCCCGACGTTCCTTATCGCAAAATCATTCCCACTCGTTGGCGGGAATAACTTGCTGGGACAAGGGGGAACGGGGTTGTTGAATACCTATGCCGGATTGATCATCCCGCACGTGATGAATGCCTTTGGGGTGTTTATCATGAGACAATATTATATGCAATTTCCGAAGGAACTCAGCGAAGCCGCAAGAATAGACGGGGCCAGCGAGGCGGGTATCTTTTTGAAAATTTTTCTGCCGCTTGGCAAGCCGTGCATCGCATCACTCGCTATTTTCACCTTTACACAGGCATGGGACGATTTTCTCTGGCCACTCGTGGTAACGAGCACCAATGAGATGAGAACCTTGCAGCTTGGACTTGAGGTCTTTAAAAACAGATATACGGCAGACTGGGGACCGTTGATGTCTGCAACAACCTTGTCAATCATCCCCGTGGTCATCATATTCATCATGTTTCAGAAATATTTTACCGATACCGCTTTGACTTCGGGAATAAAATGACAAAGGAGTGAGTTGATGCAAGAACGATACGACGTAATTACCGTCGGCGGCGGCATTGCCGGTATATGTGCAGCTGTTGCGGCAAAGAGAATGGGGGCTTCCGTTCTCCTCATAGAAAGGGATATGTCCTTAGGGGGTGTGTTGACCACATCGCTCGTAAATCCCATGATGACCTTTCATTCCCCCCGCAGACAAGTCTCCGCAGGAATCGGACAAGAAATCGTGGAAAGACTGATCAAGATCAACGGAAGTTATGGACATATCAAGGACCCCATCGGATTTGTAGAAACGATCACACCGTTTGACCCCGATAAACTCCGAACTGTGTTGGTCCATCTGCTCATGGAAGAGGGTGTAGATTATATACTCGGTGGATTGGTCAACCGTATCCGTCAGGATCAAGGGACGATCTGTGAAATAGAGATGATCACACCGACAGTCAAAAATTGGTTTCAGGCATCCACCTTCATAGATGCCACCGGAAACGGCAGCTTATGCATACGGGCTGGTGCTCCTTATATCGAAGGAGACGGTTTTAGACAGACAGCTCAACCCATGTCGCAAATTCTCGAATTGGGCGGAATCAACCGAGAGAAAATCATCGATTACATTCAGCTTCATCCGGATGAGTTCGTGTTGGCGGAAGAACCAAAATTCGACTACCTCGCCGTCGCCGGGTTTTTCGGTAAAATGAAAAAACTGAACAGTTACGGGATTAATTTTCAAAGAGATCGTCTCCTCTTTTTTGAGGTTCCATTTTCAAGGGATCGCATCATCATGAACACAAGCCGCTACAACGGGTATGGAGAAGATCCTGCCGAAATCACACGGGCACAGAGTGCTGGAAATCTCGATATCTGGACCTTCCTGGAATTTTTGAGAAATGAGATACCGGGGTTTGAGGAAGTAACACTGATTCAACAAGGCTACCGGATCGGCGTACGAGAAACGACCCATGTCAGTGGGGATTACATCATCAAACTCGACGATTTGCTCGAAAGGCGCCATTTCAAGGACAGTATTGCCGTAGGCGCCTATCCTGTGGATATACACATCCCCGATTCGAAGGCGCTCAAGACAATCAGAATTCCCTATCCGGGAGAATATGAGATTCCCTTGTCATCGTTGTTTCCTCGCAGATTAAAAAATGTCCTGCTCTGTGGACGCGCCGTCAGCGCCAATCATCTGGCCTTCTCTGCCGTTAGAACAAGCCCGCTCGCCACCTCTACGGGAACGGCGGCCGGTATCTGTGCGGCAATGGCTTCACAAAAGGGTGTTGCCGTTCGAGATGTCGAGCCGAAAGCCATTCAGGGAGAGATACTGAAGGGGGGAGGAATATTGTGACAATTGCCATTTTACCGATGGATAATCGTCCTCCAAATTACGATTTTCTCATCGATCTTTCAAAAGGTTACGCCCTCGACATCCAACTTCCGAATCGGGACAGATTGGGCAATCTCAGAGAGGAAGGAGATATGACCTATGTGTCAAAGTGGCTCGCCAAAACGGATGCCGATTTTTATTTGATAGCCGTTGACATGCTCTGCTATGGCGGACTCGTTTCCTCAAGAAAGGACTTCACCTCGCTGGAGCAGGCACAACAGAGACTTCGAGAGATCGAACAGCTTAAAAGGAGACGGCCTAAATCGAAAATCTTCTTATCCTCAATCGTCAGAAGAGCTTCGATAACGGTGGATTCACAACTCACACAACGGCATTATGATGCGATAAACGATTACCTGCACGCACGCGCTCAAGCTTCGGATCGGTTGTCCGAACACACGCAAAAACTCCCAAAGGAACTCATCAAAAGCTATTGGGATGCTCGAAACAGAAATCATCGGATTAACCTGAACTGCCTTGACCTCGTTGGAAGTTCTACGGCGGATCTCGTCGTGTTTGCACAAGAAGATACTTTTGTGGGCGGACCGCAATCCGAAGAACTGTCAATACTCGATGAGATTTCACGAAAAATGGGGATCGGTGATCGTGTTTCTATACACAACGGGGCAGACGAAGTGCTCCAAGAACTGCTCATCCGTACCTTCAACCATTCGGATATACAAATCGTTTACGATTCTCGTGAAACGAAGGAAAAGGTGATGGAATATGAGGACAGACGCTTTGAATTGAACGTTCATTCTCATGCAAGGCTCACGGGATTTCATGAAACCAACGAAGCCGATCGTGTGATTCTGATCTGTGGTTCCAGTATTGAAAAGAGTCTGAACCAATTAGAAGAATTAAATGACAGTGGAAAGTCGTTGTATATCCTGGACGTCTTTCATCCGAACGGATCCAATCCGGCCTTCGTAGAGCGCCTTTTGAATACTGCCAAAAACAATCTACGAGGGTATTCCGCTTGGAATACGGCATCAAACAGTCTTGGCACCCTGCTTGCCCAAGCTGCAAGATCCAATAATGAAAATCAAGTCGCATTATCTTCCTTCCTGTTGAAACGGTTTATCGACGATCATCTCTATCAGGGAATCTACAGGGCTCGACTCGAAGAGGATTTAAAAACCAGTGGTGAAGATATTCATAAAGTTTCTAATGACTCAAAAATCCTCAATAAATTTATCACTCTTTTTCATGAAATGAGTATGGCATTCCTAAAAAAATATTTCAAAGACTATCATATTCAGGATCTCATCTTTTCGCTCCCTTGGAATAGGACCTTTGAATGTAATATAAGTTTTATTAACAAAAAGACGGTGAAATAACCTTTCAAAACTGTCAAACTTTTCTCAAGTATTTTGTCAATCAAAAAGTTTGACAGTTAGTTTGTACCCTTTTTATCCCGTCTATTTTTAATCCTCACTCTTCACAATTATGCAACAGTAATTCCTCAACGCCCTCAATTAGAACCTGTTCATTAATTCTTTGATGGCTGAAGATTTGGAATAGTGATGACCGAATCGAGGGCGGTAGATCTGTCCGCCGCATAGGGGATGAAGCCAAGTGCCTTTGTCTTTGAATAGAAGTCATTGATCTGGGTCATATCCGGATAGATGTAATCCGTAACTAAGATGAGTTTTCCGGCATCTTTATACCGTTCAAGGTATTCGAGACGGTAGCCTCTATCCTGACTGTTTGTCTGTTTGTCGTCTTCGTAGAAAAGGCTTTCGATTGAGAGTCCGGTGATATGGCTGAGGTATTTTCCGGTGGTGTCGTAGTCGAGAATCTCAACGGCGTTCTGTGGAAAGACTTTAAAATGGCTGTTACCCGTTTTGCTGACGGCATAGGTGTAAATCTCACAGACAAAATCAATCATCTCGGTTGCGGCAAACTGTGTGCTGACTTCTCCCTCTTCTTCCGACCAGTAATAGTAGGCGTCGATGATATCCAGCATCACGCCTTCAAATCCAAGTGCGAGAATTTTATCGAGGTAATCGAACATGATGGTCTTCCATCCCCGCTGCCAGTATCTGACTTTGTAATTCCCTTCCCAGTCCGGATTTTCCTCTCCAAGCCACGAAGGGGGATTTGAGTTCCAGCTATCCTGCCAGTAATATCTATAGTCTTCCGCCTCTCCTATGCTGAAATAGGCAATCGGAATCGTGTCGTTATTTTTTAAGGATTGTATCTGTGCAGAGGTGTATTTTTCATCTTCTGTCCCATCTCTTGAATAGTCGATGATGGCAAGGTCAAAGGTCGTGTTGAGGATGTCGCTGATTTCCGCTCCGTTTATGGCGTAGACGAAGTCCTTGATAGTCGCTTGTACAGTTGTGAAGGTTGTACTGTTGCAGCTGATCAGGATTAGAGGTATCAAGAGAAGGAATAGTACTGTTTGTTTTCTCATTTTTTCCCTCCAGTTCGAACTGTATTTTATTGAAAATCTTCAATATCCTTCAATATTTCTTTTATATAGGCAGCGAAATCTCCAAGATCATTCTCCACAATGCTTTTTATGATGTTAATATCTAAATTCTGATATTCATGGATGGCGATGTTCCTGAATCCTATTATCCCAGTCATCTTTTCACAAGTTATCTCAGAAATAATTTGATTTTCATATAGTATTTTAAAGGCTTCTCTGCTGAATTTTGGCAAACCAAGCCCTTTCTCTGAAACGATATACATGGCCAGGTCAATTGACTGTTGACAAGCTCTCTGAAGATTCAGTATCAGCGCATCCTGATAAAGATACTCTTCAAGTGTTCCCTGTTGATAAATTTCTTTGACTCTGTTTACACATCGTTCTATTGATTCAATCTTTGCCAATATTACCTGAACCATATACACTACCTCTCTTATAAATAGCATCAATAACCGGTTTTCTGTCTTCTTCAAGTTGTATGTAGTCGGATAAAACGCTCATCTTGTATGATATTGCCGTTTCTTTCAGATCAGAATAGAGTAATTCACCTTTTGAGACAATCTCAGCGGCAAAACCGGGATCAATAGATTTCAGGTCTATCAGATCAAGATCCCGATTGATTTTTTCCTCTATGATGAACTTGGTTTTAAGATATTTTTCAAAGAAATTTATCTCTTCGGTTAGAACAGCGCAATCAACATCACTATCTTCTCTGAAATTCTGTTTTGTTATTGAACCAAACAGATAGATGATTTTGACATCTTTATGTTTTAAGAGTTCTTGTCTGATGATTTGTTTGATTTGGTCTCTTGTCATGTTCTACCTCGAATAATTTTTTTTGAGGAGCTGCTGAATAATCTAACTATTTAAAGTTATGAGACGATTATTAACAATAATGTTCATTCTATGCTTTTGAAACCCCCACCGCCACAAGTGGCCTGAAGTTTAGCTTTGCTGAACTTCCAGGAGTTTCCCTGGAACTCCACTCTTTCCCCCAAGGGAGGAATTTTTAAATGCGGAAGATAATCCCAGGTTATTTTATGTTTTCCCTCACCTTATCCAGATATTTCTGCATCTCTTCAAAATCTCTGTCTTTGATGATATGGGTCAGAAATGAAAGCTGGGAATTGATCTTTTGTATCTGTTCCACGACGTATGGGTTGAACAGGATTTCCGAGAGGAGATAATCATCTTCGTTCATGAGATTCTCAGCGATGTGCATATGCTTTTTAAACGTCGTTCCCGGCACGGCTTCCTCCGTCAGGCATCCACCGAATACGAGCGAGGAGACAAAGGGGGTCGCCAGCGAATACGCCATCGTTCGGTCATGTTCATCAAAGGAATATTCAAAGATATTCAGATTGAGTTCCTTAAAGAATTTTCTGAAGAAGTCCTTTCCCTCTTCATCCGATTCTTTGATGATAACGGCGTTCTCCTCTTTCAGGTCTCTGATATTGGCAAAGGTTGGGCCGAACATCGGGTGGGTCGAGACAAATCTGAAGCCTGAATTTCTGTAATAATCTTCCAGTCCATACTTTACAGACGTTATATCCGAAAGAATTGCATCTGCCGGAAGATATTCCAGTATCGTATCGAACGCCTTTATCGTGCTGTTCAGCGTGACACAGTTGATAACGAGTTCCGGCTCAAACGCTTTCAGTTCCCCGATCTCTTTAAAACGGGTTACGTTGAAGAAGTGCTTCATCTGTCTGACATCCGCATCGTAGACGGCCACATCATGATCGTGGCAGAGTTCTTCCGTCAGCCACCGGCCCATCTTTCCCGCACCAAGTATAAATATTCTCACTTGACACTCACCTCGTTATAGCATCCGAGTACCCTGAAGTCATCCGATATGGCTGCCACTTTTTTCAGAACTTCCTTGACGTTTTCCTCCTCATTTGAGCCGATGAAATCGAGGAAAAAGGCATAGGTTCCCTTCTGATTCGGAACGGATTCAATCCTTGTGAGGTTGAGGTCTGCGGCTGCAAACTGCTCAAGTACCCCGAAGAGCGTTCCCGATTTATGTGCGGTTGAAAATACGATGGAACACTTTGTCCCGCTTTCTTTGTTTTCCCGCTTGGAGAGAACGAGGAATCTCGTCCGGTTGATGTCATGATCTTCTACGGATTCTTTGATGATTTCGAGATTGTACAGTTGAGCGGCCAGTTTACTGGATATGGCGGCAACATTTTTCTTTCCCTTTTCGGAGAGCATCTTGGCGGCACCTGCCGTATCGTAGAACTGGACCGGTGTCAGCTTGTTTCTCGCGAGGAAATGCCTGCACTGGGCTAGTGCCTGTACATGTGAATAGACTTCTCTGATCTCCCTGTAATCGTTTCCCCTATAGGTAACAAGACAATGTGAGATGGGAATTTCTATGGCCCCAACCACGAAGAGATCCGTATGAATCATGAGATCGTTCACCTGACTGACTATTCCGCCGAGTGTGTTTTCAACCGGTACAATCCCGTAATCGTACAGTCCGTTTTTGACCCCTTCAAAGACGTCGGCAAATTCCATACAGGGCATTGGGACACAATCAGAATCCCAACCTTTCGCGGCTACTTCACTGTAGGCTCCATGTTCACCCTGAAAGGCCATGAGTTTCAGATCCTTTGACTGAAGGTTCTTGCTCTCGGTGATGATGGTTTTGTACAAGTCGAGAAGAAAATCACCGTTGAGCAGATTCTGTGAATTTTCCCTTATCTTTTCGTAGATCTGTTCTTCCCGGGAGGTATCCAGTATTCCCGTCTTGAATTTCCTGGAAAGCACCGCCTGTTCCATCCTGTCGTTGAGCAGCTTGATGATTTTCCCGTCCAATATATCTATATTCTTTCTTATACTTTCAAGATCCATTCTCATCACATCCTTAAAAGTCTTCTTTCATAAATTTATCAAGTTTTCTTGCCTTTTTCATAATTTCGGCAAATTCCTGAGGGGTGTACTGCTGTGCGGCATCACTCATCGCCTCTGAAGGATTTCTGTGAACCTCTATGATCAGTCCGTCGGTTCCGGCAGAGATGGCAGCGTAAATCATCGATTCGATCAGTTCTTTCTTCCCGGTTCCGTGTGAGGGATCGATGAAGATCGGCAGATGTGTTTCATTCTTCACAGCCGGAATCATACTGAGGTCGAGTGTATTTCTCGTATACGTTTCAAAGGTTCTGATCCCACGCTCACAGAGAATCACATTCGGGTTCCCCTCGGCGAGTATATACTCCGCACAGTTCAGCCACTCCGACAGTGTTGAATACATCCCGCGTTTTAAAAGGACGGGCTTTTCCACACGGCCCACCTCTTTCAGAAGGGAGAAATTCTGCATGTTTCTGGCACCGATCTGAATCACATCCGCATATTCGCAGACCCATGAGACATCCCTCGGGTCAACGACTTCGGTAACTATCGGTAACCCGGTTACCTTTCTCGCCTTGTCGAGAATTTTCAGTCCTTTCAGTCCGAGCCCCTGAAAGGCATATGGCGATGTCCGCGGTTTAAAGGCTCCGCCACGCAGCATGTTTGCCCCCGCCTCTTTGACACCGATAGCCGTCTGAACCGTCTGTCCCTCACTTTCAACAGAACAGGGCCCGGCTATCACGATGAGATTCTTTCCTATTTCAAGATCTCCCACTCTGATAATCGTCTTCTGTTTTTCTTCCGTTTTTTTTACAAGTTTGAGATTTTTCATTTTGCAACTCCTCGTATTCACTTTTATCAAAACACTTCCCCTGATTGTTCCGGGGCAATCTGTAATTTGTTTAGTTTATCATATTTATGTTTTTATTTGTAAGGTTTGCATAAGAAAATATAAGCGGTTCAGATTCCCCAGAATTCATTTACCCGTCGGACGATTTCATCATTATTCCGAACACTCACGGCATGAGACCAGTCCGAAGGGAAAATTGCCGTATAGGGTTTCTTGACAAAACGATCATCGATCAGCAGTACAACCCCTCTGTCAGTAGATGTTCTGATGACACGGCCTACCGCCTGCATCACCTTGTTGGCTCCCGGATAGATATAGGCGTATTCCCAGCCCTTTCCTATCTCATTCTGATAGTATTCCTTGATGAGATCTCTTTCAAATCCTATCTGAGGCATTCCGACACCAACAACAACGGCACCGCTGAGGCGGCTTCCTGTGAGGTCGATTCCCTCTCCGAATATCCCGCCCATCAGGACAAAGCCTATGAAGGTTTCATCTGGTGAATGTTCGAAGGATTCAAGGAAGGCCTCGCGGTCCTGTTCATCCATCGCAGATTCCTGCTTCCTTGCCTTTACATCGGGATTTCTCTCGACGAATTTCTCAAAGACCATTTCCATGTACTTGTACGAGGGAAAGAAGATCATGTAATTCCCTTTATGCCTCGTGATGATTTCTATATTTTCCACGATATGACCGATGGAAAATTCTCTGACTCTGTATTTCGTTGAGATGGAAGGGTTGACCATCAGACAGAGGTTCTGCTGTTCAAACGGTGAACGAAGGATCAGACTGTAATCCGTATTCTCAGCGGCGAAGAGTTTTTTATAATAATCGAGTGGCGAAAGAGTCGCCGAAAAAAAGACCGTCGTTCTCCCCCTGCCGATCATCTCCTTGATATGCCCCGAGGGATCGGCACAGAAGACCTTTATCGTATCCGCACTGGTATCGTAGATGGTGGTATACTTTTTATCATACCGCTCGAGTGCCGAATTAAACGCGTTGAGTTCAAAGAAGTATTCCATCATCTGCTCTTTCATCGCGTTGTACCCCGGAAGCATGAGAAAGGATGCGATTTCTTTCAGACAGGCTTCGAGCGGTTCTTTCAGTGTTTCAGGATTTTTCGGATCGGCCCATATCGAGCCTTCCTCTCCACTGAGCAGGAAATAACCGGCTTCCGTTTCGAGTTTTCGTGCAGCCTTTTTGATCTTTTTATTGGCGTTTCCCGCATCCGAGATGAGGTTTTTAACCGTCCGGATATCGAGTATCTCGGAATACATGTCCCTGGCCCTGTCCGGTAGATTATGCGCTTCGTCAATCAGAAAGATATAATCCCCCTTCTCCTCAAAATACCGTCTGAGATAGGCTCGCGGGTCGAAGAGGTAATTGTAATCGCAGATGATGCAGTCACAGAACATCGAAAGATCCAGTGAGAACTCATGCGGACAGACCTGATAGAATTCGGCATTTTTCCTGATCAGTTCACTGCTGAGATGCTCATTCTCGGCAAGCGTGTTTTCGATTGCCACATTCACACGGTCAAAATGTCCGTTGGCATACGGACAGTTGTAGGGATCACATTTAAACACCTCGTTGATACACATCTTTTCCTTAGACGTGATGATGATGGACTTGAATGAAAGCCCCTTCTCCCTCATCAGATTCAGACTAATCTCAACGGCCTGCCTCGTGATGGTCTTTGAGGTCAGATAGAAGATAGACTCACCGAGCCCCTGCCCGATGGCCTTGATGGACGGAAAGAGTGTGGCAAGTGTCTTACCCGTCCCCGTCGGTGCCTGAGCGAAGAGTTTTTTCTTGTCTTTGATGGTATGATAAACGGCAACGGAGAACTTTCTCTGGCCCTTTCTGAACGCTTCGAACGGAAACTGAAGGACATCGATGCTTCCATTACGCTTCTGTTCCCAGTCATCCCGCCTTTTCAGCCACTTTGCCTCTTCGGCCACAAGGCTTCTGAAAAATTCCTCAAGCGCCTCTACCGGATAATTGTAATCGAGGTATTTGATATCCTCATCATCAAGGTTGTAATAGGTAATACGGAGATCTATGGATTTGAGTTTGTTTTTCCTGCAGATCATGAACCCGTAGCACATACACTGAAAGAGATGCTTTTTATCCAGCACATCCGTTATCTCGTCGACGGGAACGCGTGTACTCTTAATCTCATCGACCAGAAATTCCCCGTCCTTTTCACGGACTCCATCGGCACGACCGTAAACGGACAGAAGCATGTCATCGGTCTCATACAGGAATGAGAGAAAGACTTCGCTTTCATAATCCTCGTCATAGGCTTCTTGAATCTTTTTATGCGCTTTCGTCCCCAATATGGCACTTTCGTTGAGCTCCGGTGCGATAAACCGGTTGTCCAGATTTCCAGATCTGTATATGAATTCGATTAATTCTCTTACCGCTATTGAATGTGTTTTTTTCAACTATTGACTCCATCAGCCAAAGACGGGGTTATTATCTCCAAATAGGATGAATCCGCCCCAGATCCAGGTAGGTGCCTCTCCCCACTGTGCTCTGAGCTTTCCGATCATCTTCAGCTTGGCATCCCTCAAGGCTTTTGATTTGGTGTAACCGGCAAATATTCCCTCATAGAAGGCGGTCATGAGTTCAACCGTAAAGAAGTCAGGAACATTCCACAGGCTAAGTATAACAGATGAAGCCCCTGCACATAAAAAAGCGGAAGATAATCCGAGAACCCCTTCGCCGTTTCGCACCTCACCGGCACCTGTACGGCAGGCGGAGAGGATAACCAGTTCGGTATCCATCAGCCTCAGAGACAGAGAATCCGTTGCCGTCAACAGACCATCCTCGAGGAACGGTTCAAGGTGTTCCCCTCTCAGCATGTTGTTCACACCACTCAGGGCAATCCCGCATCTTGAGAATGGGTGGATGTCCTTTCGCGTTTCAAGGTAGAAACCGTGCGTGGCGAGATGAAGGATGAGCGGGGAATTGAGTTGTTTCACTTTCGAATCGTTGACATCTTTTCTGTAATAGATGCTGATCTTTCGGATCTTATTCCTATCGATCAACGTGTTGATCTTCTCCACTTCCTCCTTTGTTCCGGGAAGCGGTGGAAATTCATCCAGTTCATTCCTGAAAACAGTAGAACTCCCTCTGAACCTATCCGTTCTGTCTTTATCGGCCGGTTCTTTCTGATCATTCTGAACATAAAATTCGGGATTGGCAAACAGGATCACATCTTTCTGCTGTTCAGCGGCTTCTTTTTCCCTGATAGTCGAAGCAGCCCGGATGAGACTTCTGCCTGAACTGACGTAGTAGATTTCAAAATCTTCGATGAGATATCGTCCCTCACCATTTAAAAGGGTTTCAAAAGGCAGTTTCGTGAATTCACCATCTGTTGAAATGCACAGCTTTGAATAGCGTTCCGCTCCGGATTCCTTCATTCCACTGAAAATCCGCTGATAAAGATAACCGAGTATCTCTTCATTCGAACCGGTTTCTTCTTCAGAACTCTCTGAGACACCCCTGTTATCCGGATTTCTGTTGATGTCCGTCTGCCTGATCTGTTTATCCATCACATCCGCATCTTCTATGATTTCATACCGGATCCCTTCATTGTCTATGTAAAAGATGATATAGCTCTCCCCAATGAATTTGTTCTGCGGATTCTCAAAGTCAAAGCGCCTGAATTTAAAGAAATCGACGAACAGAATATCCGATTGCAGCCTTTCCCGAAGCGTTTTGAGGGATACATTTTTTATCTCCCTCTCCAGCCGATAGGAAGGAATCGCCATGGAGATCCTGTTTTCAAGAACTGAGATCTCATCGTTCAGTTCCCTGATACGCGTCTCATTCGCCTCTTTTGCCTCATGGAAAAATCCTTTTGTTGTCCTCAGGATGATCTCCTCTTTCAGCTTTATCAGCTCATCATACTGTTTTCTCAGAAGCGGGTTCTTTTCACTGAGGAGATTCCTGTACCGTTCGATATTCGTTTCAAACACGATCCCCTTTCGCTTCAGAATCGTATCGTATACCCTCTCACAGCTGAGCTGGCTCTTATCACCCTTTTCAGCGAAAAATGACAGATAGATGTTGATATCATCCGCTATCCTGTACAGAAAGTTCCAGGCATAATCCCTTGAAAAGGAGGTGGAAACGTCAAACAGGATTTCATTTTGAATAGCCACGGCCTTCTGAAGTTCCGCCGCCGCTTTGTCATACCTTTCAAGCTGGATCAGCGCGAGGGATTTCAGACTGAGTATTTTTGTGTATTGAATAGTCTTTTCGCCAAAATCATTCTTCTGTTCTTCAAGGAGAGCCGTTATGATACTCAGACTTTCTTCGTATCTTTCCTGAAAAAGCCTCATCTTTGCAAGATTTAACCTGACAACAACTGCAGTTTCAGGCTCAAGTTTAATAACCTTCTGTTCCAATAGCTGTTTGATCATGGATTCAGATTTTTCAAAGTCTTTTTCAGATAGATAGATTGAAGAAAGATTGGCTGCTATTTTAGCATAAATATAATGTTTTCTTCTATTCTCCGGAATTTTCTTCAGGACATCTTCCAAAAGCAATTTAGCCGATGTAAAATCACCAAGATGCAGTTCTGAAAACGCTAAATTGTTTAGTGTTTCGATGAGAAACGGATGATCCGCCGGAAAGATATCAGTGTATAGTTCTTCAGATTCAGACAGGTACCTTTTTGCCTCTTCGTAATTGCCGGTTTCAATATTCAGAACACCAATATTGTTTTCTACTTCCGCAGAAAACTTCTTAAAACCGCTCTCCTTTGAAATCTCGTGAGCTTTTATATAATAATTGATTGAATCAGAATATTTTCCCCATTTCCAATACAACAAACCAATATTCAGAAGCGTATAGAGATACTCTTCAAGAAAATCATTCATCTCTCTTTCATAAACAGAGACTATAGAATTGTATATCATTTCCGATTCTCTGAATTTCCCCCTCTCAGTAAGAAGCAAGGCAAGATTTGATTTACATTCTATCGTAAGCGGATGCTGATCCCCAAATTCCTGTTTACGGATTTCCAGTGATTCATCGTATTTCTTTTCCGCCGAATCAAAATCACCCATATAATAATACAGTTCACCAAGAAGATTCAGGACAGTTGCCGTATATTTCCCGTTTTTCCTCACCGTCGTCTCTTCATGTACCAGCAGTCCATTGAAAAAGGCTTCAGCCGCCGTATAATCATGAAAAAGAAGAAAAGCCCGATTCACAAACTTCACAAGCTCTTCTTTCTTCAAGTAAGAGAGTTCATCATTACTCTTTATTTCTTCAATGAGTCTTTTTAAAAGCTCATAACATGCCTCTTTGTTCTTCAGTTTTGCCTGCTCTCTGATCCCGTCTACGATATTCTGAATCCCTTTACCATCCATACCCCTTCACCACCACTTAAAACAGGTCAAGCGGTTCGATTGCCAGAATATACTTCCCGGAATTCACGTTGCTGATAACAGCCTCAAGCTGATTGGTCTCTGTATTCAGTTCGGGTTTAAGCATCTTGGACTGTTCTCCCTGTTCGACGGGTATCAGCAGTATGAGTGGAACTCTTCCGTTTTCTCTGCCGGCGGGAAACGTAATTCGTATACTGTTGGTTGCCTGTTCGGCATTTATATTCACAACACTGTCATTATCCACAAGACCGATGATCTGGTTCTTGATTTCTTTCTTGAATTCAGTGGCGGTGCCTCTCATCGCATAGCATTGTACCGGATGTTCAAACTGTATGCCGCCGGACGTCGGATTGACCGTTTCACGAGCGATTCGCGTGATGTTTGCCGCGCCTTTGTACGTCGTGTTGAACAGGACATTTAGTGAATATTCGGAGAGCTTCTTCCAGTTGTTCATCCATCTCCTTATCCTGTCTTTCAGCTCCCCTTTCTGTGAGTCACACTGAAGCTCTACAGCCTTGAGGGATTCAAGAACCGCCTTCTGCTGTGCGGTAGGTTTAAGCTCCATCCAGGCATCATATTCATGAGAAAATTCTATTGCCCTCTGAACCTTTTTCAGACAATCATCACATTCGAGTACATGCTCTTCCACTTTCAGCAGTTCTTCCACCGAAAGCTGTTCATCTGAGACAAAGTCGCCCTGAACATATTCCGTATCGATATATCGCTCAATCTCTTCATTCGTTAAGTGTTTTCTCATATATAACACCTCTTCTTCTGTGAAATTTCTCTCCTTATTGTTTTATAAGGAATTCTTCTATTTATTGTACTTGAGGAAAACGGTTCTGTCGCATGGGCTTTCCGGAGGAAAGCCCTCGGAGAAATAATAATCTTCGATTATTATTTCTTCACACCTCTCATTTCTTTTTTAAAAAAAGATTCATGAAGTTCCAACGGAACTTCAAGAGACTTGTTTTTCCAGTCTCATCCTTCCACGCTCAGAAGCGTCTTTCTTACCCGCTTGAAAATCCTGTGATTCCAGTCCCTTATGTTTTTCAGGGGATCCTTGCTGAAAAAGGTTCCGAGTGTTATCTCGCCAAGTGTGGTGTTCAGATGATCGGCAAGCAACTCCCTTGATTTGTGATCCCTCGTCGGGATAATCTCTGAAAGTACCGCCGAGAGGGTTTCTTCAAGCGGTCTGAAAATTTCTTTTATCTCATCATCCTCATGGAAAGAACTGATCATGATTTCATCCCTTGTCTGATCGAAGAGTTCATACAGGGTCTTATCCGAGTAAGCCACGATATCCTCCCTGTCAGGCGATGTTTTCGTCAGCAGTACCACAAGCGTCTGCCAGGGATAACCGCCCTCTTCGATCATCGTTCTCAGCACAAAACTCTCAAACTGCTGCTTCTCCTCGGCCTTGTCCGGTGAAAGTTCATCTGAAACCGCCCAGACCGCCGGTGTATTGTCATCTTCATCTCTTTCGTTAAATTCCCCCACCAGATTTTCAGGAAGATTCTTTTCATCCTTCACCATGTTTTCCGCAATCGTGATGAGATAACTGAAGATGGAGCCCTTATAGGGATTGTATTTATCCACGTATTTCTCAAATTTCTGAAAAGTCGTCATCGTGATGTCCTCACACCGGTTGTTGAAGTATTCGGTACCCCTCTTCCCGTACAGTCTGTTTGAAACATAGGCCCTGACCGGAAGACGGTACATGTTGTATAATTCATTCATTCCCTGTGATGAAGCATCGGAACCCATGTTTCTCTTCTGAATCATATTGAACAGCAGCAGGTTCAGATTGATCTCAAACAGCCATGTTCTGAAATCCTTGTCCTCCTTCAGAAGGTTGATCAGACTCCATGAAACATCCCAGGATTCAAGAATATTTTTATCCACAGCCTTTTCAGCCCTTTTTCGGTCCTGAAAATTCTGTGCGGTAAATCGAAGCTTTATCCTTGCCTTCAATCTTACCTGCAGAAAATGATCGTACTGCTTTTTTAATTTCATATACGCATTATGTTTGTCTTTTAACTCCAGTATGAGATCCATTTTTTCCTCCTGAAGGGGATTTTGATACGTTTTATTCTATCATAATTTTCAGTCCGCTCTTGCGACATTCTCATCATTCACATGTATAATAGTACAAACATTCATTTTGAGGTGATTTTATGCGGAAGTTGTTTATCTTTCTTGTCTTATTGAGTTCTTTGCTGATGATATCCTGTGAAACAGCCGGACCTGTCAATCCGGGACTTTTCTCTCTGCCCGTTCAATGGGTAACGACGCTGCAGCGGACTACCGACGGGGAGCAGGGTGTTTTTCTCGAGCAGACTTCCGACGGAGGTTATGTCGTTCTCGTCGAATATACCGATGCCCTGAATCCTTCAAATGAACGGGCCCTGGGCGATAACGGCGTAAAGCTTTCCAAACTCGACAACATCGGAGAGCCGCAGTGGACTTATGAATTGCCTGACAAATCCGACGCATACGATGAAAAAGGCGCTTTCGTCATCAGGAACGGCTATGTGAAAGCTGAGACTTATCTCATCGGCGTGAATAAAATCGACAAGAATGATTCTTCAGATATCAAGTTAAGCTATGTTAATAATTCAGGGAATCTGATCTGGGAGACTTCTCTTTCCGGTTCGGGAAATGATGTCATCTGTGGCGCCCTCATCCTCGATCAGTACAAGGCCCTTGTTTACGGCAAGACCAATTCATATGACGGCTCATTTGACAACCGGCCGCTCAATTATGATGATGACGGTTTTATCTTTGTCATTAACAATGAAAACGGTGAGATTTCAGAAAGACATTATTATGATTCTGGAAGGGTAGACAACTCCATCAAAAGGGTGCTCTACAACCCGGCGGATCCACAGAAGTATTTCATCATCGGTGAGATAAACGACGGAAAACTCAATAAGCTATGGATGAGAAAGATTGCTCAGCTCAACGCAACGGCTTCTTACGATCATATCTTCAAGGCAGATGACGCGGAAAATTATTTCTTCGGTGGAATTACGGAAACCGGTCTGAACAGTTATGTCCTCGGCTGCGAAAAGAATGCCGGCGGCGAGAACGATCTCGGTTTCTACGGGTTCAACACCACCGTTGAAAACAACGCACTGGTAGTCAGTTTCTCTTTCGAGATCGACCATTACAGCCTTGAGACGGGCAGCGCAGCCGAGCAGTTCATCGGCTTCTCTCCATTTTCCGATGGTGAATCCGTCTTAATCGGAACTAAGCACGGGAGTGAATCGAGCTACCGGAACACCTTTCTGCTTCTGAATAGGGAAACCGGAGCGATCAAACAGCAGGAATACCGCTACAAGGTAGGTGTCGTCTATGAACACCTTAACGGCAATCCCTTTTCCAGTACCTACGGACTTACCGGATCAGTTACACCTGCAGCTCTTGAATCAAACATCAAGAGAGTCGCTGGTGGTCACGCTGCCTGGGTAGAATCCTTGTAAAACATATATTCCAGTTCCTTCACAGTTTCTTCACAGTCTATTTAGTACAATCAATACGAACAACAAAGTGCTGGCCAAACAGCAAACAACGACCAAAAAAACATAGACAACCTTCCCCCCTCATCCCCCTGATAAAGGGGGATTTTTTTGTTTAAGGTTGACTCCCCTTCAGCTTTTTTAAAAATAATCCGTAACCGTTTTAAAATTCTATCAGCATATCATCCATGATCCTCGGCGAATCAATTGATGGCGCGCCAAAGTCCCATTTACCCGGATTGGGCGATGTCCCCCTTAAAAGAGAGCTCATCCCATCGTAATCGTAGGTGGTTACATAGACTTTCCAGTTTTTGAGTGTAGTCGTTTCGATTGATTCAAGTGGAACGAGAATCGTTATCGTCAGATTTTCCTTATCCACATCAATTTCCGGTGACGGCGTTACGGGCGTTCCGTAACATTCCTCATCGGCCCCTTCGCTGGCATAAGTTGCAATCGACCAGCCCGTCAGATAAATCTGATAATCCCAGTTTCCCCGTTCCCCATCGGGATAAACTGGCATCTCGGCATTCTGTTCAGGCAGCTCTGTGACACCTGTTTTTTCAGGATCATCAAAGAAGATCTTAAAGATCACATGATCAAATTCATTTGGCGGTGCCCATTTATTTCCAAGATCCTTCATCGTCATCTCTATTTTAAGAACCTGACCTACCTGCTGAAAACGGACATTTGTCAGATCCATTTCATGTCTGAAATTCCCTTCACCAGCCGGATAGGTATAATCACCCGTCGGGCCGTTGTCATCTCCAACCGGATCTTCAAAATCAGCGAGCTCTATCGTCGGAATTTCCATCTCAACCTCAATGGTATTCGAATAAACGGAATTGATGGGAATCTTGCCGTAGGCCTTGGCAAAAAACTTGTGTATGCCGGAAACAAAATCCGCGAGTCTGATCTCAGCCCGCCATCTTCCCTCTTCATCCGGAATAACCGTGGCATATTCCAGCTCATTTCCGTCGATGAATAATTTGACTTTTCTGGCATTGTCAGATGTACCGCTGATAACAAAGTCCGCTTTCTGGAGGATATCATAGTCATCAAATGCAACCTCTATCCCATACTCCTTCAATGTCCTGATCTCATCCGTGACCTTAAAAATCCCAAGGCCTTTCGGGTCGATGAGTTTGTTAAGAATTCCATTCTTTCCAATCTGTATAGTCTTTGAAACCATCCTGTTTGTAAAGACCGGTTCAAGTATGGTTCCTTCAGGAAGTCCTGTATCAAAATCCGACGCGTATTCTCCCTTTGCATTTGTGTTCATGAAAATCATATAGAGCTCATCTTCATATTCGATTTCATAAATAAGGACACCGGGTCCGAGGGTATCGGAATAAAGGACCTTCACCTGTCCATTCCTGAAAGCCTCGTATTCACGTCTGAGTGCCGTTAATTCCTGAATATATTTGTAAAGCTCATTTTCTGTATCGTACTGATCCGTCTGAGTATAATACCCGCCGGCAAACATCGATGCCCTCGATTCGGTAAATCCCTGTTCCGTCCCGTAATAAATCACCGGGATTCCCGGAATTGTAAAGATCAACCCCAGGGCCTGCATGAGATCCAGCACTTTAGCCCCTTTCAGAAAACGGTTCATGTCATGATTGTCGATAAACGTAACCATGTTTCTGCCGCCAAAGAACTCTTCACGCTGTTCCAGCCTGTATCTGAGGAAATCCGTCGGTTTTCCTTCCTTGAATACCCTGTTTATTTCGCTCATCAGCGGGAAATCCAGCATGGAATTGTATCCGAGTTCAAAATAACCGCCGATCTGTTTTTCCGCCTCATTGTCGTATGGCGGTGGCGTTACCCATGCCTCACCGTAAACCAGAAAATCTTCTTGACCCGCTTCGGCGGCATAAGGAATGATTCCATCTTCATCTTTTAAAAACCGGTTCCAGAATTCATCATCGACGTAAATGGCCGTGTCAATACGATAGCCATCCACTCCAAGATCCACCCAGAATCTGAAGCTGTCTTTGAGTGCTTCAATAACCGTCTCATTTTCCGTGTTCAGATCATCGAGATCCGAGAATGTGGTATTCACCCTTGTCAACGGATTCTGCTCGGACTCCCAGTGATAAATCATCGCATCATACTGCACGGGATCGTTGTAGTCAATCCGGTTGAACGGTTCCTGAATCGGTTTTTCAGCACGATTCGGATAGGAACCTTCATTGATGGAATAGGTATCGGTCTCCTTGCTGTAAATGTAATGATTGCCCATATGATTGCAGACGATGTCCTGAATCACATACATGCCGCGTGCATGAACTTCATCGATAAACCTTTTATACAGTTCCATATCACCGAGATGTTCATCGATTGCCTTCATATCCCTTGCCCAGTAGCCATGATAACCGCCGTAGCTGACATAATCATCCCACCATTGACCGGCAACGGGTGGTGTCAGCCAGATAGTCGTTACACCAAGCCCCTGAATATAATCGAGCTGGTCGATTAATCCTTGAAGATCGCCACCGGTGTACTTACTCCCGTCATGTCCAAAATCGATACCCGATTGAGTCTGCACATCGTTTGAAGTATCCCCGTTGGCAAATCGATCCGTCATTACAAAATATATGACCTGATCTTTCCATTCAACCGATTCTGCAAAAACACACAAAACAGTAAATAAAAAAACAAGACTGATAAAGACTATTTTTTTCATTACATCCCTCCACTGTCTGAAACAGAAATATTAGAACTAACACATTATTTTATCATAGATGACATTGGAAAGAAATACTCATTCAAATTTCCCGTAATTATCCAAGTGTTTATTTGAGTTGTTTAACATATAAAATATTTTTTAAACATGGATTTATTTCAGGCGTTTCCAGATATTATGGGAGGGAGCGCAAAAAAAAAGCATGAATCGTCTAAATTCATGCTTTTTCATGGTCAAGATGTGTGTATTAAAATTATTACAGTGAATTCTTCTTCACAAAATCCACAAGCATCTCTACGGTTGTAAAGGCGAGGCAGGTAACGGTATCCGCACCACCGTAGTAAATCGATATCTTGCCGGTTTCGGAATCCGTTAAGGCCGCACAGGGGAAGGCGACATTCGGAACATCCCCTACCATTTCATATGATTCCCTCGGATTGAGGATATACGGTCTCGTTCTGTAAAGGACTTCCCAGGGTTTGTCGATATCGAGAAGAGCGGCTCCCATACTGTAAACGTAACCGTTACAACTTGTGAGTACACCGTGATAGATCATCAGCCAGCCTTCCGTTGTCTCGACAGGAATGGGACCTGCACCGATCTTGGTACCCTGCCAGCCTTCCGTCCGGCTCATGATATGTCTGTGTTTTCCCCAATAAATCATATCCGGACTTTCACTGTAGAAGATATCCCCGAACGGTGTGTGACCGGTGTCACTCGGTCGGCTGAGCATCGCATAATTTCCGTTGATCTTTCTCGGAAAAAGGACTCCGTTTCTGTTGTACGGCAGAAAGGCATTTTCCAGCTGATAGAATTCTTCAAAATCGTACGTATATCCCACACCAATCGTGGGTCCATGATATCCGTTACACCAGGTCACATAATACTTGTCATCAATCTTCACCACACGGGGATCATACTTGTATTCGGATTTTCCGGCTTCCGGATCGTCAAATTTAAAACGGATCGGATCAGGCTGGATTTCCCAGCTGATTCCATCTTTACTCTTCCCGGAATGAATCTGCATATCCCTTGCCGTGTTGTCACATCTGAAGACACCGGCAAAACCATCCTTATACGGCACAACGGCACTGTTGAATATACTGTTGGAAGTCGGCAGCAGATCTCTCGGTATGATAGGATTTCTCGCACTGCGCCATACCACATCCTTACATCCTTCCGGTCTATTCTCCCATGGAATATTCGGCAATGCCGTCCCTATAATCTTTACACCTGGCATAAAATCACTCCCTGTTTAAATTTAATCACTTCGGTTCATTATTACATATTTATTATTTTAATTCAAGTTGAATATAGTGAGTATATAATGTAACGTGTTTCATAGTAAGTTATACGCCCTTGCGCCATTTTGGAAAGAAAAAAAGGACACATTATTTCGTGTCCTTTTTGTTAAGATTTATCGTTATTCTTCCGAATCTCCGCTATCAGGTGCTGAATCATCGGTTACGGGAAGTGGATATCTCGCCTTACATGATTTGCAGTAAAGATGTTCTCCCTGTTTTTTCGTATATTTCACATAAAGTACCGAACCACACTTTTCACAGCGGTAGTCGGTCGGTTCATCCCATGAGATGAATTCGCAATCCCCGCCGTTATAGGTGTTGTTCTTACAGGTGTAGAAGAAGCTTCCGCGTTTGCTTCTTCGTTTGACAACTTCCCCTCCGCAGTCGGGACATTTTCCCCTTGCCTTGACATCGATATTCTCCGTATATTTGCATTCCGGATAATTGCTGCAGGCGATGAATTTCCCGAATTTTCCAAATTTCTCCACGAGTGGTTTCCCGCATTTCGGACAGTCTCTCCCGATCTCTTTGGCCTCCGGTGCCTGACTCTCCACCAGTAAAGTCGGATCTTTAAAATAAGCCATCCCCTTTTCAAGATAGGCGGGAATATCCTCCGGAACGGATTTGTTGTTCTTACAATCCTTACAGGTCAGGTAAGGGCCGTATTTCCCTACTCTCAGCTCCATATTCTTATCACATTTCTCACATTTGACATTCGTTTCCATATCCACGTTGAGCTGTTTTGATTTGATCAACTCATCCATCTCCGTCAGCGTGGGCACAAAGGTATCGTAGAATTCACCGAGAACTGCCTTCCAATTCCTGTCTCCCGTTTCTACGTTATCGAGATCGGTTTCCATACTGGCGGTAAATTTCTTCTGAATGATCTTCGGAAAATGTTTGGTCAGGAAGTAATTGACAACCTTTCCAACAAAAGTCGGCGCGATCGTCTTCCCCTCTCTTCGCACATAGTTACGCGAGAAGAGTGTCTTGATGATGGAGGCATAGGTACTCGGACGACCAATTCCGTCCTTCTCAAGCATCTTGACAAGGCTCGCTTCGGTAAACCGTGCCGGCGGTTTCGTGAAGTTCTGACTCATATCCAGTTCATCGAGATTCACATCCTGATTCTCTTCGAGATCACTCTCGAGAACTTTTTCGGAATTCTTCATCGGGTAGAACCTTTCAAATCCGTCGAAGATCATCTTGCTCCCCTTCGCCTCAAAGAGGAACTTCTCTTCTTTATCAACGATCTGAATCTTCTTGTTCATATACTGTGAAGGGGTCGACTGTGAGGCCATGAAGCGGCTCCAGATCAATTTGTACAATCTGTACTGATCCGCTTCCATGAAATCCTTCACCGATTCCGGTGTTTTTTCCGGATAGGTGGGTCTTATCGCTTCATGGGCATCCTGAACATTCGCCTTTTTCTTCTCGAATATCCTCCGCTTATGGTATTTTTCTCCATGAGCGGAAACGAGATATTTTTCTGCTCCGTCGAGTGCAACATCCGATAATCTCGTGGAATCGGTTCTCATGTAGGTGATGAAAGCCGTCTGCCCGTCCGGGGTATTAATCCCTTCATAGAGTTTCTGAGCGACCTGCATGGTCTTGCTGACACCGAAGCCGAGTATCGTTGAAGCCGCCTGCTGCAGCGTACTCGTAGTAAACGGTGCAGGGGGTTTTTTCACGGCTTTGGTATCCGAAATCGTCTTTACGAAATACCGACTTTCCTCGAGTTCTTTTCTGAGGTTTTCAGCCTTTCTCTTCGTGCCGATTTTATCCTTCTCAAGCAGTTTTCCCTTTACCTTGGTCAACTCCGCCTCAAGCTCTCCGAAGAGCCCCTTGAATTTCCAGTATTCCTCCGGAACGAATTTGACGATCTTGTCATCGAGCTCACAGATGAACCTCAGGGCAACCGACTGAACCCTTCCAGCACTCAGGCTGTTCATCCGTAATGCCCTCCAGAGATACGGACTGATCTTGTATCCCACGATTCGGTCGAGTATTCGTCTCGCAAACTGGGCCTCGACCATTGATTTATCTATTTCCCTAGGATTTTTGACTGCTTCTTTGATGGTATCTTTCGTGATTTCAGAAAAGATGACCCTGTTTTTGACATTTTCCTTTAAACCGAGAATCTGGGCGATATGCCAGGCGATGGCCTCCCCCTCCCGGTCCATATCCGATGCCAGGATGACCGTTTTTCCCTTGGCCTTGGCCTTGATATCCTTGATAACCGCTTCTTTTCCCTTCATGGTGACAAAGATGGGTTCAAATCCCTTTTCTATATCCACACCAAGTTCCGAGACGGGTAAATCTCTGATATGTCCTTTTGAAGAGATGACTTCATATCCGCTTCCGAGATATTTCTTGATCGTCTTCGCCTTCGAAGGAGACTCTACTATGACGAGATGACTCATAGAAGTCCTTTCACCTCTTTCAGTAACTTCTCAAAGGAAGCCCTTGAGGTACTTTCGACGTAAACTCTGACAACGGGTTCAGTCCCCGAAGCTCTCGTGAGTATCCAGGTATCGGCCCCTTCATCCTCTAACAGAAAGCCCGTGCCATCCATTTCCAATCTTTCCTTCACCTTGAAACCGGCATATTTATCTTTCACATTTCTGAAGGAAGCCATCAGCTTCTCTTTCTGTTCATTGTTCTCAAGTTCTACGTTAATCCTTGTATTGAAGAACTTCCCGGTAACCTTCTCCACTTCCTTTCTGATGGCACTGAGGTCAAGCCCTTCATAGGCTCTCATTTCAGCCGCTAGCAGACAGGCGAGAATTCCATCCTTTTCAAGCACATGATTTTTTATACTGAGTCCACCGCTTTCTTCACCGCCAAGGACGTAATCACCGGAGGCAAGCAGTTCTCCGATGTATTTGAAGCCAACCGGAGTAACAACGGTCTTTGCCCCGAAATGTTCGGCTACCTTGTCCATCATATGTGATGTGGCAATACTCCTGACAAGATTTCCCTCCATCTTCTTGTTCTTGTAGAGATGCCAGGCGACCATTGCGAGATATTCATTCGGCTGAATGAACTCTCCCTTGTCGTCCACGATGCCAAACCTGTCCGCATCGCCGTCGAGGGCCAGTCCCATGTTGAAACCGTTACGTTCCACATCTTTTCCAAGCACACCGAGTCTGATTTCATCTGGTTCCGGACGGTATCCACCAAAATAGGGATCTCTGAAATCGTTGTAATAGGTAATTTCTGATTTTTCCCCATAAATCACGTTCATGATGGTATCCATAAAATCGTTTCCCGTTCCAAAAACCATGTCCACTCCCGCCTTGAGGCCCATATCCTTCATTTTTTCCACGTTGACCTTCTTCAGGAGTTCTTCCGTGTATTCGAGTACCGGTGTGATCTCATCATACAGCTTTTTCTTCTGACCATCCTTTATACTCATTTCGCTGACTTTCTGTTCACCCGACTGAATCTTTACGATAGCGGATTCGATGAAGTCAGTAACCTCAGGCATCGCCGGTCCACCGTTTTCAGGATTGAACTTGATTCCGCAGTAATTGTAGGGATTATGTGAGGCCGTGAGGTTAATCCCGCCATCGAGTTCTTTCTTTGTGATGAGATAGGAAATAACCGGTGTCGGTGTCGGTCTGTCACACATCAGCACATGGATTCCATTGGCCATGAGCACCTGAGCAACTTTCGCGGCAAACTCCTCTACCATGAATCTCGCATCAAATCCTATAATTATTTTTGCCTTCTTTTTCTTCTGCGTTTTGACGTATTCCGCTATGGCCTGCGATACAACACCTACGTTCTCAAACGTGAAATCATCGGCGATGATCCCTCTCCAGCCGCTTGTACCAAACTTGATTGACTTATTCATATGAATTATCAACTCCTTTAACTTTGATCTTCCTTGAAAGGAATTTGTTATATTCACTCCAGATATTCTTATGCCCGCTGTTGTTGTCTTCCAATGTCTTTTTTGAAATCTCTCTGAACTGTGCGATCTTTGAATCGGCATTATCCGCACTGTGTACAATCATGGCCTCAATCGTCTTCGGTTGGATGGGTGCCCCCCATTCAATCTCGCCATGATGGGTCAGAATGATATGATCCAGTTCGGTCAGCAGATCCTGTGGAAAATCCGCTATCTTTTCGGCATACCTGTGTACGATTTCTATTCCCACTACAAGATGACCAAGAAGCTCACCCACCGTACTTCTCTCTATACCCGACTGTGCCAGTCTGTATTCCGAAGTCTTCCCCACATCGTGCAGCAGGGCACCTGTAATCACCAGATCATCGTTGACTTCCATAGTCATGTAATTCTGTCTCATGCTCCGAGACAGCTTCACAACATCTAACGAATGTTCCAGTAAGCCACCCTTGTAGGCATGATGAACCGTAACTGCCGCTGGAGCTTCCATGAATCTGACCATGAAATTCTCGTCTTTTATAAACATCTCTTCAAGCAATTTTTTTAAATGATCGTCTTTCATATCTTCTATCAGTGTCAGAAGCTCTTTGTAAAGTTCATTCATATCCTTTGATGTGACATTGATAAACTTCTTCGGATCATACTCTCCATCGGAAAGAACTGTTATCGCATCCCTTGAATTCTTGATGTGAATCTGTTTACTGGTATCAAACATCTTCACGCGCCCCTCTACTCTGACAATCGTACCATGCGTCAGCCTTTCATCGTTCATCAACGCGTTTCCCCAGTCCACCCCACGAATAGATCCGCTTCTGTCTTCAAACGTCAGCAGTAGAAAATTCTTTCCATCCCTCGTTTCCTGAAGCCTCTTGCTCGATACTTTCATCACGGCAACGATCAGATCATCGATCTCCATATCTGCAATCAGCTTGCCACTGTTCATCGGCAGGTTTGTTCCAGAATCCTTTGAAAATTCTTCCATCTTGTCTTTCAGTAAATCTCCAAGTTTCACAGTACACTTCCCTTCAAACGTGCCCTGTCTGCTCAGAGCACCCGGAGTTTTCAACAACTCCCAACCAGTTTATTTTAATTGTTATTATACACTTTAACACGAATATCCAAAATAGTAAACAAAACTCTTTTTTCAATTAACAATGGGCGGAAGGATTTTTTTTACTCAAATCTCCCTCCCGCCCAAATATTATCATATTTCTCTTATTCGTTTCAGATATATCTGCGTATTACTCTCTTGGTTATGTCACAGGTTATCTCATAGTTGATCGTGTTGACTTTTTGCGCCATCTCTTCTGCGGTAATCTCCTCTTCTCCCATCCTGCCGAGTAGTACCACTTCGTCTCCCATCTTTACTTCACCGGCATGCGAGACATCGACGACAAATTGATCCATACACACCCTTCCGAGTATCGGACAACGGGAGCCGTTGATGAGAACATCCCCGTTGTTGGACAGGAGACGGTTATAGCCATCCGCATAGCCAACGGGAATAGAGGCGACCTTCATCCGCTCTTCAGCCACAAAGGTCCGTCCGTAACTGACCGACGTCCCGACCTCTATATACTTAACCATAGACACACAGGTCTGCCATGTCAGAACGGGTTGCAACGCTCCTTCGCGTTTTTCACTCCTCGGATCCATCCCGTAGGAGGCAATCCCGACGCGTACATAATCGAAAAAGTCATCCGCAAAAAAGAGAGAAGCGGCACTGTTGGCACAATGTCTCATCCGAATCTCCGGAAGGCGTTCCGCAACCGATCGGAATCTCTCATACTGAAGTCGGGTGAATTCAGATACCTCTTTTTCATCCGTAAAACTCAGCAGCTCCGGCAACGCATTCACGTCATCCGCAACGGCAAAATGCGTATAAATTCCGGTGATATCAAACTTTTCATTCTTTGTAATCCCTCTGATCGCCTCAACACAATGACGATAATCAAACCCTACCCTTGACATGCCCGTATCAAGGATCACGTGTGCCTTAAGGACACCTTCTTCTATCTGTGCATTCAGTGCCTCATACTGTTCAACGGAATAGACCGTAGCCGTCAGATCATATTTGATCAGTAGATCAACGAACCGGGCATCAAAATAATTCAGGATCAGGATGTCGGCCTTAATCCCCTCTTCCCTCAGTTCTATTGCCTCCGAAAGAAAGGCAACGACCATCAGTTCCATACCCATCTCCTGGGCGATCAATCCAAGCTCCACGGCACCATGCCCATAGGCATCCGCTTTGATCACCGGGGCGACTTTCGAAGGGTTACATTTTGATGCAAAGTATTCGAGATTATGCCTGTAAGCGTCAGTGGATATCGAGACACATGTCTTCCTGTAATCACCTTCTGTTCTGTACATCTTAGCCACCGAGAATGGACAGGAATACACCGGCGGCAACAGCCGAACCGATAACTCCGGCAACGTTCGGACCCATGGCATGCATCAGAATAAAGTTTGTCGGATCCTCGGACTGGGCAACCATCTGTGCCACCCTTGCCGAATCTGGAACTGCTGAAACTCCGGACCCGCCGATAAGCGGATTGATCTTTTCCTTTAGGAAGAGATTCATCAACTTGGCAAAGAGAAGTCCACTGATGGTAGAGATGACAAACGCAACGGCTCCAAGAAGCAGGATGAGTAGAGAATCTGCTGTAAGGAAAATCTCCGCTTTCGCCGACGCGCCGACCGAAAGACATAAAAGAATGATTGCAGGATCCGCAATATATTTGGAACAGGCTTCCGCGAGTCTCTTGGTCAAACCGTTTTCCTTGAGGAAGTTTCCGAGCATCAGCATTCCGACAAGTGGAAGGGCCTGTGGAACGAGCAACCCGATAAAGATGACCGTTACGACCGAGAAAACGAGTTTTTCTATCTTCTTGACCTTTCTTGGGGGCTTCATTCGAATCAAACGTTCTTCCTTCGTGGTAAAGAGTCGCATGATAGGCGGCTGAATGATCGGAATGAGTGCGATGTATGAATACGCCGCGATGGCGATCATAGACAACATTTCAGGCGCAAATTTGTTGGCGATGTATATGGACGTGGGACCATCCGCTCCACCGATAATAGAGATTGCAGCGGCGGGTTCAAAGGCAAACCCAAGTGCTTTCGCGAGAAAGAATGCCACAAAGATACCGACCTGCGCGGCTCCACCGAGGAAAATCGTTATCGGATTTGACAGCATGAAGGAAAAATCCGTTAATGCACCTATTCCGAGGAAGATAAGCGGCGGGTAAATCCCCCATTGTAAACCGAGGCTGATATAATACATTAATCCCCCGGCACTAGTCGCCGTCGGTTCCAAGAAAAGTCCCGTATACAATGCGGGAATATTGGCAAGAATCATACCGAATCCTATCGGAATGAGTAAGAGCGGTTCGGCGTGTTTTGCCACTGCAACATACAACAAAACACTCCCCAGGGCAATCATAAAGACATTGCCCCATTCCAGACCCATGAAAGCTGAATGTTCAAAAAACGATGTAAACGCCTGAATTAACACTTGACACCCCCTGTAGTTTCGATGAAATACATCGGGCACAACCCATGTAAATCACCGTAAAACACGAATAATCATTTCAATTTCAACATCATTGATTTTAACATATAGGGATTAAATTAAGAAGGGGAATATCTTCGAATAAATAGATTTTTCTTAAATTCCGGTGTCCATTTTTTTACCCGAATAACACTTATGAAAAAGTCTGCAATTTTTTTCATCAGTTCCGATGATATTCTTTATTTTTTTTCTGTTCGTACATCAGTTGATCGAGCTGTGAAAGGAATTCTTCGGCAGAAAGCGAAGAGGACACATCGTATTCGGTCATGCCATAGCTGCCGCTCATAAAGAAGGGAAACATCCCATCCAGATTCTGATCCGAAAACTCCGAATTGATTCTGTTCATAATCTTTTCCGCATTCTCATAGCCGCAATTCGGAAAGAGGAGCAGAAATTCGTCCCCGCCAAGTCTGCTGATGATATCCGTTTCCCTCAGACAACTCCTGAAGACATTTACCATCTGAAGGATCAGTTCATCCCCCATCTTATGGCCAAACGTGTCATTTACATGTTTTAACCCGTCTATATCCAGATAAGCGGCGGTGAATGGTATTTTCCCCTTTCTCGCCTTCAATATCTGATGACTGAGTGATTGCATCCCCATCTTTCTGTTTAATGTCTTCGTCAGCGAATCCTGAGCCGCATAGGTTTCTATCTTCTTCTCGGCAGCCTTCCTCGCCGAAATATTCAAGTGCGTTCCGATCAATTTTACAGGGGTTCCCTTTCTGCTCTCAAAGACTTTCCCCTTCGTAAGTATCCAGATATAATGTGAATCATTTGTGAGGATACGGTATTCCGTCTCAAATCCGATTTCACCGTTTTCCAGAAAATTTCTGAGCTCCTTCTCAGCCCTTATCGAATCCGGTAAAAAGACGTTTTCCTGCCATTTTTTAAAATCCAGCATCTGAGTCAACCCGTTATCCCTGTTTACCGCAAGCTGTTTCAACCAATTTCCAGACACCATGTATTGTCCGTTTGAGAGATTATATTCCCAGATAAGAATGTTCCCATCTTCAAGAGCCGATTGAATGAGAAACTGGTACTTCTCGGCCTCCCTCGTCAGCCTGATGAGCTGATCGTTCAACTCTATCAGCTTATTCTCGGTTAGAAATTTCTCATAGGAAAGTTCTATGATCATCTTCAATTCCTCGAAATTCAGCGGTTTTCTCAGAAAGGCATAGGGATGGGAACGGATAATCCTTTTCTTCAACAATCTTGTGTTTTCAGGATCAGTTCCCGTGATGTATATGATGGGAACCGTGCGTATCTCATTGATCATCTCGCTGGCATGGATCCCGTCAAGAGAACCCTCCAATTTAATATCCATGATTACAAGATCCGGAACGGTCTTCTCGAACAATTCGACAGCCTGATCGGTAGAAACGGCGTTCCCAATGATTTGATGGTCTTTGGAAAGATATTTTTTAATCAGTTTAAAACTGAACAGATCATCCTCTACCACAAGTATCCTGATACTCTTCAAGAGAATCACCCTTTAATTTTTTATTTAAATGATTATATCACACTTTAACATTCCTGTTTCTATTAACGGAAAATATTCCTATTGAAACAAAGAACAATGCGAAAAGAATAGAAGTTGAAAAGTGTTCCGTTGCTATGAATAAGACGGAAAAAACAGAGCCGGATATTGGAACGATAAATTTGAAAATGGTGATTTCTCCCGCCTTATGATATTTCAGGAGTGAATACCAGAGGCCAAAGGCAACGGCGGAAATGAAGGCCGAATAGATCAGCAATACGGTTCCAAAGATCGTCCAGTTCAGCGACGGGTGGCCGGAAGCAAAGGCGATGACAAGCAACATCAGAGAACCAAACAGCATCTGCCAGGCAGAAATCCTGAAGGGATTGACCTCTTTTGAAAGTTTCTTTGCCAGAACGGTTCCAACCGCATTCACCACGCCGGTAAAGATGAGAAAGCCTTCACCGTTCAACGCAAAATTCCAGCTGAAATCCTTCCCCCAGTTCACGAGGACGATCCCGATAAACCCCGTCACAAGTCCGATTACCTTCCCCCGATTCATCTTGTCATCTCTGTAAACGAAATGGGCCACGAGGACCATGAAGAACGTACCACTCGAAGCCAGTACGGAGGCCTTGATCCCGGTCGTGTTGGCAAGTCCGTTGTAGAAAAAATAATACTGAAGGGCCGTTTGAAACAAGCCGAGTACGATGAGGGATCCAACCGTTTTCAGATTGAGCCTGCCATCACTTTTTTCGCGCTGATGGTTACCGGCGATATAGAACAGAAAAAGCAGAACCGAGGCCATGAAGAATCTAATGGCCGCAAGGAGGATCCTTCCGGATACATCATTCTGTATTCCAAACTCCGTGTAGGCATATTTTAATGTGGGAAAGGCACTTCCCCACAACAAGGCACAAAGGGTAGCGATGATCGCCGAAGAAACCTTCCCGGCTAAGACTTTTTCCCATCTTGACATATTCCGTCACCTTCCAAGAACCATTCTCTGGTTGTCTTCTTTCGCCTTTAAAAGGACGAGAATTCCTGCAAGGATCATTATAGCATTCATGGTTAAGAACATGGTATCAAAGGAATAATTGGCTATGATCCCACATACAACGGGTCCCAGCATTGCCCCGAGAGATCTGATGGAGGCCAGCATCCCCATAAATTCAGCCTTCCTCTCCCCGGGACAGTTTACCGAAATAAAAGTGGAAGCTCCGTTGATAAAGGCACCGTATGCGAGTCCGAGACAGATGTAACCGACTATCATAAAGAAGACGCCATCCGCAAGAAAAAAGCAGACCGGTGTCAGACTCGACAGAAAAATACCACTGACGATAGAGAATTTCGGTCCCCTCCTCGAGATGAATTTCCCGGACAGCATGTGAGAGAACATCTGTAAGAGCGGATTAAATGAGGAGAGCAAAACGGCAACAGAGGTAGAGAGAAGGAGATCTTCGGTCATGAAGATCAAGATGGCTGAGGTCGTACCGCTCATTCCAAACTGTCTCAGAAAACTGCCGATATAGACAGACCAGAGACCGTTTTTCTTCATGGGGGTCCAGTCCGAGGTAATCGGAAAAAGTCTGTGAAGTAATCTCTCTGATTTTTTCTTCTGAAAGGTTTTATTTCCGTCCTTTACAAACAACCCGGAAATCACCGGTATCCATGCCAGGATGCAGAAGGCGATGATAGCGGCTCTCGGATTGTCTTCTACCAGAAAAAAGGCCAACACGAGCCTTCCAACGAACATACCAAGTGAATAGGATGTATTGACAAAGGCGAGCTCCTTTGATACGGTTTTTATATCTCCGGTCGCGTATTCGGTTGCAAGTGCCATGGAAATCGGTTGAATGCCCTGTTTAAACATCGCCAGAATACCCACAAAGGCAAGCATGCAGAATTGATTTTCAGTTGTCAGAAAAAGCAGGAAAGAACAGGCGGTAAGTGTCACGGAGAGTAAAAGCAGCGGTTTTCTACTCCTGTGTTCATCAGATAACGATCCCCATATCGCTCCGGACACGGTGGAAAAGCCTCCGGTTACGGTGGATATCAGACTGATTACAAATATCGATGCACCGACTTCCCTGAATCGCGACTGCAGCAGCATGTTAAAAGTAAACGTTACCATCACACTGAATGCAGCAGTTATCAGTAATGGCAATCTCCGTTTGAACATTTCACGCATCTCCTTTGTTAGTTTTCCTAATTTTCAATGGCAAGTATACTACAATTATCTTTTTTTTCCAACCCGATAAGTTTTGTCAAGAAATATAAAGCGCCCAACTTCTTATGCGACCTTTTATGGTATAATACCGCGAGAATATGAAACGAGAGGGAACGTTATGCGATCGAAAGAATCTTATTACTATTATTATAAAATGAGCAACTATCTGTGAGTCTTGAAGACCTGCGGTGAGTTGCTCATTTTCAGCTTTCCGGAGGCTTTACCCATATATGAAGGTCTCCTTAAAGGGGACCTTTTCTTTTTTGAATTTTAAAAATCTTATCTTATAAAATCATCTGGAGGTAAAGACATGATTGTAATACTGAAAAAGAATCATACCAATCAGAACCTGGAGCACATCCTTGAAATAGCAAGGGAAATGGGATTCAGATCACACGTTTCTCAGGGAATCGAAAAAACGATCATCGGGATCATAGGAGACGACAGCTATGTCTCCGTAGACCGCTTTGAAAACCTGAGCTATGTGGACAAGGTGATCAAGGTATTAAAACCCTACAAGCTGGTCTCCAAGGAGTTTCATCCTCAGAAAACCGTTCTTGACCTTGATGACGGCATCAGAATCGGAAAGGGATTCAGCATCATGGCCGGTCCCTGTGCTGTTGAATCGGAGATGCTTCTCGACGAGGTAGGGGCCTTTCTGAAAGAACAGAACGTTCCGTTTCTGAGAGGTGGAGCCTTCAAGCCAAGAACCTCTCCCTATGCCTTCCAGGGACTTGGCGTCAAGGGATTGAAGATCTTGAGAAGAACGGCGGAAAAATATAATCTGAAAGTGGTAACCGAACTCATGTCCGAGAATGAAGCCGAGGTAGTAAATGAATACGCCGATATCATACAGATAGGAACGAGAAATGCCCAGAATTTCAAGCTCCTCGAAAAATGTGGAACACTCAACAAACCAATCCTGCTTAAAAGGGGGTATATGAGCAAGATAGAAGAATTTTTTCAGTCCGCGGAATATATCATGGCTAACGGCAATCCGAAAGTGATTCTCTGCGAAAGGGGAATCCGGACATTTGAAACGGCCACAAGAAACACACTCGATCTTTCCGTTGTTCCATACGTCAGAGAGGAATCACATCTTCCGATTATCGTGGATCCGAGTCATGCAACTGGAAAGAGGGAACTCGTTCCGGCCATGGCCTATGCGGCTCTTGCAGCCGGGGCAGATGGGATCATGGTAGAAATACACCCGGATCCCGAAAAAGCCGTCTCAGATGGCAGACAATCGCTGACCTTTGCACAGTTTGAGGCCATGACTAAAAATTTAACCGTTCTTGAAGAAACGGTCATGAGATTTGAGTGATCCGTATGAAAATACTCATCATCAACGGTCCAAACCTCAACATGCTCGGCAGAAGGGACCCGGAACAATACGGCAACTTCACCTACACCGATCTCATCCGTTCACTTGAAGCCTTTGCGGTGGAAAAGAAAATCGAACTGGAAGTATTTCAATCCAATCACGAGGGAGAACTCATCGACAAGATCCATGACGCATTGGATACAAAAGACGGTCTCGTCATCAATCCGGGTGCACTGACACATTACAGTTATGCCCTCAGGGACGCACTCGAGATGCTTGAGATTCCAAAAGTGGAAGTCCATCTCTCAAACATCTTCAAACGGGAGGAATTCAGGCACAAGAGCACAATCTCCCCTGTCTGCGACGGTGTCATCAGCGGACTCGGTGCAAAGGGATATTTTCTCGCAATCGAATATATACTGGAAAAGTAAAACGACAATCATTCAAATAGAGGAATCTCTCTCACAGATATAGAATCATAAATTGGTGATTATATTTGAAGAGAGATTTTTTATTTTTTGATTTGGGAACCGAGACATTAAGAATATTTTCTGCTCAAAAGGGGCTTATTTTTCATGGCCCATCGAGAGTTGCCTATAACGAAAACGGAGATGTCACGGGTTACGGTTCAGAAGTGGATGATTCACAGCTTCTTGAGAGAAACAGTATCATCTATCCCATTCGAAAGGGAAATATTGCCAATCACCATGCCTTACTCGATCTTTTAAAACAGATCATCAGGGATGCTTATAAAAAGTCCCTGACTGGAAGGGTTGTTCCGGTTTTTTCCGTTTCACCTTTTTCAACGAACGTTGAACAGCGAGCGTTGTTCTATGTGGCAGACGCTCTTGAGATGGGAAAGGTTGCCTTTATCCCGGAATATGTCTTTCAGCTTTCTTCGGTATTCGGCAAACCTGATGTAAAGGGACTTGAGTTCCTTATACAGACCGGGATAGGAAGGATAGACATCTGCCTTGTCAACGATTCGAGGCTGATATACGGTGAAACGCTTAAAGGCGGATTTGAGAAGATACAGAAGAAGATTCTCCGCTTTCTGAGAGCCGACTGGGATATCGAAGTGGGTAAAAAGACACTCAACACACTGCTCACCACGACAGCGGGTGAGGAGATTTCCATACAGGGCCGGAACAAGATCACGGGTGAACCTGTTACGGTAGAGGTCAACCACACTTATTTCATGAGTATCGTTAAGATGGAAAGTGCGCAGTTAATGGACGCGATGAGAAGGGTATTTGAAAGGATTCCACCGGATCTTACGGCTGAATTTCTTGAAAAGGGAATCAGGATTTCGGGCGGTCCGGTCAATGAGCCGTGGTTCTTAAATATCCTGAAAAAAGAGAGCGATTTCAGAATCAATATGACGGATACACCGGGTGAAGATATACTCAACGGATTCAGAAGAGTCTGTGACGGGGATTATGAAAAGATCGTCTCCGACTATTCTTTTTTACCCTTGGGTGCGGAGGTAACCAGATGATCAGAGGAATTTATACCGCGGCAATGGGAATGCTTGCCGAAGAATCGAAAGTCAACAACATATCCAACAATCTCGCCAATGTTGATACGGCCGGTTTCAAGAAGGATGGACTTGCCTTCAGCACCTATCTGAAAAAAGAGATATTCAGAAATGAATCGGAAGATCATTTCAACAAAAGGACCAACGTGGGAAAGATGGAAAGCGGCGTGGTTCTCGATGAATCAAAACCCTGGTTTGAACAGGGAGCCATCGAGATGACCGGAAGCGAATACGATTTTGCCATCACCGGCGAAGGATTTTTCACGGTAGAAACGGCTGACGGAAGGACTTATTACACCCGAAATGGTCAGTGGCATCGGGATAATGAAAACTTTCTCGTGGACAGTGTCGGCAATTATGTATTGAACGACGCCGGAGAAAGGATCACCATAGAAGAGGGATTCAGGGTGGATCAGGATGGTTCTATCTATGAGAATGGTGTTCTGACGGGAAGGATAGACCTCGTGACTTTTGATAACCCCGATGGGCTGAGAAAGGTCGGTAACAATTATTTTGCCGCGACGGATTATTCGGGACCCTCTCAGCAGAATTTCGACGCTACGGTCGTTCAGGGAGGCTTTGAACGGGCCAACGTCAATGCGGTGAAGGAAATGGTCAATCTGATCAATGCACAGAGACACTTTGAAATAGCACAGAGAGTGATAACCACCGAGGATCAGCTGCTCGATGCCGCTGTGAACCGTGTCGGTAAAGTATAAATAAAAGGACAGGACAGGGAGGGGTTACTTTGATTACAGGTATGTACAGTGCGTCAACGGGTATGAATGCCCAGCAGCACAAACTGGATACGATTGCAAACAATCTGGCTAACGTCGATACAACGGGATTTAAAAAATCGAGAAATGAATTTGCGGATCTTTTTTATGTCTACGCAAAAAACACCGGTGCACCGGACAGTGATACGAATATCTCAAACGGACCGGTATATACGGGACTTGGTGTCAAGGAAGTCCGGACGACAAAGATTTTTTCACAGGGAAATCTTGAAAACACCGGTCGAACGCTCGATGTGGCGATCAACGGAGAGGGTTTTTATCAGGTTACGATGGACAACGGAAATGTCGCCTATACCAGAGATGGTGCCCTGCACCTGAAAGACGGCTATCTGTACACGAGTTCCGGTTACAGAATAAACGGTCCCAGTGGAATCCCGAACACCGAGTTGTCTATACTCAGAACCGGTCAGATTCAGGATGCCGATGGTGCAAGTTATGGCGAATTAACCGTTTACGATTTTTCCAATTCCGAGGGCTTAAAATCAATCGGTGACAACCTTTACCTACCTTCGGATTCGAGCGGAACGGCCGCCGAACTTCAGCTTGGCTTGGATGATACCACGCTTGAACAGAATTTTCTGGAAAAATCCAACGTGAACGCCGTTCAGGAAATGGTTAACATGATATCCGCTCAGAGAGCCTATGAATTGAATTCAAAATCCATAACGACGGCGGACAACATGCTGCAGACGGTAAGTGGTCTCAAAAGGTAATAATTGATATTCTTTAGGAAGTGATATGAATGATAAGTTCTCTTTATTCCGGTTTGACTGGACTTATGGGTTATCAGAATGCAATTGATGTCACGGGTAACAACTTGGCGAACGATGGCACCATAGGTTTTAAATATTCAAGAGCCACCTTTGGTTCCCTGTTCGCAAACAATATCTTCTATGCGGAAAATCAAAGCAACACCTTGGCGAACGGAACGAATCCATCCAAACTGAATCAGGTTGGATTCGGAACGTATATGTCGTCGATAGATCGTGTGATGTCTATAGGAACGATAGAAAACACGGAGAATGCCAGTGATCTGGCGATAGGTGGAAGCGGATTTTTCTTCGTCGGCAACCCAAATGCGGATGGTACGGAAAAAAGCACTCTTTACGCCACGAGGGTTGGAAATTTCACCTTGAACGGAAATTCGGATCTGATCCAGTCGAGTACGGGTTTATCCCTTTACGGTTACCTGGCCGAGGAAGACGCGAACGGTGATTTTGTGCTCCCTGAAATACCGACTGCCGAAGAAATGATCAACGCGACGCAGTTGGAAAAAGCGGCCTATATCAACCAACTCGAAGCCATATCACTCAGTCAGTACCAGAAAATGCTACCAAAGCCTTCCGAAGCTCTTAACGTTTCAGGTATTCTGAATTCTCAACTCGGTCCTGAAAAACTGATGCATTTTGAGCTGTCGGATAACGTTGGCGAAGTCTATGACGTGTATATAGAATTCGACAGGGACTTTTCCATGCTCGACTCATCTCAGGGGGATAATTTTGAGGCTTATACCATGAATATCACGGTAAAAGATTCCCTCGGAGTAGAAGTTACCCCCATTGATCCTTCAAGCAAAACGATTCTCTTCTCTCCATCCGGTGAGATATTGAGTGAAAACGGAACGAGTCTGAACAACCTGTCGGTGGAACTACCTTCTTCTCACCTGACCATACAGAGTTCCGACATCGATGAGAATGTCCATTACACATCACCCAAATCCTCTACAACAACCGAGATCATCACCGCTGCCGGCGGAACTGAAAAGGTACCTTTCACCTTTGAGAAAATAGAGACCGGTGACTGGTTGATGAAACCGAGTATCCCCGAATCCGGGGATATTGCTCAGATAAGCCTGAAGAATGATGACGGCGAGTATATCGTCGCCGGTTCAACTTCAGAGGCCATGACAGCTGCCGGTGTGAGGATGACTTTTGATTCCGAGGGAAATATCACTTCGGCCTTGATAGTGGATAGTGAAGGGAATTCACTCGGAGAGGCAGAGTCGATCGTACTGACATTTTCCGATGAATCGACACAGGAAATCGCGTTCAACGCCGATGATCTGACACAGGTGGCGAGTGCATCCGATCTGCGAATCAACGAGGAAGGCGGAAGACTCCTCGGAATCCTGAGAGATTTCGAATTTTCCAGTGATGGCTATCTCCTCGGCAATTATTCCAATGAAACTCAGGTAAAACTCGCCTTTATCCCCATTTCACGCTTCCGTTCACCGGAAGCACTCGGTTCCTCCTCCTCAAATCCGCTTCTCTATGGGATAAATTATGAAGATACGGGTGCTGTGGATTCCAATTTTTACGGTTTTTTTGAAGCGGGACAGGGAATGACGGGAAGCGTTATTCCAAAAGCATTGGAATATTCAAACGTGGACATCTCAAAGGAAATGGTCAACCTGATCAAGTATCAGAGGGCGATGCAGTTGAATTCAAGAACGGTGCAAACTGCCGATCAAATACTGCAACAGGCCATTCAGCTTAAAGATTAACACATATCTTTTAACACAAATAACTTGAATACGTTTTAAAATCCTAAAAAAACGATGGTATAATCTCTTAATATATGATGAACTTGATTTTATGTATTATTTCTCAAAAGATATATGTATCAACTATAACTTTCATATTATCATATAGTAAAAGGAGTGCATAAAATGGGTATAGAGATGCGTAACAGAGATTTTATCACCACGCAGGATTTTACAAAAAACGAGCTCGACCTGATGTTGGATATCTCATATGATATGAAAAAGAAGTTTGCATTAGGTGAACCGACCAGGTATCTGCCGGATAAGACCTTATTCATGATCTTTTACGATGAATCAACACGAACCAGAAATTCCACGGAAGCCGGAATGACGCAACTTGGCGGTCATGCACATTTTCTTGCTCCGGCACATATGCAGCTTGCACATGGAGAAGCGGCAAAGGATACGGCCATCATATTGAGCCGATTCGGACACGGTATCGCCATCCGGCATTGTCTGCACGGAGAAGGCAACAAATACCTCAACGCCATCGCCAAGCACTCGAAAACCCCTCTGCTCAATCTGCAGGACGATGTTTATCATCCCTTTCAGGTCCTTGCCGATACAATGACCATACAGGAAAAATTTGAACGAAATCTCAGAGGCTTAAAGGTCGTCGTCTCATGGGCTTATGCCGAAAGTCATCTTAAACCGCTTTCCGTACCGCAATCACAGGCGCTCATGTTCCCGAGATTCGGCATGGATGTGACACTCGCCTATCCTGAGGGATTTAACCTCATGCCGGATATCATGGACCAGGCGCGAAAAAATGCGGAAGAGGCCGGGACGAAGTTCGAAGTTTCTCACGACATGGCCGACGCCTTCAAAGATGCGGATGTCATCATCGCAAAGAACTGGGGGGGATTTTATGTCGGTGAAACAGAAGAACAGATCCGGGCGGTCCAGGCAAGACATAAAGACTGGATCTGTGACAGACAGAAGATGGAACTGGCAAAAAAACATGCGATCTATATGCATGCCCTTCCGGCAGACAGAAACCGGGAAGTAACGGATGAAGTCATCGACGGAAAATGGTCCGTTGTCTACGATGAAGCGGAAAACAGACTGCACACGGCGAAATCAGTCATGGCTCTGACCATGGGGGGGAGACCGTAATCATGCCTAGAATTCCTACACATGATCTCGTCATACAAAACGGTATTCTCTTGTATGGCTCAAAGAATTTCCACGTCCATCTTTGTATCAAGGATGGAAAGATAGCCAGTATCTTAGACTCAAAGATGATGATACCGGATACGAAAGAGATCTACGATGCCGCTCATAAGTACCTTTTCCCGGGTCTGATCGATCCGCATGTACATTTTGCACTGAATCTCGGCGAGCATACCTCGGCTGACGATTTCAAAAGCGGTTCGAAGGCTGCCGCTTTTGGTGGATATACCACGGTGTTTGACTTCACCGATGTCGTAACGGACGGTGTCGAACAGTTAGAAAAATACGTTGAGAACAGACGTGAACAGGCTTCGGAATCTTATATCAATACACAGCTTCACCTGACACTTGCCGAACCGGAGTTCTCTCCCTCCCAGGCGGTTGAACTGGCAATCAGACATAAGATGAAATCCATCAAAGTCTTCACGACATACAGTGATTCCAATCGGATGACCAGTGATGGGTATCTGTACGATCTTCTCAGGGCAACGAGGGGCACTAAGATAATGATCATGGTCCACTGCGAGAATGACGGAATCATTCAGTATAAATCCGAGGAATTCAGAAAAAAAGGCAAGGTCGGCTGTTCTGCCGCCCCAAAGATTCACAACACGCTGACGGAAAAAGAGGCGGTTCTCAGGGTCTGTCAATTTGCGATCGACGCCGACAGTAAAGTTTATATTGCCCATGTATCAAGCGGTGAAACGGTGAAACGTGTCAACGAATGTTTCGGGGAATACCTCGGAAAGAACATCTTCCTTGAAACCTGTCCGCATTATATTTATCTCAACAGCACCTATACGTTAGGAGAAAATGCCCATTTATACACGGTATGCCCTGCCCTCAGAGATGAGGAGGAAAGAATCCTTCTCAGAAAGCAGCTGCTTGCAGGTTTACTTCATACAATCGGTTCCGATCACTGCCCGTTCCCAAAGGCCGTCAAGGCGGAATACATCGATGATTACTTAAATATTCCCAACGGGCTGCCGGGGATTGAACTCAGCTTCTCACTGATGTACAATCTTCTGATGCTGGAACACAGTAAGATGACGGTTGAAAGTCTCGCAGACATGTTCAGTACGATGCCTGCAAAGATATTCGGTTATTATCCACAAAAAGGGACTCTTTTCCCCGGAAGTGATGCGGACATCATGATTTATGATCCGAATCACTCCTGGAAGGTGGATTCCAGTCTGCTTCACATGAATACGGATTATACTCCATATGACGGTCTGATGCTGAGAGGACGGGTCGATTCTACGATATGTGGCGGTAATTTCATCGTCAAGAACAAGGAATTCGTACCGGATCTTTTAAAGGGGCAGGATGACTGATCATGGATCAATTCAGGGAGCTTGTTGAGAAATACGAGCAATTGGAATATCATACAGAAGATGGGGTAATTTTTGATCGCCCCTCCTTTGATGAGATGTACATGGCAATAGCGGAAATCGTATCACTCAGAAGCACCTGCCTTCGCGGGAAGATAGGCGCCGTCATCGTCAAGGATACACGTATCGTCTCAATCGGGTACAATGGCGCACCGGCCAAGCTTGGCCAATGTGATGAATTTGGCTGTATAAAGGATACCGAAAGGGGCGGATGTATCAGAACGATACACGCCGAGCAGAATGCCATCGCCTATGCGGCGCGTGTTGGTATTCCCCTGGAGGGAAGTACACTTTACGTCACCATGAGTCCCTGTATAGACTGTGCGAAACTGATCATCGCAACGGGAATCCAGAAGGTTATATACAAGGAAAGATACCGGAAAGGGTATGCGGTGGATTATCTCGAAGTTTCGGGAATAGAAATGGTGCATCTCGAAACCGGAATAGAGGAAGTTTATAAAAAATACTCAGTAGACAAAAAGGCGGAATAAAAACCGCCTTTTTTTATTCTATCTTAACTTTTAGAAACTGAATCATTTTCTCTCAAATTTCAGAACGATCGCATGTGTGCTTGATGTCAGGGTGGCGATTCTCAATTCGGCTTTCGCATCCCAGCTTTCCCATTGATAATAGGAATCCAGTTTATCCGCCTTTTCAAGCTCCTTGTAATCAACGATCGCTTCTTCGGGCAACAGCTTTCTCACGTTTTTCACGAAACGTCTGTAAACACTCTCAGCCTGATTAATATCCGTAAACCCAAAGACATAGGAAACCGTTCTCAGTTGCTGGTTCTCTTCGTTAAAGAAAAAATAAAGTAGACAGGACTCGTTGTAAAGTTCGCTGATGTATTTCAGTCTGTCATTTCTCTCTTCAACGATCTGATCATTCATCCGGTACCAGATATCGTAACGTGGGGTATCCCACTTGAACCCTTCAAATCCCGGAGGAATATCCTTATCCGAATACGTCTGAAGGCTTTCCGTTGTCTTGATATCCTGAACTTCACTCTTTACAAATTCGAGCTCCCGAGTCTGAAGGGCAAAAAACATGTCCTTGTAGATGTATTCCGCCTCTTTCGGAAGCGCATAGCCGTTGTTGATCAGTACCGCGTTCCAGAGTACGGAGATGGAATAATATTCATACACATCATCGGTCCAGACATAAGCCTGCTTAAATCCGAGATTATCCCGGCTGTCATTTTCAAAAGACAGATAAACGGAATCATCAAGCAGATTTTGTTCAAGAAATTCCACCGTCTGTTCCGGATGAAGGGTAATCACGCCGAGAAACTTCACCAACGAACCATCTGCCGTATTCAGAAAGACCTGACCTTCCGAATCCGCTTCTATTGAATTAATTCTCACTTTTTGCTTGAAGATGGGTTCAAGCCCTATCAGATTGTCATCATAAAAAAAATCTCTGATCTGTATTTCATCGGCAAAAAGCGGTGTGCAAAAACATATAAACAACGAAATGATAACTGTTTTTATAAAATGCACACTTTTTGGTTTAAAAAGGGCATTTTCCATAAAACTCCTTCCTTTAAAGCGTCTTGAAAAAGAGCTGTAATACCGCAGCTCCTCCAATAACCGTTCCGATAGTACTTCCGATGTTGGCCAGGATGACAACCAGCAGAACTTTTGTGACCTTGTTCTTCCAGAAACCCTTAACACTCATGACATCATCACCAAGCGATTGAAAATCCCTGACACTCGGCTTTCGCACCAGTGCCTCGACAAGTCCAGCAAACCATCCCGCGGCAAGCAGCGGATTCAGAGAGGAGATAGGTGCAACGGCGAATGCCGTCAATATGGACAACGGATGCGGCAAGGCGATGGCACAACCGATGGCAGACATGCTCCCGTTCCATAAAATCCAGCTGACGATCTGTTCCCATCCCGAGGCACTATTCATAAAAAAAGTGGAAATGATCAAGGCCACAATGACAATCGGAATCGCCCACCCAACGATCTTCCACGCTTTCGATGCGGGGGGAACATAGGTTATCTTCTGTATATCCTGTTCTTTTTCCAGTTCCTTCTTTATCCCGGGAATATGTGCTGCACCGAGAACGGCAACGATCTTTTTCCCGGGCGCATTCTTGATCTTGTTGGCGAGATACTGATCCCTTTCATCCACGAGTTTTTCCTTTAGTTCGGGGAAACTCTCCGACATCTCGGAAAGTGTTGATTCAAGCATATCTTCACTCTTCATCTTCTCAAGCTCTTCTTCGGTAATCTCCTCTTTAGAGAAAATACTCGCTATGAGAACACCGAGCAGCTTCATCTTCCCCATAAAACCCATCGTCCGCCAGATCCTGGAAAAAGTGACCTTGATATCCCTGTCCGCAAGAACGAGTCTTGCATCAATTTCCTTTGCCGCGTTGATACCGGCTATCATCTCAGCACCTGAATTGATACCGAACTGATTGGCTATTCTTTTCTGATAGGCTGAAAGAGCCAGATTGACCAGAAGAAAAGTGGTCTTCTTCTCTTTTATGACCTTGATGATATCCATATCTTCCCATTTTTTCTTGTTGACAATAGAATCATATCGTCCGGCATCCAGTTCAACACAAACGGCATCCGGTTTCTCCGTTTCAACAACTTCCTTGACCAGCTCTGCACTTTTTGGTGACACATGAGCCGTTCCGACAAGGATCAATTCCTTATCGCCGTGTTGAATTCTGTGAATATTCTTTTCCTGATCTATTTCCATAAAAATAATACCCCCTAATTCTGGACTTATTTTTGTCCGATATATTTTACCATATCACAGAACATGTGATTAAAAAGTGAACACTTTTGAAATCTTCCAAAAAACAGCTCATAGGGAAACTGAATGTTGTATAATTCTACGAGGTGAAAAATGAACACGATTGACGGGTTGAAAGTTAAAATAAAACGCATGAATCGAAAGACAATCTCTATGCAAATAACGATAGATACCGAATCAGAGCCCTGCCTGATCGTCAAGGTTCCGAGAACCCTTGATGAGAAATATATCAAACGGGTACTGAGCGAAAAGAGGGAATGGATCGATATCAACATGAACCGGGTGGTTGAGACCCAACGGACAAAAACGGGTCGACTCTCCTTTTTTGCCATCAGAGACAGGGGATACCTGCCCCTCGAAGGAAAAAAGATCCCCTTGCATGTCGTTCAGGATAAAAATATCCCTAATTTTAAAATGAGCATTCACCGGGACCGTATCGTCATGAATCTCAATCCCTTTTACACGGAAAAAGAGGAAATTCTCGAAACGATACGACGGGAATACTATAACTATGCCCTGAAAACATTCTATGAGATGATAAGAGATTATTCCTCCGTTTATAATTTTGAAGTCAACAAGATCCGGATAAAAGACATGAAGACAAGATGGGGCAGCTGTTCCAACAAACTGAACCTGAATCTGAACTGGCGGCTCATCCTGGCGGAAAAGCAGGTTTACGAGTATGTCCTCGTTCATGAACTCTGCCATCTTGGCTGCTGGAATCACAGTGAAGCCTTCTGGAAAAGGGTCGAAGCCATCCTACCGGATTACAAACTCAGGAAGACACGGCTCAAATCCGTATCCGATTTCCTCAGTTTCTTTGAATTTGAAAAACTCAGATTTGAACTCTTCGAAGAGGCACCGTATGAATCTCCTGATTGCTGAAGATGAAAGAAAACTGGCGAGAGTCCTCGGCAGATACTTTGAAAGAGAGGGATTCAGCGTCTTTCTCTGCCATGATGGTTAGACGGCACTGAACACCTTTTACCGCCATACCTTTGACGCCGTCATCCTTAACTGGATGATGCCCGGATGTTCGGGTTTAGAAGTATGCCAAAAGATAAGGGAAACTTCCGATACGAAAATCCTCATATTAACCGCAAAAAGTGAGACGGAAGATGAATTGAAAGCACTCGGAACAGGCGCGGATGATTATGTCCGCAAACCTTTTGATCCGAGGATTCTCATCGCCAGGACAAAAAAGCTCGCAGATTATCGGGAAATAATCACCTGCAAAGACATCTCCGTCAATCTGAAAAAGGCAAGGATTTACAAATCCGGAACAGACCTGAATGCCACAAATATAGAATTCCAGCTGCTCAGACTCTTCCTTACAAATAAAAACCGTATCTTTGACAGAGAACTGGTGGTGAGAGATTTATTTTTACCATAACCCTGAAAAATAACATCAACTAAGCAGCTTTTCACTTTACAGCTTCAAAAAACACATGCTGATTTCTCTAAGTGCTATAATCAATAACAAAGCTGTACAATTTCTGCGACAACTTGTCGCAGAAATTAGCGAAAAAATATAACTCTGTTATCGTAAAAATAATACGGATGTGATCAATATGGCAATGAACTCATAAACGGAGAATACAAACACTTCCTTGAAGAAATAAAAACCAGCATCAACTCATCAAGAATTAGTGCTGCCAAAAAAATAAGCCATGAACAAATCACACTTTACATGAGGATTGGCGAATTAATCACAAAGAATCAGGAAAAGAACGGTTGGGGGAAGGCAATTGTCGAAAAATTATCAAAAGATCTTGAAAAAGATTACCCCTCAAAAAGTGGCTTTTCTTCAAGAAATTTGTGGGATATGAGAAGATTTTATCTCGAATACAAAGACAATTCAATTCTGCGACAACTTGTCGCAGAAATTCCCTGGGTCATAATCTTCTAATAATGAACAAGATAAAAGATGACGCAGAAAGAGAATACTATATAAAATCCACAATAGAAAACGGTTGGACGCGAAACATTCTAAACCTCCAGATAAAAAGTAACGCTTATCAAAGACAAGTTACAGTCGCAAAAACGCATAACTTCAACGAAACCCTCCCAAAAGTAATGGCTGAGCAGGCGGACAACCCATTAAAAGATGTTTACATGCTGGATTTTCTCGGTATAACAGAACCGGTTCTCGAAAGAGAACTCGAAAATAAAATGATCGAAAAAGTTAAAGAGACAATCCTCGAACTGGGATACGGTTTCGGGTAGATCACATGAC
>DAINPP010000018.1:41477-50100 GCA_036743375.1 Thermotogae bacterium | reverse complement strand
ATGAGCGATGTGATCAGGCATATCCGAAAGATAGATCAGAATGCCTTTGTCATCGCACAGGAAGCCTCGCATGTGATTGGCGAGGGATTTAAAAATATTAACAAGGTTTTTTAAGGAGAGAAAATGGCTTATTTATTCTGGATCATTACACTGGTCCTGTTTTCAAGTCTTGAAGTAGTCTCAAAACCCATCATGGGACAGATAGACCCGTTTACAATGACCTTTCTTCGCTTTTTTATCGGCGGACTGTTTTTGTTCATCCTCACCCTTTTCACAAGACGAAAAACGGATGTGAAGATGGAGAAAAAGGATTTGTTATACGTTATCCTCGTGGGCTGTCTGAACTGCATCATTTCCATGACGCTGCTTCAGTTATCCGTTAAAAGTGGAAATGCCTCATCAGCAGCCGTGCTGATTTCTACCAATCCCATATTTACCGCCTTGTTTGCCCGGTTTATCGCAGGCGAAAGGCTCAGCAGAAAAAAGCTGATCGGGATCGGATTGGGTCTCGGGGGGATTCTGACGTTCAGTTTCGGCATGATTGAAGGGGATTCCTTGATCGGGATTGTGTACGGGCTCTCCGCTGCCGTTACTTTTGCACTCTATTCCGTACTGATGAAAAAACCGGTGAAGAAATACGGTTCACTGAGATGTACCGCTTATTCCGGACTGTTTCCGAGTCTGATATACGGCGTCGCTTTGGCGGCTTCCGGGAACATGAATATCCCGTTACTTGATCTTCAGGGATGGCTGATCGTCTTGTATCTCGGCATATTCGTAACCGGTATCGCCTATTTCACCATGCTTGAATCGATCAAACGAATCGGCGCTTCAAATACCATGCGCCTGTTTTATGTAAAGCCGGTACTGGCCTCCATACTCGCCGTGCTGTTTCTCGGCGAGGCGCTTGGTGTGCTGAAAATAACGGGGATGGCTATCATCATCTTTTCCCTGTTTCTTTAAAAAATAGCTTCAAGCAACCCACTGAATAAAATTTCACTTGTTGATTAGTGTTTAACTAATCGTATTCCATCGAATAATCTGGAGGTGCTTCAGGCACCTCTCTTTTTTTTAAGAAACGATCGGATCAAATACTTTTCTCACAAGGTTAGATATATGATAAAGTTATATATTGACAATATAATGTTTGTATTATATACTATATCGAAGGCATATTATAAAATATATATATGCCTATATTTAGATAAGAGGGGTAGTTTGATGAAAAAGGTTCCTGCAAAGACAATGATTCCATCTTTACTTATTGCAGCGGTGATCATGTTTTTACTGGCCATATCCATTGGCACGGTTAATATTTCTATCGGAGATATTCTGCGTTCATTTTTTAACAGCCCGGAGGTTAAATCCGTGTATAAAAAGATCCTGTTTGATATCAGGATACCGAGGGCTTTAATGGCTTTACTCGTGGGAATGATGCTCTCATCATCCGGTACGGTTGTTCAGGCTGTCTTTCAGAATCCGCTTGCCGAACCGTATATCATCGGAATCAGCGCGAGTGCGGTTTTTGGGGCTGTGATTGCCTTCCTGCTCGGTCTGCCGGATTTTTATTACGGTGTATTTGCCTTTGTCGTCTCTATTCTCGTTTCCTTTACCATTTTCAAACTCGCCAATTTTAAAGGAAAGGTCAACACATCGACCCTCTTGATCATAGGAATAGCGGTTTCTTCATTCCTCGGTGCCTTTACCTCCTTTGCCATGTATGCCATCGGAGAGGATTCTTACAGGATCATGGTATGGACAATGGGATATCTCGGCGGCGCCACATGGGGAAAGATCGGCCTGTTGGCAATTCCTTTGACAATAGCAATTTGTTATTTTCTTTTCTATAGAAATGATCTGGATGCAATAATGATGGGGGAACAGGAAGCCCATTCGCTTGGGATAAAGGTAGCGAGACTGAAAAAACGTCTGCTCGTGGTTTCCTGTCTGATCGTATCATTTTCTGTGGCCTTCACGGGGATGATCGGTTTTGTCGGCCTCATCATCCCGCATACGATGAGAATGCTGATGGGCTATTCAAATTCAAAACTCCTCGTTCCGACTACGATTGCCGGTGGTGTCTTTTTACTCTTCTCGGATACGATAGCGAGAAATATCCTGGCGCCCACGGAAGTTCCTATCGGAGTGATTACATCGTTCTTCGGGGCTCCCTTCTTCATTTATCTTGCATTCAGGGCCAAAAAAGGAGGCGCAGAACATGGCTTATAGTTTGAAGGCTGAAAAGGTATCATTTGGTTATACAAAGGGGAAAAACATCCTGGAAGAGATTGATTTAAGCGTAGAGAACGGTGAATTTCTGGGAATATTGGGTCCTAACGGCTGCGGCAAATCGACGTTTCTGAAAAACGTGATGAATTTTTTTCCGCCGGATTCAGGAGTCGTCAGGCTTTTCGACAAGGATATCCGTTCCCTGAGTCAGAATGCCATTGCGAGGAAGATGGGGTATGTTCCGCAGAAATCGGGAATGAGTATGGCGCTGACCGTCTTTGAAACCATTCTCATGGGAAGGTTGCCGCATGTCAAAAACAGATGGGAAGGCTATTCTGAAAGGGATTATGAGATTACGGAACGGGTTATTTCTGATCTGAAATTAAACAGATTCAGAAACAGGGTATCTGTTTCACTTTCGGGTGGGGAGTTTCAGAAGGTACTCCTCGCAAGGGCACTCGTACAGAATCCCGAGATCCTCTTACTTGATGAGCCAACGTCCAATTTGGATATGAATCATGCGGTGGAGCTGATGTCTCTCGTCAAAACGATGACGATGGAATCCGATCTTGCGGCCGTTGCCGTTTTGCATGATCTGAACCTCGCCGCCCTTTTCTGTGACAGGGTCATGTTTATCAAAAAGGGGACGGTCAGGTACAGTGGAAAACCGGAAGCGGTTTTTACCAATGAAATTATTAAGGATATTTACGGGATTGATGTGTTTATAGGAAAAACAGAGGCCGGACTGCCTTATATCGTACCGGTTTGTCATCAGATTTGCAGAAAAAAGGAGATGTATTGCAATGTTTCATAGAAGATACAGGTCACATCATGATGCGGAGTTTGCGCTCAGGAAGTTTCTTGGAATAGAGAAGAGGCGAGGAGAACGGATCGCAGAGGAAAAGGTATTTGAAATGCTGAATTCAAGACCGGTAAAAGATGAACGAGTCATTTATTTTCATGTGCCTTATTGTGATCGTCTGTGTTCGTTCTGCAATCTGAACAGAAGATTCTGCAGCGGTTCCGAAGGCGAAAAAAATGAGACGCTGGAAAAGTATACCGATTACCTCTGTGATGAGATAAAAAAGTATTCCAGATTTAAGTATATCCAATCAGAACCGTTCAGCGTAATCTATTTTGGGGGGGGAACCCCGACGATATTCAGTACCTCACAGTTGAAAAGGATTCTTGATGCGATTAATACCTCGCTTCCCTTATACGAACATTGTGAATTCACCTTCGAGACAACCCTGCACAATCTTAATGCGGAAAAGGTGGCCATGATGATGGATCGGGGGGTCAACCGGTTGAGTGTGGGTATACAGACGTTTAACGACAACGGAAGAAGCGTTTTGAACAGGAGTTTTGACAACGAAGAAACCGTAAAGCGCTTGAAGATTCTCAGGGCACAGTTTGACCGGACACTCTGTATCGATATCATCTATTCCTATCCGGGGCAGAGTATGCAGAACATTCACAACGATGCGTCTTCCATTATCGAATGCGATGTTGACAGTGTGAGTTTTTATTCGCTGATGCTGCATGATGAATCGGCACTGACCCGGCAGATCCAGAATGGACAAGTTGTGTTTGACCGGACACTCGAATCGGATAACCTGTACCACAACCGTTTTTATCAATCTCTTACCGAAAAGGGATTCAAGATGCTCGAGCTGTCAAAGCTGGTGAAACCCGGAAGAGATGAATACCGGTATATCAAGCTCAGGTACCGGAATGCAGATGTGCTGCCGCTTGGTGTCGGAGCCGGCGGAAGACTTGGAGATATGAGTATTTACAGAATGACACCCGAGATGAGCATGTATGGAAATGCAAATCCCGAATTCGACTTTTTTCACGAACTGCTTGGAACGATGCAGTATGGTCAGTACGATTTGAACGCTTACAGGGAGATGCTTAACGAGGAGGAATACGTTGCCTTCGAAGAGCGTTTTGAGAATTTAAATGAAAAGGGCTTTTTTATACAGAAAGGGGATCAGCTTTATGAATTGAGTGTTGAGGGCGTATTCTGGGGGAATAATATCGCCATAGAACTCATGAAAAGCATTATCGGGATCAGAAGACCTGAATCTTCTTTCAATTTTGAGGGCGTAGAAGACCAACATGCTTCTGAAAACAGGCATCCTCTCAGACACCCGGAGGGTATGGCTCACCCTTCCAGGATGCCCGTTTCAGGAATTAAAAGATAAAGAAGGGTTATAGTCAGGAATCAGTTTGTAAATATAAAAAAGGGAGAGAAGAAATGAAAAAAATATTGATCGTTACGATCTGTGTACTTGTTTTAAGCTTCACGGCATTCGCCGAATGGAATTATTCAATAGAACAGGACGGAAGCAGGGTAGAGGCAAGGGAATACAACAGGATTATCTCACTCTCACCAGGTGCCGTTGAAGTGATGTATATGATTGGCGCGCAGGATAAACTGCTTGCAATCGGTACATCAAGAAGCGGTATATGGCCACAGGAAGAAACTTCATTACTTGACAACGTTGGTTCAATAACAAAACCAAGTCTTGAAAAAGTAGTCGCACTTGAACCGGATCTCGTTATTCTTAATTCGATGAGCACGGAATTTGCGGAAACTCTTGAACAGCATGGTATTCCATATCTGCTCTTTGCAACAGATTCACTTGAAGCGATGCTTGAAGAACTTCCGGTATTTGGTGTCATCTGTGGCAGACCACAGGAAGCCATCAAACTCAGTGCAGAAAAATTTGAAAAACTCGATTCAGTCAGAGAGAAGCTTGAAGAGAAACCACTTAATTTAAAAGGGGCTTTTCTTTATACGGCCTCGCCGATTCAGGGATTTAACGAAGAATCGCTCCCGGGGCAGATTCTTGAAATCCTGGGGTGTGAAAATATGGTCAGCTCAACGATGGCAAGACCAATACTCACCCCTGAATATGTGGTCGAGCAGAATCCTGATTTTCTCTTCGGAGCGATGGCCATCACAAAAGCTGAAGATATTACAAATTCAAATCCACTGCTTCTTGAAACCAGAGCCGGGAAGGAAGGAAATGTCTATCTTGTACCGTCTCAAAAGATTCTCAGACCCACGCCAAGGGTGATAGATTTTATTGAAGAACTTTATGAACAACTCAGTGAACTCACTGAATAACTTACGGCTTTAACATTGCATACAGCTTGCATACAGAACCCCTTATTTCGAGCATCGGGGTATTATACGGGGCTTTTAAAAGCCCCGCTTTTTGGTTGATATATTCAGTAAATGGGAGGAAACAACATGAAAACACTACTTGTCTATTCAAGTAAAACGGGAAATACGAAAAAGGTTGCCGAGGAAATCATCAAAGTCTTACCACAGGGAAGTGAAATTTATCCTGTTGAAGAGGCTCCTGAACCTTCGCAATACGATAACGTGGTTATCGGTTATTGGATAAACAGGGGGACTGCTGATGATAAGACTTTAAAATACATCGAACGGATAGAGGGGAAAAAGGTGGGCTTTTTCTGTACACTTGGAGCGTATCCTGATTCCGAACATGCGTTGAACTGTATAAAAAATGGGTATGAACTCCTTGGGATCAACAATGAAGTGCTTACCAGCTTTATCTGTCAGGGGAAGATAGATCCCGCGCTTACGGAACGATTTAAGGAATTACCTCCGGATCATCCGCATGCCATGACCCCTGAGAGAAAAAAGAGACATGAGATCGCAAGCAAACATCCCGATGCGGATGATTTTAGAAATGCTCAGGAAGCCTTTAAAAGTATCTTTTGACCGTGGACTAATCATGAGGATTTAATGAGAAAAAAGGCGTTTACAGAAATTTCCTTGATATTCGAAGGACCGCTGAAAACTCGGCGATATAATCCGTTTTTTATGAGTATAATGATATTTCATCACAGGCACTCTTTTAGAAGGGTGCCTGTTATCATTGTTTTTGAGGTTGATTCTATATGTATTCGGAAGATATATAAACAAATAGGGATATTGACATGTAAAAGTTATAGTGATATACTAATTATAGTTTAGTATATATTATTTATAAATATACTATATTCTTGCTGATATTATCTATAAACACAACTGAGATCCAACTTATCATTTTTTCAAATTTTGGAGGTAACAGTTTATGAGTAAGGTACTTGTGGTGTATTGGTCACAAACGGGAAACACAGAGATGATGGCTGAAGCCGTTGCTGAGGGGGCAAAATCAAAAGGAGCTGAAGTTGAACTGCTTCAGGTATCCGAAGCCAATACGGAAATGATAAAATTTGCTGATGCAATCGCACTCGGTTGCCCTTCCATGGGGGTAGAAGCGCTGGAAGAATCTGAAATGGAACCATTTGTAGATGAAATAGAATCAGTAGTTTCCGGGAAATCCCTCGGCCTTTTCGGATCCTATGATTGGGGAGACGGTCAATGGATGAGAGAATGGCAGGAACGAATGGAAGATTGCGGAGCAGATCTCGTCGAAGACGGACTTATTGTACATCTTACACCGGACGATGCGGCAAAGAAGAATTGTAAGGCGCTGGGAGAAAAACTAACAGGTTAAAGCTATTTCACAGCAGTAACTTCAACACGGGTTTCACCTTCTTAACTTTGGAAAATCAATCAACCAAAAAGAGATCATCAATTTCGATGGTCTTTTTTTCTGTCTATATGATAAAATTGCTATGTGTATGAAGAAAGATTAAATTTTATATATCTGTATTCAGGGGGGAATTGCGTTGAAGAAAATATTCAGTATTGTTTTAAAAGTTATCATCGTTCTTGTTGTTCTGTTAGGGGGATATTTATTGTTTATGACATTAACGGATTATAAACCCGAAGAGATAATCTCTCTTGAAATACAGAATAATCAAGAGCTGATGCCCGCACAGGGTCAATCGATCAGTCTCTTGACGTTCAATATCGGTTATTGCGGACTGGATGAATCGCAGGATTTCTTTATGGATGGCGGAACGAAATCTCATTCGGAGAGTGAAGAAAAGACACTAAAAAATCTGAATGGCATTCTGAATTTTATAGATGAGGAACAGCCGGATATCATTCTTTTACAGGAAGTAGATAAAAACTCAAGGAGAAGTTTTCATATCGACCAGTATGAAGCCATTTCAGATGTACTAAAGGATTATGCCGCAGTTTTCGCTTTGAATTATAAAGTTCCATGGGTTCCATTACCGGTATTTGATCCTATGGGAGGCGTTGAAGGTGGACTGGCTACTTATTCAAGGTTCGGGCTTGATGAGGCAGAACGCTATCAGTATCCGGGAGAGGAAAGCTGGCCAAAACAGCTGGCCCTTCTCGACAGATGCTTTATTGAAACAAGAATATCTATTGAGAATGATAAGGAACTTGTTGTACTGAACTCACATTTATCCGCATATGATAAAGGTGGGATGATCAGAAAGCAACAACTCGATTATCTGAAAAATTATATCCTTACAGAGTATAAAAAGGGAAATTATGTCGTCGTTGGAGGGGATTGGAATCATCAGATCCCCGGTACTGACTATAGACTTTTTGAAACAACACAGGAATGGCCGGAATGGCTTGTGACCATTCCTGAGGATTTCAAGCCGGAAGGATTTCAATGGGCAGCCGATAAAACGATTCCTACGAACAGAACTCTCAACCAATCATATGAAAAAGGGGTCAATTTTCTTTCTGTGATAGATGGTTTTCTCGTATCTCCCAATGTTGAAATCATAAGTGTTCAGGGATATTCATTAGCCTTTGCATATTCAGATCACAATCCGGTGAGTGTGGAAATAGTTTTAAAATAAAGACTATAGTCCGTCTTTTTTCATCCCGATCGCAAAGACTTCGAACCCTTTCGATTTGTAATAAGTGGTTAAATGCTCTTCACATAATAACTGTATCTGAAGCCTTGACTGCTCACAGCTATTTACCAGCCTACTGAGGATCTCGGAGCCGATTCCCTGGTTCCGGTGGGCTGTATCTACACCGATTCCGCAAATATAAGCGTTGATGATTCCATCGGAAATAACGCGTCCGGTTCCGATTAATAGATTTTCTTCATAGACATAAATCGCACGAAAGCTGTTTTTCATGGCGCTGCTCAGAGAAACAGCATCGATATTCAGATATTGCTGCCATTCCAGTGATTGATACAGTTCAAACAGATCACCGGGATTCTTTTCATGGAATAAATATTCGTATTTCAACTTCTTCTCCTTTCAAGTTGTGCTGCTTTTTAACAAAGTCTGTTTTTAAATTGGTGTGGGACGTAATGATTTTATCATATTGAAAATGATTAACTTAATGTTATCCAAATATCTATAGGTATAATAATTTAAATATCATATAATGCGATAGATTTGTATACTATAGTTGTTTTAAGGATAACTGTAGGTGATTAGTCAAAGAGGAGGAAGTATTAAT
>DAINPP010000018.1:0-41377 GCA_036743375.1 Thermotogae bacterium | reverse complement strand
GAAGTATTAATACACAAGTTGTGCTGTCTTTTGGGATAATACTGCTTGTTATAACACTTGCGATGGGGTTGTCAGGATACATGTTTTCGAAGCAGGGGATGAATAACATGAAGAGGCTTCATGAGGAAACCCTGTTATCCAAACTGGATTGTGATGCAGGGAACGTGTATAAGGCGTTTACCAATTTCTTTGGACAACTTGGAGTTGATGGAGAAAAGTTTTTTGATGAAGAGGGGCGTGAAATAAATGGCAATACCGAGTTTGTCGACTCCGTACTCGAAAATTACGGGAATCTGACTACAATTTTCGTGAAATCTGGGAACGATTTTAAACGGATTTCAACAAACATCATGGAAGCAAATGGACAAAGAGCAATAGGGACTATGCTTGGGAAAGATAGTGCGGCCTATGAGACGATCATCAATGGGAAGACTTATACCGGTCAAGCGATGATTCTTGGGAAATCCTATTTAACACTGTATAAACCGCTTATAATCAATAAAGAAGTCAAAGGGATCCTTTTTATCGGTCTTGAGGATGAAGACATTAAGAATCAGATGAACGTCTTTTTCGATCATCTTTGGACTGTTAATATGATTATCACGGTTATTGCGATGATCTTTGGCTTATCAATTGTATATTTTATCTCCCAAAGAATAACCACTCCTATTAAGAAATTGTCAGAAACACTGAAGAAAGTTACCGATTATGATTTGACAGATGACAGAGATGATTATCTCGATAAAATTCTCTCCAATCGGACGGAAATCGGTGATATGGCAAGAGATATACAATCGATGAAAAATAATCTGAAATTGCTTGCCAATGAGATGAAGGAACAATCCGACTTTCTCGAAACATCGGCGGAAAAAATGATGGAAATATCTAATTCACAGCAATCCGGCTCTTTACATCTTGCGGAAATAGTCAGGGATACTGAAAATGAAACTGCAACAACGAATAGTTCTATTCAGGAAGTGTCCGTGGGAATAGAAAACATTACCGAAAGTGCCCAGGAAATATCCAATGCGACCGCTGAAATATCCGTTCAAACAGAGCAAACTTCAGAACTGACAAATTCAAGGTTGAAGATCATGAAAGAGGTGATCGGAACTATAGAAAAGACTTCCGATCAGATGGAGAAGACCGCGGAAATAACTTCCGATCTCAGCAATAAGACGGAGAACGTTGGAGAGATTGTTAACACCATTTCATCCATTGCGGAACAGACGAATCTGTTGGCTCTGAATGCTGCAATTGAGGCCGCAAGAGCCGGAGAAGCCGGAAAAGGATTCGCCGTTGTTGCCGATGAAATCCGAAAACTGGCAGAGGAGAGTAAACGGGCAACGATAGATATCAGTAATATATTAGAACAAATTACAGCGAGTGTCAAAGATGTGAATTCTGCCACCGATATAACCGCTGAACTGGTAAAAAGTGTTACATTTAAATCGGAGAGCATTTCCACACAGTTTGGAAAGATTGCGGAAAATATAGGGAAAGTATCCGAGAATATTGTCAGACTTTCTTCTTCCTCGGAAGAACAAACGGCTTCAACGGAAGAAATATCAGCGGCGATGGATTCTTCCGCAAAGGCAGTGGAAATCATTTCGGAAAAATTGAATACTATCTCTCAGAATGCGGTGAATCAGTCAAAACAGTCCGATCATTTGTCAGAGGCAGCTCGAAAGGTAATGGATATTACGGAACATCTCAGAGGCGAGATTAATAAGTTCAAATTGTAAGAATCTGATAAAAGAAAATACTGTGAAAAGTGGCTTTCATAAAGAACGCCACTTTTTTTTCAGGAAAGGTTTCAAGGACACGCAGGGTTTGGATTGAAATACTAAAAAACACCTTTCTTTTAAAGGCTTGGACTTTTGAAGTACAGCTGTTTTACATTCGTACGGCCTTTAGTAGGAATATTATCATAAATCTTTCCCGGACGATAATCGACTGACAAACCGATATTTCCTTTTGAAGACGCCAAGTTATTTTAAAGCTGTTCGCTCACACGGTGGTCTGGCGACTTCTTGCCTTCATTAGTGTATTCCACAAAACCATGCATTTTCATTTAATGAGCAATGTGAATAGATATAAAATAAATCATACTACGAAAATTATACATAAAAAATGATTTTTCTCTCTATATAATAGTATAGAAACATATTTATAATATATGTGTCTTTCTATTTGTTGACAATAGTCTATCTTGGTGATAAAATATAATGATATACATATGGTAGAGAAGTCTACCATTATAACTGACCGTAGAGAAAGATTTTTATGGAGGTGATTAAAATACTCGAGATAGAGAATTTAAGTTTTAATGTGGAGGGTAAGAAGATACTGAAAGAGATCAGTTATACCTTTGAACCCGGAAAATTATATACCATTCTGGGAAATAACGGGGCCGGAAAATCAACGCTTGCAAAACTGATTATGGGATTAAACGGATATTATCAAAACCATTCGGGTGAAATATACCTGAATCAGGAGGAAATTTCACAACTAAAAGTCGATGAAAGAGCCAAAAGGGGAATCGCTTATACCTATCAGGAACCGGTTAGATTTAAAGGGATCCTGATAAGAGATTATCTGAAGATAAGCAGTCCGGAACGGATAATGAATGAAACAGAACTTGGAAAAGTCTTAAATCTTGTTGGCCTGAGTACGGAATATCTCTCGAGAAAGGTGGATCATTCCCTTTCCGGTGGAGAGAGAAAGCGGGTTGAACTGGCTTCGGCGATGATGATGAAACCGAAGATAATATTTTTCGATGAACCGGATTCCGGAATAGACATGATGTCAAACAAGATGCTGAAAGATATGTTCAATGAAATGAAAGAAAGCGGAACGACAGTCGTATCCATTACACATCGTGAAGAAATATCACTGATAGCCGATCATGCCCTGTTGATCTGTGATGGAAAATTGGTAGCGGATGACAAACCTGAAATAGTAAACAGGATTTACAAGGAAAACTGTGATGCCTGTGATCATGTCAACAATCCTGACAAAACCTGGAGGAATTTAAATGAATGAAATTAGATTAAAGCAGGTTTATAATCGCCTTTTTGAGGGTGATTTTGAAGAAAAAGATACGATATTTATCGATAAAGACAATGTATTGTACGATATCCGTACACCGGGTATAACAGTACAATCAAAAGGCGAAAGCAATCTTGTGAAACTTGATATTAAGGTAGAGGAAGGGGTTAAGCCTGAAAAACCGGTGTTTTTATGTGTCGGCTTTCTTGAGAGTAGTGGAAACCAATACATCGAATATTCTTTTGATATTGGAAAGAATGCTGAGGTAGAGTTCATTTCACATTGTTTCTTCCCTTATACAGATGTCTTTCTGCACACGATGAAATCTGAGATGACTATTGGTGAGAATGCAAAAGTCTACTATGAGGATGTTCATTATCACAGTGAATCGGGTAACGTGATGGTGGAGTCCGATTATAAGATTGACGTTCAGAAAAATGCTGAGATTAAAAATCTCTTTGAACTGGTCAAAACCAGAGTCGGGAAGCTGGATATTTCAATGGATATCACACTTCATGAATCGGCTAAGGGCTATGCGGAGACAAAGATCAGGGAGCAGAAAGATGATACTTGCCATGTCAAAGAGATCATCCGTCTTGAAGGGGATCATTCCAACGGCATGGCAAAGACCTTTATCATTGGTGAAGATGAATCAAAGGCAGAGGTCCTGAATGAGGTCTACGGAACCGGTCAGTATTCGAAAGGTCATATCGAATGTGACGAGATAATCGCCGGTGAAAAAGTCGTATTGAGTACAATTCCAAAATTGCTTGTTTCAAACAACACCTCGGAGATCACGCATGAAGCGGCAGTCGGAAGAGTTAATTCTGAACAGCTCGAAACTCTGATGTCAAAGGGGTTGTCCGAAGAAGAGGCCTCAGACATGATTATTGAGGGCATATTGAATAGTTGAGCGTAATCTTAAACAGGGGAAATGCCGGATTCATGAATTTATTTCTCCTGCTTTTTTGATTATAAGGGAGCTTTACCGGAATTTCAGGAACGGGTGGCCTTCGTTTTTGCCTTAATATACCTGAAGTCTTCGGGAATTTCCTCAAGATTAATCTCATCATGAACCGCACAAGTTCCGGCTTCTTTGGCGACTTCATAATACCATTGCTTATATTTCAACAGATCAAGCGCTTCATTCAATTCGGCTATTTCCCTTTCCACAACTTTCTGCTGTTCTCTGAACATTTCAAGTCGTTCATCAATCGTAGAATCTCCCTGCATGGCATAATCCAGATACTTTTTAATTTCCTTGATGGTCATTCCTGTTTTCTTCAGACATTTTATGATATAAATCCATCCAAAATCTTCGTCCTTGAACATACGAATGCCTCCTTCACTTCTTTCGACGAAGGGTAATAGGCCTTCTTTGGCATAAAAACGAAGTGTGTGGGCGGATATATTCACCTTTTCAGACATCTCACCGATAGTGTAGTACATATTTAACCTCCATTTTACAATAATTGCACTTGACTTAGAGTTTACTCTCAAGAGTATGATCATTATAGCATGACCTGGATGATAAAACAAACGATGAAAAAAATCATTTAATCAAAGAGAAGACATACAATAATAATGATTAATAACAGGGAGGAATGAGTATGAATTTTCGTGAATTTGGAAAGACGGGAGAAAAGCTGTCTGCAATAGGACTTGGCTGTATGGGAATGAGCATGTCATATGGGACACCGAATGATGCTGAAAGTCTTGCTACCTTAAGACGTTCATTGGAGCTTGGAATCAATTTCTGGGATACGGCGGATATTTATGGGGACGGTGTAAACGAGGAACTGATAGCACCTGTACTTCATGAAAACAGGAATCAGATTTTTCTCGCAACAAAATTTGGTTTCAGAAAAAACGCAGAGGCGGCAGCGTATCTCGATGGTTCGGTAAAGTGGGTCCGTCAGGCCGTTGAAGGCAGCTTGAAGCGATTAAAGATAGAAACGATAGATCTTTACTATCTGCACAGAGTCGATCCGAAAACACCCGTTGAAGAGACCGTTGATGCAATGGCGCAACTGGTAAAAGAAGGGAAAATCAGATATATCGGCTTGAGTGAATGTACCGTTGAAGACTTGAAGAGGGCAAACGCCGTCCATCCCATTTCAGCCGTTCAGAGTGAATATTCACTGGTAGAAAGAACGGTCGAAAGAAACGGTATCCTGGAACTGACGAAAGAAATAGGGGCGGCCTTTGTACCGTTTGCCCCACTTGGCAGGGGATTGATTACCAGTAAACTGAATCTTGACACACTGAAAGAAACAGACTTCAGATACAACATTCCAAGGTATAATGGAGAACATCGAAAAAATAACGAAGATCTCGTAACGGAACTGACTGATTTTGCAAAAACAAGATTCAACGCAACGACAGCACAGCTATCACTTGCATGGGTTCTGGCTCAAGGTGATCATATCATTCCAATTCCGGGAACAAAGCGACGCAAGTATCTTGAAGAAAACGCTGCAGCCGTCGATGTTCAGCTTTGTGAAGAAGATTTGAACACGATTGATGCCATCCTGAAAAGATATCCGAATATTGGGGAAAGATATGCGTTAAGGGAAAGTAAATTTATAAAAAAGTGAAATGAATCAAGACAATTGATAAAAAAATAGGGAGGTAATTAAGAAATGTCATATAACTGCTATATACCAACAAATATCATGTTTGGAACGGGTCGATTAAACGATTTATACACACAGAATATGCCCGGTAAAAAGGCGATGATCGTTATATCAAATGGTAAATCCGTTCATGTCAACGGATCCCTGGTCCGAACAGAGGAACAGTTGAAAAAGGCGGGCGTTGAATATGCCGTATATGATAAGATTCAAGCCAATCCTTTGAAAGACACGGTTATGGAAGGCGCCGCTGCTGTTCGTGACAATGGGTGTGATTTCATCGTTGCCCTTGGCGGTGGAAGTGTCATGGATGCTTCAAAGGGAATAGCCCTTTCTGCAACCAATGAAGGTGATCTGTGGGATTATATGTTCGGGGGTACCGGTAAAGGCATCCCGGCCCAAAACGCACCGTTGCCCATCATTGCCATTACAACGACAGCGGGGACCGGTTCTGAAGTGGATTGTGCGGGTGTTATCACGAATCCTGACACACAAGAGAAAATGGGACTTGTTCATGGCGGATTGTTTCCGGTTATCGCCATAGTGGATCCTGAGTTGATGAAGACCGTTCCTTCAAAATTCACGGCATATCAGGGCTTTGATGCGCTTTTTCACAGTACCGAGGTCTACATTTCAACAGCTGCCAATCTGATGAGTGATATGGTGGCATCCACAGCAATCACGAATATTGGGAAATATCTTCCACGTGCGGTAAAAGACGGAACGGATCTCGAAGCAAGAGAACATGTGGCGTTCGCCAACACGATGTCCGGGTATTCCATGATGACGGGTTGCTGTACCAGTGAACATTCAATGGAACATGCCATGAGTGCTTTTCATCAGAATCTTCCACACGGTGCCGGTTTGATCATGATTTCAAAAGAATATTACACCTATTTTATAAACAAGCGGGTGTGTGATGATCGTTTTATTCAGATGGCCAAATTCCTTGGAAGGGAAGAGGCCAACGATCCAATGGATTTTATCACAGCGCTTGTAGAATTACAGGAAGCCTGTGGAGTTGCTGATCTGAAGATGTCGGAGTATGGTATCACACGCGATGAACTAAATGAGATGGCAGAGAATGCCCGTGAAACGATGGGGCGCTTGTTTTTGGCTGATCCTGTCCCCATGAATCATGAAGACTGTGTGGAGATCTACCGCAAATCGTATAGATGATGAGAAAAAAGGAGGAGATTTTGATGGATTATGTGACGTTGAACAACGGTGTGCAGATGCCAGTGCTCGGTTATGGGGTCTATCAGATAGCGGATTTGGATGAATGTGAACGTTGTGTTCTTGATGCCATAGAGGTTGGATATCGCTCGATTGATACCGCTCAGGCTTATTACAACGAAGAAGCTGTGGGAAGGGCTGTCAAAAAGAGCGGCTTGCCAAGAGAGGAATTCTTTGTTACAACAAAGATTTGGATTTCAAACGGAGGTTATGAAAGGGCTGCCGCTTCTATCGAAGAATCGTTGAGAAAACTGCAGATGGATTATATTGATCTGTTGCTTATTCATCAGCCCTTCAACGATTATTACGGAACTTATCGTGCCATGCAGGAGGCTTATAGGGCCGGCAAACTTGGAAGTATCGGTGTGTCAAACTTCTATCCAGACCGCCTGATTGATTTCTGCAATTTTGTTGATGTCGTTCCGGCCGTCAATCAGGTGGAAACACACGTGTTCCAGCAGCAGAAAAAGGCGCATGAAATCATGGAGAAATATAACGTACAGCATGAATCGTGGGGCCCGTTTGCAGAAGGACGAAAGGATTTCTTCTCAAATGAGGTTCTGAATGAAATCGGCAAAAAGTATGGAAAATCAGCTTCACAGGTAGCCCTCCGTTTTCTGATTCAGAATGATGTGGTTGTTATTCCGAAGACGGTTCATAAAGAACGTATGGAACAGAATTTTAACGTGTTTGATTTTAGACTTACGGAATCGGATCTGCAGCTTATTTCGGCTCTTGATGAAGAACAGAGTGCCTTTTTCTCCCATTATGATCCACAAACAGTAGAATTTATTATAAACTTTAAGAAATGAGAAGGGGGGATTGACGATGAAAAGAGTAACCGCGGGAAGAGAGACTTTGGGGGAGTTTGCCCCTAAATTTGCCGAGATGAACGATGATGTTTTATTTGGCCAGATATGGTCAAGAGAAGAGGAACTTTCCCACCGTGATCGAAGTATGATTACCGTTACCGCCTTGATGAGCAGTGGGATTCTTGACAGTTCGCTCACATTCCATTTGTTGGAGGCCAAAAAGAATGGGATTACAAAAAAGGAAATAGCCGAGATTCTGACACATCTGGCGTTTTACGTTGGATGGCCAAAGGCATGGGCTGTCTTCAGGATGGCAAAAGAGGTTTACGAAGACTGAATCTTATTTATTATCGAAATCAGTGTTGCCGGATTCTGTCCTTTTGCTTTCTTCAGTGTATATCAACGTTTTACTTGCGGCAGAATTAAATATGTTGTACAAGTGTGGTTGAAGAGAATTGGCACGATTGAATAAGGAGGTTATTCGATTGAAGATGAAAATATTATCTGTATTCCTGTTATCGTGTATGATATTCACCCTTTCTGGCTTAGGAGATGATACCGTGAACCTATCAAACAAACCGATCAGGATAAAAATTACCGTTGATGAACGGGTATTGATGGCGACTTTGATTGACAACGCTACTACTCGCACTTTGATTTCTATGTTTCCATTAACGATTTCTATGATGGATCTGTATTCAAGAGAAATGTGCTATCGTTTTTCAGAGTCTCTTCCCGCCAATGAGGTTGAGAGAAGTGGTTATGAAGTTGGAGATCTGAGCTATTGGACACCCGGGCACAGTCTGGTGATTTTCTACAAACAGAATGGCGAAATCATCGGTAATTTACAGAAGATAGGGCACTTTGAGTCGAGTGTGGCGGTCTTTGAACAGATCGGAACTGTTGATGTGACGTTTGAGTTGTTTGATGAATAGCTTCCATCCATAAACGAGCCTCCCCTTTTAAGAAAGCGGGGGAGGCTTTTAAGAATCTGTTCAATTTATCCCGTTGAATGGAGTCTGATCATAATCTTTTTTCAAAGAGATGGGTCATTCTGCGTATGAAAAGTCTGCTTCTGATTTTATACTGAGTTTTTTGAAAAACATCATCCCGAGAATCAGGCTACTTATAAAAGTCAACAGGTCAGAAAAGGGCTGAATCCAGTATATTCCCTTTAACCCAAAGAGTGATGAAAAAATGAAGGCAGCGGGGATAAAGAAAATACCCTGTCTTGCCATACTCAAAAAACCACCTTCTTTTCCCTTACCGCAGGCAAGAAACAGAGTGGCCAGTATAATCTGTACTCCAAATGTTGGTAATACGCTGCTTCCAGCAAATAATGCTTCTTTTGCTATTGTAATAACGGCTGTGCTTTTTGTGAACATCGTGATCAATGGCTCTGAGAAGAGATAATTGATAAACGTTGTGACAAGACAGATTATTGTGGCATAGATCATAGATAATAGAGAAAGTCTTTTTAATCTGAGGCTGTTTCCCGCACCATAATTATAGCCTGCTATCGGCTGGAATCCCTTTGAGAACCCAAAGATGATAAACATTCCAATGTTCAGTATTCTTATGACAATGCCCATTCCCGCAACGGCATCGGTTCCGTACGCACTCGCCAGAACGTTAATAATTCCTGTGGAAACGGTTGTCAGAAGCTGAAACATAAAACTTGGAATACCTATTTTAAGAATTTCCTTGAACATCTCAACGTCTGGTTTCATTTGACGCAGGCTTAAAGAAACAGTGCTCTTTCCGGATTTATAATACCAGACGAATAATAGCCAAGTGAAGATTCTGGATAAAATCGTTGCCACCGCAGCACCACCGATACCCATTCCAACATTGAATATCAGCAGGGGATCGAGTAAAATATTCAACCCGCCTCCTATTGACATTGCAATCATTGTGAAAAAAGGTGCTCCCTGTGCCCTGATGATATTTCCCAATGTGACGTTAAGAACAACGAAAATAGAACCGATGAGATACGGTATCATATATTCTCGGGCATATTCCAAGGTCTTTCCGGTTGCTCCGAATAACTTCAGAAGCGGTGTCAGTGTTAACAGAAAAAATATTGTCAGAAGTACAGAAATAATCACGCTGAAAAAGACTGAGACACTGACGGATTTTTCAGCCCTTCGGTTATTCTTTTGGCCGAGAAGTCTTGAAATATAAGAGCTCCCCCCTACTCCGAAAATCATTCCAACACCGATAAAAAACATGGTGAATGGAAATGTTATAGATGCCGCTGCCATCTGTTCCGTTCCAAGCTGACCGATAAATATGGCATCTACAAAATTAAACAGCGCATTGATCAGCATTCCAATGATTGCCGGTATACAGAATTTCAACAACAGCTTTGATGGTTTTTCTTCATTAAACATAAATTCTTTTGTACTCATATGACCTCCTGGTATGTATATACACTATACGTTTAGATACTAAACAATTGGTTAAAAAAATTTAGATGTGATTATTCATCATATCATCCATAAGATCAAGGAACTTGTTGATCAGTTTCAGTTGCTCTTCATCAAGATTGTTGAAAAATTCAAAGAGCTCACCATCTGTTTTCTTATGATTCTCTATATGTGTTTCATACGCCGTTCTACCTTTTTCAGTCAAATAGACGAGTATCCGTGTCTGATTTGATTCATCAATTTCTTTTGTGATAAAGCCTTTACTTTGCAATTTCTTCAAGACTTGAGATATGGCCCCTTTCGTTACACCAAAAAGTTCTGCAATGTGCATCACATGAATTCCAGGATGATTCCCAATGATATGAATCACATGGATTTCACTTCTGTAAAGGTCAAAATCCGTTCCATATTTAAAACTTTTTTTTGCGTTTTTGCCAGCCTTTTCTATCAGTGCTGAAAGTTGATCACTGATTCTGTCTTTCAATTCTTTATACACAATCTGATTGTATAGTACCTAAACAAAAAAGTCAAGAGAGTAAAAAAAAACCTGAACCCATTCATGGTAACGATTAAGTTAATCAGAAAAACACCTTGACTTAGAGTTTACTCTCGGTGATACAATCCAATCATCTTCCTTTTGAAGGTAATAAGCTGGATGATAAACAATAAAATAATGAAAGGTGATCATGAAAATGAAGGGAAAGATCTTAATTGTGTATTATTCTCACTCGGGGAATACTGCAAAGATGGCGGAATTAATAACAAAACAAATCGATGGGACACTTTGTGAACTTATGCCTGAAAAGGCTTATCCGAATGATTATAACTCTGTCTTGCAACAATCAAAAGAAGAAATTGCCTCAGGATTTCATCCGAAACTTAAAAATGACTTTTCGCAGCTTGAGTCATATGGTACCGTTTTTATCGGAACCCCAAACTGGTGTAGTACGATTGCACCGCCACTTGCTACATTTCTCGACAATCAGGATTTAGCCGGGAAGACGGTTATTCCCTTCTGTACTCATGGAGGTGGATCATGGGGACGGATGGAACGTGATATTGCCGACTTATGTCCTGATTTTCGAATCCTGAAAGGCCTTGCGGTATACAGTGTGAATTCTTCTGAGGAAAGGATTATCGACTGGTTGAAAGAGATAGGTATCAGATGAGCCCATATGTAATTACCTGATCTTTAAAATCAAGAATGACTAAAAGCCCCCTCAACGATGAGGGGGTAGAGTGAAAAAATTATTTGTTACGAAATATTGTATGCCGATAAATAATATCGAGCTCCGTGGAATTCCGGTTCTATTTTACATCCGGAAGCATCGTGGTCATCATTTTTGCTCCGGACATTAATTCACTATAAAGAGTTTCTTCTTCCATGTTTTCTGCTTTGTAACAAGTAGGCCACCAGCTTGAAAGACTTGGATCTGTTACGAGATAATCGATACTTGCATTTCCATATCTCATATGCATGTGTTTTGCACCTTCACCATGTCCGTGATATGGGAAAAGAACAAGGTATTTATAACCTGCATTAATAGCTTCTGTTGTCTCTGTCTTGAAAATATTCCAAGTTAATTCGTAATCTCCCCACATCGTTGTGAATGATCCAACGTAATCATATTCTCCTGTGTACATGTTATCAAATACAACTGTTCTTGCATCGTCCAGAACTTCCCATGTGAAGAAAGTTGTATAATACATCTTATCAACAAAAAGTTTAACCATCTGTGCATCGTAGCCTTCTTTATACTGAGCAATTTCAGAGGCATATGCGTTCATTCTTGTTCCTGAAAGAATCTTAGTCGTTGAAATGTTCACACCTTTCCAACCACTGAGATCTGTGACTTTTTCTGCTGCTTCAGTAGCGGCAAACATCATTCCCATAAGCATTACAACTGTTACCATGATCAAAAGAAACTTCTTCATTTAAAAACATCTCCTTGTTTTAATGGGCCATCCCCCAAATATTGTATTTAGTCGAAGTAATATATATAACTATGTATATAATATTTCAACCGAGAAGAATTATACATAGTTAAATATTGCATGTCAACATATAATAAAATCCTATATATGTTATTAACATATAGAGTTCTCCGATAATATACGCATAAAATATGAATTACAGCAGTGTAGTTACCTGATGGTAAAGATTTATTTGAAATATTGGAAAGAACACAAGTCGAAAAAAGGTCCAAAAAAGTGCTCAGATAATGCTTATACAATAATGAATTAATGCATAAAATGGTTTGTTGTATATATGCACAACACATATATGTGCAAAATAAAGAGGTTGACATATCGGATTTAATTATATATAATTCTTATCGGTTGTTGTATAAAATACCGGCATAAAGATATAATATATAACAATAAATATAAGGAGGTGACTTCTATGAAAAAAATATTAATCTTGCTTATGGTTTTGTCTACTGCAGTGGTATTTGCACACACACCTCTGTTACTCGTTGAAGATAATGGTGATGGAACGCTTTATGCAGAGGCTGGATTTTCGGATGGATCAGGTGCGCAGGGGATTGATTGCAGACTGGAAGATGAGGATGGAAATATTATCTGGGAAGGTAAGTTTGATGATTTCAGTTCTGTTGAAATCGAAATACCGGAGATATCAAAGTATTTTGTTGTAATGGATGCTGGCCCGGGACATGTTGTGAAAAAAGAAGGTCCAACAAAAAAAGCAACAGAGGAAGAACCGGCTGTTGAGGAAGAAAAAAAATCTGAATCGACAGTAGCTCCTGTTCAACAGACGCCAGTACAGACATCAGCCGTTCAGACGGCACCTGTAACTTACACAAGCCCGGCATCTTACTATCCAGTCAGAGATTATGGCAGTGCGAAGGTTGAAGTAAAGGAATTTACAGCGCAGTTGACGCTTGTATCAGTGTTTCTTGGCATTATCGCAATATGCATGATCTTTGTTGTGTTCATGCTGATGATCATTGCAATCAGACAGAAGAGATAATCTATTTAAAGGGAGAGGATTTAAGATGAAAAGAGTTTTAATGATAGCGATAGCGCTTGCTTTAGTTGCTTCAGCAACTTTTGCCCACTTTCAGATGATTTATACACCGGATGTTTTTCTCAGCGAAGATGAATCCAGTAAGATAGATCTTGAACTAATCTTCACACATCCGGGTGGTGGAACGCATGATTCTATTCCGGAACCGCTTACAATGAACATGGCTCAACCGACTAAATTTGGCGTATGGAACAAGGGAGAATTCACAGAGCTTACAGATCAGCTGGAAAAATTCACTTTCACACACGGTGAAAGATCAGCAGATGCTTACAGAATGAGTTACAGATGCAGGGGAATGGGAGACTTCATGTTTACACTTGAACCGGGTGCGTATTATGAGGCTTCTGAGGGCATCTACATCACGCAGTATTCAAAGATCATCGTTAACAGAGCCGGACTTCCCACAGACTGGGCAGAAGAAACGGGTATGAAGGCAGAAATTGTCCCGCTTAACTGGCCGATCAACCTTTACGCAGGAACAACGTTCAGAGGAATTGTCATGATGGATGGAGAACCCGTTGCAAATGCGGAAATCGAAGTAGAGTACCTCAACAAAAAGGCTTTTAAGGGAGCTTTTGACGATGATGCACCCATTTTAGATTTTGATGGCGGTGAGAGTCCTGCAATGGCTTTTGCCACAAATGAAAATGGAGAATTTTCATTCTCGTTCCCATGGGCTGGCTGGTGGGGATTCGTAGCCCTGATGGAAGGTGAACCCATCGACGGAACAGATCAGGAAGTCGGTGCCGCCATATTCATGAAGGTGGAAAATAATCCATTTTAAACTATAAGGCTTATTTATTCAAGGGTGATTTTAAAATCACCCTTGAGTGTTAATCATAAGAAGGTGTTTTTATGAGAGGAATATGTTATTTAAGTGATATAAAGGAAAAAATGAATATGAGAATCATAGCCCATACCGGTGATGAGTCTGTTGCAAGACGATTATCCGATATGGGACTTGCTCAGGGAATGGAGTTTGAAATTCTCATACCGGGTGTGAACAACTCCCCTTATCTCGTTGCGGTAGATCACACACGACTTGCCATTGAGGAGGATCTTGCGAGAAATCTCAGAGTGGAGTGCATTCATCAGTGCAGACATGGCGAGAGAAGGGCGAGAAGACATGAGAACAGACAGAAAAGAAGAGGGTTGGGGTGGTTTTTGAATGAGCGAAAAGCTGAGTCTTGATAATATCAAACCTGGAGAAAAATGTAAGATTGTCAGTATTACACTGGGGAGTGCAGAGTCACAAAGACTTCTCGATATGGGATTCTTGAGGGGGACCGAACTCGATGTAATACGAAATGCCCCTTTTGCCGATCCCCTTGAAGTGGATATAAGAGGGGCACATGTCAGTTTGAGACATAATGAGGCAAAGTTGCTGGTGGTAGAAAGAGTATGAGCAGAGAATTTACGATAGCACTCACCGGTCAGCCGAATGCGGGAAAATCGACGCTCTTTAATGCGTTAACGGGTGCGAGGCAGTTTATTGCCAATTATCCCGGAGTTACCGTCGAAAAAAAGACCGGTGTTTATAAATACAATTCGGATAAATTCACCGTGATTGATCTCCCTGGAACGTACAGTCTGACAGCTTATTCACTCGAAGAAAGGGTGGCAAGGGCGGTTATTCTCGAAGAGAAACCGGAACTTGCCATACATGTCATGGATGCTTCCAATCTGGCGCGAAGTCTCAGTTTCACATTTCAGCTTGCTGAACTCGGTTGTCCGGTAATCGTTGCTCTTAATATGCTCGATGTGGCCAAGGCAAGGGGAGTAGAGATAGACGTTGAGAGATTTCAAAAGGAACTCGGATTGAGAGTATCACCGATCATTGCCAATAAGGCAAAAGGTGTTGATGAATTAAGGCAACAGATTTATGAAATGTGTGATGCTTCGGCAAACGGGAATCCGTTAAAGAGTGTCATGAATGTTGATTATGGTAAGCAGCTTGAAGAGGTGATTGGTGAGATAGAAGTGGAGCTGGAACAGCTCGATGATCTTTACGACTTGCCAAAAAGATGGCTTGCCATCAAATGGATGGAAAATGATACGGAGATAGAGAATCTCATCATGGGGAAAAGATTGTCAAATCCGATATTTGCAAAGCTCAGTGGTGATAATGATGGATAACAGAGAGACAATCGTAAAGAAATTAAAGACTATCAGGGACGATTTTAATAAAAATTCTGAAGTCAACGCACAGATACACATTGCGGAATCGAGATATTTTAAGGCACAGTCCATCATCGATGCCTCAACAAAATCTGATGGCTCTAAGAAAAAGACATTAACGGATAAGATTGATGCAATTGTCTGTCACAGGTTCTTCGGTCCCATCATCCTGATCCTGACACTACTTGGGGTCTATGAACTGGCAATCGTTCAGGGGTACAATCTGACAAATTACTGGTGGCCGGTGCTTGGAGTCTTTCAGGATGCCGTGGAATCTATTCTGCCACAATCCGGGTTCTTTGCCGATCCGTTGATCACTTCACTTGTCATGTGGGTTGTTCAGGGGATTAACTCCGTTTTGAATTATATCCCAATATTCATAATACTCTTTGCCCTTGTGGCTATCATGGAAGATTCCGGGTATATGGCACGTATCGCCTTTATCCTCGACAGAATATTCAAACCGTTCGGGCTTCACGGACAATCCGCCCTTCCCCTGATGCTTGGTGGTTTGTATGTGGGAGGCTGTGCCATTCCCGGGATCATGTCAACAAGGGCGATAAAGGATGAAAAGGCCAGACTGGCGACCATTCTCGTTGTTCCGCTGATGAATTGTCTCGCAAAGATTCCATTCTATGTCCTGCTGATTGATATATTTTTTATCGAACATGCCGGTTTCATGATGTTTATGATATCGACCATCACTATATTTGTAGCCTTGATCGTCAGTAAAATCCTGTCACTTACCGTGTTGAAGAATTATGAAACGGCACCGTTTCTGATGGAGATGCCGGCTTATCACGTGCCTTCACTGACAAATGTTCTCAGAAGAGTTGTAGAAAGAACCTGGTCATTCCTGAAAAAGGTCTTGACTATCATTATCCTTGTGATGATCGCATTGTATTTCCTTCTGAACTTCCCGGGTGTGGGAAAAGACAATCAAATTACATATGAAGAGGAAGTTCAAGGCGTGGTGGAAGACTTTGTTGCCTCACTGGGATCATCAAGTACCTATGCCGGCAGTTTTGACACGGTAGAAGAAATGGGAGATTATTTTGCTTTCAGTGCGAGATACGGCGACGCGAAGCGAAATGTCTCAGATGAGGCTTTATTAAAGGATATCAACCTGAAATATCTTCTCCAGGATCCTGAATATTTCAAAGTGGTGGTAAAAGGTTCTTTTGAACTTGATGAAGAAATCCTTGAGGGATTTGAGTTGTACAAGACCGATTATGAAAAGGCCCTTTCGGAATTCAGAACTTATACAGCCTATCTATCCGCAGAGGAAACCGTATTCGAATCTAATCGATTCTACGAAGCCTGGGAGAATGCAAATCCTGTGTTTTTCAGTATCTTAAGGAGTGGAAAGATATCTGTCAGTGGAACAAAAATCACCGACGGCGAAGCAAAGAACGTGGCTAAGCTGTTGAAAACAACTGACCGTGACAGAAAGACACTTCAGAAACTGTATCACGATGAAACGTTGCGAACGAGTTATCTTGGGACACTTGGTATATGGTTGGAACCGGTGACCAAATATCTCGGCTTTAATTGGAAGATCAACGTCGGATTGATCAGTGCACTCGCGGCGAAGGAAAATACCGTGGCCACATTGGGAAGTATCTATCAGTCAGATTCTGATGAAGAAGCACAGCAGCTCGGTGAGAAGATGGCTGAGCAGGAAGAAGGGATGACACCGCTTCATGCAGCGGCCATGATCATCTTCATGGCTCTTTATCCGCCGTGTCTCGCCACGTTGATCACGATCAGTGCCGAAGCCGGTTTTAAATGGATGTTCTTCTCGCTGATTTACCAGACCATCATTGGATTTATCTTTGCGTTCCTCATCTTTACCGGTGGGTCTCTACTTGGTCTAAGTGGGTTGCAATCAATGCTCGTCCTCTATATAATACTCTTTGTCCTGCTTATTATCATGGGACTTGTAAAACCAAAAAATAAAAAGGTAGTGGTTTGATGGAATTACTCATTACAAGTTGCGGTTTTGGTCTGTTCATCGTTTGTCCGAGAATGGCTGCAATGATGCATATTATCAGCAAGAACACATCGGTCTCGATGCTCTCAACCGTTTTGTTGGGAATACTCTTTTCGGTTCCCATTATGTTGCTCATGGTTTTTGTGTTTAACAAGTTCGGACTATGGGGAGCACTCGCCTTATGTGTACTGACTGATCTCGGAGCGGCTTTATTTATGAAGGAAATCAGCGTAAAGGCGGGGATAGAGACCTTTATCGTTGCCCTGTTTGTGATTCTTGGCGTTAAATTGGCACCGATGATCTCATCGTTGTTTATTAAGAAGTAAAATAACTACCTGTTTGAATTTATAAAGTGAAATCCCCTCATGTCTGGATGAGGGGATTTTTTTGGAAAAAAGAAGGTGCAAATATGAGACACGAGGAGAAGGTATGGGATAGATTTTCGGGCCTTTATGACAAGATTATCAAGAAAGATGAACAGGCATACGATGTTATGATAAAAAAGATGGCTGCCACAATCGATCGGTATGACAAGGTTCTGGAGATTGCTACCGGGACGGGAATTATTGCGTTGTCCCTTTCTGAAACGCTTGAGAATATAACGGCGATAGATTTTTCGGAAAAAATGATCGCAATAGCGAGACGAAAAGCCGAAAAAATACGGAATGAGAAGATACAGTTTGAGGTTCAGGATGCCTGTAATATGAATTTTCAGGATAACCAGTTTGATGTTGTCATTATTTCGAATGCCTTACACATCATGCCTGATCCCGAAAGGGTACTTTCTGAGATTAAGCGGGTTTTGAAGAATGACGGAAGACTTATTGCCCCGACTTTTATGCATAAAAAAAGTAAAAATGCAAAACTATTTTCAAAACTGGCTGCTCTTGTTGGATTTAAAGCCTATCATGAATGGGATGAAAAAAGGTATTGTGCTTTTTTAGGAGAGAATGGTTTTAATAATGTCAACTCAACAATTCTTAAATCTTCGTTCAATATTGCCTATGCGACGGCTATTTTAGAAGATCTTAATGTGTGATAGATGATTAATAAAACAGTGGAGGTTTAAATTTTATGAATAAACCCGATGGTGTCAGTGATACGTTGTTTGTCCCACTTGAAGGTCGATTGTATGCAACGGAAAGATATCCTGAATTACTCAAGGATAAGGAATTACTTCGTCTGAATAAGCAATTTCCGGATTTATTGAAAAAACAATCGAATCAGACGGAATACACCCTTCTTGCCAGTGCCTGCCGTGCCGTTAATCTCGATAATGTTACCAGAAGATTTTTGGCAGAGCATCCGAAGGGGACGGTGGTCAACATCGGTGCAGGGATGGAAACTGCCTTTTCAAGGGTGGATAATGGAAAAGTACGCTGGTACGATCTGGATCTTCCCAGCGTTATCGAAAAGAGAAGACAGTATATCTGCGAAACGGAAAGAAACAGGTTTATACCCCTATCGGTCTTCGATAGTTCCTGGATGAGACGGATTGATCAAATGAACCCATCGGCAGTTCTGATCATCGCTGCCGGACTATTTTATTATTTTAAAGAAGAAACCGTTGTTGGGCTGATCGACGATATGAAAAGACAGATCCGGAATGTAGAGATTGTATTTGATGCCGTCTGTGCGAAAGGACTGAAACGGTCGAACAGGTTTGTCAAAAGAACGGGAAATAGGAATGCCCTGATGCATTTTTGTGTCGATAAACCGGAGGACTTCTTTAAGAAGATTAACGGCGGCGCACACTCAATTGAGGCCTATCCCTTTTACAGGGATGTGTTGAAGATGATTAGCCGAAAATGTTCTTTTAAGACAAGACTGATTATGTCGATCTCTGATCACTTGAAAATGGTTTGGGTGATTCATGCAAAACTGTAGTTTAGACGAAATTCCCCTCAGAAAGAGGGGAATTTTGACTGTTTATTCAGTGGCAAATTCTCTCTTTTTCTTTATCGTATCAAATTTTCTGTATTCCCCAATCAGTAAGGCAAGCGTCAGTACAAATACCACAAAATCCGTAATCGGTGAAGCCATCCAAACGCCTGATATTCCCATCAACCTTGGCAACAGGAGGACCATCGGGATAAAGATGGCGATTTGTCTGAGGAGTACAAGGATGCTGGCCTTTTTAGCCGATCCGATGGCCTGGAAGAATGTAAGTCCCATGATCATCATTCCGAGTGAGGGAAAAATGCAGAATATCAATCTCAAAGATCCGATCCCTTCAGAAACTATAGTGGTATCTTTGATGAATAATCCGAGGAACGTTGATGGAAACAGTTCTATTGGAATCCAGAAAAACATTGCCAGCATCGTTGAACTGATTAGAAAGACGTTGGTTATCTTCTTCACCCTTTCGTAATCACCCGCACCATAATTCGTTCCAACCGCAGGCTGCAGCCCTTGACTCATTCCCCAAAGGGGGATGAATGAAAACATCTGAAGTCTTAGCGCTGCTCCGATTAAAATGATCTGTGTGTCACCGCCGTATCTTGATGCCGCATTGTACAACAAGGTCTGCTGGACGAATGACATCACCTGCATCAGCATTGCTGAAAAGCCTATTGAAAAAATCTGAGGCAGCAGGCTTCTTTCAAGTCGGACCTTGTGTATCCTGATTGTCTTACTCTTCCTGACAAAATAAAGTAATGTGATAATCGCCTGCGTAATCTGAGAAATAACCGTTGCCGCCGCGGCACCGAGTATGCCATTGTCTCCGAAAGACAAGATCATCAGCGGGTCAAGGGCAATGTTCAGAATGGCCCCGATCATCATAAAACTCATCGCCTTTTTCATGATCCCCTCGCCACGCATGACCATGTTGGCGCTTTGCGCGAAGTTTACAAACAATGAACCGATAAAGATAACCCTGAGATACTTTTCCGCCAGATTCAGAATTTCGCCTTCCGCTCCGCTGAGCATGAGGAGTTGTCTCGTAAAAATCATTCCAACCGCGGTTACAACGGCGGAAAGTATTGCCACGAGTACGATCAGATTCCCCATGATCTTGTTGACGGTAACCGTATCCTTCTTTCCGACTGCTCTCGATAATACCGATGCGGATCCTATTCCAACGAGTGTGGCAATTCCACTGTTGAACAACGTAAAGGGATAGGCAACTGAAACGGCTCCCATAGCAGAGGTCCCAATCATCTGTCCGACAAATATCGCATCCATGAATGAATACAATCCAATGACCAGCATTCCTATGATGGAGGGAATGCAGAGCTTGAACATCAGTTTCCATGGATTTTGTCTCAGTAATTCCATTCTCATTTCATTCATTTTCTCTCTCCTTTTATGTCATATTTTAAATAGACGATAGCGTCGATTCATATGTAAAAAAATAATCGTATCAAGATACCTTAAAATTACGTGTTTTTCTGAATGAGAAACTCCATACAGGTATTGTACATGAGTGAATAAATACGTTTTTCCTGTTTTTTCATTATCTCTTTGTCCTGAAAGAGGTTTCGAGTAAACAACAGCCCATTTACGAGATGTTCGTAAAAGACCAGCGTTTCTTCCGAGTCTTGTAATTTAAAATTCGGAAGATATTTTTTTATCTTCTTTTCTATGATTTCAAACGTTTCCTTTTCTATTGCACGGTAAAGCTCTCTGAACTCATCGTCATACAACATTTCACAGGCAAACATAACATAAAGACTCCTTTCGGGTGTCTGTTCCTGTATTCTTACGAGGGTCATTCGGGCAACGAGATCACATATTTCCTCTATCGTCGGTGTTTCACTCAGCTTGAACTGTGCAAGATAATTATAATTCCCTCGCTTCATCATGGCAAAGATGATTTCTTTTGTACTTTTATAATAATGATAGAATCCCCCCTTGGAGAGACTGGTCGCCTTGATGATGTCCTCCATGGTAGTATGCCTGTACCCTTTTTCAAGAAAAACTTTAAGAGCGGCAGCTTGGATTTCTTTTATTCGATCCTCTCTGGATTTTCTGACATATGCACTCATAGTAACTCCTTTTAAAAAATACAATCGACGTATTCGTCAGTTGTGTAGATAGATTATCATATTTAATAAAATATGTCAAGGTATATAAGATATATCATCATGTAATAGTTTAATATGTCTTACTTCTGATTTCTGAAAAAAAGATGTTGATGAAAAGTGAAAAAAGGACTCGTTCGGATGAACGTGACTCCAAAAAGATGTTATATGCTATTCGACGGGTTTTACTTATCGGTGAATTTACAGAATATTTTCGTCTATCCTTCTGGTGAGGCTGTATGTGTAAGGTGTAAAATGGGTGTTCCAGAAGGCGGCTCCAGAAATATTGAAGGATTCAAAATCAACGCCGCATAATCTGTAATCAACATCAATCAGGAATTTCTGGACGGCGTTCAACATTGTAGCGCCGATACCTTTTCCTCTATGACTTTCGTCAACATAGGCACCGGTAATGTTCATCATGTGTGGATGTTCCGTGATGTAATTTTCTCCTTCTTCCTCTATCCTGATGAAACCGACGGGCTGCTTTTCGAGAAAGGCAATCCATAAATAACGGCGATTTTCATTCAGCCAATCTTTTAATTGCCGTATGGGGGCAGGATTTTCCCTTGGCATGAACATGGGAGAGTTGTTGAAATATAATTGATCCTTGCGATAGATCTCTTCAAGGCTGTCCAGACCATCCACTGTGGCCATCCTTATAACGATTTCTGAATTTATTTGTTTGATTTCAGAGGGGATGCGTATGGCATCCACACATCTGTTTCCGAAACCAAGATCAAACCATGTTCTGACCAGTTCCTCATCTTTTGAAAAAACAGTGATGACGTGTGAAAGGATATCTTCCCGTACCCAGTTCTCAGCGGCAAAGGCATACATCTTCTGATAAAGTGCCACCCTGTCCGTTACTTCAGGGGAGATGCCATGACCGTGCAGGGGAATGTAAATCCCATCGGCCGATCCAAAGTATCTTTTTACGCGATAGCCTGCAAGAAAAGCGATCAACCGGTTTCCTTCATAAAAGGCAAAACCACTGCCTTTTTCAAAGAGATGCGCGGTCTTTTGCGCTAACGACTTTCTGTGATCATCGGCTTCCGGTAGATATTCCAGTATCTTTTTCTGTCTTTTATATTCGGAAAGGAGCAGATCAACCGCTCCTTCAACCGAATTCTCTATTCTTTTTATAAACAAATTTTGTCCTTTTAGTTCATATGCCTTACGCCGGTTACGTTAACCGTGTTTCCGTTGTAATTGATACTTCCGTTGATGCTGTTTTCACCGACCGTAAAACCGGTGAGATTCAGATGATTTCCGTTCATCGTGTTGGTAGCGGAGAATGAAAATGTGTTGTTGATAATAGTGGTTGAGATGGAATTAAAACCTGTGCTGTCAATATCCCAGCCCTGTCCGGGTATCTCAACGATAACATCCGGTACCCATGACTCCATGTCTTCAAGAGTCAGTGTTCCAGCCGGTGTAATCAGACTGTAGATCCCGTCAATAGAGTACTGTGGCGGTGTCGGAGTTGGTGTGGGATCTGGTCCGAAGATGCTACAGGCCGAGAATAGTAAAATAACACTTAAAGCTGATAAAAGTAAAATCGTTTTTTTCATGTTTCCCCCCTATGAGTATAGATTTATTCCTTTACGGAACCACTTGTCAGCCCCGCTACGATATATTTCTGTGCGAAGGCAAAGACGATAATTGTCGGAATTAAAGAGATGACGATTCCCGCAGCCATTACATTCCACTGGATTCCTGCCTTTGAAACGAATGAATACAGTGCAACCGGAACGGTCATCTTCGAATCACTGTTCAAAAATAAGGCTGCCGTGAAGATTTCATTCCAGTTCTGTACAAATGAGAAACTGAAAATAGCCGCCACACCCGGAAGCATCAACGGCAGTGTTACCTTGAACAGTGCTTTCAGACGGGTACACCCATCTATCAATGCGGATTCCTCCAGCGATTCGGGAATACGCATAAAGAAGCTTCTGGCCATAATAGTGCTGAAGGCGGCACCGAGTCCTATGTAAACCAGGATGATGCCCCATAATTTATTGATCAGCTTTAAATGAGCAAACATCGAATACTGTGGGATCATCAGCAGATAGGCCGGAATCATCTGAACGAAAAAAAGAAAGATGATCAATGGCGTCTTACCCCTGAATTTGGTCCTTGCGAGGACATAGCCACTCAGCAGGGCAATCAGGGTGGATATGATCGAAGCACTCATGGAAACGAGCATACTGTTTCCAAAATACTTTCCAAAATTGGCAAAACCAAAGAGATATTCGTAGGACTCCCAGCTTATCCGTGACGGCCAGTATTTAATAGGGAAAGTGTAGATTTCATCCGGTGGTTTAATCGACGTGATGAAAATCCATACAAGTGGAAAAAGTGCCAGAATTAGATAAAAAGCCAATCCGAGCCCCCTGAGCACCCCAAAGGTGTTCTTCTTCATCCTGCTCATATTTCCACCTCCTTACTGCCCGAGAATTTCAGGTACAAAACCGTATACAGCAGGAGAAAAACCGTGATGATGACACCTACCGCCGAAGCCTTACTGTAATCATTCTCATAATATATGATGTTAATCATGTGTGTGGAAAGGATTTCCGTACTTTTGGCCGGCCCCCCTCTTGTCATACCGTATATGACATCTGGGAAATTCATGATCCAGATGGAACGCACGAGTACGGTGCTGACGATGGTAGGCCTGATATAAGGGAGTGTAATCTTGAATAATTTATTCCAGGCATTGGCACCGTCAATTTCAGCCGCCTCGTAAACCGTTTCCGGTATCGATTGCAGGGCGGCAAGCGACATGATCGCAAAGAATGGGATACCATACCAGATGTTGACAAGGAGGACCGAGAACATCGCCATATTCGGTTCCGACAGGAATTGAATGCCCTCTTGTATCAGATTCATTTTTATCAGAATGTCGTTTACTATACCAAACTGTCCGTTTAAAAGCCATGACCACAGAAGACCGATGGCAAAACCGGACAGCGCCCATGGGTAAAAAACGAGCCCGGAATAAACTCCCCTGCCCTTAAAGGGTTTTCTGAGCAACAGGGCAAGGCCGAGACCGAGTATGAGCTGAAAGAATACGGATACGACGATCCAGACCACCGTGTTCCAGACAATAGGAAGAAAATCCGGATCCATGATGATCTCCTCAAAGTTGTCCCATCCAATAAACTTTATTCTGTTAAAAGTGAATACCGTGTAATTCTGAAAAGCCAGTATTATCCCCTTGATCGTGGGATATATCGAAAGGAAGCCGATAACCGAGAAAACCGGTAAAAGCATCCAGAAGATAAACCATCCTTTTTTTCTGTTTTTCATCTTTTCCTCATCCTGTTTTAATTTTAAAAAAACAAGCGGGAAATCACTTCCCCGCTCATTATATCAAATCAATTATTGCAAATCAAAGACCTGCGTCTTTCCAGAATTCCGTCCATTCTTCAAGCGCCTGTTCCGGTGTCATCTTTCCGAGGAGTATTTTCTGCTGCGTTTCTCCCTGAAGCTGATACCATTCATACCAGGATTCGTTTGCAAGTGGGTAATCTGTGAACTGATACTTTTCCGTGTCGTTGAACATAGCTTCCCAGCCATCGAACGTTGCACTGCTGAAATATTCGTCATTTTCGTAAACTCTCAAATCTGTTGGAAGCGCTCCATAATTCTTACAGAAATAAGCACCGATTTCAGGTGAGTTGAAGAATTCGATGAATTTCCATGCAAGATCCTTGTTCTCTGAGTAATTCGGGATTGCCCATCCGCCAAATCCGAATGTTGGATAGGCCTTTCCACCAGGGCCTGTTGGAAGTGGGGCAGTCTTGTAGTTTTCCACACCCATAAGGCTGTTAAGAAGTCCTGTGGTATCGGGATCCTGGAAAAGAAGGGGCGTAACACCGGAAACGAATGAGTTGATCTGATCGTCAAATCCCCAGTTGATAGAATCCTTCGGAGCGGTTTTGTAATAAAGATCGAGATAGAAATTCAACCCTTCGAGGGCTCTTTCATCTTCAAAGATGATCTTACCATCCGTAGTCTTGTACATACATGTCGGGTCGATATCATCAAAGAATGAGGTCAAAACGAGATCCATGAAATTAACCGGATCGATCCCTCTCCAGTCGAATCCGTACTGTGCAGCATCCGCATCAGCAAGCTGTGTACAGTAAGCCATGAGTTCATCCATCGTTGTAGGAGGTGTTGTGATGCCATATTTTTCAAGTGTATCCGGTTTGTAGAAAAGTGTCTTAACGTATACGGCATTCGGCATGACGTAAGCGGTGTTGTTGGCAATCCTGGCTGACTTTACAACGCCATCGATCAGATGTTCGGTCATGTTGGACTTGGCGATGTAGGGTTCGAGTGATTCAAGTTTCCCCATTGCTACCATATTTCCAAGCGACCAGTCCCCTACCTCTATGATATCGAGTGGCTGTTCGGTGCTGACCATGAGGAAAATCTTGTTATAAGCCGTTTCATAAGGTGGTGAAATGAGTTCTACCGTTACTCCCGGATTCTGCTCTTCAAATTGATCTGCGATAGTTTCGAGAATCTTCGTTCTTTCCGGACTTGTGAATACCTGAATGACTCTTAACGTTACATCTTTTGCTGATAAAGCGGTTACCATAAGACATAAAGCAATTAAAAGGACAACAAAGCGTTTCATCTTCCTACCTCCTAAATTTTGGGTTGTTTAAAACTTGCATCAACGATAAAAAATTATAGCACAGTATGAGCTGAAATCAAGATTTGTCAAGAAATGAACACTCAATCTGAAACAGTGTAAAATTTTTTACGGGGCAAACTTACAAATAATTTGAGTTGAAACGAATTGTATCATTATACAATCATTTCAATCAGAAGATCAACCAGTTTTTTCCGCTCTTCTCCTTCAAAAAACCAGGTACACAAATAGCCAAACAACTCTGAACTATGGATCTTCCTGCAGAAACGGGCAATCTTCATATAATCCGGATCAGAAAAGCGTTCATTCAGGACTTCTTCAATATCAAAACGCCAGGGGGTTGTTGAATAACGGATATACTGTCTGAAGTAGATGTTCAGTTTTTAAATTATCAGGGAATATGGAATCGTGTATGGCTCCCGTTCTTTGTGGAGATGACTTCGAGATAGGCATCTATTCGCTCTTTTAATTCGGCAACATGTGAAATGATGCCGACAAGCCGTCCCTGTGACTGCAGTTCCATCAGGGTTTTAATCGCACTGTCGAGTGATTCCGAATCAAGGCTGCCAAAGCCTTCGTCGATGAACAGTGTTTCCAGACTGACACCGCCTGCATGAGACTGAACGACTTCGGATAATCCCAGTGCCATAGCGAGTGAAGCCTTGAAACCTTCGCCGCCTGAGAGCGTTTTAACGTGTCTGGATTCGCCGGTGTACTGGTCGAAGACTTCTATGTCGAGCCCGCTGGTACTCCTGAGATTCGCCGCCTCTGTCTGCCGGCTGAGATAGTATCTGCCATCTGTCATCTTCTCAAGCCTCTGGTTGGCTGCTATCAGGATGTCATCCAGAAAGGCTGTCTGAACGAAGCGTTCGAATGTGATGCGATAGGCATTTTTTCCGGAACTGATATTCTTAAGATACCCGTAGATTTCATATTCGCCGTATATCTCATTTCTTGTCTCGTTTAAGGTATTCAGGCTGTTTAAACGGTTATCGTTGTTCTGAATTTGCTCCGTGATCAAAGCAATGCTGCTTTCCGTGTCGACAATCTTTTTTTCAAGGGTAATCTTCTGTTCTTCAAGTTCAAGAAGGTTTGGTCGCATGATCTCTTTTAATTCACCGCTTAAAAATATGAATCTGTTTTTTTTCTCGTCATGCTTTTTTCTGAATTCGAAAATATCACTTTCAATTTCTCTGATCGACTCTTTTGTCATTTTAGCATTGCGGTAGGTTTCTATGGAATCAAAATGGTTTTCCGTTATCGACGTTTCAAAGAGTATTTTCTGTTTCTCCATCTTTTCCCGCAGACTTTCCAGCTGTTTCTGAAGCTCTTCCCGTTTTGCCTGTAAGGCAGCAAACCGGATAGTCACCACGGAAAGTTCTTTTGTACAGTTTGTTATTTTATTGTCGAGCTCACCGGTCAAATTGTTTTTTAACCTTATTTCCTGTCTTAAGGCTGAAAGGCTGAGGAATTTCTCGGGAACTTTTTCTTTTATCGCCGTTAATCTGGTCTCATTTTTTATATATTCGGTGTTTTCTTCCGTACTTTTTTTGACAAGGATTTCTTTCTTTTCTCTGAGTGTGATGAGTTCGTTCTCTGCAGTTTCCAGTTTCTGCTTATTTGTCTTGAGAATCCTCTCCGCATCGTTTATCGTATTCATCTCAGAACTCAGATGATTGAATTCTTCGTTGAGCTGTTTATTTCTGTCTACTGTATTTTCTGTCAGCTTGTTGACTATCGCCTCATTTTCTTCTAACCGGCGCTCTTTTGCCGTACAGACCTCTATCCAGACTTTCTGCATCTCCTCCTTTGTTTCCAGACCGTTATTCAGGATGATCTTCAGGGTTCCCTGCAGCTGATTGGTACTTGTTTTCTTTTCCTCGAGTTCTGCCTCGAGTTTTTCTATCTGAGTTTCATCGATTACAACACTGCGTTTTGCAGGTGCAGGATGATGTATGGAACCGCAAACGGGACAGGGCTCGTCTGCGTTAAGTGTGTTTGCAAGTGTAAAGGCCAGGTTCTTCTTAACAGCCTCTTTCAGTTTTTGTAAGTGTTCTGCCTTTTCGTTTATCTCCTTCCTTGCTTTTTTAGTCTCAGCATTCTGAGTCTTGTAATCATCGGCCAGCTTTTCTCTTTTCACGCTCAACCGTTCGTATTGGGAAAGTAAATCCGTCAATGTCTTGTTTTTATATTTTTCATCCTTATTCTTGTTCAGCTTTGAGATGATCAGATCCTTTTTTTCCGGCAGATCTTCTACTGCATTTATCTCAGCTTTAATCGTGGTGATCAGGCTATTTTGACTGACAACGCTCTCTTCTGTCTTCTGAATTTCTTTTTCGAGGCTTGCTATATTCGTTTTCTGCTTTGCGGCTTCTTTCTGGATTTCCTGAACGGACAGGACTTCTTTTTCATATTCCGACAGGGTGCTGGTCTGTATCTTTAACTGTTCCAGCAAGGGTTTCCATTCGTTTTCCGCTTTCTGATTCAACAGGCTGATCTGTTTCAGCTCTGCCTCCGTTTTATTGAATTCCGTCGTAATCTCATTCAGTTCTTTTTCTTTCTGCCGGTTTTCATTTAAATACTGGTTCAGGAGGAATTCCTTGTCTAAGACAAGTAAAGCGTTTTTTGCCATTTGAAGCTTTTCTTCAAGCCGTCTGATTTCAGTGTTTCTCTCTTCCAGTTTTTTTAACTCCGTATCGAGTTGTTCGCGTTCGTTAAATTTTTCAAGAAGGAGTTTCGCTTCCGCAATTGCCTCTTCTATCTTTTTTTTCTGCTCCGAGATTTTTTCGGATTCGTTCTTCAGTTGTGCGGTCTGCACACGTTTATATTCGATAAACCTGGTCAGTTCCTGAATAAACGAATCGAGGCCGTTGGTATTTGATCGCAGTTCTAAAAAATCGTTCTCCTCTTCTTCGGAGACTCTTACTTCGTCTATCTGATGATGGATATCGGAATTCACCGTGTTGAGTTTGATGTTCAGTTTCTTTTCCCGGGCTTTCAGTTTTTCCTCAAAGAGTTGATATTTTTCCGTCATGAACAGTTTCTGAAGGATCTTCTGCCGCTCGTCACTCTTGGATGTCAGAAGCTCTCTGAAGGCCCCCTGTGGAAGCATGATAATCTGTTTGAACTGATTGGCATCCAGACCGATCAATTCGGTTAATTTTTCGTTGACATCCCTGATCTTCCTTGACGCGATGAGCCGGATCTCATTTCCCTCTATATCCGTCTCATAAAACGAGGCTTCGGCGGGTTGTGTGGTAAATCCGTCCCCCCTCTGTTTTTTTCTTTGCTGCTCAGGAATACGGCTGACCCTGTAGTATTTTCCGGACAATGAGAAATCGAAGACGACATGGGTGATCTCTTCTTCATCGGCAAAGTCACTGATGAGATTTTTATCATCCCTGTCCCCGCTGCTGGCTTCTCCGTAGAGCGCATAGGTGATGGCATCAAAAATGGTAGTCTTTCCCGCACCGGTATTTCCCGTGATCAAAAACAGGTTGTTTGATTCGAGTTTTCTGAAATCAACTGTTTCTTCCGCTTTATAAGGTCCGAAGGCCTTCATACTCAGTTTGACCGGTCTCATTTCATCATTCCCTCTTGGTAGATTTCGTCGAAGATAGAGGTTACGGCCCGCCTCATCTCATCCGAAAATTCATCACCGGTTTCTCCAACCTGCTCAAAAAAGGCTTCAAACAACTCGACATCGTTTTTGGATTCCCGCTGTTTCACCGTCATTCTCGATTCCGTATCGAGTGCAGAGTAGACCCTCTCTAACTTCATGATATTCGGATAGATCTCTCGGAGCCGTCCGATGGGATTCATAACCGCTTTTTCATTTTCAAGTACCGCCATGATAAAGTCCTCTCTGTTTTCATCTTTTTTCCCATTCAGGATCAGTTCGTCTATTTTACCCCGTATTATCCGCATGTCCCTTGAAGACTGCAATATTTTTCGCTCGATTTCAACTGATCCGTTTTCATCAATCGTTATCACGGAATATCCTTTTTCATGTGTTGTTTCCGAAAAGGAATATTTCATGAGAGAGCCGGAATAATGAACCGTATGATCTATGGTCTGAGGCCTATGCAGGTGCCCGAGTGCGGTATATGAGAACGTTTTAAAAAGGGAGGCAGCCACAACCCCTGATCCGCCGACAGAAAGAGGTCTTTCTGAATCACTTTCCTCACCGCCGGCCACGAAGGCGTGTCCGATGAGGACTGAACGGGTATGATTTTTCATCTTTTCAGTGATGGACCGGATGATCTTTTCATAAGCCTGCTGGTGAGTGTGGATGTCATCATCCTGCAGATACACCTTGGCTTCAGCCGGGTCAAGATAGGGAAGCAGGTAGAAGTCCACCTCTCCGAATTTATCATAGAGTGTGACGGGTATTTCGAGTTTTTCGAGCTTTCCCCTGACAAACAAGCCGTTTGCCTTCATGAATTCACTCCCGAAATGTATTCTTTCGGCACTGTCATGATTTCCGGCTATCATAAAAACCGGTGTCTTCAGTTCAAAGATAAGCCGTTTTAATGTGCTGTCGAGCAGTTCTACCGCTTCAGAAGGGGGAGAAGCCCTGTCATAGATATCTCCGGCGATGATTATCGCATCCGGTTTTTCCGTTTCCATTGCCATGAGAAATTGTTCTATAACGATCTTCTGGTCTTCTATCAGGCGTGTCTGAAAGATGATCTTGCCGAGATGCCAGTCTGCGGTGTGTATTATTTTCACCTGTTCACCCAGCTGTTATACCCTTTTTTTAAATGGTAGATCTTTTTGAATCCGAGTTCTTTCATCGTTTTCAGTGCTCTGCTGCTTCTACTACCTGAACGGCAGTAAATGAGATAGGTCTTTTCCTTGTCGAGTTTATCGAGTTGAGCGACAAAGTCTGAATCGTAATAATTAATATTGACGGCCTCTTCGATATGACCGGATTCGTATTCCGAGGGTGATCTGACATCGATGATGATGAAATCAGGGTTGTCGGTATAGTTTTTTATGAGCTCTTCAGCCTGTCTAACGGATACATCGGTGAAAAAGGTATCTGAGACGGCCTTTGAAGCCCCGAAGAGAAATGCACAGGAACACAATAATGAGGTTATAAGGATAAAGAATTTTTTCATACAATCACTCTCCGTTTTCTTTTAGAACTATTATAACATTTTTATTTTAAAGAACTTTTCTGAGGGACTGAAAATGACCGTTATTCACATTGTGTTATAATTAAATACTTCAAAATACAGGAGGCTTTTCAGATGAGTACAGTCACGAAACATTTTACTGATAAAGAAATCGATAAACTGAAGGAAATGGCAAGAAGCTGCAGAGGCGATGTACTTAAGATGACGACGCTGTCGAAGTCGGGACATCCCGGTGGTTCACTTTCTTCGATGGAGATGTATATAGCCGTATACGCGTATGCAAATGTATTTCCAAAGAATCCGTGGAAGAAGGAAAGGGATCGTATCGTCGTCAGTCACGGACATACTTCGCCCGGTGTTTATGCAGTTCTTGGGAGAATGGGCTTTTTCAATATAGACGAAGCCATCAGCGGTTTCAGACATGTGAATTCTATCTTTGAGGGACATGTGACAAGGGGGATTCCGGGTGTGGAATGGACAACGGGAAATCTTGGACAGGGACTTTCTGCCGGGCTGGGGTTTGCCATAGCTTCTGAAGTTCACGGGAATGAATACCGAACTTATGTTCTGATGGGTGATGCCGAACAGGCAAAGGGACAGGTTGCAGAAGCGAGACGTACCGCTTCAAAATACGGACTGAATAATCTGACCGTGTTGATAGATCTCAACGATGCTCAGATCAACGGACGTACCCGTGATGTCATGCCTGTCAATATCAAGGGGAACTATGAGGCTGATGGTTGGGATGTCATAGAGGTACAGGGCCATGATTTCAAAAAACTCTTTGCGGCGCTTGACGAAGCGGCAAGAAATACGTTGAAGCCAACGGCAATCCTGTGTTATACACAGATGGGACATGGCATCTCCTTTATGGAAAACGATGCCTCATGGCATGGGAAACCGTTGTCTGAAGAACAGCTTTATAAGGCTCTCGATGAATTAAAACTGGATATGGATTTTGACAGATATAAGGAAATGAGAGACAAACTGGAAATTAAGGCCCATGAGAAAATAATGCTGGAATACAAGGTGGATATCAATCCCGGAACCCCTAAAACGTACCGGACGGATACCAAACTGGACAACAGGAGCGCTTTCGGAAATGCATTGAAAGATCTGGGGCAGATCAACGAGAAATCAAAGACTCCGATTACGGTTATCGATTGTGATCTGATGCCTTCTACGAAGACAGAGGCCTTCGCAAAGGCGTATCCGGACAGATTTTTCCAGTTTGGTGTAGCGGAACACAACGCTGCGGCAGCTGCCGGGACCATGTCTGCGGAGGAAATGGTGACTTTCTTCACCGACTTCGGGATGTTTGGCATCGATGAGGTTTACAATCAGCAGAGGCTGAATGATATCAACCATACCAATCTGAAAGTAGCCGTAACACATGTTGGGACGGATACGGGAGAAGACGGCAAGACACATCATTGTATCGATTATGTCGGTGGACCGGCTAATTTCTTTCACTTTAGGACGATCGTTCCCGGAGATCCCAATCAGACCGACCGGGCCATCAGATATGCCGCTTCTCAATACGGTAATTATATCGTAGCGGTCGGGAGAAGTAAACTGAACCCGATTACCGATATGGAAGGTAACCCATTCTTTGCGGGAGACTATAAGTTTGAATACGGAAAAATAGATGAAATCAGAGAGTGTAAACATGCCAACGCCGTTATCGTTACGATGGGGGCAACCTTGCCGGAAGCGGTTGCCGCAGCGGATAATATGAACGCCAATGGGTTTCATATCGGTGTGCTGAATTGTTCCTGCCCTACTGAACTCTGGAAGCAGAATTTTTATCTCGAGGAAAAGATCTCGAATAAGATCATCTTAACGGTGGAAGATCACAATATCTGGACAGGACTTGGCTCTCTGCTTGATGATGCCATCTTCAGAAATAATATCGTGGTTGCCTCCAAATACCGCCTTGGTATAGACGATTATTCCGTATCGGGCAGCAAAGAACACCTGTTTAAATTGTTTAAACTGGATGCCGAGGGGATTGAATCGGAACTGACCGAAACTTTGAAATAACCACTTTTAAACGGATAAGTTGGATTGACTTATCCGTTTTCTGTTTTTCCAGCATAGAAGAAATGAGGTCCTTAATTTAAAGAGTCTTCTAAATGGCTATGATAATTGTTGAGCTTTTGAATAAGGTGACAGGCTAACGAAGGAAAGAATTCACCACCTCTAAGGAGAGAGTGATCGGGTGGTGAATCCTGTGCTGATGATAAGTGAGAAAACAATCTGTTTCCTTCTGAAAAAAGCAGTCTCAAATGAAGCTTAAAAGAAAGTAAATAAGAAGCTTGTCTAATCGAGTTGGTGTTTCAATTCTATAGATTAATAACGTTTCCAGCATATCTCCAGACCGTTATTCAGTTTGAAGCTGATCCCTTCGATTTTATTCTTAACGGAATTTTCATCGGGTACGATGTCATCATAGGCAACGTACATGGAGAAATCCTGCAAATCTATTTCCTTGTATCTGGAATCAATCAGTTCCGTTTTATTTGTACAGAGATACAAGACTTTGTCTATGATCATAGCCATTATCTTTCCCGCTCTTTCACAAAGCCAGTAAACTTCGAATCCCATCCTTTTAAGATATTTCAGAACCGGGATCTTCTCTTTTTCACTCGTGGTGATAGAAAAGCCCGTTTCGGGATCCACAATCATTTCATCGCCCGGATATCGTTCCTCCTCAAGTGTTAATAACTTTTCGCTGATGGATCTTAAAGTGGGTTTCATAAGTCTGTCCTCCTTCTCCTGTAATCTTGTTTCTCCTGATTTCGTTCTTACGGGTATATTATAAGCGATGAATTGTGAGGAAAAAGTGAAGAAAAAAAGATTGAATTTTGCTGTACTATATGTTATAATACAGATGTATCGGAGGTGTATGTGTTTGTGGATAAAAATCGAACTTAGATCGCCATTACCCGTTTATGAGCAGATAAAAGTGGGAATAAAGGAGGCTATTCTCTCAGGGAAATGTGAGAAGGAAGAACTCATCCCCTCAATAAGAGAACTCGCAAAGGAAATCAAGGTGAACCCGAATACTGTTGCAAGAGCCTATAGAGAACTTGAGCAAGAAGGGGTAATATTTTCAAGGCAGGGGATAGGATTTATGATAAATGTGAGTACTGCGGAAATCAAAGAACAATTTTTAAGTGAGCTTGAAAAAGAGTTGAGAATTCCGTTGAAAAGACTGAAGAAGTCCGGAATTGCTCTTGAAGAAGTTCAGAAGGTGGTTGGGGCTATATGGGAAATGGAATAATCGATTATTCGGAGAAATTCGCCTTGCAGATCAACGGGTTAAGCAAGATCTACAGAAACGAGGTGCATGCCGTCAAAGATCTTGATCTGAATATTTACGAAGGCGAGGTGCATGCCCTTCTCGGACCGAACGGAGCCGGGAAAACGACGACAATCAAGGCGATACTTGGTTTTATTGCCTATGAGGGAGATGTGAAAGTACTTGGTGAAGGGATAGACCTCGTGCGTGAAAACGTGGCTTTCGTGCCGGAAGAAAAGAATTTTTACGAATTCCTGACTCCTTATCGTACGATTAAAATCTGTAAGGGAATCATTCCTCAATTTGATGAAAATAAAGCCTTTGAATATATGAAACGTTTTTCGCTGCCCATGGAAAAGAAGATCAGCAGTTTTTCGAACGGAATGAAGACTTCCCTGTATCTGAGCATTTGTTTTGCCCAGAAGGCTTCTCTGTATATCTTTGATGAACCGACCTGGGGGCTGGATCCCATAAGAAATAATGATATCCTCGATATGATCAGAGATCTCGTGATCGATGGGAAAACAGTCCTGTACACTTCACATATAATTTCAGATGTTGAGAAGATTGCGGACCGGATCTCTGTGATGCATGAAGGGAGAAGGTTGTTTACGGGGTACGTTGATGATATCAAGGGCGATTTCCGGGTCTTTTATCTGCCGACAGACTTTCAGGGACTCGAGACTCTGAGGTATCTTTCCGGTAAAAGGGAAAGGGAAAGAACCGTCATCCTGACGGATGATGGTGAAACGATAGAACGGCTCGAACATTCTTCTGAAGTGGAAATGAGTGTACCTGATATGGAGATGTTCTTTCAGATTTTGCTCAGGGGGAAAAATTATGTTTAAAAAGACACTTTATGAGATGAGGTTTCGTCTCACGGTTTTTATCGTTCTTTTTTTTGTGCTCTTACTTGGATTGATTTTTACGAGACCGGTTATTGGAAATCTTATGGTTTCGATGGATATGAACAGCGAAGAAGTGAAAGAACTTCCGGATATATTAAAAGGTTTTGCCGATGGCAAGGAATTTGAGCAGCTAAAGGATGATGATCAGTTTTTTCTTCTGTCCCAATGGTATGGAAAAAATTTTGGACAATTTCTCCCATTTTTTGCCTTGATTATTGCCTTTCCGGTCTTTTCAAGAGAAACCGAGAAAAAAACCATCTATTTTTTACTCTCCAGGAGAAACAGGAAGGAAATCTATGATTCAAAGGTCCTGTCGGGATATTATGTAATGATCCTGATCGTTGTTGTTTTCGATTTTCTGGCACCCGTAGCGATGATGCTTTCCGGTTACGATATCCTCTTTAACGGAAACCTGATTAGGCTGATCGTTCAGCAGCTCATTGCCGCCTCATTCTTTTATTTTCTTTTTATTCTTTTTTCCATAATCTTTAACGATCAGATGAAACCGGTTATCCTCGGAATCGTTCTTATAGTGGCCTTGCCTTTTTCTTCCCTGATAAACGGGATTGCCTGGTTGAACCTCTATCCTTATGTCTTCGGTGAAACCGTGTTGAGTTCCGGCGACTTTGACTGGATGAGATCGCTCGTCCTGACAGGTCTTTCCATCTTCCTGTATCTTGGGGGAAGACGTCTGTTTCTGAAAAAAGAGTTCTGAAGTTACTTTGTAAATTCGAAGTGATTTAAGATTCCGGTTAACGCCTCGGTGAAATGTTTAACGGCTTCCATTTTCCAGATATGCTCCGAAGGGTTGAACATTTCACGATATTCTTTTATGTAGCGGGATTTATAGCTTTGAGCAACGTAATTTCTTCTGATTTTTCGCATATTTACCGTGTTTCTTATAGATCTGAAAAGACCGATGAAGTCTTCGCCAAGTGTTCCGAATTCAAATGAACAGGCGTAAACGTCTTTATCGGGAACGAGCAACCTGCGCTGATGATAGACATAATCTATCATATCTCCACTCACATGGTAAAATTCCTCTTTTTCGGTCTTTTTGATGTCGGCATAATCAAACAGTTGCTTCAGTGCGGCTACTTTTTTTTCTTCGAGTGCGGAATTGACGATAGACATTTTTTCCTTTTCACCTAAACCGGAACGTAAGTCGATAAAAACGATTTTTTCATATTTGTCTTTCAACACGGTTTTTACGAGGTCTATCATGATTTCGGTAGATCTTTCGTATTCCTTTCCTCCATAGTACAAACCGTTCGGATAGGCATACTGGCCACCCATCACAGCGGTTTTGAACCCTTCGCCGCCGGAACGAATAAGCTGACCGATTGTGGAAAAAAAGAAATCTACCCGGTTGAAGAGTGGATCGGCGAGTGCACAACTGCTTTCCAGATAATCCCTTGCCTTTTCATATTCTTCATTTTCTTTAAGATTCTGCCAGTTCCTGACGAAATTTCTGTTTAAATCCACATTATGCTCATTCGTATGGATAAAATTCTTCATTCCGAATGGATTTAAGGAATGAATCATGATGACGGATGTGTTGTCGGTGTCTATCTTCTCCGTGAATTTTTCCGAGAAGCATCTGATCATCGCCGCTCCGACATAGCCTTCTATACCATGTAGTCCGGATGAAATGACAAGCAGATTTTTTTTCTCATGAGCGTTAAAACGCGCGATATCTACAAATAACCCTTCCAGGATCTCTTCGCTTCTGAGGGATGCAGAACCCCAAAATTCCTTGTTTTTCTCGAAATCCGACAGGAACTGCTCTCTTGATTCTTCGTAAGTTTTACTGAAGTAGTTTAAAAATTCCATGTTATTCCCCCTCAAAACTTGATATGATAAATGAATAAAGCGCGAGATAATTATATAACAAGTCGTACCTCAAAATGAAAAAGAATCGAATTCTATCTTATAAGAAGATGATGCTGATCATAATCGGTACGATCAGTGAGAGGACGACTCCCTGTCCAAATGCAATCAAGGTGTTTTTTTTGGAGGTGGATTTTGAAATCAGACTGAGCAGGACATCCATGGAGGTTGCTCCGGCCAGGGAAATGGCCGCACGCTGATTGATTTTCGAAAGGATGGGGATAAAAATAATCGATATGAGCTCTCTGAAGACATTTGAGATGAACGATATTGTTCCGAGCAAAGGCGAATACAGCTGAGAGATCATGACGCCGGAAAGGGAATACCAGCCAAATCCTGCAGCTGCCCCTATCAACTCTTTTGGGGAATAGGGCAGAAAAAAGGAAAGGATAAAGGCAAACGTAAGCGTACCCACTATGGTCAGAAGGGATTGTATCAGTATATGCCGGATATTCATTTTTATCTTTGACAATATTCCCTCTTCGCGGCCTATGTCGATCCCTACCAGGAATACGAGAAGCATCAGGATGAGCGTGATGAGATCGGAAGGGATGACGAGACCGGTAAATCGGCCGATCGCTATTCCAAGTGTAAGAGAACCGGTCATGATAAGGATATCAGTCAACACGCTCATCTTCTTCGGTTTTGGAGAAAAGTCTGGTGTAAATGAACGTGGCGATAAAACTTCCCGCTGTGGCGAATAAAGCGATTAAAAAGGCGTGAAAACCGATGCCGGTCAGATTGCTGAATATTTCTTCAGAAGTGCCGATCTCCGTTCCCATGGAAAATAAGAGAATACAAGTCAGAATGGGTAATATCTTGAATCTTGTCAGAAAATTCAGCCTTTTCTTAAGACCGAACAGCATGCCTATGGAAAATGCCAGGATGATCATCAGTAAAATTATCATTTAACCTCCATACGTCTCATTCAATATACTTTTTAGCTCAGATCTTTTCTTCATTTCATTTGAGGAAAATTGATCATATCTTTCAGTTTATCCACCGATACCAAGAGTACTTCAGCGATAAAACTCTATTTATTTTTCAATCTCTTTTTTCACTCATCTTTGACATCTTTTTGTTTGCTATCCGTATAGATATATTACTACAAATTCATTATCTAAACTTGTATTTTTAATGAAGATTTGACTAAGTGCCTACTGGAATTTGGTATAATATAAAAATTAAGCTCGCTAAATAAAGTTTAGGGGAAAAAGCAAAGGTGATTGGGTGAAATCCTATCGAAAAGAACTTTGGTTTAATACGAGTAAGAGAAGAGAGTTTATAAACATCACGTCGGAAATAGAGAAATGTCTTCAAGAAAGTGGAATAACCGAAGGATTGCTGCTGTGTAATGCCATGCATATCACGGCGAGTGTATTTATCAACGACGATGAAGCCGGGCTTCACTACGATTATGAGCAATGGCTTGAAAGATTGGCACCGGAAAAGCCATACGGTCAGTATCGGCATAATGGATTTGAGAATAACGCCGATGCGCATATGAAAAGACAGGTGATGGGAAGGGAAGTTGTTGTGGCGATTACCGACGGAAGATTTGATTTTGGCCCCTGGGAACAGATCTTTTATGGTGAATTTGATGGTAAAAGACGCAAAAGGGTGCTTGTGAAGATAATCGGAGAATGACATGCCATGAAAACTGAAGAAATAAGGAGCATTATCAAGCGAATCAAAGATAAAATCGAATAGCTTGACATAGCGAAGAAAATGTGGTAATATTTATACTGAAGGTCAACGAATAGGCTCGATTTTGAGTTTGGTAATTTGTGTTCGACCATCCCCCGTAGCAAGGGCTGTCAGACGAATCTTGGCAGCCTCTTTTTTTTATTATGTCGATTATTATGGGATTAAAATCATTCCCATCGAGAATCGTGTATGATTGATTGAATTCGATAGAGTCTTATGATAAAAAAGAAGAAGGCCTTTTAAATAAAGGCCTTCTTCTTTTTTATACGTCGATACTTACATACTTACAGTGCGACGTCAAATCTTTTTCTGTTTGGATCGGGAAGCTTTTCGGCGAGACTCCCCTCTTTTTTCATGGCTTCTATCCATGTATCACGCAATTCTTTTATATAATCGGATACCTCATCGATGATCTTGATATCTTTTTTCATGTTTGCATCTAACAGCCTTTTATAAATATAATTATACAAGCCTCTCAGATTCTTTGAGATCTCTCCACCTTTCTCCATATCGAGAGAAATGTTCAGTTCCATTATTATGTCCTGTACCCTTACCAGTTTATCGTTTGCAAGAGAGATATCAGAGGCATCTATGGCGTTTCTTGCCTGAGCCAGGAAGTTTATTGCACCCGTATACAACATCTCTACCAGCTTCGCCGGTGTAGCGGTTTCGATTGCCTTTTCTATGTAATCGTTTTTCTTGACAACGACAACTTGTTCTGTTTTCTGTTCCTGTACAACGTTGCTCTTTTTTATTCCAGGCCTGAGATGCCCGTATGTAGAAGCCTGATTCATCTAATCACCCCAAATAGTCTAAGCTTTCCGTTGCTTTAGTATTTCTTTTGATTTTGTAAATAAATCTCCATAATAACTGATCGCTTCCGGAAAATCCGTCTCAAGTAGTTGAGAAAGTTCATTCCAATCCTTCTCCATGATAGCGGTATTCATCTTTTCAAGGATACTGTGTAGCTCTGCTTTCTTTGACTGAAGCCCGGGATAATCATTTTCATCCGTTCCGGTTAAAGCAAAGAGATTAACCTTCATGGTCTCCAGCGCCTTCAAACCTTCCTGGATGTTTTTCAACCCCTCAACACTCGCTGCACTTCCGGTCTTGATCTCATTTGCAAATACGGGTAAAGCCGTTTCAAATTGTGTGATATATCCTTCGAGATTTGAGAGGAGGTTCAGTGTAAATGGCACGAGCTCTTCAAAATCCAGTACGATTTCTTCTCCTCCGTCAAATGAAGCGTTATAAATTTCATCTATCATGGAAACGGGGACTTCGTTGTTGTTGATGACAACTCTCGATAAAATCTTGTTTGTCAATTTGTTATCCTCATAAAAATCCTTAAAAGTCTCATATCTTTCTTTTTCAAACGTAATAGCGTTACCGTTGATCGAAGCCTTAATCATTTCTATCACTCCTCATGTTTATTTATCGGAAAGATACTTTTTTACTTTAGAAAGAGCCATCAGGATGGCTGCATTTGTCTTTGAGTCATTAATCTTTCCCTTTTCTGCCATTTCCCTCAATTCCTTCCATTTAATCTGTCTGAGGTTCAGAAATTCATCTTCGTCAGGATCAGCTCTCCCGGGAGTCAGATTTGTAGCGAGATAAAGATGGATTTTTTCATTTGAAAAACCAGCCGTCGTGTAAATATATCCGAGTTCCACGATCTCTTCGGCTATAAACCCGGTTTCCTCTCTCAGTTCTCTTACGGCGCATTCAAACGGGGTTTCACCGGCATCCAGTTTCCCGGCGGGTATTTCCAACAGAATCTTTTCAATTGGTTTTCTGAATTGTTCGACAAGATAACAGTTTCCGTCTCTGTCAACGGGAAGTACCGCAACTGCTCCCTTGTGTTCGACCACCTCTCTTGTTGATACGGCACCGTTCTCCAGCTCAACGGTGTCGATTCTGACGTTGATGATTTTTCCATGATATTTGTATTCTCTCTTTATTTCCTTTTCGGTTAGTTTATTCATAAGCGCTTCCTTCCTGTTTTATTCTGAAAGATAATAACATGATATAGATGATAAATATATTTTTCTTAGTGAAATGATAGAGATATACGGAATGTTTATTGTAATTCTTTGTCATTGTAATAAAAAAGGAGAATTTTTCTTTTGCGACTTGACAAGACGAATTAAATATGATAATATTCTTTCGCATTGAACATGGATGCCCCCTTAGTTTAATGGATAAAACAGTGGATTCCTAATCCGCCGATATAGGTTCGATTCCTATAGGGGGTACCAGTGAAGGTCATAAACATTGACATATATTTTATGAGCGGGGACGTGGTGCAGTTGGTTTAGCATGCCGGACTGTCACTCCGGTGGCCGCGAG
>DAINPP010000017.1:6948-50131 GCA_036743375.1 Thermotogae bacterium | reverse complement strand
GCCGCAAAATCCATACAGGATTTAACCATCTTTTCTTCCGAACTAAAAAGAGCCTTCTGTTCGAGCATACGGATCAGGAAGGCGGTGATAAAAGAATCGCCGGCTCCCATCGTATCTACCGGTTTCACGAGATGAGCCGATTGTGAGACAAAATAGTCTCCGTTGTGGAAGAGAGCTCCCTTATCTCCACGGCTCGCTACCGCAAAGAGACAACCGGAACGAACGGCAAATGAAAGTCGGTCTTCAACTTCATCTACTCCCATATCCGAACAGGATAAAAAGGCAAAGTCCACCATTGGACACATCTCGGCAAGATAGTCATCGGACAGCTTGTCCGAAAAATCAAAGGATATGGGGACCTCCGTCTCCAGAAGCGGTTTCATGCGCCCCTCGAGATAGCTGTAACAACTGGAATGGATGAGGTCAAACCCCCGGATATAGTCCAGATCTTCCGCGCTAAAATCAATCGGGTACTCTTTATTGATCCCCCCGCCATTACCGGGCAGGAAAACCCGTTCTCCCTCTTCTATACTGACTCTTGCATACCCGTTTTCACCCTCGTAGGTCCTGCAGTGAGAGGTATCGATCCCAAGATTCTTCAGCACCTTCTGAATATGCAACGCCGCCGCATCCGTTCCAAAATTCCCCATATAGGCAGCTTCAGCACCGAGAGAGCCGGCAAATACGGTAAAATTCAACGCGTTCCCACCGGGATACATCGTCTTCGTATGAATATACCGATCCACTACATTGTCTCCTATCCCTATCACTTTGATCATCTTATCTTCCTTTCATGAAAAATTTATAGACAAAGCCGTATATCGTTCAATGTTATATGGATGTAAATAATAATTATTATATTCTTATCTTAATCTGATCAGTTAATCAGTTTGATCTCATTGTAAAAATGGCACTTATCCGCTCTGACATACCTTACACAGAATTCCACGGTATTCCCGTCGCGGTCCTCGCTGACATCCTTGAAGAGGAACAGGGCGGTCTTCTTTGGAATCTGCAGGATTCGCGACACCTCTTTATCCGAATAGAATATCTCAAGTGTCTGACGGGCTCTAACGATGACCCGGTTGTACTTTTCAATCATGGTGTCAAACAGGGAATTCTTACTGAAATCTATTTCCATCAGCCCGGGAAATTCGGAGGCCTTGGTAAAAGAAAACTCATAGGCGATCGGATCCTTGTCCACGATTCTACATCTCGCAATCTCGTTTATCGGTGTTCCGATCGGAATCCTCAGTTTTTCCGAAAGAATGCTGTCCGCCTCGATGATCTTCTTTTCAATCTCTCTCGAAACCGTTTCCTTTCCCGAACTCCTCTTGACCATGTAGGAAAATCCCTCAAGCTTGGTCAAATCGTTGTTGACAATCCGTTCTTTCACAAAAGTCCCTCTGCCCGCTTCCGTGAAGGCATACCCACCGTTAATCACCTCAAGTAATGCCTTTCGGGCCGTCATCCGGCTGACAGAATACAACGAACTGATCTCTCTCTCAGAAGGCAACTTGTCGCCCGTCTTAAATTCCTTTTTTTCGATCTTGTCGATGATCATTTCCTTAATCTGAAGATACTTCGGCAATAAATAATTGTTATTCATTTTTCCTCCGCTAACAGAGGCATCTGGTATATACCACTGTTTTATTCTAAAATATTATTTTAAAAATTCCAAACCCGATTACAGGCAACCAGATACAAATAATCCAGCTCAGAAAGGTTTAGAAAAAAAATCCTACGAATTACAAACTATATTGGTATATACCACATACCATCCATCGTTGTCTGAGCGGTACAATGCCACTCCAATAGGTATATACCACATGACTATAGCATAAATGACAGAGGAAATAAAGAAATTCTCTCTGCTTCCTTCCAACAGACTTGACTTTTTTCACCCTTCAGTTTATAATACCAACACTTACGATAATACTTGTCGTAAGTGTTATGAGGTGATAAAATGAAAACAACCAAGGTAAGAGAATTAAACATGGAAAAGATCCGGCATTGTTTGAAGAAGAGAGATGACAGCACAAAACTTGAACTGTCTGAAAAAACGGGCTTGAGTGTTGCAACCTGCGGAAATCTTCTCAGGGAAATGCTCAAAACCGAGGAAGTCTACGAGATCGCACCGGCCGAGTCAACGGGTGGTCGCCCGTCAAAAAGGTTCATCTACAACAGTAATTACAAGTTGATCTGTTGTATTTATCTGAGGAAAGAAGGCGAAAAGAACTCGATCATCGTGCATGTTTCAAATCTCATCGGCGAAAACATCGACAATATCAGCTATGATTTTGAGGACATCATGATGAGCGACCTGGATTTTGTCATCGACCTCATCCTGAAAAAATACCCCAAAATCAGCGTGATAGCCCTTGGAGTTCCTGGGGTTGTCAACAACGGTCAACTCGGTTACTGCGACTTCAAGCTGATGACGGGGAAAGACATCATCAGTACGCTTTCGGAAAAGTATAAAGTAACGTTCATCGTGGAAAACGATGTCAACACCGCCGCTTTCGGCTATTATCAGAAATGCGGCGAAACCAGCAGGGAAAACCTCGTTTATATCTATTTTCCAACCGGTGGCTGTCCGGGAAGCGGCATCGTCATCAACGGAAAAATCTTTCACGGGTATTCCAATTTTGCCGGTGAAATCTGGAATCTGCCCTTCATCTATCATCTAAACAAGGAAGAACTCATGCAGGGAAATAAAGAGGAGTTTTCAGAGTCATTTTCTGAATTCGTCTCACAACTCATCCAGTCATTCACCTGTATCATCAACCCTAAAACCGTCGTCCTGTCCGCCCTGTTTCTGAGCGAACAGCACAAGATAAGCCTGAAAGACAAACTGGAACGGGTACACTTCAGAAACTTTCTTCCGGATGTCTATTATGAAAAGGATTTTCACGACAGTTATGTCGAAGGATTGAAGGCATTGGCACTCGAACAGCTTAAACCCAAAACGGATTTCATATAAAAGGAGAGAAAACATGATCACGATACTTTTACTCGGACTCATTTATCTGGCGTTTATCAGCCTTGGTTTACCCGATTCACTGCTTGGAGTCGCCTGGCCGGTCATGAGAGTCGACTGGGGCCTGCCACTTGATTTTGCCGGACTCATCGCTATTCCCATATCCATCTGTACAATCCTTTCCAGCCTGTTCAGCGGCTATATCATCAAGAAATTTGGAACCGGAAAGGTCATCACCATCAGTTGTCTGATGACCGGTGCGGCGCTTCTCGGCTTTTCCTTTGCCCCTTCCTACATCTATCTCATGGTGCTCGGAATACCACTCGGTTTCGGAGCTGGGGCAGTCGATGCGGCGCTGAACAATTACGTGGCCCTGCATTTCAAGGCCCATCACATGAACTGGCTGCACGCCTTCTGGGGAATAGGCGCCACACTCGGTCCGCTCATCATGTCCGCTTCACTGACGGGACCTTCTTCATGGCGCGGCGGATACCGAACGGTTTCTATCATCCAGCTGTCCCTCGGTGTCTTATTTATCCTGTTTTATCCTTTATGGGCCAAACATAAACAACAACCGGACTACAATATAGAAGTGGAAACGGAACAGAAAAACGGAAAACAGCTCCATATGATGGAGGTCTTCAAGATCAAAGGTGTCAAGGCGGCCATCGCCACATTCGCATTCTACGTTGCGGCGGAGTTCTCCGTCGGTTTGTGGGGAAGTAGTTTTCTCGTCGACGTCAAACGAATTTCAGCTGAAACGGCGGCTTCATGGATTTCCCTTTATTATGGGGGTATCACCTTGGGACGTATCCTGTCCGGCTTTATCTCCTTCAAGCTGAACAATCGGCAGATGATCCGCCTCGGTCTCGTCATTTCACTCACCGGTGTGATACTTCTCGCACTGCCGCTGCCTGAAATCTTTCTGTTGCCGTCGTTGCTGTTGATCGGCCTTGGCTATGCACCAATATTCCCGTCGATGATCCACGAAACGCCGACCCGTTTCGGTACCGCCGTTTCCCAAACCGTCATCGGCTATCAGATGGGATTCGGATATCTCGGCAGCACGGTCATGACACCACTCATCGGTGTGTTCCTGAGAACGGTGAATGTCACCCTTTTCCCGTTTATCGTCCTTCTTCTCATAGGGGCCATTATCCTGTTCACCGAAAAATTAAACAGATTAACCGTGAAAAAGGCAAGTGTCTGATCGCGAGATCAACCGTATTGCAAAAAAGAAGCCTTCGCTCAAGCGAAGGCTTCTTTTTTGCACAGTGTCTGTTTTTAGCGGAGCTTATTCAACAGCCCCTATTTATCCAGGATAAGGACAGAACCCCACTTTGGATGCAGTCTCATGGTCAGGGAACCATTTGAACCAACAGAAACATTATCGTTGAGAATGTCCCTGTATTCACCCCGTTGACAGTTGACGGACAAGTCAAGTGTCTGATCGGAGGCGTTGATCCCTATCAGTCCAATCTGTGTTTCCGTCTCTCTCTTAAAAATGATCTGTTCATGGCTGAGATAGACCTGTTCATAATTTCCAAATCTGAGGACAGGGTGCGCCATGTACAGATAGTTGAGTTTCTGCAGCAGTTTGTACAGATTTCTGCAGGTGCTCTCTGTTTTGAATTTCTCCAGGTTGAAAACCGGCCGAAGCATCAGATCACTCGTACTGGTTCTTTTACCTGAAATTCCCCATTCACTGCCGTAATAAACCGATGGAATCCCCGGCATCATATACATGAGAAGGTACAGCGGGTACAGATCACGTTTATCGATCAACCGGCTCTCTATCCTGTCCACATCGTGATTGTCGAGGAAGGTGTACGGCATTCTCTCACGATATAATCCACCGGCACCGAATTCCCGGTCAAGTGAATAGGCGATCTCATAGAAGTTTTTATCGTTAAAACTCGAATAAAGTCCCTTGTACGCCTCGTAATTCGTGACGGAATGCAGCATGTCATCGTTCATCCACCGTCTGTAATCCCCGTGAATGATCTCCCCCATCAGCCAGAAATCCGATTTGTACGCCTCGGTAAAGCATCTCAGTTCCCTGATGAAATCCAGATTCAGGCAATCTGCCGCATCTAACCGGATCCCGTCGATATCAAATTCATCGATCCAGAACTTCACCGCATCTATCAAATGTCCCTTGACGTCCGCGTTGTACAGGTTGAGTTTGACAAGGGCCTCATGTCCTTCCCAGGTATCGTACGAAAAGCCGTCATTGTGATGATTGTTGCCTTCGAAATTGATCCCCGCAAACCAGTCTTTGTACCGGGATTCCCATTTCTTCTCAAGGACATCCCTGAAGGCAAAAAAATCCCGACCCACATGATTGAACACCCCGTCAAGGACCATCCGGATCCCTTTCTCATGGGCGACCGTCACCAATCGCTTCAGATCTTCGTTGGTCCCAAGCCTTCTGTCGAGTTTAAAATAATCCGTGGTGTCATAACCGTGTGTTGCCGATTCAAAGAGTGGCCCAATGTATATCGCGTTGAACCCCGATTCCCTTATATAATCAAGATTCTCCGTGACCTTGTTGATCGAATCCGGCCTTTCAAAATTGCCTCCGCAATAGCCCAGCGCGTAGATGTGATAAAACGCGGCGTTGTGATACCATTTTTCCCTGTTGATCATCATACCCCTCCTATATACCAATCGGTATATTGCCGTTAAAAAAAATTACGAGTAAATCCCGTGCATGAACTGATGCGAGGCGGAAAACACGAGTTCCTCGTTCAATTCACAATAACCGTTGATCCACATGCCGATGTAATTGTTGATCATCCCGAGAAACGTTACGGCAAGTCTGACCTGTCTGTTCTTCATATTCCCATGATCGTCCGAAGCCTTTAAAAAGAGGTTTTCCATCAGATAATACTGTTTTTCCATATGCTCTATGGAAAGCCTTGCAAAATCGCTTTCCGGTGGGGCAAAGTAGAGACTCAACAGCATTCGGTAAAAGTCCCGATGTTCACGTGCAAATCTGAAATAGGCCCTTACCGTTCTATTGACCGTCAGTGGAAGATCTCCGGCATAAGCCGTCGCCTCTGTGGCCATCTTCATCAATTTCACCGAATAAGTCGCCATGATCTCCTGAAGCAATCCGTTCTTACTCCCGAAATAATGGTACAGTGTCGGTTTTGTAATCCCCGCACTCTCACAGATCTCCTGAACCCCTATGTTTTCAAACCCCTTTGAAGCAAAGGCGGCCAGCGATTCTTTCATAATCAGTTCCCTGTTATCCATACGATCACCACACAGAGTATACCATATGGTATACTCTGTTGTCAAATCATTCACTTGTTTGTTTACAAACACACTCAGCCTTATCGCTCACATTCCACAGGTCCCAACAGGTACGTGAGGATGGAAAAGAGACGTTCTTCTTCAATTGAACATCGCCTGCACAGGACGAATCACCCTACAGGCGATAGAAATTTACAGATCACCAAAACCGCTCAGCATAAACCCCTTTATATAGTTCTTCTGAAGGTAGAGGAACAAGATAACCATCGGGACAACCTGGTAAACCAGCCCCGTAACAATCAGATGCTGATTTTCAGCCGATGAGAATGACAGCGATAATCTCGAAACACCAACTGGGAGGGTCATGAGCTCGGGAAATGAGGAAGTCACGATCAGCGGCCACAAGAAGGAATTCCACATGGATATGAAGGTCAATGTGGCCAGCGTGGCCATTGCCGGTTTGATGATGGGAAGGATGATTCTCCAGTATATTTTCAACTCTCCGGCTCCATCTATTCGTGCTGAATCGATAAGATCATCGGGAATACTCATGACAAACTGTCTGATCAAAAAGATACCGTATCCACTCACCGCAAAGGGAACGATCAGGGACAGATAATTTGATATCCAACCGAGCTGTTTCATGAGGTAAAAATTTGGAATCAGGAAGATAAAGACCGGAAACATCATCGTCGCTAAAACCAAGCGGAACAACTGTCTTCTTCCTCTGAATTTGATCTTTGCAAAGGCATATCCCGCCAGAGAACTGGTCAGCAAGACCAACAACGTAGATATTCCGGCAGTGATCAAACTGTTTTTATAATATTTCAGGATGGGAACTCGCTTGGGAACTTCGAGATAATTCTGCCATTGCGGAACTTCAGGAAGCCATCTCGGCGTATCCGAAATCAATTCTTCGGGTGTCATCAGTGAGGCCGAGATCATCCAAAAAAAGGGTAGAACCATGCAAAATGCACCGATCAGCAAAACGGTATATTTTAAAATTGTAAGAAACAATTTCTTGGGTTTGATCTTTTTTCTTCTTACTTCAAAATCATTCATAACCATTTATTCCCCCCTTTTTGAAGGCTCTGAGTATAAAGAGTGTAACGATGAATATCACCACAAAGAGGATAAAGGCACCGGCCGACGCCCGTCCCATTCTCACCGACTGAAATGCCGTTTCATAGACATATCCCGATATGGTCATGATACTCTTTGATGGAGCATTTTTTCCCATTATAAACGGCAGATCGAACACCTGCCAGGCCGTAATCATCCCCGTGGCGGTCAAAAACAGAATGCTCGGTCTCAACATGGGGACCGTAATCTTCCAGAATTGCACAATGGGTCCTGCGCCGTCTATTTCCGCCGCATCGTAGTAAGCTTGCGGAATATTCTGTATACCGGCCGAAAAGATCAGAAGCGAACTGCCAATCCCCGCCCATACCGCCGTGATCATGACTGAAAAAAGTACCGTGTTGGGATCCGTAAGCCAGTAGATGGGTTTAAGGCCAAAAAAGCCCAACAGTTGGTTCAGAATGCCGTTGTTCGGACGATACAGATAATTCCATATGGTACCGATTGCAACCGGCGGTGTAACGATCGGTGTAAAATACAGAAAACGCCACAGGGCAGGAAACTTGGAGTGATGGATCAAATTTGCAAAGATCAGGGCCAGAAAAATGGTAACCGGAACGGTTATCAGAGCGTACAGACAAGTGTTCAACAACGCTCTCATAAACAGTTCATTTTCAAAAAGATAGATATAATGCTTAAATCCCACAAAACGCGCTTCCGAAAACGGGGTCAGCATATTCCATCGCTTGAAGGATGCCAACAGTGAAAACACAACGGGAAACCCGAAGAATATCGCATAAAAGACAAGGGCGGGGGCAATAAACCCGTACCCTACTATACCGCGTCTCTTGATCTGTCTGTTCATGACAATGCCCCCTTTGATCTACTTAGAAATAATACTCAGAGAGTATCTCGTCTATTTCTTTTGTTGCCTCTTTCAAAGCAGCTTCCGGTGTTTTTTCCTTATGCCATGCTTCTACAATTTGCCGCATCAGGATGAGCTTGATCTCCTGTCCCTGGAACACGTTGGGTTCGGAGACCGTGTTCTTCAATTCATCGATGAATACCGAGGTGTAAAGATCTCTCAGCTCATCTGGAAAGGCCGTCAGGTCCGTTTTCATCGTGGGAAGCCCCCCTATATTCAACGCCATCAATTCTCCGAGACGGGTTCTTCCCTGTTCTGTCTTGTCAAAGGCGAGCCATTTGAGGAATTCCCAGGATTCAGCTTTCACATCCGACATCCGATCCACGGCAAGGAGCCAGGTATATCCGGCCGAGATCTGTTCTTTGAGTTTAGGAATCGGTGCAACTCCAACGGTTTGCTCATAATCATCCTTGAAGGCAATCTTCAGACTCGTCTCGTACCACGGAGCCATGATGATCATGGCTACCTTGCCAGTTGCAAAGTCGTAAACACTGGCCGCAGGATCCGTTGCCCCGTTGTTGAAGAGCACCAATTCCTCCTCGAGTGCCTTGATGGCCTCGGGCGAATCCAGCAAACATTTGCTGTAATCTTCCGAGAACATCCTGCCACCCAAACTATAAAGTAGTGAAAGATAGGGATGGACAACAGCGGAATCCCAACCGGATAGGAAAGCAAATCCGTACCGATTCGTGGTCCCATCTTCTGCGATGACGGTCAATTTTCCAGCCATATCACACATCTCCTCCCAAGTAGATGGGGGGGCATCATAGCCGGCTTCTGCGAGTATTTTCTTGTTGTACAAAAAGGCATAATTATCAATTTCCATGGGAATTCCTCTGATCTTTCCCTCTATTGTGACACCTTTGACAGCGGCTTCTACTCCCTCTTCCTTTATGAGTTTTTCCACATCTGACGGAACTGAATCAAGAATGGCGGAATCCAACAGCTGAACACCCCAGAGTGAGTACAACCCATAAATATCGGCAACTTTACCCGCGGTGTGCCCGATCAGGATCTTTTTCAGATATTCTTCAAAGGGGACACTTTGAATTTCTATCTCAACAGTGGGATTCATGCTCTGATACTCGTCAATATACTGTTGCAGTCCCTTCGTTGCGATCGTTCCGTCTTCGTTCTCGACACCGTTCAGTTGAAAATCGGTCCAATGGGTCAGCCAGACAATGTGACTCTTGGCAAAAGACAAACTGACCAGCATAAACGCCAAAATGAGAAAAACAACACAACACTTTTTCATAAAAATCCCTCCTTGTATATGCCTTTACGGCTTAATGCCTATTATCTCTTTATTTTGATCACCCGTGTCTGGTAGCCTTCGATCGTTGGAGAAAGTGTAAAGGTTGACTCTCCACTCACAACAGTGAGATATTCACCTGTCTTGATATCTTCAAACTGGCACATCTCCCCCAACAAAGATTTTGGAAAGGTAATATCCGGGTGTAAAGCGGTATCACTGTGGTTGAAGATAAAACAGACACTCTGAGTTTCTCCCTTATTCAATCTGATTTCCAGCATGTCCCGATTTCCTTCCCTCAATTCGACCTGGAAGGGGGCCGTGACATTTCCTTCTCTCACGATGTTCATCACAAGTTTTTCAATGGCCTTAGTGTTTTTTTCAAGATAAACATTTCCGATGAGAGAGCCAATCATATAGCCTGTTCCCTTTCCGTAAGCATTCTTCACCATTACGGGTTTTTCGCCGTAATACCCAAAGGGCTTACCGGAGAGTAACGTAAACGTGTTGATAAAACGCGTGTTCTCGTAGTTTTCACCGTTTTCAAGCTCTATTTTGAGTGGATCACTCAATTCCAGCATGTAATCCTCAAGACATCCGAAGACTTCATGCAAACCGTTTGAAGGGATCTTCATTGAGAGATGACCATCCTCATCCATCCAGCCAATCCGGCCATCCGCTACGAGAATTCCCCCGTTTTCGACAAAGGTGATCATGGCCTCCGCCGCCTCTTTCGTGATTGAAATGGAGAGGGGAGCAAACAACACCCTGTATCTTGAAAGGGTATCGGCTTTCAAATCATCGAGATGCAGAAATTCAACGGGAATATCGTTTTCCATCATGATCTTGTAAATACCAAACATATCTTTTCGGATGAGCTCCGCGTTGTTTTCCCTCAGTCCGGCAAGAGATTCATGACTGAGCACGTTATAGAGAATACCGACTTCTGCGGAAAGCGGTTCAGCAGTCAAGAACAACTCCTGTTGCTCACCTATCAGGGAGGCGACCCTGCCAGCAGCCTCTACCCTGTCATTTACACTTCCATCCGGTTCTGACAAGCCGAATCCCGACACTTCATAGCCACAGCTCATCGGATACCATGCATAATAATTGATTCCCGTTGCCCCTCTCGACAACGCATACCAAGCCCATCTATCAACATCATCTGCGGTAACCGGACTGCCAAATCTCAACCCCGTAACCCCATCTCCCGTCTGCAATTCTCCAACCCAAAAGGGTTTCCCCTTACTTTTGCAGGAACTGTGCGTGGCATCTAAGGCCACTCCCATTTGATAAGGTCTTAATGGCATCCAGGGACCGGTGTGTTTCGGGTAGAAAGAGGTCCCCCACACATCGACCTGTTCCGAGAGTTTCCAATCGTCCGAGGAGCCGTATCCCACACCCGGCATCCCATAAACAGAGGAAATAGCCGCATGACTCGCAACGATATGGGTTCGATCGACTGATTTGATGGCCTTGTATTTCCAGGCCAGATCTTCCACAATCTTTTCGGTGTTGAACTTAATCCAGTCCAAGATATCCGTAAAAGAGGAGAGAGAGATGTACCGCGGAGCCACAACTTCCTCCCAATCCCTGTAGGTTCTATACCAAGCCTTATTCAAGGCCTCAATCGTGAGATATTTCCGCCTCAGCCATTTTTTGAAACGGCTGAGAGAATGATGGCAATAACAGAACCAGGGATCCTTCATGTAATCCAACCAAGACCACTGCACGATATGAGGCTCCGACCAGATATCCCATCCTAAAAAAGAGTCATGGGATATGGCCACTTCGGCCACTCGCCTAAAAAATTCGGTGATCTGAGATCGCACATACGGGTGGTCCGAACAATAACCGGGACTCGCCTGGGAATGAATCTGCATGCCTGAACGATCGGTGAACAGGGAGTCCGGAAAATCTCTTTCAAGCCAGTTGGGAGCTGAATCGGTGTAAAGCTGTATAATACTCCTCAATCCGGCCTTGTCGGCCTCTTCCAATAAAATTTTCATCTCATCAAAATGCCAGACGTCCGGCAACGGTTCGGCAGTGAGCCAGTCGTACCAGAAACGAACGGTGTTGAAGCCGGATTGCTTGATAAGCGATAAATCCGAGGCAATCTTTGACCGGTCTCCTTCCTTTATTTCGGTGATCATCGGTGCTCTTGCACGGTTTGCTCCATACCAGACCGATATCGGGAAAAATTTCTCCATCGTTTCATCCCCCCTTTTAATGCCTTCTGATCAGTTCCGAATGCATGTCGAATATGGCCAGGTTGTTATCCACACCGAAACCCTCTACATTTGGAGACACAAAGATTTTCAGGTCAAAACCCTTGTCATTCAGTATCTCAGCCGTTTCACACACAAGAGACAAGGTGATGGCCACAACGGCCGTTGTGGAGGTCGCCCCGACTTTTTCCCTTCTCCCCTTCAATTCAACGATGGCATCCTCAGGTGGCACACAATTGTCAATCGCATAATCCGCAATGTCTATCAACTTTTTACCGGAACTGTGTGTGGCCTTTGCCATTTTTTGATTCTCTATCGAGGTAACAGCCACAACGGTCGCCCCACGTTTTTTTCCGAAGAGTGCCGCCTCAACGGGAGCGGCATTCAGTCCACCGTGTGAATAGACCACGAGAAAATCTCCCGCCCGGACCGGCTGATACCTCAGGAAACCATCTTCAATAAAATCCTCTTTTCTTTCTATCTTCAAGAGTCCCGGCGCACTGGCCGGACCCGTAACACTCGACCACATCAGCCTGGGATCCATCAACGCGTTGAGTCCCAGAAAAGAACCGTATCTCGGAAAGGCATCCAAAACAGGGATCACAGAATGGCCACTGCCAAAAAAGTGGATAATGCCCTTGTTTTGAATGGATTCAGCCATCTTTCCGGCAATGGTCTCGATCTGTTCTCCCTGTTCGTTTTCTATCCTGTTCAAAATCTTCCTCAGTCCTTCAAGATACTTCTTGTAAGCCATACATTTCTCCTCCTTAACGTTCATCATCAAAATTTAGGATCTTTCCAACATTACCGAGTATTGGAGCTTTATCGGACAGTTCGGACACCACTATCGTATTTGTATTGATGTACGAACTTATAGACTTAAAAAAAATGGGAAGGGCCTGCTCCCTGAGAGTGGACCATTGTTCTCCAACACTCCCCCCGAGAATGACCAGTTCAGGATTCAAACTATTCACAACGATCGCAAGCAGCTCGCCCAACATCTTCCCTGTTTCCTTCACGATCAATTTTGCAAGTGATTCAGGACTTTCAAATATTTGCCTGGCACCCATCCACTCACCGGACAAGGCGGCATATCTCTTTTCAATTCCCGGACCGGCAATACACTCTTCAAAGGTAAGAGACGTTCCGCCTCGCTTTATCCAACCCACAGAACCGGCAACTCCGTCGGCACCAGACAACACGGCATGGCCTTTCATGATACCTAACCCCACTCCAGTTCCGATAATCAGATAAACAAACTCGTCGTGTCCTCTTCCCGCTCCCACCCATTTTTCACCGTAAATACCGGCCGTTCTGTCGTCACTGATGTTGATGGAAAAACCCGCCAAATCCGAAAACAACTCATTGACATCAACGGACCTGCCGTCAAATACATTCGGAAACAACACACAATTCGCCTTCCTGTCAAAAAGGCCGGCCACGGAGACACCGATCTCTCTCGAAACGACATATTTACCTCTCATTTCTGTTGTAAAGGTTGAAATGAGTTTCGCCAACTCGGTAAAGGAATCCGGTGTCCTGCACTTGTCGAGTGTTAAAACGACTCCCTCATCACTAACCAACGCCCGCCTCAGGTTCGTCCCGCCGATATCAAATGAAAGATAATTCACAAGCCTCATCTCCTCAGGTTGATTTCCACAACATATTTCTCGGAGAGGATAAATGATTCGGTGTATTCAACCGTTCTGTCAAATAAATCCTTACCAATCCGTTTGACAAAAAAGCCGGCTGTTGGATATTCCATTCCAAGAAGGGCATTCTGTTCAGCATCCAAAATGGTCGCATAGTACTTTTCAGTGGCATCGACTATTTTCATCGCGTAATCCCTCTCGAGTATTTGATAGAGTGAGGCGGTGAGATCTTTTTCGAGGATTCCCGGAATTAACCGATGCGGACAGAAAAAAGTTTGAATACCGAGTGGTGAATTATCAATAAAGCGCAATCGGCTTATCTTGACGATTTCATCGGAAGGAGGGACTCCAAAAATATCGGCTATCTTTTCCTCATTCCTCACAACGGTGGCCTCAATCAATTTTGAAGAAGGGATCCACCCCTTCTTAGCCAATTCCTGTGTGAAACTGGTCAATTTCTTGGGTCCCTGCTTAATCCTGTGATCAAGGACAAAGGTGCCTTTCCCCTGAATCTTGGCCAGACTGCCCTCATTAACCAGCAACTGCACCGCCTGCCGTACGACCGCAAGACTGACCGCATATTTTTCAGCCAATTCCTGCTGAACAGGGATCTTATCTCCTGGTTTCCAGTATCCCGATATGATATGCTGCTTGAATATATCTTTAAGTTGTTTGTAAAGAGGTCTGTCGGATGATTGATTCAACATGGGTCTCAGATTATCTTCCATAAAATTCTCCCTTTTTTTCTCAAATTTTATAATGATTATAATCATTATAATCATTATAATCAATTCTCAAATACGGCCTTATTTGGGCAGTGCTTCTAAAAATCACAGTATAAACAGGCAAACATCATCAAATCATACGTAAACTTTCAATTTCTTTGAAATACTCGATTTTTCAAAGAAATCTTTTAAAATAATCCCATTATGTGTACTACACCTTCATACCGTGAACGCCTGCCATATAATTCAACAACTCTATAATCAAAGCAGCACCCGCCATGAGAAAGTGTTTTATTAACGATCCCTGTTTTTTTTATTCAGGGTTATAAGTGTGATGTAAGCGTTGTAAGCAGGCACCAGGTGTATCCGTCAAAAGACGAGTCCGTCTGTAATGTCTCACTCGGAGAGGTCAGGTGAGAATGCGAATGATACAAGTCAGGGGACGAAAGGAAACAGATTTGAATGAAAAATAAGACTCAAGACGCACTTCGTGTGTCCGGTCGATGAGTGTTTTTTATCTTTCGGTTTGCTTGTTCTCTATGAATTCATCGTATACGATTTGGGAAGATAGATCTTGAAGAGGGTCCCTTCTCCGAGTTTGCTTTCAACCAGTATTCTGCCGTTCAGGATGTCTATGGCACTCTTGGCGATGGCGAGCCCGAGGCCGGTTCCGCCGTATCGTCTTCGAGAAGAGGAATCCGCCTGTGTAAACCTTTCAAAGATGATGGGAAGTTTGTCTTCGGGGATACCGATGCCGGTGTCACTTACGGAGAGGATGATTTCATCGTCCCGCACGGTGGCGAGGAACTTGACCTGTCCCTCTTTCGTGAATTTCACGGCATTTTCGACTATGTTGTTGCAGATTTTTTTCAGGAGCTTCGGATCGGTGATCAACGTCTCCGGAAAAGTAGGATCGATCTCATAGACAAACGTCAACCCGGCATTTTCAGTTAGTTCATGATAAGTGTCACAGATTTTTCTGAAGAATTTCCTTGAATCCAACGTTTGAAGCTCTGCCAGTACACTCCCCTCGTCGATTCTCGAAAGGTCCACGATGTCCTCGATGATTTCAAGCAATTGATTAGCCGCCCGGTTTGTCGTCTTGACAAATGACTTGAGTTCCCTGTCGAGATGTGAATGCATCAGTAATTCGGTATTTCCGAGGATTATCGTCAGAGGCGTTCTGAGTTCATGATTGAGGTTCGACAAGAATTCCGCCTTGTTTTTCACCTGTCGTTCGGCTGATTTCCGTGCATTCTCGAGTATCAGTTCATTCTCTTTCGTTTCGGTGATGTCTTTGTACGTTCCGACCATCACCTTCGGATTCCCCTCTTCATCTCTACTGATGATAAAACCGGTAGAATTGATCCATCGCCAGTCATTGTACGAATCGATCCAGATCTTGTAATCGATGGAATAATTCTTCGTCAGTCCTTCGATATATTTTGCCTTTTCATGAAAGACATATTTCTCATAATCGGGATGAACGGATTGTTCCCAACGCATGATCGGCGTTGAGTAAAGTTCTTTTGAGCCGCTCCTGTCCACATGTCTGAAATATTTACTAAAGGCAAAACCCTCCGGCACGATGTCATTTTCAAAATCCCATTTCCAGAGACCCAAATCGCTGGCCTCAAGCGCCAGGTTAAAATGAGCTTGCGTCTCCTGCATTCCGACAAGGGCCTTTCTCAGATCACGTGTCTTGTCCGCAACGGCCTGTTCGAGTATCCGGTTCATGTTCCTGAGCTTCTCATCGGCCTTCTTCTTTTCAAGAAAATTCTGCATGATCTGTGTGAATACCTGTGTGAGTGTCATCGTTTCCTGATCCCAGGAATATTCCGTTTCCGTGTTGTCCAGTCCGAAAAATCCCCAGAGTTTATCCTCACAATAGATTGGCCAGGCGAGAAGGGATTTGATGGATTGGGCCATCAGTGTTTCCCTTTCCCCTTTTCTTTCATCACGAATCCGCTCTACACTCTGTATACGGACATATTTTTTGAGATAAAATCTGTGCAGCCAGTAACCCGCGATTTCAAGCGGTATGTTCTGAAGGGATTGTTTGCAGGGCTGTGTCTTTGTATCACACCATTCATAGGTATTGCTCATCCGCTTGTTTTCAAAATCAAATTCGAAGATATAGGTCCGGTTGGCGCCGATGAGTTCTCCTATTTCCGACAGGACCGTATCTATCGTTTCTTCATGCTCCCTGACCAGGACAAAACGCTCGGCAATCTTTGCTACATAATGTTCAAATTTGATCTTTCTGTTGAGTTCACAGTGATAATCATGCAGCTCGGTGATATCCTGAATGAGCCCTGTGGTGATGATCACATCTCCAAAATCGTTGGTAATACTCTCAAGACTCTCTCTGCAGTATTTGATGCGCCCATCCGGAAAAAGCAGTCTGAATTCTATCATCATCTGCATGGTCTTTCTCTTTATCGCCTGATTTGCTTGCTTCACACTTTCCGCATCTTCCGGATGCACACGATCGAGAAAAGGCTTATACGACTTGCCGTCCACAAACGCTTTCGGCAGTTCAAACATGTTGTACATTTCCCTTGAATAATAGATCTCGTCCGTCAGATAATTCTGTTCCCAGCTTGCAATCTTGATCGTTTTCTGTGCTCTCTCCCACAACTTTCTGCTTTCGAGCAGTTCCCACTGTCTTTGCTTCTCTTCGGTGACGTCCCTCGTTATCCCGCGATAGCCAAAATAACTGCCGTCCTCGTTAAAGACAGGTGAGCCGGAAGCACTGACGTAAACTTCCCTTCCGTCTTTATGCAGATAGATCATCTCAAAATCGTTGTACTCACTGTAATTTGAAGAGGTCGTCTGGAGGAATCCGATAACCCTTGCCCGGTCACGCTCGGGAAGGAGATCAAAGACCTTTTTCCCCACAAGCTCATCGCGGGTATAGCCGATGATTCGTTCACACTGCGCGGAAGACCAGACAAACCGACCCAGATTATCCACAACCCAGTACCAGTCCTTCCCATTATCGGTCCATTGGGAGAACTTCAGGAAGCAGTCACAGGTATTCTGTTTGCAATCCGGGTTGAAATCAGCCATGTTATCCCTTTATCCGCCTATGAAAAGTTCGGCAAGTTTTTGAACGGCATATTTAACCGAAGGGGTCCTGAACGGATTGGCGGTCCCCTCAAGGTTAATCAGCCATTGATCGTTTTTTCTGAAGAGATTGATGAAAAAATACTGTTTGAAGTCCCCTTCGGTGTCGACCTCCTCCTCCCGATAACCAAGCGGCATATCGATGGCGATCGTCTTTACCAGCAGACTGTCCTCACTTCTTCCTGTATAGAGCGACTTAAAGACGCAGATCTTTGTCCCGTCTTCGTTCGTCCATTTCCTGTTCAGGTTTTCAACGATGTTGTCAACATCGGCCTGTTGCGCATTTACTCTTGCGTGTGGCATCTCATTCTCCTCGTCTAACAGTCTTTTTACACTCTCGTATCTTCTCTTGTACAGGGTCATGGTGTGGATGTTCCGCTCATAACCGATCCATTTTTTCTCAAACCGGGTTATGATCTCCCGTTCCCCGTTGATCACGATCGGTGTACATTCAAATCCGTGTTGCCGGGCCATATTCCCCGTATCCACGGCATAATTCACCACATCCGTTGCGAGTTCCATCCGTCCACCTTCCACGAGGATCATGTTCAGCGTCTTGAAAAAATCCGGAACGGCAACCCTTCGTTTGAAATGTTTGTTCTTGCTCCAGGGTGTCGGAAAATTCAGGATGATACACTCGACACTCTCATCCCCGAAGAGATTTCTGAGACCGAATCGACCGTCCACCATCAGGATCCTGACGTTTGATACGTTATCTTTCCACATCCTCCGGATGGTCTTTGAAACCGACGTCAGAGAGGTCTCAAAACCGATAAAATTTCTGTCCCGGTGTCTTCTCGCCATCTCGAGCGTATATTCACCGTTCCCGAAACCAACCTCCACGGTGACCGGATGATCATTGCCGAATAGTCTGTTCCAGTCAAGCGGATAGCTTTCGAAATCCTGCGCCCTTATCACGTAATCATATTCACAGTTCAGATGCATTGAATTCACGCCTTGTCTTCTTTAATCTCTCTATCGTTCTTTCTTTTCCAAGTACGGCAACGGTCTCAAAGAGGCCGGGGGTGATGAGTCTGCCCGTAACAGCTCCCCTGAGGGTCTGAAAGATCCGCTTGTTCCCCGCATCAGTCAATTCCGGCAGTTTTCTGACAGCCGCTTCGACATTTTCGTCGTCGTATTCCGTATCGCCAAGTTCCTCAAATAGATGAAGTGCTTTCGCTATTATAACATCTGTCGTATCTTTTGACAAAAACTTTTTAACGAGCTCTTCATCGTACCCCTCGATCCCGAACAGGAAAGGCTCTACGAACTCGTTCAGCTGTTTGAACGTGTTGATCTTCTCCCTGCAGATCCGGACTACTTCTTCCACGAATTCCGGTTCATTTTCCTCCACCGCCCCGATCATCTTCGTATAATAAGGCGATTCATCCTTCATGTAGTCCAGCCAGTCTTTCCACAAACGGACCACTTCAGCGACCGGTTTTCCACGCAGGTGTTTTCCGTTTACCCATTCGAGTTTTTTATAGTCAAAGATGACCGATTTTCCCGTGATCTTCGACGTGCTGAAGGAGTCAACCTTTTCAAACGGATCAAAGATATCCCCCTCTACCGTCCAGCCGAGAAGCGCGAGATAATTCATCAGGCCATCCCTCATATAGCCCTCTTTTCTGAAGAACTCTACCGAGGTTCCGCCATGTCTCTTGCTGAGCGGACTCCTGTCTTCTCCGAGTATGAGCGGAATGTGCATGAATTCCGGAACTTTCCAGCCGAGTGCCTCATAGATCATCACCTGTTTCGGCGTGTTGGTGATATGATCCTCACCTCTGAAGACATGCGAGATCTCCATCTCATGATCGTCTACGACGACGACAAAGTTGTAAAGGGGGTTCCCGTCGGATTTGATGATGATAAAATCATCGTAATTGGCATTCTCGAATTCCATGTCCCCTTTCAGGAGGTCATGGAAATGTGTCCGGCCTTCAGGCACCTTCAGCTTGACGGTGACGGAGCAGCCATTCTCCACGGCCTCCGCCGGATAGTCAAAGGACTGACCGATCTCCTTCTTCGGATCATCTTTATCGTATATGGCGTAATAGGCCGCCTTTTTTCCGAGAAGCTGTTTTAAAGGCTGCTCATAGACCCCTTTTTCAAACCGGTCCATCTGCCTGTAAGGGGCATAAGCCCCACCTTTCTGCGGACCTTCATCCCATTCGAGCCCGCACCATTTCATGGATTTATAGATCTGCTCCTCATATTCCGCCGTGGAACGCTTCGTGTCGGTATCCTCTATCCTGAGAATAAAGCTGCCATTCTGACTCTTTGCATAAAGCCAGTTAAAGAGTGCCGTTCTGACACCCCCAACGTGAAGATGTCCGGTTGGACTCGGTGCGAATCTTACTCTTATCATTTTGTCTACCTCTTATAATTCGCCGATTTTTATAATTGTCGGCGTGCCGATTTTTACAATTGTCGGCGTGCCGATCTTTTCGGCTTTATTCTGATTCAGTTCCGTGTAAAGTTCCGCAATCGTCTTTTCCGTCACCGGATCGATCATCATTCGGCCGATCTCCAGCATGGGTCTGAGCACAAATTCCCTGTTCCTGAAGTCCGGATGGGGAATCTTGAGATCCTCTTCATCGATGACATACTCCCCGTACATGATGATATCCAGATCGATGATCCTTGGGCCCCATTTCTCCGTCTTGGTCCTGCCCATATCCACTTCTATCGTCTTCAGGACATTGAGCAGCGCATATGGCTTAAACGGTGTGAGAACCCCCACTACCGCATTGTAGAAATCATCCTGCTTCACCTCTCCGTATGGCTCCGTCTGATAAATATTCGATTTCAGGACGACTCGATTGCCCTTTTCTTCGAGTTTTTTTACGGCTGTCCTGAGATTTTCACCCCGGTCTCCCATATTTGATCCCAAGGCTACAAATGCCGCAAATCTAACTGGTTCCTGCATGCCTTCACCTCTTTTTCGTTTATTCTCCACGCAGTTTGAGTCTGAAACTCCCTGTTCATCACAACTCATTCGAAAGTTTGACTTCACTGATCACTTCAAACTCCGGATAATTTGAACAGTCCGTCACCCTGACCTTCAACACCCGGTTGCCAAACGTGATCTCTATCTCTTCACCGACGGTGAGATCGTATCCGGGCTTTAAGGGTTTCCCCGCCTTTCTGATACGCCCACTCTTCGCCATCTCGGCGGCAACCGTTCTGCGTTTGATAATTCTCGTTTTCTTCATAAATAAATCCAGTCTCATGTGTTCACCCCCATCAAAGGGCCACGATATCCGGTCTTCTGACCGTCATTCCATCGATTTCAAAGGTCAGCACCGGCCATTGGCTGTTTTCAGGGCAAGAAACGATCTCATTTGTATCCGCATGAATGATAGCCGTATCCTCGGATTTGGTTCCCGTCAGGGTCGGATTCCATGCCACGCAGTTTCCCGTCTGTATCGTGTATTTGAGCGAGGGATTGCAGACCAGCTCTCTCGATTTGTAACCGGCAAGGCCTCCCTGATGATGAAGACGCCACTCATCTTCAAAACCCTCTGCCGCGTAAGCTTCTGCCATGACGGAGAACAGCCGGTTCATCATGACTCCCGGTCTTGAAGCGGCTATGAGCTTTGCATCGATCCGACAGTTTTTGAGATGTTGTTCAATCAACCGATCATTTTTTTCAAACTGAACGGATCTCGTCGAAGAGATAACCAGTCCCCTGTGTCTGATACAGAAACTGACGAAGCAGCTCTTTTTGAGTTCCACGTTTCTCGGGAGATTGTGTCTGTACGTCTGCGCACTTTCACTGCCAAAGACCAGAACCAGGATCGGCTCAAAACCTCTCTTCAGAAACTCATAGAAAAACAGTCCCTGAACTTCTATTTCCGTCATCTGTGGGGTGAGCTGTGGCATCCGTTCATAAAAGACTTCATCGATCACCTTCCCGAGCGCTCTGAGTGAATCGTATTCATAGCGACTGAGGATGTACCTCTGCGCATTGATATCCGCTGAAATATCATTCGTCTTGTATCGGCCGGTATCCGACAGCAGATTTCTGATATTCACAAGTCCGGAAACCTTTTCATATTCAGATTCCCACCAGTTGAACTCGATCTTTGTGAACAGGTCATGGATTTCTTCGGGGATCTCCTCGGCAAACAGCCTGTGCATTTCTATGTTATTTGTGATGAGATACGTCTTCTCATCGGTAATCAGTATGCTTGAAACGCCTTCCGTGGTGTTGAATGTAATATGGTTTCGAGCTCCAAAAGTCAGATAAGCGATATTCTCCTCCCTGGAGAGCAAGATCCCCTCATTTCCGGATTTTTTCATCACTTCTCTGAGTTTTGCAATTCTTTCCCTGATAATCGCTTTCATTTCATTCACCTCAAAAATTGAAAAAAGCGTGGCTTTTGACCACGCTTTTTTGATCTATGGAATTATAAACCCGCGTTTTTTCTGAGTGTATCTACCATGTCGAGTTTTTCCCATGGGAACTCAACATCTGTTCTGCCAAAATGTCCATAGGCCGCTGACTGCTTGTAAATAGGTCTCTTGAGATCAAGCTTTTTGATGATGGCTCCCGGTCTGAAATCGAATGTTTTGTTGATCAGGTCGAGCAGTTCATTTTCATCCATCTTGGCCGTGCCGTAGGTGTCGATCATGACGGAGACCGGCTTGGCCTTACCGATTGCGTAGGCAAGCTGAATCATGAGCTTGTCCGCGAGTCCGGCGGCTACGACGTTCTTCGCCACATAACGGGCCATGTAATGCGCGGATCTGTCTACCTTTGTCGGATCTTTTCCACTGAATGCACCGCCACCGTGTGGGATCCATCCACCGTAGGTATCCACGATGATCTTTCTCCCGGTGAGTCCCGTGTCTCCCTGTGGTCCACCGATAACAAATCTTCCGGTCGGGTTGACGAGGATCTTCATGTTTTCGTCCCTGAGCTCCGCAGGGATGATCGGATCGATAACGAGTTCCGTGACAACCTTTCTGACTTCATCATAGGGAACATCTTCATGCTGCGTGGAGATGAGAACGGTGTCCACTCTGAACGGTCGACCTTGTTCATCGTATTCAACGGTTACCTGTGATTTTCCGTCAGGTCGGAGAATGTAGGTCAAGCCGTCTTTTCTGACCTTTGCAAGTCTCTTTGACAGTCTGTGTGCGAGAACGATAGGAAGGGGCATGTATTCCGGTGTTTCGTTTGTCGCATAACCAAACATCATTCCCTGATCTCCCGCACCGTTCTTGTTCAGATCATCTTCTACGGCCTCTTCTCCGTCTTTGAGTTCTATCGCCTTGTCGACTCCCATCGCAATATCCGCCGACTGTTCGTCGATTGTGGAAAGGACCGCACAGGTGTCTCCGTCAAAGCCAAATTTGGCCCTCGTATATCCGATTTCTTTTATCGTTTCTCTCACGATCTTCGGGAAATCTATATAAGCCTTCGTTGTTATTTCACCAGATACGATTGCCATACCGGTTGTCACGAGTGTCTCTACCGCAACTCTGCTGTCAGGATCCTGTTCTATCAACGCATCAAGGATTGCATCGGAAATCTGATCCGCTACTTTATCCGGATGACCTTCTGTAACACTTTCACTGCTGAATAATCTTTTTGCCATTTTTTCTAAGCCTCCTTATTTGCCTTTTTCTCCTCAAATTCTTTTTCCGTTAACAATCTTCCCCCATCTATCTTATGGTCGAGTTCTGATAAATTAGCCTTTAAATCAAAGTGAATGTTGATCCGGTTCTGACACTTCGCGCCGACCAACTCTTTTTGTATCTCATATTCACCGGCATTCTTGCCGTATGTCCTGAACAGTTCGGAGTGTTTTCTGATAACGACCTTGAACAGCTCATGACACTTCTCACATTCCACGTAAAAGATCAGAAGATTCCCGTCATGATAGAGATATTTCTCCTTCTTCTCTTTTTTCAGGAAGTCAAACAAACCCATTTCCTCACCTTCTTTTCAACCAGAATACGGTATTTTCAACAGTTCCAAAAACATCTGTTACCGTTATGTCTACTTTAATTTTATCACTAAAGACGTCCATATTTCTAATTTCATTCATTACAATCGGTTTACTCATCCATGGGGTTGTTAGTCTATACCAAAAGGTCTGATGATTTGTTCCCTCACCGTAGACCCTCATCGCCGTATCCAACTGATCAAGCGGTATCTCATCCATATCGATGATCAGTACCTCTTCATCGTCAAAGCGGACTTCTATCTTCTGAACGGCAAATTTGAATTCCTCTTTTTCAGAGCCATTTTCTATGAGAATATCCACGGAAGGCCTTTTACCGGTATACGGATACTGTATCCCCTCCCGGAAATCATATTCCTCCATGTTGATACGTATCTTCTTAAAGCTGATCGTGTACCCGCTGTCCTTGAGCGTCATATCGATATATTTCACGGGATTCAGGGACATATCCCTGTTCAGGTCTACGATCTCCACATGACTGTAGGGAACGCCACTGCGTCCGGAGACACCGGAATAACCGATGATCTCTCCCTCTTTCACTTCAAATTCACGCGGTTCAAACTGAAGTTCGAGATAACCGCTCTCAAATTCGATGTTTATCGCATCGAATATCTTCATGAAATCACCCTTCAATTTGAACAGGTTGGTGTATCGGCTCTGTATCCCATCCCCATGATTGATGAAGATTCCCGTTCCGTAAACGGGGTGATTCCTGATCACTTTTTCCACATAACCGGCCGCCATACACCTGACGGGAATTCCCGTCTTCTCTCCCGTTGAAATCCCCAATCCCAGTGAATATTCAAGCGAATTCAGATCACTCGTCATCCTTGCCCCGCCAAAGACGGAGACAAGCTCCCGACTACCCTCAACGGGGTTGATGAAGGCCGAAAACCCGTTGATACAAACACCGATTAAAATGAGGAAATACAGAACGTTGCGTTTCATCAGCCATCACCTATATGACAAAAGACGGGAGTTCTCCCGTCTCAGTCAAACTACAATATTTATATCAGTACCCGGGAAAACCTTCCCAGACATCCTTTACCTTGCAATTCTTATTCTTCGTCACCGTCGAAGTCGTCGGCAGCTTCTTCTACTGTCTCTTCTACTTCTTCAGCTGCTTCGGCCTCCGCATTTTCATTTTCCTTTACATAGCCTTCTCTTCCTTCTATGTAAGCATCGGCAATCTTGGATGTGATGAGTCTGATAGCTCTTATTGCATCATCGTTACCAGGAATGATGTAATCGATCACGTCAGGATCACAGTTCGTGTCAACTGTCGCAACGATAGGAATACCGAGAAGGTTTGCCTCTGCAACTGCAATTTCCTCCTTCTTGGGATCCACGATCCAGATAAGATCCGGAACATCCTTCATCTCTTTGACTCCACCAAGGTTCTTTTGTAATTTTTCCAGCTTGTGTCTGTAGACCGACTGCTGTGCCTTGGGCATGGCATCAAATTCTCCGTTGGCTTCCATTGCCTCGAGTTCGATGAGCCTCTTGATTCTCAGCTTGATCGTCTTGAAGTTTGTCAGCATTCCACCAAGCCATCTGTTGTTGACGTAGAAGGCGCCGCATCTCTTAGCCTCTTCCTCTACAGCCTTTCTTGCCTGTCTCTTTGTTCCGACGAAAAGGATCGTTGCACCCTTACCGGCTTCTTCCTTAACGAATTCATAAGCAACTTCCACCATCTTCAATGTCTTCTGAAGGTCGAGTATATGCACACCTTTTCTCGCCGTGTAGATGTACTCCGCCATCTTCGGATCCCATCTCATGGTCCTGTGTCCGAAATGAACACCTGACTCCAGTAACTGTTTCATAGATATTACTGCCATAAAGCACCTCCGTATTTTTGGTTAATCCGCCACCCACCTTCACCCCCCTCACTCCCCGCGGGAGCACCGAGAAGGGAAACGAACCACACCGAAGTGGTCTCAAACGTGTTTTCAACATACAAAAACACATCCGAATGGATGTGAGAATTTTATCCGGGGTATTATAGCAGAATCCCCCCGGAATGTCAACATTTTTTTACCTGTGATTCTTTTACCTCGTGTTTGAGTTCCGCTCGCCTTTAAGCGGGACGAGTTTGTGGATTTTAGTATTTTTGAAATTCCGGAAAAATTCATGGGTACAAACCTTCAACAGTATAAACAGAAGCCATACTGTACACAGACTTCACTTCAGCCAAAGAAACCAACACTATTTATGTTATAATTTCATTATATATAAAAACACTGCAGAGGTGGTTTTTTGATACAGATTTTCTATAATATCGATGTTCTTGCTACGATGGATGAAGACAAAAATGAACTCACGAAGGCTTATATCATCGTCGATGATTCGGTGATCCGTGAAGTGGGAGCCGGGGATGTAGATTTTGCGCGTTTTGATCGGTATGAATCCCATGATATGTCCGGGACATGCTGTATTCCCGGGATGGTCAACACGCATCATCATCTCTTCCAGTCCATGTTCAGAAATGTCAGGGGAGCTCAGAACCTTAAACTGTTCGACTGGCTGATCTTCCTTTACGAAAGATGGAAACACATTACGAATAAAGAGATTTACAATGCCGCACTCGTCGGCATATACGAAATGATGAAGACCGGTGTCACCACCACTTCGGACATGTTTTACCTGCACCCGAAGGGGACCGACAAGTTGTTCGACACCGAAATAGAAGCCGGACAGCGGACCGGTGTCCGTTTTCATCCGTGCAGGGGGAGTATGTCCCTCAGTAAAAAAGATGGTGGACTGCCGCCGGATTCCGTCGTTCAGACCGAAGACCGGATCATGGAGGATTGCGAACGGGTGGTCAGAAAATATCACGATACCTCAAAGGGGTCTATGCTCCGTGTGGCACTTGCTCCGTGCAGTCCCTTCTCGGTAACGGAAGCCCTGATGCAGGAGACGCTCAGGATGGCCGAGGAATACGACCTTCTGATTCACACACATCTCGCCGAAACGCTGGATGAAGACGACTACTGTCTCGAGCGGGTCGGACTGAGACCGGTGGATTATATGGAAAAACTCGGCTGGCTGACTCCGCGTGCCTGGTTCGCTCATTGTGTATGGCTCAACGACGATGAGATCAGGCGATTTGCCGAAAACCGGGTGGGCGTCTCACATTGTCCCGTGTCGAACATGCGTCTCGGTTCGGGAACCGCACCGATCGTAGAAATGCTGAAACACCCGGAGATAAAAGTCTCACTTGCCGTCGACGGAAGTGCCAGTAATGACACGGGAAACATGATAGGGGAAGCGAGAAGTGCCCTGATGCTTCAGAGAGTCTCAAAGGGAGCCGACTGTATCACACCCCGTGAGGTCCTGGAGATGGGGACACTCGGCGGGGCCAAAGTACTTGGCATGGATGATTATATCGGTTCTATCGAAACGGGAAAATCCGCCGATTTTGTTTTTTTCAGGATCGATACGTTAGAAATGGCCGGTGGAATATCCGACCCGGTTTCCGCGTTAATATTATGTAACCCGGGAACGGTATTTATGTCCGTTATAAACGGGGTGATCAGAATAAAAGAAGGGGAGGTTATCGAAGATAACTTCAACGTGCTCATCAGGAACCAGAATGCCATGCTTGAGGCCATTCTGAAAAAAGAACTGTAAAGGGGTGATCGTTATCAACCAAATCATCAAGTATATTGGAACCCCAAGATTGTATGCCGAAATTCTCGGCTATCTTGACAGAACTGCTAAAACGAGCGGATGTTTCTTTAAAAACAAGGCAACCCAGAATAACGCCACCGTCTGGATGGTTGAAGATGCGTTTAACATGTCCCCTCAGAAATATTCCTATGAAACATTTGAAGAGATTGAGGAAGAACTGAATGATTTTAATCATTACTCCTTCTTTGATGATACCCAGTTGTTTGTGGATAAGGAACTCGACATGGAAATGCTGGAATTCATCAACAAGCTGATGGAGATTCAAAGCCTTTACAGTGTAAGCGCCGAAAAGGACATGGAGATCGCAAAACTCACCTACAGTATGACGGGAATAGAAACGATCATGACCTCTCTGCTTGAACCCATCCCCACCGTAGATCTCATGACGATACTCTGCGATGCCTTCGGTGAACTGCTGCTGTCCTCGAGTGCGCTTTACACACTCGAAGAGAATGATTATATCCTGAGACACAATCACGGTTTTGCCGAAAAGGTTGAAAAGGTTGTCAAGACGGAAAAAAACAGTTCGACTATCTCCTTTGCCTTCCCTACAAATATAGGGAAAAATCAGCTGTATCCCGAAATGGTCAAACTCAATCAATTGTACAAATCACTCTATGCCATTCCGATACAGATCGATGAGGAGATCCGCTTCTTCATTCTCATGGGCAGAAACGAGGGATATACCGATTCTGAAAAGGTCATCATCAACAGTCTGAGCCATCTCGCTTCAAAGATCATCGATTATCAGGCGTTGAGGATTGCTTCAAGAGAGGAGAAGACCGAACTGAACCGAAGTGTGTTCAGGCTCGAGGCCTTTTACAAGGGGCTCGAATACCTGTTCTCCATTCAGCAGATCGATCAGTTCTGTGACAATCTCGAAGACATGATCAAAGAGGTTTTTCAGACAAACCGGATTGCACTCTTCGTCAGAAAGAGCTGGGGAAATCTACTCTGGGGTCATAAGGCCCAGGACTTCAAACAGGCACTCACCATCAAATACAATACGGTCTGGGATGAATACAATCTCGATGATCCGCATGAACGCGAGGCAATAGAGGATGATTTTGGAAATCTCAAACCGTATTTCAAGGAACTGGAATCAAAAGGGGAAATACCAAATTTTGCCACCATTATCAGGGGAATCGACGGAAACGTACTCGGCGTGATGTTCCTGTACGATTTCAACCGGAAAGACAGGGATTTTCTGTCCATGGTATCCGGTATGGCCGGTCTCGTGCTGGAGATCCTACTCGCACACAAAGACTTCAATTCGGTCCTGCATTCCTATGAAGAGGTCATGGAAGCCTTTCAAAGCGCCAATCAGCTTTATGAAAAGGTCGGAGAATGCAGCGGTGCAATTGATTTCTACAAGATCATGAAAGACGGATTGGTCAAGAATTTCGATATAGAAAACATGTTTATCGCCTTCAAGACGGGGAACCGGTTGATGAGCATCCCAGAAACACTCGAAGAGGATATAGAAAGATACTTTGAGGAATACTTCAACGAAAATTATTCTGATATAGGAATCAGGGAAAGAAAAAACGGTGAACTGCTGTTTATGCTCCCCATCCCCGTCAGGTCGAAGAAGGTCCTGATTGCCTTTGACGGAGTGGACAGCCCGAAATTAAACGTTCTGCTTCAGCTGATGCAACTTGGATTCCAGGATAAACTGGCTTCGATACTCGAAGAAGAATAACCGGGAGGGCAGTGATGGATAGATTTAAGGCGATCGGAAAAAGGACAACAAGACTGGAGGGTCCCGAAAAGGTTTGCGGGACTTCCAAATACATCAGGGATCTCGAATTTCCGGATATGGTCCATGTGGCCATCGCAACGGCGAATGTCGCCCATGGGATTTTAAAGTCCATTGACGTTGATGAGGCCCGAAGACAGCCCGGGGTGATCGATGTCCTGACATTTGAAGATATCCCCGGAAAAAATCAGATGGGAGATATCGTACCGGATTATCCCGCCCTGCTCAAACCCGGTGACAAGATCACCTATGTGGGCGATTATGTCGCCTATGTCGCCGCTGAAACGGAAGAGCTTGCCAGAAGAGCCGCCAAAGCGGTAAAGATCGATTATGAGGAACTTCCACCCGTCCTGACCATGGATGAGGCCCTCAGGGATAACAATCTCATCCACGGAAAAAGCAATATCAACACGCATTACGTGGTCAGAAAAGGGGAGGATGACCCCGAGAAGATGTTTGAGGGATGTGATCTCGTCCTTGAAGAAACCTTTTTCGCCGATTATCAGGAGCAGGCCTACCTGGAGCCTCAGGGAGTCATCGCCGTCATAGACATCAACAATATTTTCACGATATACGGTTCCATGCAATGCCCTTATTATGTCCAAAACGGTGTGGCCGAAGTGCTTGGAATTCCCTATTCGGAAGTCCGTGTCATTCAGACCGAGACGGGTGGGGCATTCGGTGGAAAAGAGGATGTCCCCACTTATTTTGCGATCCCGGCAGCCATCGTCGCAAATAAACTGAAAAGGCCTGCAAAACTCTGTCTGAACAGAGAAGAGGACTTGCAGCTTACCAGCAAAAGACATCCCATCAAATCCACCTACAAGGTCGGTGTAACCGATTACGGAAGGGTCAGGGCCGTCAAGGTCGAGGCCATCGGCGATATGGGAGCACATGCGACTCTGTCTCCTATCGTCCTCTGGCGCAGCGTGGTGCATGCCGCAGGTGCTTATGACATAAAAAATGTCAATGTGGATGTTTACGGGGTTTATACCAACAAGGTTCCCTGTGGTGCCTACCGGGGTTTCGGTTCCCCACAGGTCTTCTTTGCCATGGAATCCATGATGGATATGATCGCCGAAAGGCTCGGTATGGACAGGTTGTACCTCAGGGAGATCAACGCGCTCGAAAAGGGGAAGATGACACCCACCGGACATCTGCTCGATGAGGCGATCGGCGCAAAGGAAACCATCACAAGACTCAGAGAACGCTCAGACTGGGAAAGGCTTCAGAAGGACGTGGAGACCTTTAACCTTGAACACAGGTTTGTCAAGAGAGGTCTCGGGGTTTCACACATCCATTACGGGGTGGCGCTTGGGGCCATGGGGCAGAGACTCGATGCCAGCGGTGCCTTTGTACAGATATTCAAGGACGGTTCCGTCGGTATACAGATCGGCGGAACGGAGATGGGACAAGGCGCAAAGACGACGATGGCCCTCATCGCCGCAGAAGTCCTTGGTCAGTCTGTAGACCGGATAAAGGTTTATCAGCCCGATACCGCTTTTGTCCCCGACAGCGGTCCGACCGTTGCATCCCGTACGACGCTTTTCAGTGGAAACGCGGTCAAACTCGCCTGCGAGCAACTGCTTGAAAAGATGAAGGGAATGGCCGCCGACAGATTCATGATCGATCAGGCTGATATTCTGATCGAAGACGGGAGTTATTGCAACTCCGAAAACAGGTCCCAGCGCCTGTCGTTCAATGAACTTGCATCACTCGGGGATACGGACAATCAGGGACTTTCCGCAACCGGATGGTTCAAGACACCAAAACTCACCTGGGATACGAAAAACGGCTTTGGGGAGGCTTATGTGACTTATTCTTTCGCCACCAACATCGTGGAAGTGGAAGTCGACATGCTCACCGGCCATGTACAGGTTCTGAAGGCGTTTGCGGGGCATGATGTCGGGAGGGCCATCAACATCGACGGGATTTACGGACAGGTTCAGGGTGGATTCGTTCAGGGAATGGGGTATGCCCTCTATGAAAAACTCAAACACGATAAAACCGGTCATCTCATCACCGATAATTTCAACACCCTCACCATCCCGACCATTCATGAGATGCCCGAATTCGGCGTTGAAATCATCGAAGCGCCGTTCTCGAAAGGACCATTTGGGGCCAAGGGAATCGGTGAACCGGCTCTCATTCCGGCTCCGGCCTCAGTCGCCAATGCCGTTTCAAATGCCATCGGGAAAAGGGTTACTGAGATTCCCATAACGAAGGATGATCTGCTCAATCTAATCGGTTGATCAATTTCTAAAACAAATACGCCTCATCTCCGGGTTTAGACAAATGGTCAAAATCTGTTTTTTTTTCCGTTACCGGAAACCATTTTTTCCAGAACCGTTCAACGATAAACAAAAGGGAAGCTGATGTGTTGTCAGCTTCCCTTTTGTTTATACGGTTTTATTCGTGTCTCAGTTCACTGATTCTGTCTCGGATCCAGATAGTCTCGGATCCCGTCGCCGAAGGTGTTAAAGGCGAGAACGGTAAAGACGATGGCGATACCGGCAAAGATGACTTCATACGGCGCCACACTGATGAAGTTCTTTCCGTTTGAGAGCATGCCACCCCACGACGGTGTCGGCGGCTGTATGCCCAGTCCAAGGAAGCTCAGTCCGGCTTCAGTCAGGATGGCATCGCCGATTCCCATCGTGGCGTAAATGATGATGGGTCCCATGATGTTCGGCAGGATATGCCGAATGATGAGCCTGACATCGGACATTCCCTGTGCCCTCGCCGATTCGATATACTCCTTCTCCCTGACCGACAGGACAGAGCCTCTGACGATCCTTGCAAAATGCGGGGTATAGACGATCCCGATAGCGAGGATGATATTCGACATACTGGAGCCAAAGGCCGTCATCAAAGCGATTGCGAGCAGGAGCGAGGGGAACGAAAAGAAGACATCCATGATCCGCATGATGATATTGTCAACCAGTTCGCCGTAATAGCCCGCGATCATTCCGAGTGTCGCACCGAGCAGCAGTGCAACGAGCTGCGAGACAAGGCCTACGGTCAGTGAAACCCTCGTCCCGAGTATGATCCGGCTCAGAATATCCCGGCCAAAGTCATCACAGCCAAGGAGATGTTCCCCCGAGGGTTTTGCGAGCCTCGCGTTAAAATCCATTGAAAACAGACCTTCCGGGGCTATCAGAGGGGCAAAGAGCGCTACTATAACGATAAAAACGACGAGAAACAGGCCGATTATCAGCCGTTTATTGTGGATGGCCCTGTAGAAATTTCTCGTCTGATAGAACTTTCTCTTCGGGTTTAACGTGTCGTTTAATGTATTTTCTTCTATCATAATCACACCTCTACTGGAGCTTTATCCTTGGATCAAGTACACCGTACAGCAAATCGACGATCAGATTGGCAACGGCGAAGAACATGGCGGCCATGAGGATGATCCCCTGAAACAGCGGATAATCCCTGGCAAATATGGCTTCCACGAGTTGCCTTCCGATTCCCGGCCAGGCGAAAACGGTTTCGGTCAGGACGGCCCCACCCATGAGAGAACCAATCTGCATGCCGATGACGGTTACAACCGGAATCATCGCGTTTTTTCTGGCGTGCCGGTTGATCACCCGGCTTTCCTTGACCCCTTTTGCCCGTGCGGTTTCTATATAATTCTCATCGAGTACCTCCAGCATACTGGACCGGGTCATTCTGGCAATCATCGCGGTAAACATGCTTCCAAGGGCAAGTGAAGGCATGATGATGTGAGAAAAGGCCTCCCAGAGAACGGAAAAATCACCCGTTCTGAACAGTTCGCCAAATGCGTCAAAGAGGCCGATTTCACGGCCGGAAGCCGGAAGCCAGTTCAACTGAACGGAAAAGACCAGGATGAAGATGAGTCCGATCCAGAAAACAGGCATGGAGACACCGAACAGCGCAATCGTCATGGATGTATAATCAAAGATCGTATCTTTCTTCTTTGCCGCGAGTATCCCCACGGGAATACCAATCAGAACCGCCCAGATGACACTCATCAGTGCCAATTCAAACGTTGCCATGAAATTGGACTGAATAATCTTTATCACAGGCTGAAACTGCGTGATGGAGGTCCCGAGATCCCCTTTTATCACGTTGATGAAATAGATTCCAAACTGAACAACAACCGGCTCGTTCAACCCGAGTTTCACTCTCATGTTCTGAACCATTTCTTCTGTTGCCCTTTCTCCGAGCATGACCCTTGCCGGATCTCCCGGAATCATTCTCCCAACGGCAAATACCAGTATCATTACCCCAAAGAGTACGAGCAGCAGCAGAAATAATCTTCTAACCAGATATCTGAACATATATCCTCCCGAAACTTTGATTAATATAGGGGTGGATTCGTGTCCTTTCCCGACGAAAGATCACGAATCTCCCCTGCAACTTCCTATTTTTACTTTTCGTCCACGTAGACGTTGGTGTCCGGTGTACAAAGGAATGTATATTCGATGGCGTTGGCTTCAAAGTCGTGCACCCTGTTGTTAAAGGCTGCCGTGGCGACCTTGTGGAAGAGTGGGATATGAACGTAATTGCTGAACCAGATCTCCTGAACCTTCTGATAAAGCTGCGTTCTTTCCGCGATGTTTGAACTCTTTCTCGCGGCTTCGAGTGCCTCGTCCACTTCCTGACTGTAGAATCTGGTTCCGTTATAGCTGCTTCCGTTTGTCTCCCAGGCCTCAAGCTGTGAATGATGAATATCATAGATCAGACCGTCGGGATCCGTCAGCCAGTTCCACCCCATCGTGTACATGCTGGTCTTACCGGCATCGATAAGCGGGAGATAGGAGGCCCATTCCAGTGATTCTACCTTTGCCCGGACACCGATTGCCTGAAGCTGTATCTGCATCAGTTCGGCTATCTTTCTTCTGTAGGTATCCTGCGGTGTGTAGATGGTGATGTCAAAACCACCTGCGAGTCCGGCCTCGCTGAGCAGTTTCATCGCTTCTGCGGGGTTGTAGGCCAACGCATACTTTTCAACATCCGGATTGTAGGCCCACGAAGACGGTGAGAGGGAGCTCATCGCCCGGACGCCGGCCTGTCCAAGAACCGTATCGATGATTGCATTCATGTCAACACCCATGTAGATGGCCTTTCTGACGTCTATGTTGCTGACCGGTTTATTTTCCACGTTGAAGGCGAGATAATAATAATTGAGGGCCGGCTTGACATCGAGAGTGAGATTTGAATTACCGCTGATCCTGTCAAAATCATCCGGAAGGACCTTCATGAGCAGATCCACATCACCGGCTTCAAGGTTGACCAATGCAACGGAGGGTTCCGGGATCGGCTTCATGATGACCTTTTTAAGGTTCGGATATTTCATCCAGTATCCTTCATTTCTGACCAGAACGAGCTGATTGTTCTTCTCCCATTTTTCGATTGCAAAGGGTCCCGTTCCGACCGGATTGAGCCCATAGGCCACGGGATCGGCTTCTCTGAGTGCCTTATTGACGATAGGCTGCGTGTATACTCTCTCAAGGAAAGCGGAGAATGGATACTGAAGGGTAAACTTCACCGTCTTGTCGTCTACTTTTTCGATGGATTCGATGACCTTGAGGTTCTCGTAATTCGGCGAACTCGTCTCGGGATCCATGACGGTTTCAAAGGTATAAACGACATCTTCGATGGTTAACGGGTCTCCGTTGTGGAATTTGACATCATCCCGAATGGTAAAATACCAGACCTTGGAATCTTCCGTCTGATATTCGGCGAGACTCGGGACGATTTCAAGATCCTTCGTAACGGATACAAGGGAATCAAAAATCTGCGTGTACATCTGGAAAGATGCATTATCCGCAACCACAATAGGGTCAAGAGAACGGGCATCTTTCTCTACGGCAATGGTAAGGACTCCATCTTTGAATACTTCTTCCGAAAAACCCATAGAAACGAACATTAACACAACAAACATAACAAACACAACTTTCTTCATACATTGCCTCCTCAAAACAAGATTTAGTGAAAGTCTGAAAAACGACCACCAAGCATTGCTATAGTGAGTATCATTTGAAACACATCACTGTAATTTTCGCTGGAATATCTGACGGTTCTTCCCTCTATTCTTTCTAACCCCGGAACGACACTCAACGCATCGGCAATGACCGTATTGACAAGATCCACTTCAAGAACGGTCTGTTTATCCGGCTTCTTTATCTCGAACCCTCTATTTTCCTCAAATCTCCTGATCAGGGCAGCCGTTTGCTCGCGGTAGGCCTTTTCTATCGTTTCCGGATGATACATCTTCGCCGCGTAACGGCCGATTCCCTCTTTTGTCCTGACAAATAGCAACTCTTCGCCGTAATATTCGACCATCTCTTTCTCAAGAACATCATCCCCCGAAATCATCACAACCGGAACATCGAATAAACCGGCATACATGGCGTTGATTTCTGTCTCTCCCACCGTTCTGTCGTTGATACGGATATTGTAGATACAGGAGGATGAGTAGGAATGGTCCATCCCACCGCCGAAGGCCCCTATCCTCGCATGATAGCCGATGAGCAGAACGGCATCGTAGGTCGCATCCAATCCCTGCATCATATAATACGGTCTTGGATATCCGCGGATATACGTGATTCTCGGATCGGGAAGGTTACCAAACGGGATATTCTCCCCCCTCGCATGTGAATCACAGATGGTCATTTCAGTCAGCTGTTCATCAAAATCGTGATGAGTCATCATCTCATCCAGAATCCAACCGAGTTCGGAGTTTAACCAGTCGCCGTAACGGCTGTCACGGTTCATCTCACTCCATGAGGCAACTCCGCTGACCCCTTCCATGTCTGTAGAAACAAATAATTTCATATCATTCCCCCTCTTTCAACATTAATCTGGCTTCAAGTTCCTTTTTATAGATTTCACTCAGATGATCTTCAAAATTTTTCTTATCCGTCAGGACCAGCATATGCATCAGCGTCTGAGTGATGAGTGTCGGTTGTACAAACGAATTGCTCAGCAGCATCGAATCATTCTTACAGATAAAGGTCGAGACACAGCCTTCATACAGCGGGCAGGACTTTGAATCGGTGAACAGAATCTGCTTCGCCTTCTTCTTTCGGGCCTCTCTGTAAATAAACAGGGATTCATCCGAATAAACCGGAAAGGAATAATGGATTATACAGCTATGCTCCGAAACCTTGTTCATCAGGTAGACAAAGTCATCGAGTGAACCGTTCAGCAACGTCACCGGTTTGGTCAGAACATTGGTCAGACTGAACACCAGCGACATCGCAAGATGCTTGCTCAGGCCAAAGCCCGAAACAAAGATATTCTTAGCCGCGATGACCGTTTCAAGAAAATTGGACACCGAGTGATTGTCCACCGTCTTCAACGTCGTTTTTATATTCTTCAGATCGGCAGTGGAAAAGAAATTAAACTGCATCCCCTCTGACATTTCATCAAACTTCGCGTTTCTGATCTTCTCATACGGGTTGAGTCTTTCACGGATATCCACCTGGATTGCCTTTTTCAGATCATAAAAGCCCTTATAACCCAGCAGTCTCGAAAAACGGACGAGTGAAGCACGACTGATTTCAAGCCGACCGGCAATCTCCTCTACGGTAGACAGACCGAACTCCTGCGGATTATCTATCAGATATTTTGCGATCTTTCCGTTAACCGGTGTCATTTCCGGCATCAATCTCACAACGTCATCGATCAGCACATTCTCCCACTCCCCTCAGTAAAGAAAACAGGAAACATAGTGTTCCGGGGTAATCTCCTTCAACTCCGGTTTCCCAACGGCACAGTCTCTTGAAGCCCTTTTACATCTCGATTCGAAAGCGCACCCCTGTGGATAATCCATCGCAGAGGGAATCTCTCCCGTCAGTCTGATCTTTTCAGAACGATCCCCATTGATCGTCGGTATCGACTGCAACAGAATCTGTGTATAGGGATGCAGCGGCCTTTCATACAATTCATTTGAATCAGCCAGTTCAACGATACGCCCCATATACATGACCGCTATCCGGTCGCTGATAAACTTCACCACGCCGAGATCATGCGAGATAAAAACGTAGGATAAACCAAAATCATCCTGCAGATCACACAGCAGATTCAGGATCTGCGACTGAATCGAGACATCCAGGGCAGATACCGCCTCGTCGGCCACAACGAGTTCAGGCTGAGTCGCCAGCACCCTTGCTATCATGATACGCTGCCGCTGTCCGCCTGAAAATTCACCCGGATACCGGTCCGCATAATTCGGTTGAAATCCCACCTTTTCGAGAAGATTTCTTATCCGTTCCCTCTTTTCGGCCGATGTCCGGCAGATATGATGGACCGTCAGGGGTTCTCCCACAATATCCCCCACCGTCATACGCGGGTTCAGGGAGGCATAGGGATCCTGGAAGATCATCTGCATCTTTTTTCTGAGCGGTTTCATTTCACCGGGCCTTTTCAGGGATATCTCTTCATCCTTAAAATAAAGCCGACCGGCAGTGGGTTCTATCAGCTTCAGCATGGTCCGGCCAAAAGTGGATTTCCCACAGCCGGATTCACCGACCAGACCGAGTGTCTCCCCGCTTCTGACGGCGATCGAAACCCCGTCAACCGCATGAATCCATTTATTCTTTCCGAAAAGGCCGTTCTTCCCCGCCGGAAACCTTTTTTCCAGATTTTCTACACGAAATATATTCATTCACATCACCATCATCGATATAACCAGCAGGCAACCTGCGTATCCGGCTCAATCCGTTTCAATTCCGGATCCTCTTCATGACAGATCGGCATGACCTTCAGACAGCGGTCTGAAAAAGGGCAGCCCTTCGGTATCTCATACAACTCCGGTACCTTGCCCGACAGTGTATTCAGACGCATCCCCTTCCTGTGGGGGAGATCGAGTCTCGGAATCGACTGGATCAGCCCTTCGGTATAGGGATGTCCGGGACGATTCAGTAATTTTTCTACCGTATTTTCTTCAACGACCTTGCCGGCATACATCACATAGACCCTGTCGGCAACTTCCGAGATAACCCCGAGATCATGCGTGATAAGCAGGACGGACATGTCATACCTGTCTTTGGACTCACCGATGAGATCGAGGATCTGAGATTGTATCGTGACATCCAAGGCGGTCGTCGGTTCATCGGCAATCAGCAGCTTCGAATGACAGATCAGTGCCATGGCTATCATCACCCTTTGACGAAGCCCGCCTGAAAGCTGATGAGGATAGACGTCGTAACGTCTCTCGGCATCCGGAATTCCCACCGATTTAAAAACTGCTGTTACCTGCCTTGCCGCCTCTTCTTTAGACAATCGTCCGTGCGTCAGCAACGCCTCGGCCACCTGATCTCCCACCTTGAAAACGGGATTGAGAGAGGTCATGGGTTCCTGAAAGATCATGGATATCGCCTTTCCCCTTATCTCACGCATCTCCTCCGTCGACAGCCTGTTCAGATATTTTCCTTCAAATATAAAATCTCCATTTGGAATGATGGCCGGAGGTGTCTTCAGAAGCCTGAGAATGGATCTCGCCGTGATGCTTTTCCCGCAGCCGGATTCACCGACCAGGCCCACGATCTCTTTCGGTTTTATCTCAAGATCGATATTTCTGACCGCTTTCAGCAAACCGAAAAATGTTTTGAAATGAATCGAAAGATTTTTGATCTCCAGTAAGTTCTCGGACATATACGACTCCTTTGAAATATTTGTTTCTTAACTATACCATATGAAACATATTATTTCAAGTTTTTCTTCACTCAGAACAATAATATCCGAAGTCATTTTGGTTTTTTTTATGTTATCTTTTTAACCGAACATAAAAAAATCCCGAGAGCCGTTCACTCTCAGGATTTTCGTCGGTTCATCTTTTATACATCGCTAAGTTAGATCCCTTAATCACTTTCCTTGATGTTCTTTCTCGCCTCGATTTCACTGTTGTATATCGCCGTCAGATGATTTTCCATTTTTTCCTTATCCGTCAGGATCAACATATGCATCAGTGTCTGAGTGATGAGTGTCGGTTGTACAAGCGAATTGGTAAGCAGCACGGAATCATTCTTGCAGATGAAGGAGGCCACGCAGCCGGCGTAAAGCGGACAGGATTTCGAATCCGTAAACAGAATTTGTTTTGCCTTCCTCTTTTTTGCCTCCTCGTAGACAAAGTTCGATTCACTCGAATAGGCCGGAAAAGAGTAATGAATGATGCAGCTCTTGTCCGAGATATGGGTCATCAGATAAACGAAATCATCCAGCGAACCGTTCAGAAGCGTTACCGGCTTTGTCAGCAGGTTGTTCAGGCTGAACACCAGTGCCATGGCGAGATGCTTACTCAGCCCGAATCCCGAAACAAAGATATTCTCAGATTCTTTCACCGCGGCGAGAAAATTGAGGATATCCTCAGTTTGTATGGTACTCAAAGTCGACTTGATATTTTTCAGTTCGATGGAAGTGAAAAAATCGAACTGATTCTCCTGCGTCATCGCGTCGAGCTTCGTGTTCTTTATCTTTTCATAGGGATTCAACCGTTCACGAATGTCTTCCTGAATCGCCTTCTTCAGGTCATAAAATCCCTTAAACGCAAGCAACCTTGCAAATCTGACCAGCGATGCCCGGCTGATCTCAAGCCTTTCGGCAATTTCCTCTACCGTCGATAAACCGAATTCCTGCGGATTATCTATCAGGTATTTGGCTATCTTCCTGTTCACCGGCGTCATCTCCGGCATCATCTTCACTACGTTGTCAATCAACATCAATAAACCCCCGTACAGAATCATGAAAATTTTCTTACTATAATATATCATATGAAACAAAACAATTCAAGGCGGCCCGAAGAGATTCCACACCTCTGAAGGCCAACGGGCCTAAAAACAGACGGCGAATGTCAGGAAAATTGTTAATAGTGGTATACTATATCATTGATGTGATTAAATATAATTTGAATACTAAACACTCGATTTTCTCGGATTTCTCAACCGTTAACAGAAATTCATGAAGGAGGAAAAACAGATGAAAATGAAAGCCATGTTTGTCATGATTATCAGTCTGCTTCTCGGCTCAACGGTGTCTACCGGGGCTCAAACCATACGAATTCTCGAGGAAAGGCAGCTGATGATCTCCGATGTTTTCAAGCTGAATGATGGGTTTAACCACTCTGAGTATGTTCGGGGGAATACCTTGAAGTTTCCGTTCGAGGTCCTGCAGAAGCTGCCGGATTCCGTCACGGGACAATATCTTTATTACAGGTACGCGGAACCCTTCACACGGGAACTGATCGTCTCAAGCTCTGATTCGTTGATAGAAAAGGTGGTACTGAATGTTGTTCCGGCCAGGTTTAATGTAACGGCACCTGATCTCTGGAAGGGGGAGTCTTACGATGGGGGTGTCCAGCTCAACCGGGTGGAGAGTGAAAACACATTCAATCTTGGCTCTCGAACGGGGCGTTCTGTAGTCGGCGGTGAACTAACGATACGGTTCATGGAAGATTCAGGCTATAAGAGTTCGGATGACATTTATCACGATCTGCAGGCCTGTAAAAAAGAGGGACAGAAGGTCAGCGAGATCACCCTCGACGATTTCATCGGCTATGTCTACACCCCGGAAACACAATTCACAGAAGGATATGCCGGCGGATCCGGGCTTTACGATGCGCAATATTCAGATTATATGGAGGGGTATGTCATCAAGGGCCATCAGGTCATTTATATTTATCTCCATACCTACGGTTACAGTGATTATACAAACACGGATAAAGTCTGGCTGATCAACAAGGGACAGGCGGTCATGATGGAAGTTCTTTCCATTTTCAACACGGTTCATCTCTCGGCGGAAGGCGAGCACCATGTTGGTACGCCGACGAATTACACCGGGACACAGACAACAGGAAAACCATCTTCAAACGGTGACCGTCTGAGTAATAACACAGCCCTCAGGGATGAAGCGGAACCGTATGTACTGACAATGGATCAGGAAAGGATCGAAGGGGAATTTGGTTATTATCTGCCGGGTTTCGATGCCTGCCGATCTTGTATTCATTATGAAAACGGTGTGCTGAAGATAGAAAGGGGTCCGGCCTGGTCTAAAAACGGCATCTACAGCTATCAGCCGGTGGTGAAAATCACAGAGGACCTGGCGGATAATCCCGTCGTCTTTCATTTCGATATCATCCCCGAACTCAGCAGGGGATTTCAGATCTGTTTTACCGAAGAATGTAACGATTTCTACCTGCATCAGAATGAAAATGCCAACATCTTCTACAGAACACAGCAGAATGGGGCAAAGACCGGATTAAGCCTCTATAATCCGCTATCCGTAACAAATAACTCCTACACAAGCTGGGCCGGATTTAAGATGCCGGAAAGGATCACCGTCAGGATTTACAGCAACCGGATCATCCTGGAAGATTCCCTGAACAATCGACTGGAAAGGCCCATAGAATTCGCACAACTCGATGACACCCTGTTTCTCTATCTCTTCACGGTTCCGGATGAAGAAAACAGCGACTGCAGTCTTGCCCTAAAGACTATCACCATCGAACGGGGATCCAACAAACTGCCCGTCAAGCAGGCCGCATACCCGGCAGTTTCAGGAACCCCCATCTTTTCAGATGATTTCAACGGTCTCGATGAAACGAAGTGGGTGAGATTTCAGGATACCGGTGGAAATTATACCGACTGCTATCAACTCATCGATGGGGTCTTTGATGTCAGTATTCCAAAATGGCACGAATGGGCAAGTGTGGGTATCAAAAGCCGGGAAGCCCTCTTTAAAGTCCCGCCACCCGGTGAAACAAGACTCATTACTATTCAATTAAAATCGGATAATTTTCACAGCTATGGGCTGGTCCTCGATCAGCTTGGATACGATTCCGGTCTCTGGAGCCGGGAAAATATGAGATACACCTTTGTGACCCATCAGCTTCTGCAGTCCAGTTATGTCTCCCTCGCAGATTCCATTGACTACGGTAAGGCCCGTGAAAAATTCCTGAATCAGAATTATTCCGTCGCGGATAATCGGGTCATAATCGAAATCTCTTCCGGGAAGGCCAAAGTCTACACCGCCTGGGGAGATGTTTTTGAATACGACTACGCCTGGATGAAGGAAGGAATCCCCATCTATCTGTACCTGATGGCCTATGCCTACGACTACCAGCTCCCGGGACATCTCGCGGTAGATTCGATTACCGTTTACTGATTCTGTCATCGCACAATGTGATAAAACAGGGGGGCCTGTTTCAGCCTTTATTATTACAAGTTGTCAGGCAGCGGTAAGCGGCTCGTCGGAAACACTTTCAATTGCCGCTTGAGAAGTACGGGGAAGAAGACAAACGCATTATGAGCATCCACAAAAAAAAAGGGAATAATATCGAAATAACACCGTCTTATATTGTATAAAAACAACAATAGCTACCTCTCCCCTTTAAAAAGATGGTTCCTGAAAAGAAACCATCTTTATTTTTTTGTGCTATAATTTCTCAGACCGAAACGATTAAAAATATTTTTACGGAGGTTTTGCAGAATGACTATCAAACAGCTTGAAAAGCCTGTTAAAGGCGAAGAACTCTGTGTGATCCACACCACGGCAGGAGACATAAAGGTCAGATTATTCGGTGATCTTGTCCCCAAAACGGTAGAAAACTTCAAGACACATGCCAGGGAAAATTATTACAACGATACGATATTCCACCGGACCATTCAGGATTTCATGATTCAGGGCGGCGACCCGACGGGTACCGGAAGGGGTGGCGAGAGCATCTATGGAGACAGTTTTGACGACGAGTTCAGTCCGGAGCTCGTTCATTTCAAAGGGGCCCTGTCTATGGCAAACGCCGGTCCAAACACAAACGGCAGCCAGTTCTTCATCGTACAGAATTCAAAGATGACGGAAGAATACGTCAATCATTTCCCACTGACAGACGAGCAGAAGAAGAAATACGTCGAACTCGGTGGAACCCCCCATCTCGACAACAAACACGCCGTTTTCGGACAAGTCGTCGAGGGATTGGACATCGTCGACAAGATAGCCGGAATGGAAGTCGACTACACAGACAGACCAACACATCCGGTTTCTATCGAATCCATCGATTTTGAGACTGTAGAATAACCCTTTACAAGAATCGTTGATCCCGCCTATCACACGGCGGGATTTTTAATTGAGGTGATCTTTTTGAGTATGGATAAAATAATAGCCGGAGAATCGAGGTTCGTTGAATTCAAGGAAAAACTGCCGAAGTCAGAGACACTTGCAAAATCCGTCATCGCCTTCTCAAATGGTGCTGGTGGCAAGATATTCATCGGCGTCAGTGACACTGGCGAGATTAAGGGAGTAAATGACGGTGAACTTTTCGATATACAGGACAAGATCTCGGATATTATCCACACCCTTTGCTTTCCCGTTATCATTCCAGATATTTACGTTGAAAATTTAGAAGGGAAAAATATCATTGTGATTCATGTCTTTCCTGGAAATCTACCTCCATATTATTTAAAATCACACAATAAAAATAATGGAACTTACGTTCGTGTAGGCGCTGAAAATAAGCAAGCCGATCATGAATTTATTGCTGAACTTGAAAGGAAAAGACTGAATA
>DAINPP010000017.1:0-6848 GCA_036743375.1 Thermotogae bacterium | reverse complement strand
GTTGAAGTCTTTTTAAGAACACATCTGAATAATTCTGCAGAAATAAATGGATTTATCAGAGAGGATAAACTTGAAATTCCTGTTGAAGCCTTAAGAGAGGCTGTGTTAAATGCTTTCGTACACAGAAATTACGGGCGATTGGGTGCAAACATAAAAATCGCAATCTATGATGATATAGTAGAAATTAACTCACCCGGTGTTTTACCCGCATCTATCAACCTTTATGACATCTTTACTTCAAGACGTTCTGAAATCAGGAATAAAGTTCTTGCAAGAATTTTTAAAGAGCTGGGATATATCGAACAATGGGGTTCAGGAATGGGCCGTATTGCCGAATTATGCAAGGCAGAAGGGCTGATTCAACCGCAAATAATAGAAAAGGGAAATTTTATACAGTTTATCTTTCATAGAAAAACAAACAACACCGATAAAACACCGATATATAACACCGATAAAACACCGATATATAACACCGATACCATTCTAAACAGCTCAGAGGAAAAAGTTATCCTTTACCTTGAAACGAATAAGTCAATAAACAATCAGAAAACCAGGGAAATTACCGGATTAACGGCTGATGGTGTCAAATCACTGCTTCAAAGACTAACTGAAAAGGGTCTTTTGATAAAACAGGGAGAAAAAAAAGGTACGAGATACCACCTCAAATCCCGATAAACAACCTTTTATACTTCGTTGGCATCTTCTTTATCCGAAAGATGGACAGATAAGAGAGGGTCAGACCGATGGCTGAGATGATGAAAAATGCCGGTAACGGAGATATCTCAGGGAAAAAGCGCTTCTTGAAGAAATAGAAGATGAACCATTGATACGGCATATGGATATAAAACGGGATGATGGAATAGCGTCCCATCGTGCTGAATTTTTTCATCAGTTCCAGGAACCAGCCTTTCTCCCTTGAAATCAGCCATTTGACACAGTTGCTGTACAGGAACATCATCATCATGGAATTGAGTAATGAGAAGACCGTAAAATGATCCATCACAAAGAAGGCCTCCCATTTTTCCGACAGAAACAGTATTTCAACGACGGAAAAAACGAAGCAGGCAATCAGCAGAATGCCGTACAAAAAAGGGTGTTTATTCTCTATGAGTTCTTTTTTCGTCGCTCCCTTGTAATACCCCCAAATCAATGGAATAACCCAGGCAAGCGGATTTGAGTAGGCGAGAATGCCAAGTCTCTGAAGCGCCTCATGACTCGGTGTCTCCGTCCAGAGGTATTCGGTGATCATGTAATAAAAGATAAACTCGAGGAGCACGGCCACCACCACGTATCCCTTCAGCCGTTCGATCGGTGTATCCTTGAAATAAAGTAGACCGAGCATGGCAAACAGGAAAATGGCGATGAAATAATACTGCCAGGAGATAGAAAAGGTGAACACCGAAACGAGATAATCTATCGGCAGAAACAACCCACCGGTGTAACTGGACGTATTGTTGATGGCATCATAACCGGATCCAAGAAGAAAAAAGGCCACCCAGGCGATGGAAGCCCAGGCAATATAGGAAATAAACATTCGTTTTGCCCTGTATCGTACTTTCTGTTTGGTGACATGCTGTCTGCCGAGTCCCTGTGAATAGCCAAAAAAGCAAAAAAAGCCAAAGACGCAGGGTCCGAGAACCTTCGAAAGGAGACCGAAAAACACCCGCTCCGCTGCACCCGTCACTTCGGGAACGACGAGCAAAATGGCATGACCGATGATGACAAAGGAGATCAGAAATCCCTTGAAGACATTGATATAGAGTAAATTATTTCTTGCCAAATCCACAGATATCCCCCTAAATTCCAAGCAGTACTTTTTTCTGTTTCTTTGGCAGCAATCGTATCCCCACGATGGAAAGATATGAGATCATCAATCCGATAATCGATAACAGGATGAAAGACAGCAGCGTATTGATCTGAGGGAAAAAAGTCGACTTGATGAAATAAAAGACAAACCACTGATACGGCATATGGACGTAGAACGGAATGATGGAGAACATCCCCATCGTACTGAGTCCATCGAGAAGATTCCTGAACCAGATGGCTCTGATCGAGATCATCCATTCCACAAACTTTTTATAGATGAACATCATAAAGATCGAGTTGATCAGTGTCAACAGGGTAAAATGGTCCATCACACAATAGGCGTTCCATTTTCCGGAAAGGAAAAACATCTCCGTGGAGGAAAGGAAAAAGAAAACGACCGCCATTGGGATCAGAACGACCGGTTTTAAACCCCCGAAGATGTCCTTTTTTTCAGCTCCACGGTAATAGCCCCAGAAGAGGGGCAGTATCCATGATCCCGGATTGATATAGGTACAGATCCCAAGGATACGGATCGACCTTTCACTCGGAGAAGCCATCCAGAGAAAGAGGCTGATGAAGGTATAAAAGGCAGCCTGTATCCCGAGAAAGATGTATAGATAGCGTTTCAGCTTTTCCAACGGGGTATTCCTGAAAAAATAGAGAAAGAAGATCCCGAAGATAAAGATACAGATAAAATAATACTGCCAGGATACGGCAAAAGACATGACGGATCCAAAATAATTGATCGGGAAGAACATGCCTTTCGTATAGTGGAATGAATTGTTGACGCTGTTATAACCCGGACCGAGCAGTGAAAAGACGATCCAGGCGATCGAGGCCCAGATCACATAGGAGAAAAAGGTGCTCTTCACACGTTTTTTCATCTTGTCCTTCGTCATCTTTTTTCGTGATAGGCCCTGAGAGTATCCGAAAAAGCAGAAAAAGGCAAAGACGCTCGGAATCAGCAATTTCCCGAGAAGCATATAAACATATTTTTCCGTACTGTTCGTTATTTCAGGCAGCACGAGTAAAATGGCGTGACCGACGACGACAAAGGTAATCATCAGCCCCTTAAACACGTTCGTATACAGTAAATCATTTCGTTTGCTTTCCATCTCAACTCCTTAAAACAACTCTCATTATATATTTTATCATGTTAACTTTAAAAAGATACAAATAATAATTCATTTTTATATTTAATCAAGTTATGGCATATTTTACAATTGCCTCGGAATGGAGACGCGTCGTGTCGAAAACCGGCAGGGGCGAAACCTCATCCGATATCAGCAGCGGGATTTCCGTACAGCCGAGGATAACCCCCTCAGCCCCTCTGTCGGCAAGACCGCCGATGATTCTAACAAACTCATTGCGGCTTCTCTCACTGATAATCCCCCTGATTAGCTCGGTGTAAATCACCTGATGGATCAACTCCCTGTCCGAGTCATCGGGGATGAGGGTCTGAATCCCGTGATTTTCCAGCAGGTTCTTACGATAGAAGTCGCCTTCCATCGTAAAACGTGTACCGAGCAACGCCACCTTCGAAAACAGTGACGCCTTCACCGCCTCACCGGCGGCATCGGCAATATGAACCACCTTCAGGCCCGTTGCCTGTTCGATATCCGGTGCCATGAGGTGCATCGTATTCGTACAAATGGCGATAAAATCGGCTCCGGCCTTCTTCAGATTCATCGCCTCCTGAACCATCCGTCCGGTCAGTTCCTCCCATCGCCCTTCATGTTGAAGGACCTCTACCTCGTGAAAATCGAAGGAGTAAAGGAGACACCTCGCAGAATGGCTCTCCCCAAGCAACCTTTTTGTTTCCTGATTGATAATCCGGTAATATTCCAATGTCGATTCCCAACTCATCCCGCCAAGCAGTCCCGCTGTCTTCACCCTTATCACCCTCTCGTATTTAAAGAGATATTTACTGTATAATATCACAAGGTTAAAGGTAGGAGGAAATAATCCATGAAAATGAATTAAAGGAACTATTCAAAGATCCGTTCTGATACGGTTCTTGATTTCATCAACCGGCCGGATCGCTTGAAGCTCGCGTATACGGAAGTAATAAAAATCATAAAAAAGGATAAAGAACTTTTAAGATGACCATTTCAAGGGAAATATGTGGTAGAATAAATAGAATGAACCAAAACTTTTAAGTCGGGTGATTAGAATGAATAAAAAATTCAGACTGGTTACAAGAAGCGATTTCGATGGTCTTGTATGTGCAGTGCTTCTCAAAGATTTAAATATGATCGATGATATTCTGTTCGTCCATCCGAAAGACATGCAGGACGGAAAGATTGCGATAACGGAAAACGACATCACCACCAATCTCCCCTATGTGCATGGGGTACATCTCGCCTTCGACCATCATCTCAGCGAGCAGCTGAGGGTTGGAAGGCATGACAATCACATCATTCATCCGAATGCCCCGTCAGCCGCGAGGGTCGTTTATAACTATTATAAAGAACTCCTTGGCGAAGGGACCTTCCGGGATATCTCCAACGACATGATGGAAGCCGTCGATAAGGGAGATTCGGCTCAGTTTACCGAAGAAGAGGTCCTGAATCCGACCGGATGGGTCCTGCTCAACTTCCTGATGGATGCCCGAACGGGTCTTGGGAGATTCAGAGAGTTCAGGATCTCTAATTACAACCTCATGATGGATCTCATCAGATACTGCAAGGATCACACCATCGAGGAAATTCTGCAGCTCAGGGATGTCAGGGAAAGGGTTGACCTCTACTTTGAACAGGAACCGCTTTTGAGGGAACAGATCAAAAAGAACGCGAAGGTCCACGACAATCTTCTCGTAGTCGACTTCAGGGATGAAGAAGTCATCCATGCCGGAAACAGATTTCTGAAATACGCCCTGTTCCCGCAATGCAACATCTCCATCCGGATCATGTGGGGATTCAAGAAACAGAACACCGTCTTTGCCGTTGGTAAATCCATCTTCAACCGGACATCAAAGACAAATGTCGGTGAGCTGATGCTGAAATACGAAGGCGGCGGGCACGTAGCAGCGGGAACCTGCCAGATCGAACACGACAAGGCCGGACAGGTCCTGAACGAACTCATCAGCAAGATAAACGCAGACGGATAAAAACATTCCCATGTCGGGGGTTTTACGCGACACTCGAGCCCCCTTTACGGGATTTTCATACCTCAGGGCGAACCGTTTCAGGTTCGCCTTTTATTTTGACACTTTAGATTTTAACCCTTTCAGTGGTACCCCACTCAAGGGGAAGAGTCATGAATTTACATAGAACTGAACAAGATTCGAAAAGATCCTGAAAGATCCTGAAAGAGACTTTAAGACTTAATTTCCTATACAAATACACACTTCCCCCGAAGTCCGTTATTCCGAAAAGAACTCCCGAATTCCATCGACAAGGGCATCAATCTGAGGCTTTCCGACCCAGTAATGGGTGACGAAACGCCAGATACCCGCCTCAGGGGGGTTGATCAGGATATCTTTTCCGGCAAGAAAATCGACCAGTTCAAAGGCCTCAAAATCTCCCTCTATCGTACAGAATACCATGTTGATGTCTCTGAATTCGTCGATAACGGCTATGGATTCAAACACTTCGAGTCTTTCGGCGAGATAGGCGGCGTTCTCATGATCCTCCGTCAGTCGCTGGGTCATCTTTTCGATGGCAACAAGTCCAGGTGCCGCGATGATACCGGCCTGGCGCATGGCACCTCCCATGATCTTTCTGTTCTTTCTCGCCTTATCGATGAACGCCTGAGTACCGACAACCATCGAACCGATGGGGGCACAAAGGCCCTTGGAAAGACAGAACATGACGGAGTCTGCACAGTCGGCGATCTCTTTCACATCACATTTCAGAGCTGCTGCCGCGTTGAAGATCCTTGCGCCATCCATGTGAACCGGAATAGCCTTCTTTTCCGCCATTGCCTTGATCCCACGAAGGGTCGTCAGATCTACCACTTTCCCGTTGGAACGGGCATTTTCAACGCAGATCAGACCCGTACGCGGAAAGTGAATATCATCAAAACGGATCAGAGGCTCAATAGCCTTGTAATCCGGATAATCCCGCGAGTCATCGAAGAAATTAAACTGGACCCCGGCGATCACCGATGCGGCACCGGCCTCATGTACGACGATATGACACTGCCTGCCGAGGATGATCTCGTCTCCCCGCAGGGTATGCGTCAGAATACACAGCTGATTCCCGAAGGTTCCGGATGGAACAAAGATGGCCGCCTCTTTTCCCAGCATCCGGGCGGCAACCGCCTCGAGGTGATTGACGGTTGGATCATCCCCGTAGACATCATCTCCAAACTGAGCATTCACCGCAGCCTGCAGCATTTCCGGCGTCGGATGTGTGACCGTATCACTCCTGAAATCTCTCTTCTTCATCGTTTTTACCCCCTGAACACCGGTTTTCTGAAATCGTCCTCTATCTTGTCATAAATCCTGAGCTGTCGTTTGAGCACATCATCCTGATCAAAATTCTGTATGACAAATTCCCTGCATTTTTCATTTGGCGCAGCAATCGTATTTAACGTGTTATCCAGTGCCTTGTAAAGCCGGTTTGTATCCCTGACGGGAACCAGAAAACCGGTCTCCCCTTCCTGTACTTCCTCTCTCAGTCCCCTGATGAACGAACCGACAACGGGAACTCCCATACTGAGTGCCTCAAGGGATGATACCGGCATCCCCTCTCTGTAAGACGGCAGGGCAAACACATCGGTGATACTGAGTATCTCCGGTATATCCGAACGGTGACCGGCAAAGATCACCCGATCTTGAAGGTGCTTTGCCTTGATCATGTTATCCAGTGTCCTTCTCAGATCCTCCTCACGGTCACTCTTCAAAGTCTCCCCGACGATCAGCAGCTTGACATCCTTTCTCGATTCGGAAAGGGTGGCGAAGGCGTTGATCAGTTCAACAACCCCCTTTTCACGCACCAGCCGTCCCACAAAGGTGATCACACTTTCCTTGTCTGAGATACCGAATTCGCCTCTGAGTGCCTGCCGGATATCCTCGTTGATCCGCAGCGGATTAAACC
>DAINPP010000016.1:0-53411 GCA_036743375.1 Thermotogae bacterium | reverse complement strand
CCGAGAACCTCTTTTAGTTCAAAACCCGTCAGTTTCACCGCAATCGGATTCATCCCCTCAATCCGGCCATTCGAATCGGTCCAGACAACCGCATCTCCTATAGAATTCAGAATCGTTTTAAACTCCTCACTGAGATCCATGTAATCAGAAAACCTTTTACGCAACCGACTGATCAGTCGGATAATAAAATACACCGCAAGACAGAGGCCGAGGATTAAGAGGAAGATAAGCAGATAAATATAAAACAGATCTCCTGCTTTTGCTTTAAAGATCAGCCATTTTCGAACAAAATCGTAATATTCCGAATTTTCATTTTCTATCATAACGTTCAGATACCGGTCGACAATCGGAATTAATTTTGGACCGGTTGCCTTGCTGAAGCCTAAAAAGGCCTCCATCGGAGAAAAAGTAGTGATCGGCTTGATGATCGAACTCATATCCTTCCATCCCGATTCAGAAAACCGGTTAACGACTCCTGCATCAACCTGCTTCGATTCTATCGCCATTAAAATTTCACCGTACGTATCAAAAAATACGGGTTTGAAGGCTAATTGATAAAGCGCCATTTCTTCAATCAAACGTTGTCCAAACACGCCATTCTTCAATAACCCGACAGATTTATCTTCAAGGTCAACAAAGGTATTATAGGAATTCTCCACCCTGGTGTATATAACGGCCCAGCTTGTCATGAATGCCTTCTCATTAAAATTCACATACTGTTCCCTTTCTGCCGTTTTAGTCAGGGCAACTAAGATATCTATTTCGCCATTTTGAAGTAATTCATAAGCCTGATTGAAAGGATAGAGCGTATAATCAAAATGCAAATCGTTTTTTTCCGCCATATCATTTAAGACATCGATATAAAAACCCGCAGCCTTGCCATCCCGTTCAAAACAGAGAGGTGGATTATCATATATACCCACTTTGTACACCGTTGAGAAAACAACCGTGATCAGAAACATAAATGGAAGCAACAAGGCCATCCTTTTCATAAAAATCACACCTTTAAGAATGAAGAAAACATTTCAGGCTTATTATAGCATCCAGAAGCTATTTAAAAAACAATTCTCTGAATTTAAAACTAAGTTTTCTATCTTCTGTATAATCTTTTCAGATTTTATATATTTAATTCATCTGAACATAAAAAAGGCCGAAAGTATTGAAAACTTTCAGCCTTTTTTATTGATAAATTCCGTTATCTAAAACTCTAGTAGGAGATCATCCATGATTCTCGGTGAATCTTTTGACGGTGCACCGAATTCCCATTTTCCCGGATTTGGAGATGTTCTTCTCAGAAGGGATTCTATTCCGTCGTAATCGTAAGTCGTTACATAAACCTTCCAGTCTTCCAGGGACTTTGTATCCAGAGAATCAAGCGGTACGAGAATCGTCACCGTCAGATTATCCTTATCCACCCTTACTTCCGGAGCCGGTGTCACCGATGTGCCATATAGCTCCGCATCGGCACCATCACTGCTGAAAGTGGAGATCGACCATCCCGTTGCATAAATCTGATAATCCCAATCTCCCTGTGTTCCATCTGCATACGGGGGCATTTCCGCATTCTGCTCCGGAAGCGCATTAATCCCTGTTTTTTCAGGATCATCAAAGAAAATCTTGAAGACGACATGATCAAAACCGTTTGTCGGTGTCCATCTGTCGCTGATATCCTTCATCGTCATCACAATTCTCAGCACTTGACCCACCTGCTGGAAGCGGATATGGGTGAGATCCATCTCATTTCTGTAGTTTCCCTCTCCCCTTGGATAGGTGTAATCTCCTGTTGGACCGTTGTCATCGCCGACGGGATCTGAAAAATCGGCCAGTTCTACCGTGGGAATCTCCATGTCCACTTCTATCGTTTCAGAATATTCATAATTGATGGGGATCTTACCGTATGCCTTCGCGAAGATCTTATGCGTACCGGAAATGAAATCGGCCAGTCTGATTTCGACTGTCCAGTTTCCCTCTTCATCGGGATTTATTGTCGCATAGTCATCTTCACTGCCGTCAATAAAAATCTTTACCCTCTTGGCATTTTGTGCTTTTCCGCTGATTTTGAAATCAGAACGATGCAGCTTTTCATAATCGTCGAAAGAAACCCTGATCCCGTTGTCCTGAATTTCTTTTACAGTATCGGTAACTTTAAAGACGCCAAACCCCTTGGCATCGACCAGCTTGTTGAGAATACCGTCTTTCCCGATCTGTATCTCCTTTGTAACCATTCTGTTGGTAAAAATCGGTTCGAGCAGCGTGCCCTCGGCAAGTCCAGTATCAAAATCCGAAGCATATTTCGCTTTTGCATTGGTATTCATGAAGATCATATAGACCTCATCTTCGTATGAAATCTCGTAGATAAAGACTCCGGGTCCGAGCGTGTCGGAATAAAGCACCTGCACATGACCAGTTCTGAAGGCGTCATACTTCCCTCTCAGGGCGCTTAGTTCCTGAATATACCTGTACAGTGCATTTTCCGTATCAAACTGGTCGACCTGAGTATCATAACCTCCGGCAAACATCGAAGCCCTTGTCTCAGTGAGTCCCTGTTCCGTTCCGTAATAAAGGGTTGGGATTCCCGGGATTGTGAAGATCAGTCCAAGCGCCTGCATGAGATCGAGCATCTTTGAACCCTTGAGAAACCGGCTCATGTCGTGATTATCCACAAAAGTAATCATATTTCTGCCGTCGAAGAAGTCCTCTCTCTGTTCCAGCCGGTATCTGAGAAAGTCGGTCGGTTTTCCCTCTTTAAACACCCTGGTCATCTCACTCATCAGCGGGAAATCCAGCATGGCAGTGTAGCCGAGATCGAAGTATTTACTGACCAGTTCTTCTGCATTATTCTCATACGGCGGTGGTGTCACCCATGCCTCGCCGTAAACGATAAAGTCCTCTTTCCCCTTTTCTGCCGCAAACGGAAGGATCCCGTCTTCATCTTCAAGAAATCGCTTCCAGAACGGATCTTCTACATAAATAGCAGTATCAATTCTGTAGCCATCCACGCCGAGATCAACCCAGAAGCGGAAGCTGTCCTTGAGTGCATCAATAACCACTTCATTTTCCGTGTTCAGGTCGTCAAGATCTGAAAAACCCATGTTTTCCTTCGTCTGAGGATTCTGTTCCGATTCCCAGTGATAAATAGCGGCCGCTCTCTGCTGAGGATCGTTATAGTCGATCTGGTTAAACGGTTCCTGAATCGGTTTGTCGGCACGATTTGGGACAGACCCTTTATTGATAAAATACGTATCCGTCTCCTTGTCGTAGACATAATGATTGCCCATATGATTGCAGACGATATCCTGAATGACGTACATCCCCCTGGCATGAACTGCATCAATAAATTTTTTATAAAGGGCAACATCACCAAAATGCTCATCGATGGCCTTCATATCCCTGGCCCAATACCCATGATATCCGCCGTAGTTGACATATTCATCCCACCATTGACCGGCAACGGGAGGTGTCAGCCAGATGGCAGTGACGCCAAGCCCCTGAATATAATCCAGCTTGTCGATTAATCCCTGAAGGTCTCCACCGGTGTACTTATCCCCATCATGTCCAAAATCGATACCGGAAGCCGTCTGAACGTCGTTGGAAGTATCCCCGTTTGCAAAACGGTCGGTCATCACAAAATAGATCACCTGATCTTTCCAATCCATTGACTCTGCGAAAGTAAAAGAAGAAATGACTAACAAAACGAAGCCGATAAATATGATTCTCTTCATAAAATCCCTCCATTTTAAGATAAAAAAATTGCAGGTGTTGTGTTATTTTATCATGGATGACATTGTGTTCAAAATTTAATATTCATAATAATAACAAAATAATATAATCTATCATAATTATACAGTATATTGATTCTTGAGGATTTCTAAAACAGACAACAGGTGGAAAATTGAAAAAGTTGCCTAAGAGCAGTTTACGGAGTCACCTGCTGTCTTTGCCAGCACGGCTTATGGTCTGTATTCATACTCGGCGGTATAATATCCCCGTGTCAGTTCACTCGATTCAGATTTCACGGTAATACCTATTTTCATATGATTCTGTTTCGGATAGGTCAGCTGCATATAATCCGGTTCCGGAACCGTCCAGTTGAATTGTCTGCTGTCCTGAGCCTTCCACGAACCGTAATTTTTATAAAGCGATCCACCCGCTTCTACCGCTTCCGGATTTTCCCCTATGATTTCAAAGCTTGTAGATCCATAGAGTGACATGGCATTTTTCCCGGAACTGCCGTTATCCATTACCGATATAACCTGATTAATCATCTGGCCGGGTGACAGATTATCAGGCAATTTTGTCCAAGAATGTTTGAAACTTGCCGTTTCGCCACCTCCTGTATAGACAGAAGCGTTTGCATTTAAAGTCTCAGCGGATTCGGTTGTGATTCTGTATTTAAAGGTGTTCACGCCCGTACTGTACTCTGCCGTATTCTCATTCCCTTCAACGGAATCATAAAAGTCTCTTCCGAAGACATAGCCAAACGATTCATCTACTTTAACCCATGTTCCGCTTCCCATCTTGATCGGAATCCAGTTGATTTCCGAGATCAATGCCTTTCCGTTGTCATCCTTTGCATATTTATCCACAGAGGCAATTCCTATCCTGTCATAACCCGCCAATTGCGTATAATTCAATTCTATCGCGTTTTTTTCAGCACCGGTACCCATCAGAAAAACCGTCTTTTTAAGCCCTTCATCTGTCAGATAGATATGGTAACCGCTCAGACAATGTGCCGCACTCAATCCATAACCGAAATCGGGAACTTCCCAGTTGAGCAGCAGTTTACCCGTTATCTCCTTCAATTGAGGGGCTTCCGGCTTTTTCAGGAAATAGGCATAAATCGAATTCTGTCCGTATCCAAAATATTCGGACCAGTTTTCTTCCACCGCACAATTGATGATGGTCAGATTGAAACTCAGACTGCTGTTCCGGGTCCAGTCGGAAGGAATTACAAGGATACCCTCATCATTTATCACCGCATCGTATCTATATCGGCCGGCGGCATCCGGCAGGGCGGATGGATTGACCGTTAGATACTCTTCCCTTTCATCAGGGACATTTCGCCGGATGACAAGTGTAGCACCAGCCGGGGCATTATCCGCTTTAAACGGTATCATCGTCAGCGATAGCGGAACCGGCTGCCTGAAAACGCCACCGGAAAGATGTGCACCGGAATTTCCCGGTACAAGTAAAGAATTGGACAGAAAACTCTTCACATTCAGTGCCGACCATCCGGAAACTGTTTCATACGACAGTTTTTTCCTCTCAAAGGGAAGATCTTCTGCAATAAGATCATCTACCGCAAAATCCTGAATGAGTATGGCCTTACAGAAATTCTCAAAATACGAGGACAGCATTTCAGTCTTCATGGTTCCCTTCAGGAGATTCTGTATCTCCTCATGACCCTGAGTTGCCAGCAGATATTTCCCCCAAGGCCAGAGCTGATACCCCCTCTTGATCCGGTCGGCATCCGTACCCGTCTCACCATCAAAGACGAAACCGGTTTTCAGGCTCTGGGCCACTTTTTCCGCTCGATACATGTCATAGAAATGCTCATACCTCGGCAGGATATTCTGAGAGAATATCTTCTCTCCCTCCGGATTCACCTGACCTTCGAAAGACGTCGCCAGACATTCGTCCAGCCATTTGAATTCAGGAGAATAGCCGTTATACTGATAGACGCTGTGCCAGTATTCATGTGCCAGAACGGTTATGCGGCTGGCTTTTGTCTTTTCACCGGCCTCAAAGTAATCAAGGTCGATTTCGAGTTTTGAACCGTTCCAGCCACCGGCGGTAGACATCTTGTAGATCCATATGTCCGTTTCCGGCGGGACTGCATATCCATGCTGTTTATAATAATTTTTAACCACTTTCATTTCCACGGCAAGCTCAAGGATGACTTTCGGAATATTCACCAGTATATAATCCGAAAAAGGCAGAATGGCCTTCATAGCCGCCGCACGTTTTTCCGGACTGATATCCTTGTCGTTCACGGCAAACAGGATCTTATTCGTCTCCTTTTCAACACAGACGAGATATTTTTCTCCGCCAAGATGTGAAGGGGAACCGGGATCATCCACCCATGAAACGGATATCCCGTCATCTATCACAAACGTTCTGTTCAACCCGTGCAGTAACTCATACCCCTTGTCAACTGCCGGATCCATAAAGCCGGTCTGTGACAGCAGATAACCGCCCACCGCCATCACACCAAGGGCAGGAAGGGTAATCTCCGCACTACCCGCAATGATCACAAAACCTATTCCACTTCCTATACTGCCGAATGCGCCACTGATCAGCTTTCTCACCTGTTTAGGGCCTATCTCGCTAATAATTCCTTTTTTTGAAAAATGGGCCGTCTTGAAGGTCATGGCATGTCTTGCGGGGTCATATTCCGAAGGAACAATCACCCAGACGTCTTTTTCTATCTCATCCACGGCAAAAAAATCCTCCGGTTGTTCTGCTTCATCAAGTGGAATGGTGATCTCGACAAATTGCGAGAACAACTCCGGCGAGTCGGATAACTCCAGCTCAAATATCTTGCCCGTTACGTTTTCTATTTCAGAGGTATAGATGTTTAACTCCCTTTCCGGTCCGTCAAAAGTCCCTGAAGGGATCTCTACCTGAATAAGACCTTTGACATCCACGGTACCGCCTGATACACCGATCTTTCGTGAGGCGATCAGTTCGATGTTCTGTAAACCCGCTGTATCCCCCACGCTTTCCGTTCCGATAAACCGTCCGGCTATTTCATAGGAGATCCAGTTCGGCATCAATCCGTCAAAAAGTGTCTGAAACTCTTTTCCCGTCGTCCGGCCGACCGTAATCTGACTGTCTTTTTCCATAACCGTCCAGACATCATTTGCTGAAAGTCTCGGGTACATCCCCCACAGGTTGGCCTGATAACGCAGATCCGTTTCCAGGTCAAGATAATCAACCCCCCATTGCCCGGTACGGTCCGTCATGAACATCAGATACTGTCCATCCTGTGTAAATGAGGGAAAGTATTCGGTCCTGTCTGCCGAGGTGACAAGTGGCGTGATCTGCCTGTCCGAGAGATTCATCCTGTACAGATCCATCTTTCCGCTGCTGTTCATTGCGGCAAAAACAATAAATGTCCCGTCAGGGGAGTACACGGCTGAATTGACCGTATAGCCTTGTGTGATCTTTTCTAACGCAAGGGTTTCAAAATCAAAGAGATAAAGCGAAGGGGATGAGGAGGCACTCGAAAGAAGCAGATACTGTCCATCGGGAGAGATGTCCTCCAGTATGGCGTTGTCTACCGCCTTTCTCGGAATCACCGATTCGGGATCAAAGAGATAAACGGCCGCCTTCATATCCTTTCCGTGCTCTGTGAATCCGACGAGCCCCATCTTCTCGTTCACAACCGGGAATGAGATCCTGTAAAATTCATCCGATCCCGTTATCTGAAAAGAGTTATTCGTTGTCGGATCAAAGATTTCAAGATGTGTGCCATTATTTTCCGTATTTTCTCTTACAAAGATGACGGGTTGTTCAATTGACCAAAGCAGAGTAGATGCAAAAATCATCATGACAGTTAGCGATAAAAATCCCTTTTTCATAATTACACACTCCTTTGCATCATAAAAAGCGGATGATTTCATTAAATAAAACATTTTTTGATATAATCAGCTATATATGCGATGAGGCGATTGTTTGAAAAAAGAAAAGATTCGTTTTGCCTTACAGGTGATATTCGTTCTGATAATCGGAATCTCTGTGTCTATTATAGCAAAAATACCCATTTATACGGCTATCCTGTTCACCCTGATCTTTACCGTATTTGCCACTTTCAGAAGGGGATACGGCTGCAAAGAAGTCTTCCGCATGATGTTTTACAGATTTTCAAGAATAAAAAAGACCCTGATACTTTTGACGTTGATCAGCATGGCAACCGCACTCTGGATGGAGACGGGGACCATTCCGATGATCATATCGGCCAGCCTTGAATACCTCTCCGATTTCAACATCGTCCTGATAGCGTTCTTTACCTGTACTGTCATTTCAGTAATGATAGGTTCTGCCTTCGGTGCACTGGGAACGGTCGGGGTAGCCTTCATCAGTCTCGCAAGGGGAACAGGCGTAGAATTGTCACTCATGGCCGGTGCCGTCATTGCGGGATCCTTTTTCGGTGATGTCATCTCCCCGGTATCTCCCATGTTCAATCTCGCCGCTGAGATCACCGGGACTGAAATGTGGGGAAATCTAAAGTACAAACTGAAATTTTCTCTTCTCGCAGCCGTAATCACGGGAATCATTCTCTTTTTCACGGGGAATTCACATACGGAAGCCCTTGGAAGTCAACATACAGAAGGAATTCTCCGATTGCTTGAAGAGAATTTCAACATGGGAATCCTGGAGATTTCTCCGATTATTCTCTTTGTTTTTCTCAGTCTCATCTTCAGGAAAAATATTTCAAAGGCATTGGGAATCTCCCTGACAGTCACTGTGCTGATTGCATTATTCAAGGGAATAGCCCCGGGGAGAATCCTTATCAGCTCCTTACTCGGATACACTTCACAAAATCCGGATATCAGCTTATTCCTTTCGGGTGGCGGACTTCTCTCTATGGTCAACGTACTGCTCATCATCACTTTTTCGACCATGCTGAACGGCATGCTCCAGCGCCTTGAATTGATCGATGCCATTCTGGATATATTCAACCATAAAGTGAAGAGTAACCGGATCCTTAAACTCAACGCCGCAATCACCTCTGCGGTCGTCTGTGCCATCACCTGCAACCATTCACTGACGGTAATGGTCACCGGTTATTATTACGAAAAAAGATTTGAACGACACAAGATTCCCCGGAAAGAGCTGGTTCATATCATCTTTGACTCGGGTATCATCCTGTCTCCCCTCATTCCCTGGAATGCAAATGCTATCTATTCTGAAGCCATCACAATGGTATCTGTATTTGATTATCTTCCATATACCTTTCCCTGTCTCCTTTTACCCGCTTTTGTCCTGTTGAACATTGTCTTTTCAAAGGGGTCGTCAAAAGGTTAAAGGGGGGATTTCTCAACATTCCTGAGTCTTTTCAGGTATCCCCACGGGTCAAATAGCCAGTCCCGATCTTATCCGATAATGAGTTCGGTCTTCGAATGATCCAGCGTTACATCATCCTGAATCAGTTCGCCGATTCCCCTCACTTTAATCCTTCCACCTGCCGGATTTTTGATACTATCCACAACGTTTGTGATGTCCACATCGAGAGTGGTATATTCAAAACTCAGATCCGTAGCGATCATCTCACAGTTTTGCATCAACAGGTTTTCGGCATAGCAAAGTGGTTGTGTCCCTATGATCTTGCAGTTGATGAGTTTTAGATTTTTCGAATACCAGGCGAGATACTCCCCTTCTATGATGGAATCATAAACCGTGATGTCCTCGCTGTTCCAAAAGGCGTCCTTTGTCCTGAAGCGACAGTTTCTGAAGACACCTCTCTTTACGTGCTGAAAAGAATATTTCCCGGTAAACGTGACATCTTTCAGTTCTATATCGGAAGTATGCAATAAAAAATAATCTCCTGAAAGCACGGAATTTGATATTTTCACATCGCTACAATCCCAAAGTGTTTCGCCTTGATTCAATTTGGAATCCTTGATGGTGATTCCCCTTGACTCCCTGAATATCTTCGGCGAATCGACTCTGCAATGATTCATTGTAATGTTACTGGAATACCAGATTGGTGCCCTTGAAGATTCTGAAAAATAACTGTCGTTGATCGATACGTTATCATTATGCCAGAAGGGATACTTTCCATGGAATATACTGTGTTCAACCTGCACATTCCGGCTCTCCTTTACAGGGGATTCCCCTTCGCCATCAAGAAATTCACAGTCTGAGATACTGGCATCCCTTAATTTGTAGAGCGGTCTTTCCCCCTGAAACGTTTCATTCTTAATTTCTCTGATCAAATTCATTTATCTACCTCGATTCTTAAAAATATTCATCCGATAAACGGATGTGATTTTCAGGAAGTATAACATTTAGAGTCTACTCTAAGTCAAGTGATAAATATAACAACCGTCTTACAAAATTCTGTACACTTTCCTGGTCGCTCAGGCTTGTAGGGGAATAATTATCTTGAATGTCGTCCCCTTATTTTTTCTACTTTCCACACTTATCATACCGGAAAGACTTTCAACCGCCTTTTTCACAGCAGATAGCCCCATCCCTCTGCCTGAAATCTCAGTAACCTCTTTCTTAGTCGAAAAACCTTCCATAAAGATGATATCATAAACCATTTCCGGGTTTTTCCTGATCCTTTTCCTGTCTACAATCCCATTTTGCACGGCCTTTTCGATGACCGATTTGAAATCTATTCCGCATCCGTCATCCGAAATTTCAAACACAAGCTTCTTATCCTGTACCCTGAGATCCACCTTTATCAGGCCGAAAGGCTCCTTTCCATATTTCATTCGTGTCTCAGGATCTTCCAGCCCATGATCTATGATATTCCTGAAGAGATGTATCCAGGTTTTAAACAGGGGTTTCAACCGTTGCTTATTCACGAGAATATTCCCACCGGTTACTTCAACGGCACGAATTTTCTTATTCAACCGTTCTGCGGTCGTCAGGATGAAGTTTTTGGTTGGCTCAAATACCTCATCAAAGGAACTCTTTTCATAGTCATACAGGAGTTCTCTGACCAGTTCCAAATCCTCATAACTCGGTGTTGTACTGAGGATAGATTTTATTCTCGAGATGATCTCGTTTTTCTCACGAAGCTCCATCTGCTTTTCAAATACCTTTGGACTGATATATTCATAAATGACGGACATCTCCTCATCCATCCACGTCTTATACCTTCCTGAATCAACTATAGACAAGACAACTCTGTAGGTATCCTTCCCATTTTCCGCAAACATAGTCTCTACCTCATGCAGCCTGGTAACAAGGTGCTCAAATCCGAAACTGGCAAAATTCCCCTTCAAGGTGTGAATCTGGCGGTATATCTCCGCTTCTTTTCCCTTTGATTTAAGGAGAGCTACCACCCTGTTTTCCCAGAATTCAAAATAATCCTCTCTCAGCTCTATGAAACTCTCGGAATTTGCTATCAGTTTGACAATCTCTTCAAAGATTTCCTTCTCCGATTCCAGTTCGTCTCTTAAACTGATCTTCTCGGTTATATCCTTGAGGATGACCATCATCTTCTTCTGTTCTCTTTCCCCCTCCGTAAAAGTTTCTTCCGTAATCATTCGGTATTTAACCGAAAGAATCCTTTCATTTCGTTCCACCGTATCCGGAAGCAGAGAAATCATGATTTCTCTTTTATTCTCATCAGATTCTTTAAAGATCTTTGAAAAGGCCTCTGCAAGAAATTGAATCTGATCCGGTTGTGAACTGTATAACAGGACTGGAAAATAACTGAAATCTATCTCCGTACCAAACAATTCAACACATTCACAACTGTATTCCGGCTCAACGAGGAGTGAAGAACCGAATTTCATGAATCCCTCATTCGTATTATTCAGCAATGCACTGATAGAATTCATCGTTATCTGCAGTTGCCGGGTCCTCTGCTCTACCTTCACTTCAAGCTCATCGTTCAGACTTTCTATCTCAAGGTATGAATGCTCCAGTTCCTCATTCATGGCGATAATTTCTTCATTTGAACTGACGAGCTCTTCGTTCTTTATATTCAGTTCTTTCTGCTTTTTGTTGTAGTCCATGATAAAGAAGGCGCCAAATCCGAAAAGGATGATGAAAAAGGTGATGTTACTCATATCAAAATCGTACAGATGATAAATTTTAGGATTTAAAAGACCTTGAAGCTCTCCGAGTGGCCTTACAAAAGAGAGGTATGAAAAAAAAGTCAAGCCCGATCGGTAAGCGATGGCGGTAAAGAACCCGAAATTAATAAATCCAATAACGGGATCAATAAAAGAAACGCCAAACAGGATCAGAATATAACTCGTCAGATTTATACCGAGAAGGATCTTGGTAAGGGTATATTTCTTTGAAATATACATTTCTACACCTGAAAACATGATGACCGTAAAAAATAATCCAAACAGATTTGAAATTTTATACGTGTTCATAAGAATCGGAGCATTTTCACGTATCGCACCTGCGAGATATCCTTCTCCGTTCAAGACAACGGCAAATAACAGGAAAAGAAAGCCGTAAAAAAAAGTTGCAATCGATAAGGCGAGAAAGGCTTTGTAGAGTTCCCTGTTGGACATAGAAATAGAAAAAAGAATAAACGCCAGTAAAAAACTCATCCCCGCGATCAGCAGTGAGAAGTCTCCTGAAAACAGATAACAGAATTTTGAAAAAAACCGCAGATAACGGTAACTCCCCGCAAGTGGCTTTTTTTCAAGAATTAAGTGTCCGTTCTTTTTAACGGTCAGCATTACACGCTTTTCGACCGAAACATTTCTCAGATCAATAAGCAATCTTCCGCTGCTATCGTGGAAGATCAGGCCATCCGTCCTTTCACCTTCTTCGTTGATAAGAAAAAGTTCCACATCCCTGATATAAGTCGGTTCAAACATAATGGCATCATAAGCCACAGGCAGTTTAAAGATGATGACTTTATCCTCAGTTTCCGGTTCTATGTTGACAAAATAATTCTGATCATCACTGTTCGTATAATTCGATTCCTCTATATATCTAAAGACCGTATCAATTGGTGCCAGATCCGATTGAACGATATAAAATAAAAAGGTGAAAAGGGCAAGCGTCAATACGGCAAATAAAAATCCCAGAAGATATTTCTTTAATACAGATCCATACGGTATCACTCGAATCATAAAAACCTCACTTTTCAAAGGTCTAAGATTATATCATAAAGGAATCAAGGCCATCGACTTCCGATAGAATCAAAGGGGAATCAAGTGAACAACTCATCAACTGTTTTCATCCTATTACAACCCTCATGAAATGATAAACAGCCCATATCATAAACGGATTGATTATTCTGTTCAGTGTATTCTCACCCTCCCCCTTTGGATTTATAGTCATTCACTGCAAAAAGTTTCTTCTGTTAATGATAAAATAAAATATATTATATTTTGAATATAATAGTTTCTCATAAAAAAACTATAGTATACTAATCAAACACATCTTTGTTAATAATTTCGTGCATAATAATGATATAATTAAACAATTATTTTTCCGAATACCTTTTTTCTTTTATTCCGGAGGGAGTCATGGTTAAAAACATCTATGAAAAAATATTTGAAAGCACTTCTATGGGCTTTGTTTACTTCAGTGTGGTGAAAGACATCGATGGCAATGATGTGGATTATATCATTCTGGATATGAATAAAAGTTTTGAAGAGATTATCGGTCAAAAAAAAGTGAATGTTCTTAACAGACATTTTCTGAAAGTGATGCCCGAATTTACGGATAAGATATTAAAAATAACAGAAGATTACGATAAAAGATATTCTCACTCTAACGATGAGTTAATATTCGAAATTTATCTTGAACATCTCGAAAAACATCTGAAAATCCTGGTCAACAACATCACGGACACAACATTTTACGCGCTATTCACGGATATAAGCAGACGAAAACTCGTTGAAAAGGAATTGAAAGAAAATCGTGAACGTTATAAATCGCTCTACGAAAATGCCGGGGATGCCATAGGTATTATATTTGAAAACAAATTTGTCGACTGTAATTCAAAAGCGATCGAATTGTTCGGACTTAACAAAAAAGATGAATTAACTGGTTGCTCTCCGGATGAAGTTTCACCACGTTTTCAGCCCGACGGGAGGAAATCTACCGAGAAGGCGGCAGAATATCTGAAGTTGGCGGTAGATGGCATACAACAGCGATTTTACTGGCAGCATCTGAAAAAAGACGGCAGTCCTTTTGATGTGGAAATCACCCTAAACAGGATCAGCATCGATGGAAAATACTACCTTCAGGCAAATCTCAGGGATATCACACAAAAAATAGCCGCTGAAAATACAATGAAGAGAGAGAGAGAGCTTCATAAGGCCGTCTTCGACAAGATCCCTCTGGGTTTCATCGTTCTCGAAAAAGACGGGACCTTTCTGGATGTAAACAGAGAATATTATACGATCACGGGTTACGGACCGGAAGAAATAAAGACCGTAGAAGAATGGTTCTCAAAAGTCTATCCGGACAAAGAATACCGTAAAAAGGTCCTCAACGCATGGAATGCTGACATGGGCAGTACAAATTCCAACAGAGAATTTCATATTATAACCAAATCGGGTCAGCAAAAGGAGATAGATTTCAGAGCGGCATTTTTGAAAGACGGAAGATCTATTGTCAGCATGGCAGATATCACCGAAAAGAGAAAAGAACAGACCGTAATCCGTGACTTGAAAGACAAACTGCAGCTCGCACTTGAGATCGGTGATACCGGGGTCTGGGAACTTGATTACATCAATCAGAAAATATACTGGGACAGCAGCATGTTTAAACTATATGAAGTAGATCCCGAAGAGTTCACGGGAAGGACGGATTTCTTAAAAACGGTCCTCTTCGAGGAGGATTTTGAAAAAGACAAAGAAACAATAAACGAAGCAATTCTGTCAAAAGGCGCATACGGTAATGAATTCAGAATCAAGACCCCTTCCGGTAAGATCAAGTATTTAAAGGCAAAGGGAAAAATAATCTTAGATAAACAGGATCAGATCATCAAGATCATCGGCATCAACTACGATATCTCAGACATAAAAAAGGCAGAACTGGCGGCGATAGCAGCCAATCAGGCAAAATCAGACTTTCTTGCCAATATCAGCCATGAGATCAGGACACCGATGAATGGGATCATCGGCTTCTCCGAACTGCTAAAGGATACCACACTCAACGAGGAGCAGGGGGAGTTCATCAAAAATATCATATTATCCGGAAAAAAGCTGATGAAGATCATCAATGACATACTGGATTTTTCAAAGATCGAGGCAAATAGAATAGAGTTAGAAATGGCCGAAATTGATCTGAACGAACTCCTTATCAATTCTATCAACATCATTAAGCCTGTCTCTGATGCCAAGAAAATCAACCTTGTACTGATCACGGATAAAAATCTCCCGGAAAAGATCATCACGGATTCACTGAGACTCAGTCAGATCATCAACAATCTCCTTTCAAACGCGATCAAGTTCACAGAAAAAGGGACAATATCCCTTTCTGCAACCGTGAATGCCTTCACCTGTCATTCCGTTGATATAGAATTTGCCGTAGAGGATACCGGTATAGGGATTGCGAAGGAAAAAATCGATCAGATATTCAACGCGTTCACACAGGCGGATGCCTCAGTCACGAGAAAATACGGGGGGACGGGACTCGGTCTGACAATTTCCAACAATCTAACTAAATTATTTGGTGGTGAGTTATCCGTTCAAAGTGTTGAAGAGGAGGGGAGTAAATTCAGTTTCGTCATTCAGGCAAAACTCCCGGCAGCATCGCTTACAGAAAGGCCTGAACGAATCGACAACAGGAAAGGGTTAAAGATTCTGCTCGTAGAAGACGACTTATTAAATCAGAAATTGATTATAAAAATAATCAAAAAGGCCTTCCCCTGTTTTGAAATAATTTCCACGGAAGATGGGAATAAGGCCTATGATCTCTATGTCTACCAGCAACCGGATATCATCCTCACAGATCTGAATATAAAGGGAATCAACGGCTTCATTCTCGCAAAGAAAATAAGAATCTTCGATCCCGATACATTCATCGTTGCCATATCCGGTGATACAAGACTCGAAACGGGGAATAAACTACGTGAAACGGGGTTGAACGATTATCTACAGAAGCCCTTTTCAGCAGAAGCCTTAATAGAAATAATCGAAAAATATAAAAGGGAAATGGGGTTATAAACCCCATTTCCCTCATTTCCAACCGTATTACAAGACGCTTGTTTTCTATTTATACAGTATCAGTGCCGAAGTCGGATGAATCGTTACGGTTCCCTCAAGCTCGTAAAGCTTTTTCGTCCCAGCTCTCTCAGAGTCTGCTACAACCTTCCATATTCCTTCCGGAAGATCCTGTTCATAGGCTTGAACCGCCCCATTAAACAAAACAACGATCTCATTCCATTCATCACCGAGTGCCGCTCCGTTGAGCCTTATACCAACAACACGTTTGTTCTTTGTCTTCAGTATCTCAACGTTGCTGATAATCTCTTCCTGCGTCCTCATCCTGAAGGCGATATGCGACTTTCTGAGTTCTATCAAGCCTCTGTAATACTGAAACACATCGATAAAAGCGGCCTTTCTGGAATAATCCAATGCGTTGACGGAAATCGGTGAATTGTACGAATTTCCGTCATTGTTCTTTGTTCTGCAAAATTCCTGACCGGCATGGATAAAGGGAATTCCCTGAGCCGTCAGAATAATGGCCCCGGAAAGTTTCTGTGCATCTTTCAGCATTTCTTCCGTCCATTCATTCTTTGTATCGGCCGCTGCCGCAAGTGAATTCTTGTCCCAGAGTGTATGGTTATCATGACAGGCCGCATAGTTGATGGATTGTGCAGGATCATCGACAAGCCAGAAAAGTGTCTTTGAATACTGTACTCCCCCTACGGCGCCTTTCTGAATATTCTTGAATTTCGGGAATGAATCCAGGACAAATCCCTTGACACCCGCATCAAAGACCGAACCTCTGATTCCATCCCTGATATCATCGTTAAATGCACCGATATTGGTTCCCTTGACAGCTTCCTGAACCATTCTTGAAATTAGTGCAAAATATTTACCCTCATCCGGCTGCATCCAGAGATCACGGGCAACGGCGTCTCCCCATCCTTCTCCATAAAGCAGGACCGACGGATTGATGGCTCTCAGCGTCCGGTCGATCTTGTCCATTGTATCGACATCTATGAACCCCATCTGATCAAATCTGAATCCATCCACATGATACACTTTTACCCAGTATTTCACCGTATCAACGATATATTTGCTCATCATGGGTCTGTGGGAGGCAATGGTATTTCCGCATCCGCTTTCATTGATGAAGGCACCGGCCTTGTCTATCTTGTAATAATAATACGGAACGGCTGAATCAAACGGAGATTTATTCCCAAGTCCATAAGTATGCGGAAATACCATATCCAGTATCACACCTCTATCTTTGGCGTGAAAAGCGGCTATCATCTGTTTCATCTCAGTTATTCGTGCAAGTGGATCCTTCGGATCTGTTGAATATCTTCCTTCGGGAACGGTGAAGAGATACGGATCGTATCCCCAGTTATAATAAGCCTCGAAATCTCTGCTGAGTTCATCCCCGGTCCAGAAATCGTATACCGGCATGATATGTACATGTGTGACTCCGAGTTCGATGATACTGTCAAAACCTGTTTTAACGTCGTCCGGTCCGATCGTCCCCTCCTGACAGAGACCGAGGAACGTATTCTTCAATGATTCATCAACACCAGAATTCGCCCCACCTGTCACATCTGCCACATGTATCTCATAAATAATGGCATCCTCCGGTTCATCAAGTCTCACATAGGTATCCTTCTCCCAGTCAGTAGGATCAGTATCGGCAAGGTTGATAACAGCACTCTTCGCACCGTTGGCATAAACCGATTTTGAATAGGGATCCACCGCCCGAACGGTCTCACCATAATGAGTATATTCATAAAGATAGAACTTCCCCTTGAGATCCTCTCCAATTACCGTTTCCCAGATGCCATCCTCATCCATCTTCATCGGAATTGTTTGATAAGCCGATTTTGAATCACCCGTTTCGAAAAGGAGCAGGTTTACCGATGAGGAGACAGGAGACCATACCCTGAAAATCGTCCCGTCCTGTGAATAAACGGCTCCCATTACCTTATCGGAATAATATCCGTCAAGGACCCCCATCATGTATACCCTTGCCGGTTTAAATCCTTCAAACCCGAATTCGACATGTTTTGAAAGATCCTCAAGTGAAAGCGGCTCCTCAAGGGTTATCTGAATAAAATTTGTCTGTGAGATATCCGTCGGATCGACCTTCTCAACGGAAGCGATCCCTTTTTCGATACCATCAACGGTTACAAAGGCCTTTCCGATCCACTCTTTCGTATCAAACCTGTTGGTTGCATAAGCACGGATCACCGTATCAGTAATAGCTCCAGTAAACAGGATTCTCGGAGAGACATCCGGGACGGTAAAATAATGTTCTTTTACCCCTTGAAGCAGCCACATCTCCGTGACATCCCCCTGAACGGTTACAAACCTGTCTTCAGAGACATCTTTGTCTGCCCAGTCTCCGAGTCTGACGATAAATCCGACCTCTTCTACATCATCGGCCATTTCAACATTGGCCACCATGCCATATTCATCTTCTGAATCAAAACTGTAAGCCGACCCATTCAATCCAGTTCCCCACAACCAGAGACCCCAGTTTTCATAATTTGAATCGTACCTGTGATAGTGAATCTTCAACTGTGTACCGGCCATCGCCGCCGTACAAATAAGTAATCCCATCAGAAAAACAAGCAGAATTCTTCTCATAAAACCCTCCTTAAGATTGAAATACCTTCTCAAATACAGCAATAAAATATTCAAATGCTTCCCGGTTGTGAATAAAATAATAGTCATTTAACCTTATTCTATCATTTTCAACAATGAAATAGATCGATGCTTCCAGTAAAAACAGCAACATCTCCAGTTTTTTATATATGGCGGCATCATATTCCAACATGATCCGGTTGAACAGTTTATTTTTATGGAACCCCTTTCGATATCTCAATCCCATGAAGAGCATCTCTTTCAGATCTTCCGTCAGTGCTCTCTCCTCGATATATTCAAACCGTTTTTCACTTTCTCCGAGTTCCAGATAGTCCTTCAGAGAAGGGGTATTGACATAGCGTATACGGTTAACATGACCTCCTGCAGATACCCCAATCCCGATATACTGTCCATAATCCCAGTACACACGATTATGTTCCGCCTCGTATCCGTCCTTCGAAAAATTGGAGATCTCGTAGCGATGATACCCAAGCGTCTTCAGAAACCAGGCAAACTCTTCAAAAACAGCTGTTGTATATTGCATTGAAGGCAGCTGGAGTTCCCCTCTTTCATATTTAATCGAAAGGGGGGTCTCTTTTTCCGCCTCAAGGATATAAACCGATACGTGTTCTGGCTGAAGTGCCGAAACAATCGGGAGTGATTCACGCACCCAGTCATCAAGCTGCTCGGGAAGCCCGCAGATGAAATCCATATTCACATTTTCATACAGCTTTCTGATCAGCGAGTATTTTTCAAAGAACCGCTCGATCGTCTGATGTCTGTTAATCGTACGAAGGGTGGTATTCGACGGCGATTGCAATCCCATACTGATCCGGTTACATCCGGCCTCTTTCATAAATAGCAGGAAGCTTTCATTTACACTTCCGGGATTCACCTCACAGGTAAACTCACATCCTTCAGATAAATGGGGAGTGATTCTCTCAAACAGTCTCCGATAAGACTCAGGAGTTATAAGCGAAGGAGTTCCGCCACCGATATAAATCGATTGAAATCTTATCTCATAGGGATAAAAACGGATCCAGTCTTCAAATTCATCGCAGAGAACCTGGAAATATCTCTCGACATAACCCCGTGTCTTCTTAAATGGGAAGGACGTGAAATCACAATAATCACATTTTGAAGCACAGAACGGAATATGCAGATACAGAGAAATCTCATGGGGATGCCCCGGATTGAGCACGTCGTCATTCTCCGCCGAAGAGTTCTGTGAAATTCATGACATATTTATTTTCGATATAAAAGCTGTTCATAGAACAGTTAAAGACGGTGGAAAAAGTATCTGAATGGGCATATTCCCCATTCACACTCCAGAACCCATTCCCGCTGGTGGAAAAAAGCAGTAGCGTATTCAACTTGAAATTGGCGTTATTCTTTAGATGTGCATCATCATGAAGGAGTAACCCGACGGCAAGCCCTTCGGTTTGTCGGGAATAACCAGCTGCAAATCTTGGTTGAAGCCGCATGGCTCTTGAATTTAGGTTGATATTCGCAAAACCACCAACGAGATCCCCGAGAACGATCCCGAACGGATTCAAGGCACCGAGTTCAATACCTGTATTTGTATTGGCGAATGTAATTCCTTTAAATCCTAATTCAAATAGGCCATGATGATCTTCTCTGGTCTTGTACAGATTAAAATTCAGATCAAGCTCAATCGGTCCCGCCTTGGTAAAACCAAAGGCCGTCGCATTGATCACTGGATTCAAGGCACTTCCAAACGTTCTGAAGTCCAATGAATACGTAAGTGGTATGGCGGTTACCGGAAAGGACAATTGTAGAAAATCCAGGACGGGTTGTATACTAAACGTATCGTTGTATATCTTCTGATAGCGGAATTCATATAAAAATTCTTCAGAAAGTCCCCACATCAACTTGATCCGCTGTATCTCTACAACCTGATTCTTGAAGAACAACCGCTTTTCCCTTTTCTGTTCATCAAAGACATACAGGTAAGCCGCAGGGATATATCCGTTCAACCCCATACCAACATCAACGGGAAGGCCAAGCGTCAGAGGAACCTGAAACTGATAAAGTCCGGTTGAAGTTGTATCAAATCTGAAGGGAATTTGTATCTCCGCACTGTTTAATTCATCGTCAACTGCAAAAACATGCATTGTTAAAAATAGCACAAAGAGCAAAAACAAGCGTCTTTTCATAGGGTTTACCTCCACAACTGTAAAATTATAACATGATTATTCGGAATAAAATCATGGTATCATTAAATGGCGTGAAAAAAATAACAAAAACCAGTTGTCTTGACGTATATTGTAATAACATTTGACCTAAATATGATATAATGCAATAACAAAAGCTTCAAAGGCTTAATCGCCTTTATCAAATTTAAGGAGGGTAAAGATGAAAAAGTTTTTATTAATCGCAGTTCTCGTTTTATGTGTTGTTTTCAGTTCCACCGTTATGGCTGCTGATGTCAAGAGGGGAGGATATCCTCAGCTTACTCCTATGAATCAGGGTGTTCTCGTACAGAATTTCAATCCATTCTCACCAAATTCACTTCAGGCGGTAAAAGGCTTATTCTACGAGACATTAATTTACTACAATCCAATGACAGGAAAAACAGTACCTTGGCTTGCAAAATCATTCTACTGGGCATCAGACCTTCTCTCCGTTACATTTGTTCTCAGAGATGATGTCAAATGGAACGATGGGGAGCCATTCACGGTTGAAGATGTTTACTTCACCATGATGCTTGCAAAAAACAACAAGGCACTTGACAATTCAGGTATCTGGGGTCAGGGACTTGAAAAAGTTGCTATCACGGATTATAACAAGATCACATTCTACTTCAACGATGTTAACACAACTCTCATCGAATATTTCTCAAGTATTTTCATCGTACCGAAACACATCTGGGAAAATGTAGAAGATCCACTCACATGGATAGGAAACACAAATCCAGTCGGTACAGGTCCTTTCGTTTACAGAGACGGATCATTCACAGAACTCACCTACACAGTTGATGCAAATCCGGATTACTGGCAGATCGCAGAAGATGGCAAGCCACTTCCTTACATTGCCGGAATCAAGTACATCTCAACGACAAATGACCAGGTTGCTTTTAAGCTGGCAAATGATGATTATGACTGGGCAGGATACTTTGTATCAAACATTGACAAAGTCTACGTTGCAGCGGATCCTGAACATCACAAATACTGGCTGCCTGCAGGAAACCTCGTATTTCTTAACCTGAATAACATGAGATGGCCATTCGATGATCCTGAGGTCAGAAGAGCCGTTGCCTTTGCAGTTGATCCTGTAGAAATCACAAGAATCATGGCAAGTGGTGCTATCCCGGCACATATTTCCGGTGTACAGGCACAGTATGAAAATCTTGCCGCACCATTTGAAAGTGATTACGGCGTAGAATATGATCCGGATTATGCCAGAGAAATCCTTGAAGATGATGGATGGAAACTCAATGCAAACGGAATTTACGAAAAAGATGGAAAGGCACTTTCCGTAAAACTCTACACACCAACAGGTTGGACCGACTGGGTAACAGGTTGTGAAGTTATCTCCGCACAGCTGAAGGAAGCCGGTATTGAAGCTATCCTCACACAGGCTGCCTGGCCAACACCTTACAAAGACAATATCTACACCGGTGATTACGAGATGTGTATGGGAATCTCCGTAACTGGATCATCCCCACAGTATCAGTATACACAGTGGATGCACTCCAAAAACTGGGCCCCACTCGGTGAGGATACTGCCAATTACTACGGTATGAGATACAAGAATTCAAAGATTGATGAAGTTCTTGATCAGTACAAGAGAGAAACAGAATATGAAGCACAGCAGGCACTCATGCAGACAGCCGTTGGCCAGTTCATGAAAGATCTTCCTTCCGTACCGCTTTTCTTTAACCCGGTATGGTATGAATACAACACATTAAGATACGAAGGTTGGCCAAATGCAGATAACGCTTATGCGCTTCCAAGATTTGACGTTATGCACAAGATGCCAATATTACTGAATATCCATCTTAAATAAGTCTGTTTTATTTCAGTAAGCGGCTGACAAAGCCTCTTACTTTCAGTTGCAGAGGCGGAATATTTTCCGCCTCTGTATTTAGAACATCCCAAAAACAAAGAAACTTGAGGTGAAAGATGAAATACTTTTTAAGAAAAATAGGATTACTCCTATTTGCACTCTTTGTTGCGATAACCATAAACTTTTTTCTCCCAAGAATGATGCCTGGAGACCCCGCTTCAGACCTCATCGACAAAATGGAAGGAATCCCTCCGGAAGCTCTGGAATCCATAAAGGCAGCCTTTGGAGTTGACACAACAGAACCTTTGATCTCACAGTACGGGAATTACCTCCTGAATCTGGCAAAAGGAGATCTTGGTATATCTATCTCCAGATTTCCAACACCGGTTTCAGAGGTGCTTAAGGTAGCAATCCCATGGAGTATAGGGCTTATGGGTATCGCAACAATTATAAGTTTTATAATTGGAACAATAGTGGGTATTGCTTGTGCCTGGAACCGGAACAAGCCCGCTGCCACTTTTACGGTCGGTTTCTTTATCTTTATCCGGTCATTTCCGTATTTCTGGCTTGGGCTTCTACTTATATACATATTCGCATTCCAGTTTCATATCTTTCCGATAGGCGGTTCTTATGATCCTTTCATTGAGAGAGGTGGCTGGGAATTCTTCATCTCGGTCTTAAAGCACGCCGTTCTTCCCGCATGTACCATGATCATCAGTTCGATGGGTGCATGGATCCTGACGATGAGAAACAACATGATCAACGTGCTTGCGGAAGATTATATAACCGTTGCACTGGCCAAAGGTTTACCAATGAAGAGAATAAAGGGTCTTTATGCGGCCAAAAACGCCATGCTTCCTTCCATCACGGGATTCGCCATGTCCCTTGGCTTTGTCGTCGGTGGCGGATTGCTCACTGAAATGGTGTTTGGATATCCGGGAATCGGTCTCATGCTTTTTCAGGCCGTTCAGGCAAAGGATTATCCCCTGATGCAGGCCATATTCCTGTTCATATCCGCGGCCGTTCTCATCGCAAACTTCTGCGCGGATATTGCAATACTGATACTGGATCCAAGAGTAAGGGATGGTGGTAAATAATGCTCGGAGACATCTTCAAACTCTTTTTCGAAAACAAGAAGGCTGCCATCGGATTCTTTATCCTCCTTTTCTTTGTCGGCATTGCCATCATGGCGCCGGTACTCGCACCTTACGACCCAAAAGCCAACAAGATAGAAATCATAGAGGTGTTGGATGTTGACAGAGGTCGTAACAAGACGGTCGAGAAAGAACAACTGAACGAATACGAGGATAATAAAACATATACGCAGGAAATCACAACAACCTACAAGAAATATACGAAAAAGTTTCCGCTGAATGGAAAGCCATCCGCCGAACATCCGCTTGGAACCACGCATTCCGGACAGGATATCCTCTCCCAGTTAATCTGGGGGACAAGAATTACCCTGTCGGTAGGTATCGGAACAGGGCTTTTCACAACCGTTATCGCCTTGATACTGGCGCTTGTTGGAGGCTATTTTGGCGGTAGAGTAGACGATATCATCTCACTCTTCACGAACGTCTTTCTCGTCATTCCGAGTCTGCCTCTGATGATCGTAATAGCCGCCTATATAACCGTTAAAGGGGTCTTCCCGATTGTCATGATACTGGCTTTGACGAGCTGGCCATGGCCGACAAGGCTTCTGCGTTCTCAGGTTGTCAGTCTCAAAAACAGAGACTTCGTCAGGGTATCCAGATCGCTTGGTGAAAAACCACTGTATATCATATTCAACGAGATGTTGCCGAACATGATCTCACTCGTTATGGCCTCCTTCTTTACCTCAACGATGGGTGCCATTATGGGAGAAGCAACACTCGAATTTCTCGGTCTTGGAAATGTGTCAATCGTCAGTTGGGGAACTATTCTCTATTGGGCGCAGAATAACGGGGCTCTACTTGCGGGTTCCTGGTGGTGGTTCCTGCCGCCCGGTGTCTGTATTGCTCTGATCGGCACATCATTCGCGATGATGAACTTTGCCGTTGACGAAATTTCAAATCCGAAGTTAAGGAAGAGATGATTGCTATGGAAAAGACGACTGTATTAAAACTCGAAAACCTCAACGCAGGTTATCAGATAAAGAAAGGCTTTGTAAAGGCCGTTGATGGTATATCCTTTGAACTGAAAAAGGGAGAATTTCTCGGAATAGCCGGCGAATCAGGCTGCGGTAAATCCACTCTGGCCTATGCCATCATGAATCTCATGAGGGATAACGCCCGAATCAAGAGTGGCAGTATCGTGCTCAACGATGTTGATATTGCACAAAAAGATGAAGAGGCGATGAAAAAAATACGCTGGGTCGACCTGTCAATGGTCTTTCAATCTGCGATGAACGCGCTCAATCCGGTTCTTAAAATTGGAGATCAGCTCACAGATGCCATCTTTGCACATGACAAAAATGCCACGAAAGAGACGGCTGAGAAGAGGGCAAAAGAAGTCATGAACCTCGTTGATATCTCACCGGACAGATTCGACTCCTATCCACATCAGCTCTCAGGCGGGATGAAACAGCGTGTCATGATCGCGATGGCCCTCATTCTTCAGCCGGATCTGATCATCATGGATGAACCAACAACGGCACTGGATGTAGTCGTACAGCGAACGATCATCGAAAAGATACAGGAACTGCAGAAGCAGTTCGATTTTGCGGTTATCTTCATCACTCATGATTTGTCTCTGCTCGTGGAGATCAGTCATAAATTGGCCATCATGTATGCCGGAAAAATCATAGAATTCGGAGCTGCGGAAAAGGTGTTCACAAAACATCTTCATCCGTACACGGAAGGGCTCATGTCTTCCTTCCCCTCTCTCACCGGTCCGATCATCAGGATGGGTGGAATCGACGGAAAGCCGCCGGATCTCCTCAATCCACCACAGGGATGCCGCTTCGCCCCACGATGCAACCAGGCGATGGACATCTGTTTCAAAGATTACCCCGAGAGATATGAAACTGGCGATCACTACGTGCACTGCCATCTGTACAACACAAAAGGTGGTGATGTGAATGAATAATTCAGTCAAAGAAACCGTTGTAGAGTTGAAAAATGTCAACAAACACTTCCCGGTTAATTCATTCAAAGGATACGGAGAAGTCGTACACGCGATGGATGATATCTCATTTACCATCAAAAGAGGAGAAATTCTATCGCTCGTTGGAGAATCCGGAAGCGGAAAAACCACAACGGCAAACGTTATCTCAAGATTGTACAAAGAAACCGCAGGAGAGGTCATCTTTGAAGGGAAAAGACTTCCCCTGAAAATGAACAGAAGCGAAGAGATGACCTACAGGAAAAAGGTGCAGATGATATTCCAAGACCCCTTCAGTTCGCTGAATCCGACACATACTATTTATAGCATCCTATCTAGACCCTATAAAATACATCATATTGCCGGAAAAAAGAACGAGATCCGGGAGCTCGTCAAAGAATTACTCGTACAGGTAGGACTCGAACCGGCTGAGCAGTATATTGACAAGTTCCCGCATGAACTCAGCGGCGGACAGAGGCAGAGGGTCAACATTGCCAGAACATTTGCCGTCAATCCTGAACTCATACTCGCGGATGAACCAACCTCCATGCTTGATGTGTCCATCCGGATGAGCATCATGAACATGATGCTGGATCTCAAGGAGCAGAAGGGACTCACCTACGTTTACATCACACATGATCTGGCCGGGGCCAGGTACATGTCGCAGAATATCGCCGTTATGTACGCCGGTATGCTGATGGAACTTGGAACGGCTCAGCAGGTGATCAATGAAACATTCCATCCGTATACAAAACTCCTTAAATCAGCAGCACCCTCGCCTGAAGAAGGTTTGAAGCGGACAAAACTCGTCACGAAGGGAGACATTCCCTCACTCGTTCATCCGCCATCGGGCTGCAGATTCCATCCGAGATGTCCATATGCAACCGATGTCTGTTCAAAAGAACTTCCTCCGTTTAAGAAAGTGGATGAAGGCCATTATGCGAGGTGCGTATTGTGAAAATAATAGATCTGACACATGTCATGAAGACCGGGATGCCCGTATTTCCTGGAACGAAGGAGGCCGTAATAGAAGAAGCCTTCACCATCGAAAAAAATGGTTTTGCCGAAAAACTTCTAACCATTATGTCTCATACGGGAACACACCTGGATTGCCCAAAACACATGATTGATTCAGATCTGACAACAGATACGGTGCCTTTGGAACATTTTTTTGGGAAAGGTGTCAAATTTGACTGCAGAAGCAGCATCGAAACCGGTCTCATAAAACCGGAACAACTCGATGATGAAAAACTGACGGAAGCAGATTTCGCCATCTTTTACACGGGCTGGGACAAATACTGGGGAGTGGAAAGGTACTTCTCGGGTTATCCGACCTTTCACGAAGAAACCATAGATCTGCTTCTCAAACACAAGATCAAGGCCGTCGGACTGGATTTCATCTCAGCTGACAGGGCGGAATCAACGGCCTTTGAAAATCACAAAAGATTCCTGCCAAACGGATGCCTTATTGTAGAGAACCTCACAAATCTCGAACAGCTCCCGGAAACCGATTTCTATTTCTCCTGTTTTCCACTGAAAATTCTCGAGGGAGACGGTTCGCCCGTGAGAGCAGCCGGGATCATTTTATAGATATATTCGGAAAAAGAGGCAGTCTTTAAAGACTGCCTCTTCCTTTTAAATCGTGATGATTACTTTCCCGACCGTTCGCCTTTTCGCATAGTATTTCATCGCATCCACGGTATGTTTCAGTTCAAATTCCCTGTCAATAACCGTTTTGATCTTCTCCTCTTCAAAAAGCCGGTTGATGAATAGCAGATCCGCCTGGCTCTGTTTATGAGACAGACTCGTGAAGGTCTTCCCACCGCTTCTTGACATCATCGCGCCGAGAAAAAGCGGTTGCAGGATCTGTTTCATATCCCCGCCCGTGGCAACATGAATCCCCGTAGGACTCAGGGCATTTTTATAATCGAAGATTGACCGATACCCTACCGTCGCAAGGATAAGATCATATTTCTTTTCCTGTTTCGTAAAATCCTCTTCCTTATAATCAATACAATGGTCCGCCCCAAGAGAATATAGCAGTTGATGGTTCCTACCGCTACTGATCGCTGTTACCTCCGTATCAAACGTTTTGGCTATCTGAACGGCAAATGTTCCGATCCCACCGGAAGCCCCGTAAATAAGGACTTTCATCCCGGATTTAATCTTTCCCTTAAGCAGACCCTGATAGGCAACCGCAGCCGCCTGTGCAGAACCCGCCGCTTCTTCGAATGAAATATTTTCCGGCTTGGCTGCGAGACATTTTTCCGGTGCACGGACATATTCCGCAAATGCACCGAATCCGGTATCTGAAAGGTCCCCAAAGACCGCATCACCAGGTTTGAACTGTGTCACATTCTTTCCAATCTCTTCCACTATACCGGCAACATCCCCACCCGGAACGATAAAACCAGGTTTGGGTAATCCCAATGAAAATCTTAATAAAAAAGGGGTTCCCCTCATGATGAGCAGATTCCCACCGTTCACCGATGAGGCGTTATTTCTGATTAAGACGTCCTCATCACCTGTCTGAGGTTTATCAATCTCTCTGAATTTCAATACATGAAAAGAACCATATCCATCTTGTACTATCGCTTTCATAAAAAGACCTCCTATACCCGGCTTATTAAACAATCAACCTGACACTTCCTATCTCGAAACCGGCTAATAGTTGCATTGATTTCAAAATTTTTCAAAAAATGGCTATAAAAACGTTTTTATTATGATGTTATAATTATTAAGACGAAACTTACTTTCAAAATAATATTTTCGATTTCATAGAAGGTGGTGGTTCAATGTTCAAGCGTTTTTTATTCTTAACTCTTACATCAAGTCTGATTCTCTTTTTAAGTGGGTGCCTTTTGATCATGCATATCGGCGATCAGAAAGTCGGATGGGCAATTGGATGGGATGATTCGGGAAATGCCGTCATCCTTCATACGGAAGATGGGGGCAAGACATGGGCTGAACAGGGTGACCGAACGCTCTGGGCAGGAATGGCAGGAAATGATATCAGTGCTGCAGATAATAACACGGCATGGGCTGCGCTGGGAGATAACGGTGGTGGAAACGGCGCCATTGTCAACACGGCTGATGGTGGATTGACCTGGCAGCTTCAGGCAATTCCGGCAGAGGCAACCGGAACGGTAAAGGGGATTAAGGCATTGAACAGCGACATCGTATGGGCGGTTACACTGAATGGCGTTGTCCTGCGAACGATGAACGGCGGAAAGGACTGGGAAGTCATCCCGCATCCGGGAGTGGACATCATTCAGGTCAACCGGATAGACGCCAAGGGAGGAGATGTCTGGATAGCGGATGTTGGCTCACGCAATTTCGGTATGATCCATTCTTCCGATTTTGGTCAGACCTGGCGAAAAGAGGAGCTGCCGAATCTTTCAACGGATCCCGGATCAGGTCCGATGGCGGTCAGCATTGTCAACGATCAGACCGCATGGGCCGCTGTCAGACCGATGGCAGACATCTACAGGACACAGGATGGTGGAACGACCTGGGGTAAAGATGCGGCTGAAATCTCCGGACAAAACGATTTGGATGATATCTGTGCCCCAAACGCCGATTTGGTCTGGGCTGTACAGAACATTGGTGGCTTTTCCGGTGGATTGATCCTGAAAGTGGTAAACAACGGGACGACCTTCGTAGGAATCAATTCGGATCATAACCCGTATTATCAGTATGAAGGTATTACCTGTTTCAGTGAAAACGAGGCATGGGCCGTGGGATTCAAGTCGGTTACGGCACCGGCAACGATGGCTTCAGGAATCATCAGACACACAGAAAATGGTGGGATAACCTGGGAAACACAGGATATGCCGGTTGATGATGCCCAATTGTGGAAGATCTCCTTCGTTGGTGCTCACAGATAGAACAATAAAGAAGATCCGGTGAAGAACACCGGATCTTCTTTATATTAATGGTTGAATCAGATCAGTTCCTACCGTAGTTGATCCTTGGATCGAGAAATCCGTAGATCAGATCGAGGATTATTAGGATTGCACTATAAATCAGCGTTATACAGCATAAAACGGCCATCATCCCGTGAATATTATTCCCCCTTATGGCATTCCATAACATCAGACCAAGCCCCGGGTAAACAAAGATGATCTCTATAATAATATCTCCGGTAAATGCGGTAGCAAGTGCTGTCAGAGCCATCGTCACGATTGGCGGTGCAGCACTCCTGAGTGCATGATCATGGATGACCCTTTTTTCCTGAATACCCCTTGCCCTGGCCGACATAATATAATCCTCTTCAAGGTTGGTCAGCAGGATATTTTTAACGATATAAGCCGTCCCCCAGATTCCCGTAATAATCAGCGTCAATATGGGAAGGGTCAGATAATACATGGAATCAAGAAAATTCAGGATCGGATTCCGGATGATAGGGACCGAATGGAATTCCCCAAAAGGTATCCACCGATTCGAATAAACAAAGATATAGATCAGAATATTTGCAATCCACCAACTCGGAGTGCCATAAAAGAAGAAGGTCAGGATGGAAGTCGTTCTGTCAAAGGGTGAGCTTCTGTACACCGCCTTTAGTTTACCGATGGTCAACCCCAGCCAGAAACTGATGATTGTAGAAAACACAAACAGTTTCATTGTCTTTTCAAATGCCATCATCAGCTGACTCTTCAGCGGATTGGGCTTATCACGGTCTTCGGCTCTGATATTCCCAAAATTGAAAAGCAGTGCATCTTTTATCCTGTTGATGATTCTCTCATAAAGCGGCTTATCCAATCCATACGCCGCCTTTGCCGTTTCCGTTACCTCGGCCTTGACTTTCGGAAACTGTTCCGGAGGGACATTCCTGACCGCATCAGACATCATATACCCCTGAACCATCATATCTACATCCGCCCAGGCCGTTGTTTCAATTTTCACATTCAATATACAGGAATACATAGAAATAATAAAAACATAGGACATCAAGCCCCAAAATATTCTCTTTATCGCAAAGCGTAAATACATAATTATCACCAAAATTGTTTGTGTAAGATATTTCCACCCGAATCAGATCTTCCTGATAAGAAGATACAACCAATAAGTTTTAGCATAGAATATTTTTTTTGTCAATAATTCTCATTAGTCATCTGCACCCTTTGATCGTTATCAATCTTTTTTCTCAACTTGAAACACCAGTGTTTATTATGATATAATTTATTATTAAATTTAATTGGAGGCATTATGATAATCGAGTCAAATCATTTTCCTGAAAATACTATGGAAGAGTTGAAGCTATTAAAAGAATGCTTACATTTTCATAAACTTGCCGTTTGGGAATATCATTTTAAAACCCGGAAAATCTACTTCGACGATTTCGACACAAATATGTTCGGGTACGAAAATGAGAAGATTATTAATCTCGAAGATTTTGTGAATATCACTCATCCAATAGAACGAAAATATATTTTCGAAGATATTCACAGAAATATCATAAACAACGTACCTTTCGTTAGAGAATTGAGGTTAAAGAACAAAGATGGTGTGTATAAATGGTTTTCCTTAAGCGGAAAATCCTTAACGTTTGATACCCATAGAAATCCCGAAAAGATTAATGGCCTTCTTTCCGATATCGATGAGATCAAGATTAAAACGGAAGCATTAAAGGAATCTCAAAAATTGGCAAAGATGGGAAGATGGGATTATTATCATAAGGAGCACCTACTTCATTGGGATGAAAAAGTATATGAAATCTTTAATCTGGATCCACAGCATTTTATTCCCACTTACGAAAAATTTCTCGAACTCATACACCCTGAAGATAGAAAAAACGTCGACGATGCCTGGAAAAATTCTCTTATCACAAAAAAATCGTACAATATCGTTCACAGAATTATCTTAAAAAGTGGGCAGATTAAATGGATAAAAGAATTCTGCTCTACGGAATACAAAGATAGCGGAGAACCCCAATTTTCATTGGGATTGGTACAGGATATTTCGGAATTAAAAATCGTCGAAGAAGAGCTTCGGATAAATCATCAAAAATTAAAAACCCTGCTAAAAAAAGCAGAAGATCAGAAAGAAAGTTTATATTGCCTGTACAAGGTATCAAGAAGAGTATTAAACAGCACTGATTTAAAGGAAACGATAAAATTATTGTTCTTTGGCTGTGAAAAATATACGAGTATTAATTCAGGCTATATCGTTCTCTATGATGATGATGGGAAAGAAGAGGAATTTATACGCATAGGAGATAACGATATCCCTGGTGCACATCATTATTGTCCTCCAACCGCGTCAATCAAAAATGATGACAAATTCATCATCTCCAGCTTAAAAATCGAAGATCAAAGCATAGGATTCCTTGTACTGGAAAAAAAGGATAAACAGATAGATGATGAGGTTCTAAAGACCATTGACACAATTGCTGAATTATTATCCATGGCCATCCAAAAGAGAAAGTTGATGAAAAAACTTCATGAAGAAAAAGAAAAGGCTGAATCCGCCAATAAGGTTAAAAATGATTTTCTTGCCATCATGAGCCATGAACTCAGAACCCCATTGAATGGAATAATTGGATTTAGTGAAATACTAAGACAAACACGGTTGGATGAAGAACAATCGGAATATATCAATATCGTCATCGGTTCGGCAAAACAATTACTTAATATTATCAGCAGTATCCTGGATTTCACAAAATTAGAATCAAAAAATCTAAAGCTTTACCCCGAAAAAATCAGGTTTTTAAATATAATAGAGGATATTCTACGCCTTATTCAGGATGATGCCTTGAAGAAGAATCTGGATATCAACATCGATATACCGGAAGATATTCCCGATTATATAGAAATCGACAGCCTAAGATTGAAGCAAATCCTGATATATCTACTCTCAAATGCCATAAAGTTCACCGAGAAGGGGTTTATCGAATTAAAGATCAGGAATATAGGTGTTGATTCAGCAGAACAAAAAGTTAACCTGATCTTTTCGGTCAGGGATTCAGGTATTGGTATAAAAAATGAAGACCAGAAAATAATATTCAATAAATTTCATCAGATTGATATGTCAATGACGAGAAAATATGGTGGCATGGGGCTTGGCTTGGCTATTACGAACAAACTACTCGAAAAAATGAACAGTCAGCTTAACTTAACAAGTATCTATGGCCAGGGTAGCGAATTTTTCTTCTACCTTTCCGTTCCCTTCTTCAAAGTAAAATCAATATCTAAATAAGGACTGCTGAAAAACCATTAAAGTCCCCGCCCAAGCGCGGACTCAAGCAGATGCAGGGTTTTGGACAAAATTCCTTCAAAAAGTTCGCATTAAAACACATAAAAATACGTTGTGTTGATTTGTTTATGGTTATTCTGAGTTTTTCAGCAGCCCTTATTCTCGGATTACCGAATGAAGTAAACGATCAAATATGGCAAAAACGGGAGAAATAGAAAGCTTTTTGCAAATATCTCCCGTTATTTGTCTCACAATCATGCTCTTCCCAATTGCAATAAAGAACATCTGATGATAAAATGAATCGGTTCATAATGAACCGATTCATTTTATTGTTTTTACAAGAGGTGATTTGATGTCAAACATTTCAGATATAGCAAAACTCGCAGGGGTCAGTACCGGTACGGTTTCAAAGGTGTTGAACAACGATGAGCGGGTAAAGGATAAAAACAGGGAAAAAGTTCTCGAAGCGATGAATCAGCTGAATTATAAGCCGAACCTTCATGCGAGAAACCTGTCCAAGGGCAAAACGGGTCTGATTTCGATCATCATTCCCACGATAGGGCATGAGTTCATGGCAAGAATTGTAAACGCCATAGATGCCACGCTCGAAAAAAACGATTATGACAGTGTGTTATTCCCCATGCTTTCACAGTCAAGGTTAAAAAGATTCAGTGATCCGTTTCACTTTCTATATCACACCGACGGCTTGATCATCAGCTCACTGTCTTTGAAAAGTCTCTTTGGAAAAACCTCCATTCCAGTGGAAAAACCCGTCGTCGTTCTCGATACCTACGAAAGGGATTATGACTGTGTTTATGTGGATAATTACATCGGCGGTCAACTCGCAGCAGAACATCTGAATACAAGGGACAGGATATTCATGATAGGTGGACTAGAAAGCGACAGTGCCTTCACCTCCAACGCCTTCAGCTGCAGAAAAGAAGGATTCATCAAGACAATTCATGAAAAATACGGCAGTCAAACCGGGATTGACGAGATACCCATCACATTAGACTGGAACAAATCTTTTGAACTGGGAAAGAGACTTGCTGAGGAGAATGACTCTTTTTCCGTCTTCTGCCTCTCGGACATTTTAGCAAGGGGATTTATGGAAGGGGCGGCAAAAAGCGGAAAAGAGGCCGGGAAAGACTACAGCCTCATCGGTTTTGACAACCTCGAATTTGCAGAAAACCTCGCAATTTCTACGATTGCCCAGCCGGTTGAGCAGCTTGGGATCAAAGGGGCAGAGATCATTCTCGGAAAAATAGCCGGAAAGCAGCAAAAGAGCATTAATGAAAAAGTGATACCGGAATATATAGAAAGAGGTTCAAATAAATAGTGTCGTAAAACAGAACCTTATAAACCTAAAAAGGAGATGTTCTATGAAAAAAATTGTGTTGGCAGTATTGATCTGTTGTTTATTAACAGGAGGCCTATTTGCGGCAAATCCACTGAAGGTATGGACGGTTTACAAACCGGATATGGCAGCCTATCAGGCCCTTCAGAAAATCCTTGACAATTTCGTTGATGAAACTTCTATTGCGGTTGATCTCGTTTCCATACCGGATCAGACGGATATGGACTCAAAGATTCAGATGGCGGCACCGGCAGGAATGGGGCCCGATGTCATCGCAACGATGCCGCACGATATCATAGGCAAATGGGCCAATCAGGGATTGCTCTACGCCCTTGACGATCACAGTGAAATCCTTAAGCCTTTCTTCGATTCAACCATCATGGCCGTTACCTACAACGGAAAAACATACGGGATGCCGCTCTCAGTCGAAAGTGTCGGGCTTGTCTACAACAAGGCACTCGTGGAAAAGGCACCGGAAACGTTCGATGAAGTGATAGATATCATCAAACAGTATGAAGGAACTGATACCTACGGACTCGTCTTCCCGGCCGCAGAACCCTATCACATGTACGGCATTCTGAAGGGGTTCGGGGGTTACATATTCGGATGGAAAGACAATCAATACGATGTCTACGATATAGGAATGGATAATGCCGGTGCCGTTGAAGCCATCAATTATCTCAAATCCTTCTTTGACAACGGATACTTCCCGGAAGCGATGAGAGATACAAGCTCCCAGCATGCCTTCTCCACAGGAACCTTCGAACAGGGAAAGGCAGCCCTTCAGATAAACGGACCGTGGGTCATTGCAAACCTTGAAACGCTTGGGATAGATTACGGCGTATCGGTTATTCCGATGCTTCCTAACGGTGAATATCCACAACCGTTCCTCGGTGTTCAATTTGTGGGAATCAGCAATTATTCCAGTAACAAGGAGGACGCGTTGAAACTGGCCGAATACATCACTTCAAAGACCAATATGGCTCAGTTTGCATTAGAAACGCAGCTCACACCGACAAGAAGCGACGTACTCGAAACAGCGGCCGTCAAATCCAACGAACAGATCAGCGCATGGGCAAAGCAGGCAGAACTCGGTAATCCAATGCCGAATATCCCTGAAATGTCCAGTGTATGGTCCGTATGGTCCGATGCCCTTCAGATCACATACTTTGGGAAAGAAGATACTGAAACCGCTTTGAAGCAGCTTTCAGATGCGATCACGGAAAAAATAGAAATTATGAGAAAATAAGAATCTATTCATGGGACGTCCTTTCACAGGTACGTCCCGTTATTTTTATACATTCGGGAGTTGAAAGATGAAACGAACGACCAAAGAGGCCATATCCGCCTATACCTATCTCATACCGGCATTGATAGCCATTATGATCGTTACGGTTATACCGGCCATCTACAACATCTACATCGCGTTTACCAATTACGGAATATTCCATTATCAGGAGTTTCAATTCATCGGATTTTCCAATTTTATAGAAGTCTTTTCGATGAAAAGTCCCTTTTTCCCCGTTCTCGGATGGACATTCACATGGACAATCCTCTCATCAATTCTGAATGTCGGTGTGGGACTTGGAATCGCCCTTCTTCTCAATCACAGGGGCTTGAAGGAACGGAATCTGTACCGTGCCCTGCTGATCATTCCCTGGGCTCTCCCCGGTGTTCTTTCCATTCAGATGTGGCATTCGATGATGGGGGCCGACGGCATACTGAATCAGATACTGAACCTCGTGGGACTTGATTCGGTCAAGTGGCTGACAGATGCGACAGTAGCGCGAATATCCGTTATCGGTGTCAACATCTGGCTGTCCTTTCCCTATTTCATGGTCATGTCTCAGGCCGCCCTGAACAGTATTCCGATAGAATTGTATGAGGCAGCGAGAACGGACGGGGCAACGGCTTTCCAGCGTTTCAGATTCATCACCGCACCAATGCTGAAAATCATCATGCTGCCGCTTTTCATCACACAGATTGCCTTTCAGTTCAACAACTTCAACCTCATCTATCTTCTCACCGGTGGCGGTCCGAGAGAGTCGATGGGACAGTATTTCGGCTCCACGGATATCCTGGTCAGCTATACCTTCAACCTCATGAGAGAGGTTCAGAGATATGGACTGACGGCAGCTTATGGAGTTATCACCTTTATCATGACGGTTGTTTTGATGCTCGTTTCCATGAAGTTCACCAAGGCAATGCAGGAAGAGTGGTAGAATGAAAAAACAACATGTCTGGCCGGTCAGAACGCTGGTCATCCTGATCACATTCATCGTTATATTCCCATTCATCCTTGTCGTTCTGAATTCATTCAAAGTCGGGGAATCCATATACAACTCATCCATCATCCCCACAGAATATACCTTAGATCATTATGTTGATCTGTTCAAAGGGACGGATTTTCCGAACTGGATCAAAAACTCGCTTTATATGGGTATCTCTTCCGGTATTCTCGCCGTGATTGTAACGATGTTCGGCGGATACGCCTTCAGTCGTTTCAATTTCAGGGGCAAGAAATACGGAATTCTGTTCCTGCTTATCGTTCAGATGCTTCCGGTCTCCGTGGCGATGGTCGCTTATTTCAAGATGCTACAGATGGTTGGCTTGCTCAATTCACTCACGGGTATCGTGTTGATACTGGGATTCGGAAATTCCGCCATCGGTATATGGCTGATGAGAAATTATATGAATTCCATTCCGCGTGAACTGGACGAATCCGCCTGTCTTGACGGTGCTTCAAGGTGGAAGACCTATTGGCGGATCCTCTTTCCCCTGATGCTGCCGATGCTCGTTACACAGTTCATCATGACCTTTATCGGTGTATACAACGAATACATGCTTTCTGCGATACTGCTGTTCGATCCCGGAAAATATCCGCTCGGGGTGGGCTTAAAATCCTTCATGGCGGGAAACTACTCGGGAAAATGGGCAACGTTCAGCGCGGCATCAGTCCTCGGATCAATCCCCATCCTGATCATTTTCTACAGTCTTCAGAAATATATTGTAAACGGATTAACAAAAGGAGCGGTTAAAAATTGAAAAACAGAGCTTATGTCGGATATGAGATATTCCCGGACAGATTCAACTCCTCAGAAAAAAAAGCCAATACACTCGATTGGAATCGTGCTGTCCGGCTGATGGATGACGGAAGTCATCAATATGATTTTTATGGCGGCGATTTAAAGGGTATAGAAAAGAAGATCGGCTATCTTAAAGAGCTGAAACTGGATTTTTTGTACCTGACACCCATATTTCAGGCCGGAACCAATCACAGATACGATTGCACGGATTTTTTTGCGATCGATCCGATGCTTGGAACCGACGAGGAGTTAAGTTCACTCATCGGCACATTACATGATAACGGGATGCGGCTTGTTCTCGACGGGGTTTTCAACCATATCGGAAGCGAACATAAATGGTTCACGAAAAGGGAAAACAGGGAACTGATCAACACGGAAAATGATGAGATCAGATACTGGGCCGGAAATACCGGATTGCCGGAACTCAACCTCGATAACGCGAAACTCCGAGAAATTCTCTGGAACGGGAATGATTCGGTCATTCACAAATGGACCACTCTCGGTGTGGATGACTGGCGCTTAGACTGTGCCTACGATGTCGGATACGATTATCTCAGAGAATTGACGACTTCATTGAAAAGAATCGGTGATCATCAGACGATCGGTGAGATCTGGTCCTATCCCAAAAAATGGATCAGTGATGGGGTTCTCGACGGCATCATGAACTACTATTTCAGAGAACTGGTAAAATCCGTTATAGAAAACCGATTGAAGGGAAAAACAGCCGTGAAGGCCATTGCCCGTACGGTAAAAGACTGTGGCGTGGAAGGCCTGTTCAGATGCTGGAACGTCATGTCCAGTCACGATACCCCCCGGATAAAACGGGATTTCGGCGAAAAATGGCAGCTTGCCGCCTTTTTACAGTTCACGCTTCCGGGAAGCCCGCTGATCTATTACGGTGAAGAACTCGGACTTGAGACGGACGGTGACCCTTTCTGCCGGCAGCCGATGCCATGGGAGCTTGCGAAAACGGATAACGGGGATCAGCTTTTCTACAGGAAGCTGATCGATATTTTCCAGGGTAATCCGGCGATAAACAGTGGATATTTCGGAACTTTTGAATATGACAATCAAAACCTGATCGCCTTCTCGAGGTATACCGAAAATATAGCGGAATACCGGGTCATCATCGTCAATCCAGCGGACTCGGAACAGGAATATCAGCTGATCAGTGATGAATCCTCCCTGATGAACGGAACACAGATGATCGATGAGTTTTCAGACAGCACCTGTAAGGTATTTCATTCCATGCTATACGGGTCGATTGAGGCAAACAGCTTTCAGATGTTTAAGGTTTCCAACTCCGGAAGCACCTATTCGCCTTATAAAAGAATCTATTAACTGATATGAAAAAGGGCCGGAAATAAAATTCCGGCCCTTTTTTTAAGCAATAGTGATCTCTTCGTTGAGATAAACATCCTGAACGGCTCTTACGAGTTTCAGTCCTTCCTCTAACGGTTTCTGGAATGCCTTTCTTCCAAGAATCAGACCGCTTCCTCCGGCACGTTTGTTGATGATTGCCGTTTTCACCGCCATCGCAAGATCGTTCTTTCCGGAACCGCCCCCTGAATTAATCAGCGGAATTCTTCCGGCATAGTTGTTCAGCACCTGATAGCGTGTCAGATCGATCGGATGTTCGGAATTCAATTCCGTATAAATTCTCTCATCAAACTTCCCATAACTGCTGTCTCCCATATTCAGACTCCTGTAGCCGCCGTTATTGACAGGGAGTTTCTGTTTGATGATGTCCGCTCCGATGGTAACACCAAGATGATTGGCCTGACCCGTCAAATCGGAGGACAAATGATAATCCTTATCACTCTTGAAAGAATCGTTTCTGAGATAGCACCACAGAATCGTGAACATGCCCAGTTCGTGTGCCTTCTCAAAGGCAGCCGTTATCTCTCTGATCTGCCGGCGGGATTCCTTTGATCCGAAATAAACCGTTGCCCCAATACCGGCAGCTCCCATGTTGTAGGCCTGTTCAACAGAAGCAAAAAGAGTCTGATCCGCTATGTTGGGATAGCTGAGCAATTCGTTGTGATTTATTTTGACGATAAAGGGTATCTTATGTGCGTATTTCCTGGAAAAAAGAGAGAGGACACCCAATGTAGAGGCCACCCCGTTGCTACCCGATTCAATGGCAAATCCTATGATTTTTTCCGGGTTGAAATAATCTATATTCTTTGCAAACGAAGCTCCACCGGAATGTTCTATTCCCTGATCAACGGGAAAAATCGATAGATAACCCGTACCGGTCAATCTTCCGGAATGGTATAACCGGTTAAGGTTTACCAGAACACGGTTATTTCGGTCTGAATTTTGGAAAACCTTATCCACAAAATTCCCCGACGGCAGTTCCAGAGACTCTTTAGATATCCGGGGTGAATTAAATTCCAGAAGAGCTTCCCCTTCTTTTCCAAGAAGGTCCAAAATCTGCGTCGTGCTTAACATTGTACTCGACATACCATCACTCCTTTTATAATCTTTTAATTCTGTTGACGAATTAAAAAGAAATGTATATACATATATTATTTAAACAACGGTATAATCGGGAAAATCATACTCAGCGGATAACAGAACCATCAACAGGCATCATCACGGTGAGCAGGATTTTGTCTGCCTTCAATGGTATCCGAGATAGGCCATTCAGTTCCGGAAGGGCACACGGGAACAAAAACGCTATCATCATCCGGCTATCAAAGTCTCAGAACTGTTTGTCGCGGAAAAAGAGGACGAATAATAAGCAGATCATCCTTATAATATTCGCACTTACAGGAAATACTAAAAAAAGATGTATCGAACAATTTGTCTTCGATACATCTCCGTGGTGTTTGCTGCATGCTTTTCTGATCAATCTGTTTTAACTTTTTCTTTTAACCATCCATGAAAACATAATCACTATAAAGGCTGCGATGATAATCAGAAGATACTTCCCGATATCCGCTCCGATCAGAATAGAAAACAGGGAAGCCTGGTGAACCCTTCCCGGTAGATTCTCCTCATTCTGTACCATATCTCCCATATTCCCAAATCCATCGGGTGGTTCCTGCCTATTTCCACCCATTTCAAACCCTTCCGGTGGTTCCGGAAAGCCATCAGGTGGCTGCCTATTTTCATTCATCGCTCGCATCTGTGCAGGATCGAAATCCTGTCCTGCTCCCTCGACATCTCCATCAGCCATCTCCATGTCCCGTGCCATCCAGTCCCCATTTTCATTTCCATTCCCGCCTCTCATCATACCGGCCTGATTTCCCTCGCCGTTATTCGTCGAAGCGAGTTCACCCGACAACTGTCCCAGCATATTTTCCGTCCAGCCTTCAACAAAGGAAATCAAAGAAGGTCCGCCGCCTCCCATGCCACCTCTCTTTTCAAATGCCTGTGCTGCCTGTTCCTGTTGAACGGATTCTGTTTCCGGAGCTGTTTCCGGAATCACAGCCTCATTCGTTCCATAAAGTGCCGATTGAAAACTTTCATAAGAAGTGATCGGTTCAGGATCATTTTTGACATATTCGTCGATCAGTGCCGTCAATTCCTCTGCCCGTGCGGTAAACCGTTCTATCTCAAGTGGTCCGGTTATTAATTCATACAGATATTCATGATACTGCTCAAGATATTCTTCGTTTGAAAGCAATGCGCTTATCAACGGATAGGAACTCATCGCTCCGGAGGTCGGTTCATCGATATAAAACTGCGTTTCACCTTCCACCGTTTGATTGGAACCCGACCCAAATCCGCCAAAAGACAGGTTGTAATCCCAGGGAATGATCATATATCTGCCATCTTCACCGTAAAGATAATAGTTATGGAACATCCCGCCCATATAACTGTCAAGACTGAGCATGGCCGTGTTCAGGGCATGATACTTCAGAATCAGATCGGTATAGAGGACATCTTCAAGATTTTCTCCCGTACTCAGTGCCTTGATCATCGCAACAACAGCCTCTTCACCTGATTCGTCAACATTGGTCCTTTCTCCGAGTCCCGGATAGGATGAATACTCATCATCCGTATAAACCAGATTGGCACCCGTTCCCTCCGGTTTGTACAGATCGCCGTCTCCATCGGCAAACCAGGCGGATGTAAATACCTCATCAATCTGCTGAACGGATAGATACAGACCAACCAGCTCATCGTTGATATACAGATTACAGTAGACCGTTCCGGGAACGGGCAATCCCATTTCCTCTATGATTTCATAGCTCATCTTTTCACGGATATATGAGGCATCCGACGTACAGTTATTCAGATTGATCGCTGTAATTCCAAAAAGGCTCTGATAAACGTATTCGTCAAACTCCAGCCTGAAGCTGAACTGTTCTTTTCCATCACTGATGGCTGTTCTGAGTGAAGAATTTCCCTTCGGGCGAATCCCGATATTCTCAAGAGTCAACCCGTTATAAACGATGCTGGCCGGAACATACAGTTCCGATGAGGCATTCTCCACCATATAATCATACTGATCTTCATCGATATAAACCCTGACCTCTACAACTTCATCCTCCGGAAAGAGGTATTCCTCCCATTCCTCCGGCCGTTTATCCTCTATGAGATCTTCCGATGATTTCTCCTCAGTCGCCTTTTCCACGGCTGCTGAAGAGGTTTCCATCATATAATTGGCACCAAGAATAACCAGTGTGATCAGAAAACAACCGATTAACAGCAGCATAGTCTTTTTCATATCTGTCACCTGCCTTTTCTGAATGTTCGCTTAAGCGGCGTATTCACCATCATAGCTGATCAGCGCCGTATTCTGAACACTATCGATGTTGTCGATTTCATTAACCAGTATGGTATTTTCCTTTTTGGAGCGGATCTCTACCGTCAGTTCAAAACGGTCTCCCGTTTTGGTCTTTGACTTGATCTTGTACGTTCCCACCTTCTCATTAATCACCTTAAAGAGGGCATCTTCCACTTCACTGTCCGAATAATCCACGATCAGAAGATACGGTTCATTCTTTACCGTCATTTTGGAGAAGGAGTAGAGGATAACACCGAGTACAAGGGATGAAACGACGGCGAGCAGATATAATCCGGCTCCGACAATGATTCCAGCTGATATGGCCCAGAACATATAAATCACATCCATCGGATCTTTTATAGCCGTTCGGAAACGGACAATAGAGAGGGCGCCTACCATCCCAAGGGATAGGATAATATTACTTGTAACCGCCATGATGATAGAGGCGGTAATCATCGTCAGCGCGATCAGAGAGATGTTAAACGTCTTTGAGTACATCACACCCTGATAAGTCCTCTTGTAAATCCAGAAGATGAACAACCCGAGTGAAAAGGCCAACAAAAGGGTGGCCGCCATTCCAAATGCACTGATACTGCTTCCGGCAAGATCAGTTCCCTGAAGAAAATCGTTAAAAGTCATAATAATTCCTCCTTGTTTTTTATTTTAAAATGAACTTCTGCAATAGGTATATTTTGAGATAGATTCCATATTTCCGCTACCGTGTTGAACCATGTCACGGATCACCGAGGGCAGGAATCCGGTGTACTTAACTTCAAGGACAATCTGGTCTTTTTCGAGAACGGGAATGAAACTGCTCTGAGAAAAGAGATCACATTTCCCGACTGAGGTATGAAGATCGCTGTCCATCGTTACTCTTACATTGCCCTGTGAAAAGATGAAACACTGACGCATATAGTCCACGATGACTCTCGGACGCAGCCGGCGATTCCTGTACAACAGGTAGAAATCCCGGACTACGGCATTATCATTATCCTTTAAATACTCTATATCATCATTCATAATGGCATTATATTCATCTTTAGAAATCCTGACAGCATCTTTCAGACACATATTCCCGTTTTTTGCCTTTCTTTCCAGTTTTATAACGTCATCTTTTCCATTGTAAATCCTGATTCGAAATTTCTTTCTCTTCAGATTCCCCGTCAGTTTATCCTCGATTCCGCTGTTGATATAGTCATCAAAATAAAGGCTGCTGACCCTGTAGGTATTGTTTTCATCAGCAAAAGGATCTCCCTTACACAGTTTCTCGAGTCGCGACGTAATCACCCTTTTCTGCTGCGGATTAATCATGTATTTTTTTTCATGACGGTATACTTTTTTCATACAACCACCTCTTCCAGAGCTTTTCTTAACCGGTTCCCCTCTGATATGCCAAATGATACATAAAGTTATGTGAAGAAAGCGTGAAGTATTATAAAGGGTAAATAGCTTAATAAAAAACAGTACCCGGCAAAATAGCAAGGTACTGTTTTTTATTAAGCTATTTATTTGTTCAGGATCAGAAAGCTTTACTGCCTCTTCGCTTCAAATGCCTCAAATGCGTTATATGAGCTTCTAACCAGCGGGCCTGAAACGACATATTTGAATCCCATCTCGTAGCCGGTCTCCTCATACTTCTTAAACATATCCGGATGAACATATTTTTTCAGTGGATAATGCTTCCTTGACGGCTGCAGGTACTGGCCGATCGTCAGGATCTCACAATCATGGTCTCTCAGATCCTTCATCAGTCTGAGGACTTCCTCTTCGGTCTCATCAAAACCGAGCATAAAACCCGACTTTGTAGAAATACCACTATCATGCCCTTTTACCCTCTTCAGCAGTTCAAGGGTTCTGTGATATTCCGCCTGAGGTCTGAGATCGGGATACAGTCTCTCTATCGTCTCGATGTTGTGATTGATCACATTCGGTTTTGCTTCTATCACTTTTAACAACGCCGCTTCATCTCCCTGAAAATCAGGGATGAGCACCTCTACGGCGATATCCTCCGAGACTTTCTTTATCTCTCTGATCACTTCCACAAACTGCTGTGCTCCGCCATCCGGTAAATCGTCCCTGGTGACCGAAGTAACCACGACATATTTTAATCCGGTTTCCTTCACCATCCTCGCAACGTTCGCCGGTTCATCCCCGTCAACTGTAAGCGGTGCCTTTCCCCCCTGAATATTACAGAAAGTACAGTTTCTCGTACAGACGTCACCGAGTATCAGAAAGGTAGCCGTCCTTTTGTTGAAACATTCCATCAGATTTGGACAATTTGCCTCTTTGCACACGGTATGCAGGTTCAGATTTTCTATCATCCCCTTGATCTCTCTCGTATTTTTGTTTGATTGTATCGGTGTTCGGATCCATTCCGGTTTTTTGATATACACGTTCATTCCCCCAATAGCGTTAAAAATTCTTCTTTATCTGTCATTTCATATTCCAGTTCAAATTCACGAGCCAGACTGTTTATCGTCAATCGCATCACCACTTCCATATCCTGCTTTCGCCCAAGTTCCATTTCCAGTGAGGTTACCCCCCTGTCACTTATCCCACAAGGGGTGATCAGTTTAAAATGGTCCAGGTTCGTGTTGACGTTGAAGGCAAATCCATGCATGGAAACCCCATGCCGGATACGACTGCCAACAGCCGTAATCTTACGGTCTTCCACCCAGACTCCGGGAAATTTGGAATCACTGTGAGCCGTGATATCATACTCCTCTTTCAGTAAAGTGATGATCGCATTCTCTATATGAGAGACGTACTTTCGGACATTTCTTCCAAGGTAATTCAGGTTAAAAATGGGGTACCCCACGATCTGCCCGGGTCCATGATAGGTAACATCGCCCCCTCTTCTGATCCTGTGAACGGCAATCCCCAAATCTTTCAGATAATCAGCCGAAACGAGGACATTCTCCTCACTGCCGGATATTCCTATCGTTATGACCGGTGGATGTTCCAGTATTAGAAAGACATTTCCAAACTCCTCTTTAAGCACTTTCTCATGGATCTTATGCTGAAGTTCAAATGCCCTGAGATAATCTATCTGTCCCAGTTTCACAACACTCATCTGCCTGTAGTTCAATCAAACACTCCCCTTCGGAACTTTCAAGGAATTATAGCATAATAAAAGCTTTCAGCCATATGCTGTATAATATTCCCGGGGTGATAACATGTACAGTTCCAGGACTTGTAACACGGACAGCATCTATCAGATCAGGGATTTTCTCGTAAATACCTTCAGAAGATTTCCCGAAAAGACTAACTGGCTCATCGATCGTCTGAATTTTTCCTTCTCCGTTTCAAGGGTGTTCAACGCCGTGTCTGAGGCGGAATACTGCAGCCGAATCAGGATATGGGAAAAGGACGGTGAAATTTGTTCCGTTGTCAATGCGGAAGGTGAAAATCGTGGGGAAGCCTTTTTTCAATTAAATACCCTCGAGCCTGAGAGAGCTCTGCTTCAGGAAATGTTTGAATTTACCGAATCTCATCTCATGGTCAAAAAAGATGATAAACAGGTGGTCTATCTCGCCATCAGCAAAAAGGCAGATACTATTGTAACAATGGCCATGGAAAGGGGATATGAGAAGGAAGCATGGAGTGAGATAACCTGTAAAAAAGACATCGGTGAAAGAAATGATATCGTGTTACCGGAAGGCTATCAGATTAAGACCGCGCTTGAAACAACTCCGGAAGCACGGGCAGCCGCTCACAGTTTTGCCTTTGGCTACAATGACAGAAATGACACCGTCATGCGTTCCGTCGAAGCGTTTAACGAACTGCAGAAAATGAAAGATTACAGGCGCGAACTGGATATACAGGTAACCGATAGCAACGGGATGGTAGCCGCCTTTGCAACCATGTGGTTTGATGCAGCTAACGGAATCGGAATTCTGGAGCCCGTCGGTACACATCCGAAACAACGCAGAATGGGACTGGCAAAGGCTGCCATCTTACATGCCGAAAATCTGATTTCAGACCTTGGCGGCACACATATCTATGTCGGTTCGGATCAGGAATTCTACAAGCAAATCGGATTTTATGAATGTTCAGAAGATTATATCTACAAACTGGAAAGATAAAGACTATCCGGCAGAGATATATTCCAGAAATACAAAACAAAAATAAAAACGGAGAGAATCCTCCGTTTTTATTTCTTCAGAAACAGATAAAGGGAAGTTCCCGCACTGCCGGCTACGACTGCGGTTAATACGGCATGGAAGACGACAATAAACTTCTTCGCAAACTTGTCAAAACTCAGAAGGCCTCCCGTGACAAACAGCAACACAGCGGAACAGGCGGCAACGATCAGCAGTGTCTTCAGCAGGGGATCCACCGCTTCGCTCCCCTTGATCAGATTGATAAATCCGACAACGGAAAAGATCACAAAGCCGAGAGCTATCAGTTTATGAATGGTAAACACCGCCGTGTTTAAAGGTCTTCCCATATGACTCAGAACAATTCCCGTAACCGCCACCAGTACAATTAAGATCAGTCCGCCGAAAATCATTAATGGATTACTCATCACATCACCTCATCCTACAGTTAACAGATTTATAAAAAAGGACATATGCCTTTTTATCCGTTCATGAATATAATCAACCTCTTTTTCCCAGACTTCCTGGAGAAGATCCTCATCCAGCAGACCTTTTAAGGTATAATAATACTCCGCCGTTATCAGCTCCACATCAACCGGTTTGATAGATCCGTTTTCTATCATCCCGTTCAGGACCGCTTCCGTATATCCCCTCCGGATATAATACAGATTGTGAATGGCAATCTCATAAGCCTTCCTGTCTTTGTAACTCTCCATAAAGACGATCTGAAGCATGGTAAAAAAGAGCGGATTTCCCGTCACACTGCTGAATCTCTTCATGTTTTCCACAAAAAAAGCCGCAACATCCCCCTTTTCCACTATCGTCTCTATTTCCTCCTCTGTAAAAACCACCCGGTTCATCTCCAGTTCAAACCGCTCAAAGATGCTCTTGAAAACAGCTTCCTTCGACGGATAATGGTTGTAAAAGGAACTCGCCTTGATACCGATAAAGTTACTGAGCTCGCGCATCCCCACATTCTCATAACCTTTGGTCGAAAAGAGGTAGATGGCACTCAAAAAGAGCTTTTCCTTCGTTGTCTCTGTTTCCTTTATCCGTTCGGTAAAATAGTTTAACTTATCCATCTCATCACTCCGATATACACTAACTAACGTTTGTTAGTATACAGATTTATTTCTTTCCTGTCAAGTGTGTCTGTCCGGAATGTTATAATAAACCTGTGCAGTATTCAGAACAAAGAACCCGTCTGATAAAACTCTACCGTGACAATCGCAGTATAAAAGCAATCTTTGCCTTTTATATACAACGAGAAATGGATAAAAAGGAGCGTACTGCCATTTAATCTTTGATAAAAACAGGTTGTGATCATCGTGAATTCGAAAAATGCCTCATATCACTTCAGGACCAAACGGCTGTTCATAGCGGCCATTATTATCATAATCATCCTATGTTTCTGGGTTGCGTTGTATAATGCCCCTCAGACACCCAAGAAAAACGCTGCGATAAAGACTTTCAGCATGGATGATGAGATCGCCATTGGGGTACTGGCAAATGAGGGAACCGAAACCTGTATGAACCGCTGGGGATCAACCGCCGAATATCTGAAAATCAACGTCCCGGGATTGAATTTCACCGTCATCCCCCTCCTTTTTGAAGAATTCGACGAAGGCATCGAAAGGGAATATATAGATTTTGTGTTGACCAATCCCTCCATGTACATAGACTTGAAGGTGAAATACGGGGTGAGCAGACTCCTGACCATGGAGAATACCATATTCTATGAGGATTATCTGAGATTTGGCGGTGTCATCTTCACAAAAAAAGAGAATGATGAGATCAACAGGCTCGAAGATATAAGGGGAAAATCCTTTGCAGCCGTTAATAAAAACTCATTTGGCGGCTGGCAAATGGCGCTTAAAGAATTCAGCGACGACGAAATAGATCCGTCGAAGGATTTTAAAGAGATCAGATTCGTCGGAACGCATGAGGCCGTTGTCTATGATGTGCTTTCGGGGAATTCCGATGCCGGAACGGTAAGAACGGATACCCTCGAAAGGATGGCGAAGGTGGGAATAATAGACCTTACAGACATTAAAATCCTGAACCTTTATGAAAATCCCGCTTTTCCCTTTTTACTCTCCACACCGCTTTATCCGGAATGGGTCTTCGCAAAGACCCGTTATGTGAGTGATGATCTGGCTCATGATGTTGCACTGGCCCTGATGGCAATGTCCGAGCTCAACCTGGCAGCCATGAATGCCGGGATCGGTGGCTGGACAGTTCCTCAGGATTACACGGCAGTTGAAGACCTTTTAAAGGATTTGAAATTATCCCCTTATGAGAACTACGGTCAAATAACTTTTTCCGATCTCATCATGCAATACCGATGGTTTATCATCGCCATACTGATGGCCTTTATCATCTTCATCCTTTACAATATCCGACTGCTCTCTCTGTCCGAAGCCGTCTCCAGGGCTCTTGAACATTCACGGCAGATGGAAAACAAGGCAAATGAAGCCAGTACGGCAAAAAGCATGTTTGTGGCGAATATCTCTCATGAGATCAGAACACCGATGAATGCCATTATCGGCTTAAGCACCCTCCTCTTTAAAACCGAACTCAACGCGCGACAACTCGATTACACGAAAAAGCTCTATCACTCGGCAAAATCACTACTCGGTCTGATCAACAATATCCTCGATTTCTCGAAGATAGAGGCGGGCAAGATGGAATTGGAAAACAGAGAATTCACCTTTGACGAAATTGTGTATACCCTCTCGAATCTACTCACGATAAAAGCGGATCAGAAAGAGGTGGAGCTCCTCTTTGACATCTCCCCGGACATCCCCGAAAAGTTGAAGGGTGATTCGGGAAAACTCACGCAGGTCCTCACCAACCTGATTGGAAACGCCATCAAATTCACGGAGAAGGGAAACATCATCGTCAGGATTCATTCATATCAATTGCCGGAATCAAAGGTTAAACTCTATTTTGAGATATCCGATACGGGAATCGGCATGGCCACCGAACAACTGTCAAAACTGTTCACCGCCTTTACACAAGCAGACGCCTCTACCACGAGAAAATACGGTGGCACCGGGCTGGGTCTCTCCATAACCAAACAGATCATAGAACTGATGGGAGGGACTATTTCGGTAGAAAGTAAAGTCGGTTTAGGAACCACTTTTAAGTTTGATGTCCTTTTAGATTTCAAACCGGCAGATAGTGAGGAATACGTTTATCCACCGAATTTCAGCGATCAGAAGATACTCGTCGTCGATGACAACGCCGAATCCAGAAAAATCATCAGAAAAACACTGGAACAATTCGGATTCAGCGCTGAAGAAGCAGATTCTGGGACTGCTGCCATCAATATTCTCAAACAGAGACCATTCAGACTGATCATCCTGGATTATAAAATGCCCGATCTGAACGGTCTTGAAACGGCCCGGATGATAAGACAAATGGAAAAGGCCGGTCCGGAAAAGACGACAAAGCTCATGATGATATCCGCTTACGGAAAAGAGGAGATAAAACAGGAAGCTGAACTGTCTGGTATCAACCATTTTCTGGACAAACCGGTCAGTCCGTCATTGCTCTACAACACCATCATGGAAATGCTTGGTCATAAGGAATTCACGAAAAGTGGCTATGACGACAGAGGAACCGGCAGAGAAGCGCTGCGGCATTCCCTTGAGGGATCTAAAATACTCCTTGTAGAAGACAATGAGATCAATCAGCAGGTTGCCTCTGAGATGCTCAGTGCCGAAGGGTTTGACATCACCATTGCGAATAACGGCAGAGAAGCACTGGAAAAGATGGAAAAGGCAGCGGAAGGAGATTTTGACGCCATCCTGATGGATATACAGATGCCCATCATGGATGGCCGTGAAGCGACTGAAAAGATCAGGGCACTTGGAGACTATCGGAAGACCATACCGATCATCGCATTAACCGCCCTCTCCTTTGAAGTGGAGAATGAAAAAAATAAGGCCTGCGGGATGAACGGCCAAATCAGTAAACCGATAGAAATGGATCAGGTCATAGAGGTCCTTTCGGGCTATATTGCACCGAAGAGGACAGGGGCTGAGGGAAATCGGGAACGGAAACCGATAGAGACATCTATAGAAATAGAGGGAATTCAGGTTGTGGAAGGCCTGTCCCGGCTGATGGGAAACGAGAAACTTTATAAAGAGCTTCTGAGTTCTTTCGCCCTCAAAAATGGTAACATGATGCAGACCCTGCGAAAAAATCTAAGAGAAGGGGATTATCAGTCGAATACGATGCTCGTTCATACGATTAAAGGCGTCAGTGCAAATCTCGGCATTGCAGAACTAACCGAATCGGCGACAAAACTGGAAAACCGCTTCAAAAACGGGCTGTCCGATGACAATGAACTGAATCATTTTGAAAGAATTCTGATGACCGTATTGCGCGCTATCGATAACTTTTTAAAAAATGATCGGGGGACTTCTGAAGAAGACCAAAACAGTACTTACGATCCCGAACGACTGTCGGAAGACCTGACAAATCTGCTTAAAGCCGTCAGGACTTTCAATATGGATGCTATTGCCCTCGCCGAGGAGGTGTACAGAAGCATCCCGAATCACCTGAAGGAGGATTTTTCGGTTATAATGAAGTTGATAAATACACTCCAGTATGATGAAGCCGAAAAAGCCGTTAAGGCATTTTCGGATGCCAATCATATAAGGATAGGAGACGTGTAAATGAAAAATGCCGACAGAAAAAACAGTGTACTGATCATCGACGATACACCTGAAAACATCAAGATGCTGGCTGAAGTCTTAAAGCCGTTTTATACCGTCTTTTTTGCAACGGACGGCCTCAAGGGAATAGAGATAGTAAAAACTGAAAAACCGGATCTCATCATCCTGGACATCATGATGGAGCCAATAGACGGCTACGAAGTCTGCCGGAGACTGAAAGCGGATGAATCCACCTCTGAAATTCCGATCATCTTTCTCACAGCTGTTTCAGACGGGATGGACGAGGCAAAAGGCTTTGAAACAGGCGGGGTTGATTACATCACGAAACCATTCAATCCTATCGTCGTTCTCGCAAGGATCAGGAATCAGATGAATCTGTCAGACTCCATGAAAGAACTGAAAAGACTATACGATCTTGCCCTTGATTCAAATCCGATCACACATCTTCCCGGAAACAACTCGATCAGAAATCATATCACCCAACTGATAGAAAACGATGAAAACCGGGCTGTCTTTTATGTTGATCTGGATAATTTCAAGGCGTACAACGATGTTTACGGTTTTGCGAACGGTGACCGAGTCATCCTTGCGCTCTCCGATATCTTCAGAAAAACTGCGGATGAATTAGATCTGACGGATATCTTCATCGGACATATCGGAGGAGATGACTTTGTCCTCACACTTCCGAATTCGATTGCCGAAACGTATATCAAAAAGTTCATTCACAACTTTGACACACAGATCAGGGAATATTACACGGGAGAAGATCTCGAAAGGGGATTTATCCGCACAAAGAATCGGCAGGGGGTCAACGCGGAATTCCCAATCATCTCGGTCAGCATCGCCGGTATCGATCTTGAAAAAAATCGCTATGCAAATTATCTGCTTCTGAGCGATGCCTGTGCGGCGTTAAAACACAAGGCAAAAGAACAGGCCGGCAGTATCTGTCTGATGGATAAAAGAACGGCCTCCTGAAAAAAAGGAAAAAGGGGAACGACTTTGGACTTCAAAAATAACTGGATCAACTGGGTATTGGAAAGCGGTAACAGAGAAATACTGGGCTATACGGGAACACAATGCTTTCTCAGCAACGAATGGGTCAAAACACTGCCGATTTATGAGGGAAAGAATGACATAGATGAGATAGTATCTTTTATGACAAAAGGCTTTCCGGACTTCACCTATCAAAAGACTGAAAAAGGCTTTACCATCTGCCTCAACAACAGCGAATGCATCTGTCCGCTTGTCAGGGATGGAATAACAACCAACCCCGCTTTGTGTGAGTGTACCAGACACTTTGACCGCCTAATGAACGAAAAAATATTGAACCGGCCGGTTGGCGTAGAAATCATCGAAACCATCCTGCGCAACCAGAGCAGCTGCCTGTTTGAAATCATTCCGGGTGATTCCTTATGAAATTTATTTTACTCAGCAAAGACGAGGGAAAAAGGGAAATAACAAAACCGGATGATTATCTCGCTTCCCTTAAACCGTTTGAGCGCGGGTTGAAGATAGGGAAACGAAATGATGTCACGATGGATACATTCACGGAACATCTCTCAAATTGTGTTCTGGAATGGACAATTCAAGAGACGGAGAAGATTAACAAGGCACTCTCGAAGCTTGCCGAAATACTAGAAAAATACCCGATAACCGCTCCGGAAACGGTCTTTCTTATCAAGACAAATGGAAAGGACGAATGGAACAGCGCCTATACGCGAGAAAACTGTATCTATATGCCGGAGAAAAAACTCAGAGACTATACTGATCGAAAGCTACTGTCATTACTTGCCCATGAGTTCTTCCATTGTTTTTCAAGGCTGAATCCGGAAACAAGGGAAAGATTATACGCATTACTGGAATTTTATCCCTATAAAGAAGTCATCCCGCAGAAAGAACTAACCGCAACGCTTGTCAATCCCGATGCGATGACACCCGTTTATACACTCATAGAATCCAAAGGGCGTATTATTAAAGTCTGTCCGTTCATCTTCGTGAAGAAGGAAGGTATTGATGACTCTATGGATATCTTTGACAATATCCGGATAGACTTTTATTGGCCGGAAGAAAAGGCGGATGCCTCAGAAATCATGGCCAAATACACTGAAAAGTTATGTATCAACACGACGGATTATCAGCATCCGGAAGAAACACTGGCTGAAAACTTCGCCCATCTCATTACTGAAAATAAAACCATCCAAAACAAAGACCTTATCAACAATATCGAGACAATCATTTTAGAGGCGGAGAATGCATAAAGGAAGGGAAACCCTTGCCGAAAGAAAAGGGGATCGTCTGAAAATAATCGATATCGGACATAGAAATACGCGGGAAACAGTTCAGAACGACTGACTGGCATAAAGCCCTGCCAAGAAATATTCAAATATTGATCAACTTGTTGACTTCAGAAGATCAATCGGGCTGTTAAAACGGAAGACATACGGATAAACAAGTGGTAAAGCACACAATTTCAGAAGATTGTTACATATTTCAGTGATAATGACTTATTGACAGGTAGTAATACACACAGTATATCCTATAGATGATTACATATAGCAAAACCCAAACAAAACAAACAACGCAAAAAAAGGATAGTATGAAGGGAACCTCCTGATACTATCCTTTTTTCTGAAGAATCGCTTTAAACTATCAAAATTATAAACGGGGTAAAGTTAATCATTACTGA
>DAINPP010000015.1:0-53646 GCA_036743375.1 Thermotogae bacterium | reverse complement strand
GAGTAGGTATCGCCTAGCTTTTGTTTTTGGAACGCTCGTTCCCTGGAGTTCTTTTTTTCTTAACTCCTTTAAAAAACCCCATCCTTTCGGATGGGGTTTTTTGTTGGGTTATATAGAATTTAAGAAAGTATATCTTTAAAATGGGTAATCATCTTATCCGGTTCAGTTATAGAAATAACATCCAATCGGATGAAATCCCATTGTCTTTCAGAGAAGTGCAAATAATGGTTGATTGAATAGTGCAGTTTTCTTATCTTTTCTTCATTTACACGAAGAAATGGGTCCGGTATCTTTTTACCACCCTTAACTTCTACAAAAACAATAAGATTTCCTTTAGAACAGATGATATCAATTTCACCAAAACGCGTTCTATAATTTCTTTCCAATATTTTGAAACGCTTCTTTTTTAAATAATCGCTTGCAATATCTTCGTATAATACGCCTTTTTCAGTTGAACCAGTTACTCTACTGGATCTTTGGAACAATGTAATATCCCCTTTTTTTCATGCAATAGAACCCATTGATCGCCTTATCTTCTCTGAAATCGCCGATATGTCGTCTGTCATTAAGGTGTATTTCATCGTAACTTGGATTGACATCATTTATTATTTCCAAATAGTCCATAATTTCATTTATTTCCTCTTTCAGTAATCTCTCTTTTTTCCCTGAGATGGATATTTTTGATAATTTTTCAAGACGTTGGTATAAAACATTGTCAATCTTCATTATAATTTTTAAAAAGATCTGAAATGTTCCTGACCTTTTCACTTTTCATAATAGATTCTTTGTTCTCCTGATTAACCTGTCTGTAAAGCTCCTCTCTATAAACCGGAAAGGCCTTAGGAGCGTCAATACCGATCTTCACAAACTTTCCATCCACTTCAATTACTTTAAGTGTGATTCTCCCTTCTGGGGTTTCTATATATATTTCCTCATTATTTTTTCTATTCAAAACCAACATCAAATCATTCCCCGTCTTTAAAAGTTTCTAGTAATCTTTTTGATCTTTCTATTTCTTCTTTCACATTGTGCCTTAATTGGTATTTACTTTTTGAAGGAATATATTGAATGGCAAGGTTGTTTTCAAGGTTTACAAGTACCGGTGCGGCAAGATTGATAGTCATGGATTCCGGATTTGAATCCGGAATCCTTACAACCGTTAGAACTAACACCTTCTCCTGATTATTTATTTTCAGAAACGAGATTATATCATCAGGAATATCTACACTATAATCAGATACCACTAACCATGGATCAAGAATCGGTAGAGAGACTGATTCATCTTCAAGAGAAACAAGCCATTGGACAGGTTTAGTTTCATCTAATGCGAATAGTGCAAAATATTTTAAATTTTCGAAACCCGGTAATCCACTATTAAATGTAATAATATCTTTTTCTTCTATCTCGATCTCACCTATATTTGTCTTATAGTGCATTTCATTCCATCTCCCAGTATAAATTAATAGCCTAACTTTTCAGGGTGTGCAAGCAGATCAACAGTTTGAACAACAAGCCATACTGCCGCTTCGCCATACTGCGTAATTCTAAAATACTGATCTTCGGTTATTCCCGGCTCTTTTGTAGCAATTACCAACAATCCAATCGTCGTTTCACCATTTTTTAATGGGTAAGCAAAATAACCTCTTACACCAGCTTCAAGCTGATAATCTCTTGCTTCATTTTTCCCAAAACCGGTTTCAATCAATCTGCTTGCATTCGTTGTAAAATACCCCTGACCATCATTAAATGCTTTTGCGAGAAGACTTTCATTTTTAACAAGATCAAAATTTCTCTGTCCTATGTTTTCTGGATTCCCTTCTGCATCTGGATCTGTAAATCTGTCTTCTATATAAATAAAGGGTATCAAAGTATTTCCCTTTGTCCAGTTTTTTGTGTAGATTCCAACAAAGCTATAGCCTTCTCTATGTAACAAAGAAGTAACAAGATCCTGCAGCTGATCCCATCGCTCTATATTGTATGAACCATTGGAACCCTCATTGGTTTTCCAGATATATTTATCCGTGTTATCATACTGTGCGACATCATTATGTATCGTCTCAAGCAGCAAAGCCATCTCAAGCTGAGCATTATGCTCATATTCCATGCCTTCAACTTTTACTTCTACAAGCCAGTCCCCAAACATCATCATCGAAAAAGCAGTCAATAAGAATAACAATAATATTTTTTTCATTCAGAACCCCTCCATTATAATTATTTATCTGAATTATACCACGTTAAAAAAGTGGCCGTTTAAAATCTGATTATTTGATTTTATCCTCTTTTTCTTTTATCCCATCAGCATCGTGTTCTTCTAATATTTTTTTATGTACTTCACTTAATTTTTTCATCAAATGATAATTTACGCTCCCTCTTGGGAAGTTGCCATTTTTATTTTTAATTCCTGCCTTTTTATCCATGATTATTTCTATTGCCTCTTCTATTGTTTCAACGGTCCAGATAGAAAATTGCTTCTGTTTGACAGATTCGATAATTTCATCATTAAGGATAAGGGAATCGTAGTTTCCTTCCGGAATAATCACACCCTGTTCTCCGGTAAGCCCACTCTGTTTACAGATCCTGTAAAATCCTTCTACTTTTTCGGTTATTCCTCCAACAGTCTGAACTTCACCTTTCTGACTCATTGAACCCGTTATGGCAATTCCCTGTTTGACCGGTATTCCACTGATCGCGGATATTAATGATATGGTCTCGGCAACTGTTGCACTATCTCCTTCTATTTCACCATAAGTTTGCTCAAATGATACGGTTGCTTTTACGGAAAGCGGAATATCTTTTGCATATCTCGCCTCAAAAAAACTCTCTAATGTGAGAACCGCCTTTTTAAAGATCTTGCCACTCATGTCCACTTCTCTTTGAATATCAACAATCCCCGAATTACCTATAGAATATTCACAGGTTATTCTTGCAGGTACACCAAATATGTAATCTCCGGTGTTTAAAACACTCAATCCATTGACTTCTCCAATCTTTTCACCTGTTGTATTAATAATAATCTGTTTATCAAGAATCATCTCATCTATCTTTTCTCTCTCGAGGCTTACTCTTTTTTCTTTTGAAAGAAGTGTTTTCTTGATAATCGACTCATTAATAATCTTATTTTCAGTCTTTAAGGCATGCCTTGAGGCCTCTATGAGTAAATCTGATATTTTATTAAAATAGGAAGATAATTTTTTTCTTGAGCCTGAAAGTCGCAACAGATATGAAAAGACAGCCATAACACCCGACCGATCAATCTGTGCCAGTTTTTTTTCTTCTATCACGCTGTAAATAAAAGAGAGAATTATTTTTTTACTCTCCTCATTATTTTCCAATTCAAAATCAAATTCCGCTTTTATACGGAATAATTTTTCAAAATCAGGATCCAGTTCATAAAGCATGTCATACATGTACGTATCACCAACGAGTATGACTTTCAAATTTAATGGAATAGAATCAGGTTTGATTGTTGCAAGGGATGAATAGCCACTTCGACTCTCTATATTTTCTACGTTAATGCGTTCAGAATATAACATTTTTTTCAACGTGTCCCAGACATAAAAGTCCTGCAGCAAATCTTTGGCTTCTATGATAATATAACCGCCATTTGCCTTATGAAAGGAACCCGCTTTAATGAGTGTATGATCGGTGTATAGATAAGAATTTCTCGAAAGATATTCTATCTTTCCAAAGAGATTTGAATAAGTCGGATTCAATTCAAAAATTGTTGGTGCCCCGTTCAACCTTGAATTATCGACGAATACATTGATCTGATAATCGTTAAACATTTTAAGTGCAGCTTCCTGATCTTCTCCCATGATAATCATCAGGTTATCAATTAGATCCTGTTTCACGCTCTTGAAGTATTCTACTAATTCATCGTACTTTTTATATTTCTTTTCCATTTTCATAAATAAAGGATTTAATGTAAATTCGGCACTTTCCTCGTTGAGTTTCTCAGATTCTTCCTGATAATCATTACTTATTATCCTTGATTTATGCAAATAACCTTCGACAAGCTGTTTACATTTAATCTGATTTGCATTGAACCCGTTTTTTTCTTCTTCACTCATTGATTCGAGCTGTTCGTCAGTCAATTGTTTTCCATCTTTTGACGGAAGGGTTAATATACCATTCGGAGCCGCTTTTAGTATAAAATTTAATTCCTTTGCCTGTTCAGATATCTTATCCCAAAGGTTTTTTTGTTTCTCATCATATTCTTTCTTCAATTCCTGAGATTTTTCCTGATATAAATCACTTTCAAACAGATTATCCAATGCCTTCATCGTTTCTTCAAGTAGTTTTTCGACATCTTTTCCCACTTTTTTTGCATCTCCGGGGTTTAAAGAAATAGCGAGAGGACTCCAATGATCATCAAAATTATATACATAAATCCAGTCCGAAGCGGTCTCTTTTTCTTTGGCCACATCTTGAACGGTCTGCTTGACAAATGTTCTTCTACCGGTCCCCGTATCACCGACCACAAATATATTATAATCACGGGATGTTATTTCAAAGCCTGCCTGTATGGCTTCAAAAGCCCTTTCATGAGCCTTTGTGCAATCAAAATCCTGGTCAAAATCGTTAAAAAATTCAAAATCAGATTCCCTGAACATTACCAAATCATCGATCTTTATTTTCCTCAAATAAAACATCCCCTCAAATAAAAATTTTCTCTCTTATCATTTTATCATTTACAACCCTTTTCTGATCAAAAGGAATAGATATTTTTAACAAATACTCGATGTTTCCCTTAGGTCCTTTAATAGGGGAAACATCGAATTTTTCCGGACAAATTAAATTTTCAAGACAACAACTGACGATTTTCATAACCGCTTCATATCGGAATTCGTTATTTTTAACGATACCCTTTATATTCTTTTCCTGCTCGAGCTCAAATTGAGGTTTTATTAAAAAGACACCTGTGCCCGAAGGCGAAAGAAGTTTCTTTACAACCGGAAGAATATATGTCAGGGAAATAAATGATAAATCTCCCGTAATGAATTCTATTTTTTCCTTAAAGTCCGATGGATTCAGATATCTGGCGTTGGTTTTTTCCATCGCACAGACCCTTTCGTCATTTCTAAGGTTCCAATGTAACTGTCCATATCCCACATCGACCGAGTAGACCTTTTTAGCACCGTTAATCAGGAGAATTTCGGTGAATCCACCGGTTGATGCGCCAAGATCCACACATATTTTTTTCTCCACATTGATATCAAATGATTCAAATGCCTTTTTCAGTTTCAATGCACCTCTGCTGACATAAGGGATAGAAATTTTCTTTAAACTGATCTCGCAATCATCCGGGAATCGCTTACCGGATTTTGTAATTTTTTCATTATTTACGATCACATTTCCAAGAAGTATCTCTGAATTTGCCCGTGTTCTTGATGAAAAAAAGCCTCGATCAACTAAAAGTTGATCGAGTCTCTTGTTTTTATTATTAGACTGATTATCTTTATTTATCCTAACTTCCTCCGTTCATATTAGTAAAGGCCTGCTGAAGGGCATTACCCTGTTCCTGTAATGAACTGATAGATTGCTCCATCGCAGCATACTTTTTCCATAAAGCTTCAAATTTCGTGTTAAGCTTTGAAGACCAGTTAACAATCTCACTATTGATACGACGGATTTCCTCATTAATTGTTCCGCTATAACCAATAACCCGTTGAAGTTTACCCGTGTTAAACTTGTTATACTCATATATTTTGTCAGTAAGCTTTGTTGCAAAACCATCAACTTCAATCCCCGCAATCGTTTCGGATATTCCGAAGAGCTCCCAGACTGACTCCGAATCGTTCATCAGCGCTTCTTCCAATAAATCATCGTTGACGATAATTCTTCCCCTTTGTACATTCCTGTAAGCATCTTCATATCCGTTAAATCCATCTGAGGCTCCAAGTCCTATGTCCGTCAGAAAGTCATATTTCAGCGAAGTATCGTAATGATTGGTTAAGAGAATATTCTTCAATCCACTATAGGTAGTCGTCGTACTGTCAGTGACGATTATATCCTTTGGACTGGAAATCTTAAAAACAAAACTTCCGCTGTCATTTTCTTCTACCGTCGCTGTTACATTATAATCACTGTACTGATTCAAGCGATCGATGATATCCTGAACGGTATCCGTTTCAGAATACTCTACGGTAATCGGATCGTCAAACCCATCGACATGTATGGTCAAGGTCCCATCAGAACCAGATGGTAAGCTGACACCAAGATCTGAAAGTAACGAACTCGAACTACCAGTCAGAGAGTTGGAATAATAAAGTTCCAATCCTCCATTATCAAAATCCTGATAAGCCAACCCCTTCAATTCGTTAAAAATGTCTCTTAAAGTCGGATCTCCGATGAGAACCTCACTTAAATCCTCCTCATCACTCAGATAGTCCTTCAACGTCTGTTCCAGATCCGTATCGGAGGTAGAATCACTGACGGATGAAGTCGTCTGCACCTGATCATCTTCATCGAAAAGCCTTACATAAATATAATCCATCAGTGCATTATATTCATCAACAAACTCGTTGATATGATCTTTTGTGGATTCGATGTCCTGTGTTACAGTTACTGTAATCGGCGTTGCACTCTCCTGTCTTGCGGTAAAACTGATCCCCTGAAGAACGTTGGAAAACGTATTTGTATCACTCGTTATCTCCGTGCTTATTCCACCAAAATCTACCGTAGCAGTTGCCTGTTCAGCTACCTGAAATCCACTGTCCGTATAACCACTGTCCGTATGACCGTTTGAATGATGTCCGCTGGCTTCATCTGTATCGATATTAAACACATCAAGAAAATCTCCGGAATCACTGAGCGCTATGTCCACCGACGGATCCGTACTGCCTATTTGTAACGTCAGGTTACCCCCGGAATCTACAACCGATGCATACAATCGGCTATCTGCCGCATTTATCTTGGCAACTACATCATCAAGCGTGTCTCCGCCCGCTGAGGCATCATAGTTGATGTATCGGTAATTTCCGTCGATATTGACCGATATTCTGCCGCTGTCCCCGGTAACGCCGAGACTTTCCAGTGTATCGGCCGATGCACCTGAAACGGTTGAAGTCGACTCGAATTCTTCGGTTAAATTGAAAGTTCGGAGTAATTCTCCGGAATCCGATAACTCAAATTCAGCGGTAGCATCTTTTCCCGACAGAACGAGTTGAACTGTTCCGGCACCCGTATCCACAACCGAAGCGAGTACCGTACCGTTGATATTCACATCGGCATTGATTTTCGCTGCTATGTCGTTTAAGCTCTCAGCGTCAACATCATAGGCAATATCGTAATCCGTTCCACCTATCGTAAAGGTCAGGGCCGCATCTGTCGTCATCCCAAAAGTATCTAAATTATCCGTAGACACACCACTCACCCTCTCCGAGGAGGCGTAAGTCTCAAAGAATCTCATCATTTCCAGCATATTTCCTGCACCGGATTCTTCTATCGTTAATTCACTCTCCGGATTCTTCGCGTTGATAAACAATTTCATCGCTTCACTATCTCCGGTTTGACCGTTTGAACCGTAATAAATACTGACTTTTTCCAGTAAGCCCTCATAAGCGGGATCAGAATAGATATCGTCTATCCACTGATCGAAATCGTCCGTTGCCGCATCATAATCAACGGTATATTCCGTTCCATCTACCGTAATCTTTAACTGTCCTGAATCAATTCCCATTTCTTCCATGGCCGCTTCAGGATCACCTAGTACAAAACCACTGGATTTGAAAGATTCCGTCATATTCAATGACTCAAGAAGTGTACCTGAATCACTGATCTGAAGGTTCACTCCCGCATCCACACCGGAAAAGAATATCTTCAACCCATCGCTCGAATTAACGGCATAAACCTGAAGATTGTCATCGAGACTTTCTATCTGATCGGTTATTTCCTCTAATGTATTCCCCTCATAATAATCTACCGAATAACTTTCTCCGTTAACGTTTATGGAAAGAGTACCCGATCCTGAAATACCGTTTCCCGTACCTCCAAGGTTTTCAAGCTTCGTTGTATTTTCCGCTGAAACAGAAGAAGTAGAGTAATAAGCCTGACTTTTTGAGAGATTATCTACGGTTACGTTAAAAGAAGTATCCCTGATTGATCCACTCGTAGATACGGTCAACACGTTTTCATCCGATGACGTGGCATTGTTATGAAAGAAATTAGACTGAAGTTTCCATTCATTTACAAAACTCCGGAATGCATCCAGCTTATCAGCGACAAGCTGCAAGGCGGTTTGTCTGTTTGTCAGTGTTTGTTCCTGTTCCTGTAATTTTGTTACCGGCTCAGCAGCTTTTGTCATCTCCGCATCGATCAACGAGTTGATATCGATTCCCGACGCAGCACCCGCCATATGCATACGGTTTTGTTGAGAATTACTTAAATACGAAAGATAATCCGTTGACATTTTCTTTTCACCCACTTATTCTGGTATCTTATTTATGCCATTTCGTCAAATAGGATACCTATCATTTCGTTAATCTTCTTCGAAAGTTCCACCATTGATTCCGGTGGAATTTCTTTGATTATCTCACCATTATCCCTATCAACTATCTTTACAACCTTCATATCGGCTTCTTTGTCAAATTCTATCCTCAATTCACCGTTATAAAGATCTTCAAGGGCCTTAATACCCGCTTCAAAATCCTGGATTGCAATGTCTACCTTTTTTGGATCTTTGATTTCCTGTTTTGAGGCTTCCTTTTTCTCTGGATTTCCACTTCTAACGTTTTCTGTCCGTACAACATCAAAAGATTGAAGCTTGTTATCTACGTTAATATTCATCGAGATCCCCTCCTTGGAATCTATATTTACATAGTATTTTATCGGCAATTATTTTTATATCATTAACGTTCCTTATGAAATATCGCTTTTCTTATTTCCACAGAAACATTATCCGGCGTTTTCACTGATATCCTCAGAGGACCTCTTTTTACATTCACCCATCCAAGGCCTGAAATAACCAGATCTTGGCCGGTAGTCAATTCAAAAATATCTGTTTTCCAACTGTAATCAGACGGTGACCCCTCTCTAAAAGGGGGTTGAAGAACCTGTCCAAACAATTTAGTGTGTATCTGATCTGCCTTTTCTGTAGAAGTCTTGTGATATTTAATGTTATGTCCCGAAAAGATCTGGAAAATCGGTGTTTTTTCCGTACCATTATCAAGAATATCTATCCGGCATAATCCACCAAAAAAGATTGTTTTTCCACTTTCAAGTTTATGAGTCTGTCTTGTCAGTTTATCCGTATTAAAGATTAAGTGCCGGTCTTCAGGAGTAATGTATTGCATCATCCGGTTTGAAATCTCAACTCCCGGTGTATCGATTATCACCACACCATTTTTTAAAGATCTCTTTACCCGGCCAAGAGTTGTCCCGGAAAAATCACTTGACGTTGACGCATCAACATCCATCTTCGGATTAAAGCTTTTCTGAGACTTGAGGATCTTATTCAGTAAGGTAGATTTCCCAACATTTGTCGCGCCGGCAAGGCAGCATTTTTTACTTTGTTCCATCACGTCAAGAACCTTCTTGATTCCAAATCCATTCAAACTGCTTACCGGAATGATTTTGCTCTCCGGAATAGAAAACACTTCCGAAAACCACCCAGTTATCTCAGCAGAGGAGATGTTTTTCGGTATCAGGTCAAATTTATTCAAAAGGATCACGAAGTTTTTCCCGACAGCCTTTCTTAAATTCTCATTCCAGGTACCGTTTATATCCAGAAGATCCACCACAATTAGTGTAACATGGCACTCATTTGCGATTTGTTTTAAATCTGACAACGTATAATGTATCACTTCAGGGGAAATATTTTTCCCATAATGTTTTATCTTGTAGCAACGTTGACAAATCGGATTTGCTCTTTCTATCAACGATTTTTCAGGAATATACCCGATTTTATCCGGAAATTCACTTTGTAATTCTACACCACAACCATGACACTTCATAATTTCTCCTCATCCATACTATCAAAGTTTTTTTTATTATAATTATGCTGATGTTTCTCAAACAGATGTTCTAATTTTCTGAAAAATTTTGTGATAGATAGTTCATAATTCACATCAATAGGCTCTACTTTTATAGATAACATCTTAAGGAGATTTGCCATTAAAATATCTGTGAAAAGCTGATCACCGATAAACACCGTTTCGGAACCTATTATGTTTTTCTGCTTCATTATCACTTTCGCCTTGGAAATTAACGGTTTCTTCATCATTCCATAGACTTCCATACCGTATCCGACTCGCTCTTTTATGTTCTGCAATCTCTTGATATATTTGGTGTTTGACATGATAAAGACACGAAAACCGGATCTGATCAGATTCTTTAAACCTTCTATCGTTTCTTCTGATAATTCCTCCTCTTTCCATCTTGCCAGTGTATTATCCATGTCAAAAACAATATTCCTATACCCTATCTTGATATACTTCTCAAAATCTATATCCTGCCACCTTTCAGCTCTCTCATCCGGTGTAATCAAATGAGATAATCTGAAAAACCAACCTATCGTATAAAAATAGAGCAAATAACTGCCACTTGTCATCTGGCTGACTATTTTTTCAAGAAAATCACTGTATTGTTTCCTGAACGGATTGACCAAAATCGTATGGATTTTTAAACGGTTACCGGCTATAATGTCCGTAAAAAACAAATCACCCGTCAGTACGGTGTGCTTGGGCTTTGAGTTTAAAAATTCCAATACCTTTTTCATATTTTTTATACCCGGTTTTTTCATGGAACCAAACACGGGAACCTTTCCGTTAAAATATTCCAGAATATTATTGGCTCTGCTCGCTGGTGCATTTGTCACAACACAGATCTTAAAACCTTCAGAAAGCAGTTCTTCAAACAATTGTATGGTTTCCTGACTTACGGTTATACTCTTCCAGGGGGCCAGTGTGTTATCATAATCGAATAACAAAGTGTCGATCCCAAGCCTTTTTAATCTTTGGAAATCGATATCGTATATCGTATTATAATGTTCCCTGGGATAAGGCAGACTAAGGATGTCCCGGATTAGGCCCATATTTTACTACTTCCAGATCTATTTCCTCTTTCAGAAGTTCCAGCATGGTCATTACCTCATCAAGAAGATCAGCTGGAACTATGATCTTCAACGTTCCATCCTCTGCTTCAGCATGTCTTATATTCATAATGTTATCATATGACTCCGACATATACCCTAACAAATGTGCCTCTTTAATTGGCATCCTGACATAAACATCATATTCGAGAATTCTATCAGAATGTGTATCCGGCTTCAACATTAAATTTTAAACCTCCATTGTTGTAGTCAACATTAAAATCCAAATTATAACTGTCATATTCTATATTTGTACCCAATAAAATATTTATATTATCACCAAATTTATTTTCTCCTGATTGATGAGACGGAAAATCAGAATACCCTATATTACCATATATTTTTAAAAACCATGGATCGGTATTTATTACGTAATAATCACAACCAAACTGCATTTTCCATTGATCAGAATACTGTATTTCCGTTTGCAGAAAAAGATTATTCAATTGATATGTGCCTGATAGTAAAACGTGAAAACAATCTTGTTTGAAATTATATCCACTGGCTATCCCAAAACTGTAAGGAAGACTCTTTATCCTGAAATCAACCCCATACGAATAATTATCTATCAAATCACAGCCCAGTGATAATGAACCTCCAAAATCTTCAGAGTACCACTTCAATAGGGGTAATGGAAGACTATTTATCATTCCCAATCCATATTCAAAGGGAAAATCTGTTTTCTTTATATCCAACAGGAAAAAATCATCTTTAAGAGATGCCTGATAGGAAAAATCTGGGAAATAGGCCTCGGTAAAGAGATAATTCTCAGAAAATTCCGCTCCGGCAAACCCACTTCCGTTGGATATAAACAAACGATTTACACCATTTGAAATCTTTACTTCCAATACATCATCAGTATAACCTAAATAGTATCCATCAGTCTGTTCAATTCCGAGATAAACAGTATGAACGGATTCAGCAGAATCTTTCTCAGGAAGAAACACCAGCTCTTCTCCAAAAAATCTATTTTTTCGGCTAAAACCTACCCGGTCAATTTCGGGCGGTTTATTCAAAATAAAATTTCTCGCCTTTTTTTCATATTTTATTTCGTATAAAGACATTTCTTTTGTTTTTTTAAATTCTATCGGTAATCTATCATCGTTTCTATTGATCATCTGAAAACTTCTGTCTTTTATTATGAAGTCTATTTCGTCAGAAGAAAAAAATAAAGTATCCTCTTCTATTTTTTCAGATATCCGGTTTTCTATCTCGATCAGTTGTATTTTTTTTCTTCCGTTATAGATAATATTCTCATAATCCATCGTTTCTTTTTCTTTAATCTGATAACTCTGTCTTTCATTTTGCACACTATACAATCGCTTTTCGGGATAGAAGGGTAAAACCTGCGCTAACGAATAGGCGTGATTCGGTAGAACCATCTTTTCGATCTGTAAATCTCCAGTAATAAAAAAACTGTAATCGTTTGCAAGCATAAGAACCGGTAAGAAAAGAAACAGGCTGAAAAGTCTTTTTTTCATTATTTATCCCCGTCTTGATGATAAATACTAACTTTGTTCCTTCCGTTATTCTTTGAAAAATAAAGCGCCCGATCGGCATCCGCAACAATTTCAAGGTATTTTTCATACCTTTTTTCCGTTGTACAGGATACACCGAGACTTAAAGTGATATTAAAATCGAATGCCTTACAGCCCTCTACTTCTACACGTATCCTTTCCGCCACTTCCTCCGCATAGTGAATATTCGTGTTTGGGAGTATGACAACAAATTCTTCACCACCGTATCGACCAATAACATCATAACTTCTTATTGCATTCCGGATCAATTCAGATACCTTTTTTAAAACTTCATCTCCCACATTATGTCCATATTTATCGTTGATTCTTTTAAAATGATCTAAATCAGCCATTATGACAGAAAGCGGGGAATTAAAGCGTTTGCTCTTGTCAAATTCCTCCTGTAGTCTTCTCGTGTAGTACCATCTGGTATATAAGCCGGTCAGCGGATCAAGAATACTCGATTTATAGGAAATTGCGTTTCTGATAGCCATAGAAATAATCGGCTCAAGGTTATCTATAAAATGCGCAAATCGATCAAATTCCTCATTACTCATAATGAGATTTGAATTCTCCACGAATAACATAACTTTGTGAGTTTCATCTATAAAAAATTCCGCCTTTGCCTCAAAAGGAGTCCTGATAAGTCCCTGTCTCTTTTTAAGCATCTTTTTGATTAACTGTTCCTCTTCATCTTTTTTGTGACTGCTTAATGACATCCAGTTCTTATAAATAATTTTATTGTCCCTCAAGACAGCTATGACCAGTTTTCTTATAGAGACAAAAGAGATGATCCAATTCGCAAATTCAGATAGAATTTGTTCCGGATCCGCTGAAGCGGTGATAGTCTTAGAAAAATTGATTATTTCATGTAATACATCCATTTCATTAAATTTCGTAATAAGATTGGTCTCTAGTTCATTTAACAGGGAATTGCTTAAAACGATCTCCTGATCCCCTGATCTTAAAGTCTTTGAAATGGTATTCAGAATATCTTCAGCCGATTGTTCCCCTTTAAGCAACTCGTCGTTAATACTCTTGGCCGCTGAGGACATTTTCATCGATTTATACAGGTCTACGGCGTTTCTCGCAAACTTTTTTGCTTTTCTATATTGCCCGAGTTCTCTGTAAAGATAGGCATTCGCTTCATAGGTTAAAGCGAGGGGGAGTTTCATATGAGACTTAAGATAATACTGAGCGAGGGATTCAAGATATCTCTCAAATTCTTCGGGACAATTTTTCGCTAATTTTTCTTTAAATGCTACCGCAACTTCTTCCTTCCATAAATGGTGAGGTCTTTTAAATTTGTTAAATATCTCCTGAATCGTCTTCAAATCATCAGTTAGTGCAAGTTTAATCACATCTTTAAAACCATAATCCTGGGCATAGGGTTCTTTTAATATCTCTTTATTGATCTTGTCATGTTCACCGTTTAGGAGACTTGCAACCACTTTAAACCGCTTGGCTTTTTGAATAACTTCTGATGTTTCCGCCATATTTATTGCTTTTTCAAGATCTTCCTCAGCCTCACTGATCTGTTTGTTATAGGCATGATACAAGCCTTCTACCAGATAACTTAGTGCCAGATTGTTTTTATCGTTATAAGTCCTTGCAATTTCTCGGCTCTTTTCTATAAAGCTGAACATGCCTGAAATATCACCGGAATAGAGAAAACTATTCGCAAGATTTAATGTGGGCTTTAAGGCAAGCTGTGGGATACCATACGCTTCAGAGTATTTTATCGCTTTGATCAAGATGGGTTTTGAATAATGTGGACCGTGCATATCCATAATCGTCCCCGAAGCATCATAAACCATCGGCAGAAGGAATTTTATATCAAGTGTTTCCGCACTTTCCATATTCTGTTTACTGTATACCTGGGCCTTATCCCAATCATTCTTTCTCCAATAGATTTTCGAAAACAGGATTTTGAATAAGATCCTCAGATATTTGAATCGTGAATAATGAGGTAATACGTCATATACCTTCTGACTCATGTCAAGTGCCAGGTCCAGCTTTCCCATTTCATAATAAGAATAGGCAAGCAGTAAATAATTGGCATAATCAGTGAAATTCCCTGACTTACAGGCTGTATCCGTATAATTTTTCCTGTAAAAATGCTGCATTTCCTTATATTGCCCCTGTAAAAAAAGACTGTACAGATAAAGATGTTTTAATCTCTTGGATTTCTTCATTCTGTGCTCTGTCTTTTTGTCAAGGGGAATTCCCTTAAGCAGTGTCAACAGGGAAGGGAGCATCAACATTTCATCCGAAATCTCCTCATCCTTTAACAGCGCAAAGGCATTCTTAAAATACTGTTCTATGATCCCCCAGCTTTTGTTTGTATAAAAACTCTGTCGACCTGCTTTTATATACATCGCCGCTGCGGATCTTTTTCTTCCCATCTGCTCATAATGCCAGGCACGTCTGTAGAAATCGAGGGAATAGTCCGCAAATTCTGAATGAATCGCTCTCTTTTCTTCATCACTCAGCAAACCATAGGCCTTTTCCCATATTTTACCGATAGAAAACCTGTATTTCCTGTTTTCATTGATAAAAATACCGATATTTCTCATTTTCAGCAGAATATTCTTGTAGAAATCTACATCCTTTCCTATAATCTGGCATAAGCGTACGAATTCATATTCGGTAAATTTTTCAGAAAGACAGGAAGTCTCAGATAAAAATTTCACTTCAGTTTCATCAAGATTTCCTAATAGTTTCTCTACGTAATCATCAAGTCCTTGTAAATCGTATATATCCCCGTCAAGATACCATTTTCCCTCTTTTATTAACAATTTTCCGGTAGAATTAAGGAGCATTAAAAAATTATAGATTAATCCAGGGAACCCATTTGTAAGCTTAAATATCCACTCTATATGTTCTTTGTAATTGGAAACAAAATTTTTTCCAAGCAGAATTTCCAGAAATTTTGTCGTCTGTTCCTTTGTAAATGGTTTCAGATAAAATTTCTTCATGAAATGAAAATTGCTCGCTTTTCTGTATGAAACAGCAACAATCATAACTTTTGATGGAATGATCATAGATTGAATATAATCAAGTAATTTCAGATAACTGTCATCTATTGATTCAAAATCGTCTACCAGTATGGCAACATTGTCCATTATCCCTATTAATTTTCCGATTATCCTTGCCACCCTATCCAGATTGTATGAATCTTTCAAATCCCAAAGATATTGAAAGTCCTCCAGATTAACGCCAGCGTATTCCGGATTTTCAGTCAACTGAAGCAATTCCTGACAAAATTGTCCTATTGTCGTTGCCATGACGGTTTTCCAACCGTTATTGATCAATTCAGTCTGAAGAAGATTCAGGAAGGTCGTTTTTCCTACTCTTGTATCCCCGTAGATCAGGTATGTTCCAGTTTCTTCAGATTTTAAATCCGAGTAATAAGAATTAAACTCTCTGAGGTCCGCATCTCTTTCCACTATATGTGATGATACAATTTCCCGCTTGACAAGCCCGTTAAATATATTCTTCCCGGAAGTGAATTCTATTTTATCATTAAAAAGTCTTCCAAAATGTAAAGGCCTTTTTTTGGGATTTCGATCAGTCAATAAGGCTAAGAATTCAGAAAAATCCCTCTTAACATGATTCGGAAGAATGGTCTTCAAGACCTGACCCAGTACAAAACTGTCTGATTCAGAAGTCGGATACGTCCCATCAAATATCTCGGGAGCAACAAAGACATCTTCTCTGTGTTGTACAAATCGTAAGGCTTCATCGCTGTAATTAACCCACAAAGGGGGTAATATCCGTAATTTATCGGATATCAATAATTGGGGAATCCCCCATATTCCAAAGCCTTCTCCGGTGACATGATGATATAATTCCATGATATCTACAAGTTGCTTGGCAATTTCTATTTTATGATCATCTGAGAGCGGTAGATTGTCGATACACTGTTCCCCTTGATACGGAAATAACAGGAGCGGTTCCGGAGAATTAAAATCCATATAATCAGGGAGGAGAAAACGAGTGGAAAACTGATACAATGACTTCAGACGGTTGTTAATTCTTTCCTGGAAAGAACCGAAAACAAAACTTCTTAATTGTTTTGAACGTTTATAGATACCGCCCGCCTCTACAAGATATTCATCACCTTCATAGTTCGTTCTAAGAAGTTTTATAATCTGCAAACTCTTCCCCTCCCTTCCTTACTATACAGATTAAGCTTTCTCTAAAATATCCATTAACTGATATTCAATAACCCTGTTACAGTCAAAATCATCCAGGCCAAGATAATATTCAGTCGTGTCCACTATGGACTGCAATGGGACAAGTCCAATTATCTCAGAACCAACAACCGGAACACCATAGCGTTTTGCTTCGATCTTAACCAGCTCAAAAGCTCTGTATATACTGGTCCTTTTAAAATTAGTCAAATTCATGGAGACCTGAACGATTCCTTTTTCCTTAAGTTCAACACCCATGGCCTTTACAAACCTCAATCCACCGCTTCGGTGTCGAACCATTTTTGCAATATTTGATGCAACATCCAGATTATCAGTCCCAAGATTCACATTATAGGCAATGAGAAATTCTCTTACGCCAACCGCCACAACTCCTGCGCTGGGATGAATCGCATCGGTCGGGCCATAATCCGGTTCCCATCCGGATTTCAAAATCTTCTCACTGAAACCTTCAAATTGTCCCTTCCTGATCGTAGCAAGGTTTTGTCGCTCGACAGTGGTAGCGGATTTCTCATAGAGATAAACCGGTATATTCAATTCTTCGCCTATTCTCTTTCCAAGAATTTCAGCATATCTCATACATTCCTTATAATCGGTATTCTTAAGCGGAATGATAGGAATGACATCCGTGGCCCCCATTCTTGGATGTTCACCACTATGATTCCTTAAATCGATCAGCATGGATGCGGTTTTGGTCATTTCAAACAGAACCTCAACAATCTGATCCGGATCTCCAACCATGGTAACCACCGATCGATTATGATCTTTATCCATTGACCAGTTTACAATCCATACTTTTTCAAATTCATCTGCGCAACCGACTATCTTTTCTACAGTTTCTCTGTTTCTTCCTTCACTAAAATTTGGTACCGATTCAACCCATTTCATTTTACTTCCCCCTAATCATTTAAAATTCTTTTAAGATCTCGATATCCACTTTTAAAGGTACTTTTAAAGTGCATACATTTTCCATTTCAAATTTAACAATCTCTTTCACCCTTTCGATTTCATCCTCGGGCGATTCTATTACAACCTCATCATGGATCTGAATAATCATTTTACTTTTCAATTGCTCTTCACTCAGTCTCTTTAAAATATTGATCATCGCCAATTTCATAATATCAGCCGCAGTACCCTGAATTGGTGAATTTATGGCAATTCTTTTTGCCTCTTCCTGCAATTTCTTGTTCTTGGAATTGATATACTTAATCTTTCTTAGCCGTCCAAACTCAGTTCGAACCTCCATACTTTCTTCGGCAATTTCAACCGTATCGTTCATGAATTTTTTCACATTTGGATAGGCTTCAAAATAATCTTCAATAAACTGTTTAGCTTCCAGAACGGAGATTTTTAACCTTGAAGAAAGACCATAAGCAGATATTCCATAAATTATCGAAAAATTGATAGTTTTACCAACGTTTCTTTGAGTTTTAGATACTTTCTCTATAGCTATGCCAAATATCTTTGAAGCCGTATAAGCATGAATATCCATATCTTCCTTAAAAGCCAAAATAAGATTCTGATCATCAGCTATATGCGCCATCAGTCTCAGTTCGACCTGTGAATAATCCGCACTAATGAGCCGCCAGGATTCTTTCTGTGGTTTAATTGCCTTTCTGATTTCTCTTCCTTCAGCTTCTTTTTTCGGCAGATTCTGCAAATTAGGATCACTACTGCTCAAACGACCCGTGGCGGTACCTGTCTGATGAAAAGAAGAGTGTACCCTTCCTGTAATTTCAGATATAAAATTCGGAATTGCATCGATGTACGTCGATTTCAATTTTGAATATTTCCTGTATTCAAGAAGCAATCGAGCAATATCATAATCCTCAGCAAGTTTTTCAAGTACCTCTTTCCCCGTTTTATATTTTTTACTTTTAGCTGTTTTACCTTGAGAAGGTAAACCTAATTTTCCAAAAAAAATCTCACCAATTTGCACCGGTGAATTCAAATTGAACTCTGTACCAGAAATATCATAAATCTGTTCTACTATCTCATTGATTATTTTTGATGTTTTAACCGACAGATTTTTAAGGTATTCTCTGTCAAAGTATACACCATTTGTCTCCATTTCTATCAGTACTTTCAGGAAAGGCATCTCCATATTGAAAAAAAGGTCATGAAGCCCCTCGTTCTCAAGAAGCGGTGCAAATCGGTTGTATAATTTGAACGTATAATCCGCGTCTTCTCCCGAATAGTCAGTTGCATTCTGAACAGAGACATCGGAAAAATCCGCCGCTCTTATCATAATCGGGCTAACGGGAACACTTTCGATCACTTGATCGTATTTGATCATATCATGGTCAAATTCCTCTTTTGCAAGAAAATCAAGCCCGTGTTTTCCCTGATCAGGATTTAAAAGAAACGATGCGATCATTGTATCAAAATAGTTTTCAGGGAGGGTATACCCATTCTGTCTCAATACAGAAAAATCATATTTCAGATTATGACCGATATATAACGCATCTTTAGTAGACGAGAAAAAAAGATTCAGATTGTTTTCCGAAAGATTATCTTCCTCTTTGTGTAAAAGAGGAAGATAGTACGCTTCACCTTCTTTCCAGGAGATGGAAATACCGACAAGTTTGGCCTCTCTTACGTTTAACGAGGTTGTTTCTGTGTCAAATGCAAATCTTTCCTGCTTCTTCAACAATTGAAGAAATGATTCAAAAGAATCATCATTAACCATCTGATAGTGTCCCTTTTGCGGTTTCACAGATTCATTTTTTTCGAAAATCAGCCCTTGAGTCCTTTCACTATCGGACCATTCTCTGATAAGTGAATCAAATTGAAATTTACCGAGCAATTTCATAAGATCGTATTGATGAATTCCAGAATAATGATAAAAATCCGGTTGGTCAAATTCATCTTGTAACGGTATATCATCCTTCAGAATCACAAGCTTTTTGCTTAAAAAACCGTCACCCCTTGATTCTTCAAGCCTTTTTTTATTCGCATTTGATACTTTATCAAGATTCTGGTATATCTTTTCAAGTGTCCCGAATTCTGCGATTAATTCTTTTGCCCGTTTATCACCAATACCCTTTATGCCCGGAATATTGTCCGCTTTGTCCCCCATCAGTGAAAGGTAATCGATCATCTGAATCGGCTTAAACCCATATTTTTCCCCGAATACCTTTTCATCATAGCATTTGAGATTTGAAACACCTTTTTCAGCCCTTAAGACATTGACCTTATCACCGACCAGTTGAAGAAGGTCCTTATCACTGGTAATAACGTTAAACTGGTCAAAATCATTTTTAAACCTTCTGACAAATGTTGCGATGAGATCGTCAGCCTCATAATTTTCCATCGAAAGGACTTTAATTCCAAACGAATGAACCAGTTCTTCGACAAAACCCATCTGAAACCTTAATTCATCCGGCATAGGCGGTCTGTGCGCCTTGTAATCGGGATACAATTCGCTTCTGAATGTCTTTCTCGCTCTATCCAGAAAAAAGACAATTCCATCGTTTTCTTCGATTTGGTTTTTTAAAATGGTTGACAACATTCGCGAAAGGCCGTACAATGCGTTTACAGGCTCCCCTTCAGAAGTGTTCAGTTCTCTGATGGCAAAAAAAGCCCTATATACCAATCCGGTTCCGTCTAAAAGATAGAAATTTCTCATTAAATTACCTCATTCCCGGTCGTTATAAATGATTTGTTCTTTATTTTATTATGCATAACAGAACTGATAGACAATTCTCCATCGTGCTCATCTATCATGACATAGGCAAGTTCTGCTCTTTTAACAAATTTGTTTTTCTTGCTGTTCACTTCTTTTTCTATTACGTTTCGCCAAGTCCCTGTATTAATGTAGAATTTATTATAACCATTACAGGGAAGGATAAGATTTTCAAACTTGTGTCTGTGGGCAAAAATAATCCCCTTCAAATTATCATAATCTATATCCGGTTTCTGACAATAGCCATAAAAATCACTTTCCTGAAATCCGTATTTTTCAGGGTTCATCGGGGCTTTCATCAGTACATTTTCTGCCTTTTTCTTCATGTAATTCGTCTTTTTCAAAGATCTGATTTTAGATACAATCCCAACCAGTTTTCTTCCAAAATTCACCCCTCTGTTGCTGTTGATAAATAAATTTGCAAACTTGTGAGCAAATGGATATTTAGACTGCATCCACTGTTTCGCCTGAACTGTTTTCAGCATCTTTAACAATTCTTCCATCCAGAGTTCTACAAGATTTATCCCCATATCATACGTCTTCATCATAACCGAAAACCAGTCGAATATATCCATATTCGGTCTGACATCGTCATAATCGTGTGGAATGTGATCCGGTACATCCCCGTTTATTAGGACCTCTTTAAAATTGATCATCATATAGCGTGCCATATAATCGCCGATAGGCGGGATCAGCTTTCCGGTCTTTTTATCGATACCAAAACTGTTGCCCACATCAAAATTATTTCCATGAATTGCAAATAGTCCCCAGTCTCTGTCATATAAATAGGGAACGAACTTTACATTTTCAGAACTTCCGATCAGTTCTTTGAACCTTTCCTGAAAACAGTTTTGTGTATGAAAATAATAATCGTGATTCCCTATTATATATGTCAATTTGTGAACGCGACAGAATTTTCTTAACGCGTTAAATACACTGCGATGATTGTTGAAGATATCGTTTATAACTGAGGGATCAACTGTATTTATCAGTTCATCAAACGGGAGTAATCCCAAATCCTTCACCATTCTGCTTTCCATCAGTTCAAGTCCGTCTCCGACAATAATCAACTCGGTTTCTTCTGAAGAATCAAGTAAGTCAAACAGAAGCGTTTCCAACTCATCGTCAAACAAAAAATTATCACAGAGAAAACCATCGCCGATATGCATATCACTAATAAAAACTCGTTTCATCAAATCCTCCTAACATATTTACCGCAAACAGGAAATATATTCCTCACAATTATACCAGATGATGATATTTAACCTGTGATATAATGCATTCAAATCTGATATCGAGGTTTAAGATGTTTTCCAAATTATTGAAAAGAGAAATAATATATCAACTTCATGCAGCGCATCGAAGCATTGAAAGAGATATTTCACCGGGCAGGATTCTTGAAATCATCGATGATCCTGCATCAGCAGTAACCATTCAAAAAAATCATAGAATAAAATTCTGCAATAATTCCGAAGTGGTCATTGCAGAATTGAAAGGGAATTCTCTATGGATCATTACTGCCTATAGAAAATAAATTCAGTCATTTTTCCCGGGAATAATCTTTCTGAAGACCTTTCTTAAAAAGTCATCACCCGAAAGGTCTATCGGCATCTCATTTCTTAAAAGCATCTTTTTAGCCTTTCTGTCATTGACGTTCATACGATGTAGAATATATAGTGAAAGGAGGTATTCAAAAGGAAGCCAGGTCCCATGACTGAACGGCATGATTATTCGCTTGGAATCTTTCAATTCATTAAAGAGCAATCTTCTTGTCGCCATCGGTAGCGTCTCGTCAAATAGCGCATCAATGAGAGTTGTTCTTTGCTGTTGCAGTAAATGAGCATAAGCCAGGGGATCTATCTTCAGAATGGGGTGAATATCCGTATTGTAAATAAGCTCTTCCAGACTCATCTTGTTAATCATTGGCATCTGTTCCTCATAAATACCGTACAACTTTTCCCTATCATTCAGATTGTCCTCCCGGCCATATCCCTTCTCCATCAAATTTCTGGCAAACTTGGTTGCACGGGATTCATGGATAATCTTTCCCATATGCCCCCCCGTCGCAACCAGTATTGTTTCATTTATCCGCCTGTCTATAGCGGATACAATACAAGAGATCATTCCGCCAAGACAATAACCAACTATACAATTATTTCTAAGCCACAGGTGCTGTTGTTCAAGCAGATCAATCGTACTCATGACATCTACAACGGCGTGTTCCCATATGGGAACCATCACTCCTATCTCAGGCCATAGATAGTTTTTCCCGCTGACAGATCCATTTTCCACTCGGGTGTAATTTCCGGGGGGAATAATAACCGAAGAGCTGATACCGGCAGAAGACAAGTGTGTTGCCATCCAGAGCAGAAATTTTACGTTTCTGCTTCCAAGTCCCTGCATGATAATGGCAGAAGCTCTTACTTCACCTTTTGGATTGAAATTGTAGACTTCTACCTGTTTTGTCCCTTCTTTTGCCCTATCATATCTCGATGCAAATTTAATATAATTACATCTGTAATTTCTCCCCTTAAAGATATACCCTGAAAGGAAGTCTATCTTCCCCTTCTTATATTTAAAATCTACTATCATCTTTTAACAGCCCCTTCAGAAAATAGACGGTATGTTCGAGAATTCTGACCGTCTGAAAGTCTTTGAGAACAAACTCAAATGTATGATTCCCCTTTTTATGAACAAAAAAATTGTATTTGATGCCTTTTATTTTTAACCTTTTTGCGAGATTAACGGATGAATTAAATGGAACAATTTCATCCTTTTTTCCATGAGCCAGGAATACCGGAACCATTTTTTCATTTACCCAGTTAATAGGTGAATAATATTCGTAGACATCACCGATATCATTGGGCATTCCCTTCAGCGTAGTCATCGTAGCAAATCTCGCAAACAACGATTTGTTATCTTTCTTGAAAATGTCTCTTAAATTCGACGGGGAATAAAAAGCAACCACACCTTTAATTCCGCGCATCTTCTCAGCGGATATATTAGAGTTGTTTATATTACAAGTGTAATATGCTGCATACAGTAGTGCCAAATGGCCCCCCGCGGATAATCCCATGAGAAAGATATGATCAGAATCAAGTTTAAGTTTCTTGTAATTGGTCTTGATGTATTCCAGCGCATCAGAATAATCACCTAATATATCCTCCATTTCATTGTTGATCCCATATCTGTAATCGATTGAAACAACGGCAAACCCCTTTGAGGCGAGATATTTACTCCAGGATACGTTGTTTGGCTGATTTCTGAAACCTGATACCCAGCCTCCGCCATGGGCAAAAAAAACGACTGGATAATCATCGGCTTTCTCGTTGGGGTACCAGATATCGAGCTTTAAATGCTGTGTCTTTGTCTTTTTGTACACATATGTTACATAACTGAAGTTCTCTTTTGGCTCAAGTGGAACTCGCCTTGTAAAGAACAGGATCAAAAAGACTATAATCGACCCAAGAAAGGTCGCCGTTCCGTTTATACCCAATAAAAGCAAAAAAATAATCCAGAGATACAGTTTATTCACAATAAAATATGATCTTTTCAGACGATTAAGGATGGTTTTAATCATTTCCACAATACCTCTTAAAACTCAAAAGTTTTTTCATACTCCGATTATACATCACAGCCAAAGAAAGCAGATTTTTTATAAGTTTATACGATAACAAATTGTTAATTATTTCCATGCTTCACATAAAGGACAATGATTCATGTTACATTCACTCGTAGAGAGTATCAATAATCTATTAAACATAGTGATATTTGACTTTCTGAAATACATAAACATCAAAAAAAATATGATATAATTCCGAGAAAAGCTTTTTTCGTAGATTGAGGAGGAATTTTGAATGAGAGATTTTATTATGAAGTGGAGAGTAACAATCATTTGGGTAATCGCAATTGTTTTTGTAGTTGGTATTGGATGGCTCGCTGTTTCACCTTACATGAATTTGAGTACAAGCCAGCAGCAGACCGAACAGCAGGAATATGTCCCGAATAGTTCCGAAGCACTTGCAGTTATTACAAAAGATTCTACTGAGCTTAATTATGCCTACTGGCTTATGCCAAACGAAGTCACGGAAAGAGTTCAGCAGATAGAAGAGTATTACAGTTACTATGGAAAAAACCTCGACGAATTATTTGAAATGCCTTTTGTTGAACTTAATGCAGCCAAGGCAATGATTGATGACAAGATTGCAGAATATTATGCAGATACAAATTCTTTATCACCGACTGAAGATGAGGTAGACAAAGAAGTAGAAGCGCATATTACGCAGAATATTACTACGGATGCTATCAGACAGGCTGTTATCCAGCGATATGGAAGCGTTGAGAATTATAAAAGTTATATCAAACCCGAAATCAACAAACAATTGAAAAAGACTAACGTGAAAAATAATGTAGCTACTGTCACGGAAGCGGATCTCGAAAAATATTTTGATGAAAACAAAGAAACAATTATGAAGAACGGTAATCAGGTAAAGGCGGCACATATACTCGTTGATGATCAGGAACTGGCAAATGATATTCTTGCACAGATCAACAATGGTGAACTGACATTCAGTGAAGCAGCCGTAAAGTATTCCACCGACAAGTCAAATGCCGAAACAGGTGGCGAACTTGACTGGTTCGGTGAGGGTACGATGGTGGATGAATTCTACGAGGCGGCACTGGCCGGTGAAGTCGGAACCGTGGTTGGTCCGGTAAAAACACAATACGGGTATCATTTGATAGACATTCAGGATAAAAAGGTTTTAAACTCATATGATGATTTTAAAAACAACTCAGAACTCCTGACAACCGCAGAAGATGCGATAAAAGATGATAAATACGATGTCTGGCTTGAGTCCTATAAAAAGGATAATGAATTTGCATATATCCTGAATGATGACGTACTTAACGTTTATGACAGGTATCTGACAGAGACAAATAACGGAGAAGAACTAACGACTGTTATACTCGACAATTTCACAAAATGGCTTGAGGAATATATTGTAGTTGAAGGAGAAGACGGCAGCAGAAAAATTGATACGGAAGTAGATCCTAGAACCGTTGCCTTATATGTGACCGTCATGGAAAACATCAACGATAATCTCTCCACACAGAAGAGAACACTTAATAGTTTTCTTGAAATATCCAGTGAAGTAGCTGATGAATACAAAGTGAAATCAGAGGAGGATTTAAACGCCGAAGTAGAGAAAATATCTGCTGAATTGAATCAATGGAATACGGATTCCCTCAATATCAACAACAACATATCTGAGACAGAAACTCTCATTTCAGAGGCGGCAACGGGTACTGATATCAGCGCTGAAAACGAAAAGCTTAACACACTTAAAGAATCACTGATTGAAGTAAACGAAAAGATCGATGCGGCAAAAAACGAACAACAGCAATTAAAGAATGCAGTAAACTACGTAAAATTGGTTTCACAGCTGAAAGAGGAAAATATATACACGGATGATGTTGAATCGGTAATCAGCGATATAGACAAAACGTTGGCCACCAATGAAGAAACGATCCTTAATGGGCTTACCCTGCTTTACAACAGTAATACTTCATCAACTCAGGTGATCAGTCAGCTCTATAAATATGATCCTGAAAATACCGAAGTAAAATTAAAATGGCTTGAAATGCAGGTAGAACAGTATACACTTTATCTTAACGATAATGAGATTTTCACTCAGTACAGAGCTTATCTTGAACCGCAGCTTCTTCAATTGCAGCTCGGATTGCTTGATATAGCTCAGGACTCAGAAGAACCAGAGAGCAGGAGAATTTCTGCGTACGAGGACGTTTTAAATCTTCTTGAAAAATGGGGTAAATACGAGGAAGAAATAACCTATCTCGAAGAACTCAAGGCCCTTAAATCAGATTATCCCGATATAGACCAGATCATAGATCAGGTAAAAGAACAGGTAGAGTTATTAAAAACCGCAACGGAGACCAGTATTAACAGTACATCAACCGTAGAATGACATAATCAAAAACAAAGAGCCTTTAAAAAGGCTCTTTGTTGATTTTTGATATCGTTTATAATGGCTGAGGCGGAGAGACTCGAACTCCCGAATGTCGGATCCAAATTCCGATGCCTTACCAACTTGGCTACGCCCCAACAACGTTTGATATTTTACAATAAATGCTATCAAAAGTCAAGAGTCTGTGTATTGCATTCCATCTGATGAAATGTTCATTCGATGATAAAATTTTAAATATGATTGAGGTGAGCAAAAATTAAATTAGAGATAAAAAATAACAAGAGGCAAATGAATATAGAAAAAAAGGAAAGTTTGAAGTCTATTCTTGAAAATTCAGGATATAAACCGGTTTTACCGGTGCTCGGCGCACGTGTAAACAACCGAATAAGAGAATTATCAAACGAGGTGTACTGTGATTCAGAGATAGAATTTATCGATATTACCACTTCGGACGGTATCAGGATGATGCAAAGGGGATTGATTTTCCTGCTTTATCTTTCTGCCAAGATGGTTTTTCCGGAAAAGAAATTAAAGGTTCTCCATTCAATCGGGAACGGATTGTATTGTGAGCTTGGTGATTGGGTTACTTCTAAGGATTTAATAAAAATTAAAAACAAGATGTCTGAATTGATAGAACTGGATCTTGCCTTTAAAAAGGAGAAACTCGATAAGAGAGAGGCTATCAGGCAATTTAATGAAAATGGAGATTTTGAAAAAGTCCGATTATTTAAGTTCAGGAAAAAAAGTACGGTGAATGTCTACAGGTGTGGTGATTTGGAATACATCAACTATTTTTACGGCTATTTACCCCCTTCTACAGGGTGTTTGACCCCGTTCGACATAGAGATATACGGACAGGGTTTTCTTCTTTTAACACCGACACAGGATTCTCCTGAAAAACTTCCAGAAAGAAATGAACTTCCAAAATTTTCTCAGGTCTTTCTACAATATCAAAGGTGGGGAGAAATTCTCAATATAGAAACTGTAGGGGATTTAAATCAGAAAATCGCTGATGGGAAGATAAAAGAAGTCATCTTGATGGCTGAAGCATTACATGCCAAAAAAATATCCAAGATGGCTGAAGAAATTTCAAAAAATCTCGAAAAAAGAATCATTTTAATCGCTGGTCCTTCTTCTTCCGGAAAGACGTCAACGGCTAAAAGGCTGTCGCTCCAGCTCATGGCAGAAGGCCTTAGGCCACTGACGATTTCTCTTGATGATTATTTTGTCGATCGTGAAAACACACCAAAAGACGAAAACGGAAATTACGATTTTGAATCTATTCATGCACTTGACCTTGAGTTGTTCAATCAGAATCTAATACAGCTTCTCGATGGAAAGGCGATCATTCCGCCAAAATTCAATTTTGTGAACGGTAAACGTTTCTATAACGGTAGAGAAATAAAAATAGGAAAAGATCAACCGATTATCATTGAAGGGATTCACGGGTTGAATGAAAAATTAACCAGCAGGATTCCGAGGAGTAAAAAATTCAAGATTTATGTCAGCGCGTTGACTCAACTGGGCATCGATGATATCAACAGAATTCCTACCACCGATACCCGGCTTCTCAGAAGAATCGTCAGAGATAACATGTCGAGAGGCCATTCTGCATTAAAAACGATAGAAATGTGGCCTTCAGTGAGGAGAGGGGAGACAAGAAATATCTTCCCATTCCAGGAGGAAGCTGATTATATGTTTTCCTCAGCACTGGTTTATGAACTTGCCGTATTAAAAATGTACGCTGAACAGCTTTTAATGCAAATTAGCGATGACGATCCCCAGAATACCGAATCAAAGAGACTGCTTAAATTTCTCGAATATTTCATGCCGGTGACCAACATTGAATTTATCCCGAGAAATTCGATCATACGAGAGTTTATTGGAGGAAGTATTTTTGAATACTGAAAATGAAACACAGAAAATTATCAATCGCTTAAAGAAAATAGAAGGTCAGATCAGAGGTATTCAGAAGATGGTTTTGGAATCAAGAGATTGTTCTGATATACTAATACAGATGTCTGCCGTAAAATCCGCGTTGAAGAAGACCAATTTTCTGATATTAAAGAGATATGCGGATAAGTGCCTCGGAAACATCGAGAGCGCAGATACAGAAGCGGTAGAACTTTTTGTTGATACAATGAATGAATTTTTAACGGAATCGGATTATGAAGAAACTATTGGAGGTGCAGATAATGAAAAAAACCCTTAAGACCGTATTTGTAATAACACTTGCAACGTTGATTCTCACAACATCATGGACTTTATTTGCTCAGACCGAAGAAACAAATGTTTATGATAAGTTAAAACCCTTCTTTGAATCACTGTACTTCATAGAAAACGAATTTTATGAAAAAGATATTATGGATTACGATGACCTTATTGATTCGAGTGTAAGAGGGTTAATTTCAGGATTGAATGATCCTTTCAGTTATTATCATACGGCTGCAGATGTAGCTGAAACGAATATAGAACAGGAAGGAAAATATGGTGGTATAGGCACTGAAGTGACTTATAACGCCCATCTTAAAGTTATTGAAGTGGTTGCTCCAATGTTCGGAACCCCTGCCTATAAAGCGGGGATAAAAGCCGGGGATTTAATTTATACGATTGATGCCAGCCCGGTTGAAGATATGACGTACATGGAAGCGGTTAATAATTTAAGAGGGGTACCGGATACAATTGTAAATCTTGAAATCATCAGAGAAGGCGTTGGTACACTTGAATTCAGTCTTCAGAGAGCTGAAATAAAAACTCAGATGGTTCAATACGGCTTTATTGAATACATGGATGTTCCGATCGGTTATGTTCGTATCAACAAATTTTTCAAAAACACCAGTTCGGAACTCAGAAAGGCCTTAACTGAATTGTACGCTCAAGATATAGAGAAGCTGGTTATCGATCTGAGAAACAATCCCGGCGGTTATCTCACCCAAGCCATACTCACTGCGTCGATGTTCATAGATTCAGGTGAAATAATAGTCACTACAAAATCTTCAGATAATTATACAAATACCTATAAGTCTCTCGGAAATGAGTTTAAGGATGTCCCGATGGTTGTTCTTGTGAACGGTGGGAGTGCTTCATCATCCGAAATTTTTTCTGGTGCGATGAAAGATTATTCACTGGCCACACTTGTTGGTGAAAAGACGTTTGGGAAAGCTGCCGTACAAACTTTATTCCCGTTGTCAAACGGCGGTGAACTTTGGTTAACAACGGCACATTATTTCACACCAAGCGGAAGCGATATTCATCTCAAGGGAATAGAACCCGACATCCTCGTAAAACAGGAACAGATAATTTCAGATGAATCCGATGACTCCGTAGATCATACAAGTGACAGTACCAGATTTGAGATAGAAATTAACCCTGAAAAGGATAATCAGTTAAAAACCGCTTTGGATTTTTTAGTGGAAGCCTTTTGATTAAAAGGAATTAATGTTTAGAGTAATTTTTTGCCTATTGGCAGCAGTAATAGGAGGATTCGCAGTATTCTACGGATCCGAATCGGTTATCGGGTATAAATGGGATAACGACGCGGAAGAGTTCAGATACGCAGATCCTCCTGTTATTCAGGTTAAAAACAATCTAAAAATCAATCATTCAAATACGACCGTTCCTTTGTTAAAAACGGAAGAGATCGTTTGTTTTACTTATGAAGATTTTAAAAAGAGAACCGTTGATTTGGATACTGAGACTTTCGATTATGACATTAGGGAATCATCGAGTTTGGGGAATAAGGTTGTTCTATATGCAAAAGCGGAAAACAAAAGATATTTGATTACCTATGAACCGTCTTTATTGATCGCCATTAGCGGATACGGAAGTGATGATTTGATTTCTGAAATAGAAATCGAAGATGACACTTCTTTTCTCAGGATAATAGATCCATTTGAAGAGTATTCCGTTTTTCTTGCTGAAACGTTCAGAAAAAAGCGGCTTCCCTATGCGTTAAACATAAAGGGTTTAAATTCCAAAGATATTGCAAGGGCAAACAAAGAAGTTTTTTTTCCAAAATATCTGCTTGAGACAAATAACTCAGCCATAGAATTTCCGGTTTCGCTGTCTTATGAAGAGGTTCAGTTAAAAATGAAGGGATTGATCTACGATGCCGTGATTAAATCGTACGATACGGGCTATCAGATAATCACCTTTAAAGCAACGATTAAGAATCTGAAATGTTTGCAGACAACTCTCGGTGAAATGTTGCCTTTACCGGTAAAATTAGTTAGTTTTCCATTTTGGAGCGAATCACTATGAACGGACTTTTTGATGCGTTGATTACACCCAAAAGATATTTTAAAAAAACGCCTGAAACTTATCTTGGATCTTTTTTTTCATTAATGCTCATAATCGTTTTAAATGAATTGTCCTTAAGAAGCTTTATTTTCAAAATGTTATCTTTTTACAATCTTACGGGAATACTGTTCCTTGTACTTATTCCCCTGCTGGTGTATTTTATTATCATAGGAATAGATCTGATGTTTATAAGAGGAGATAAAAATCACTGGATTAAAACACATTTAAGCGCTACTTATGCCCCCTACCTTTTTTTACCCCTGATCATGCCAATCATTACCAGGAACGGCTGGCTTTATAAAGTATTTGGCCTTTTTTTTATTTTAATACTTTGTCTCTGGTCTTTCTATTTATATAAATTGATCATCAGAAATAAATTTTTACCCTTTTTACGTTTAATAAAAGATTTTGCACTCATTATTTTTTTAGTTTTTTCACACTAAGAAGGGAATCAGGAGAAGAACATGGAATTCATAGGTAAATTAGTTCAAAGATTTTGGAAAGAAATTCTCATTGTTAGTATCTTTTTAACGGTATTCTTAGCTTATCAGGGCTCAAAAATCTCGCTCAATACGGATCTCATGACTCTGCTTCCATCAGATGATGAATATTCTCAACAATATCAGGAATTATTTTCTGGTGAAGCCGTCAGCGATACGGTTGTTGTAGTGGTCGATTTTGACGGAAATCAGAATAAGGCCCTGGAATTTGCAACTGAACTAAAAAGCATACTTTGTAAAAAAGTCGACATGGTTAAATACTTTAAAAATCTCAGTTCGACTTCTATGATGGGGACCACCGGATTATTACTTACAAACAGTTCCATATTCGAACAACTTGTATCCACAATGAACTTTACAAAGTTTCTCGTGGATAATCCCGCAGCTTTGGATTTTAGTATTGTAAGAAACGTAGGGGATTCATTAATGCAGGTCGAAAAAGTCTTCGATGATATGGCCGATATTGACAGTGCGGATAAATTTGTCACTTTCAGTCCTGATAATGAAATTTTCATCATTAATATCGTTTTGACAAAACCATCTATAAATCTCGATTTCACAAAAATGGCCCTAACGGAAATCAGAAGAGAACTTGATGAGTTATGCGGTGAGTACGGCTACACTTATGGAATAACCGGTTCATATCAACAGGCCCTTGATACAAACAACGTAATTTCTCACGATCTGACCATTACCACGATCATCACTTTGACAGCTATTTCTGCTCTCTTTTTTATCGTATACGGCAATATTTGCACCACAATATCTATTTTTATGACTTTGGTGATGGGGATCTGCTGGTCTCTTGGTATCTTTCAGTTCATCTTCACGAATCTGGACTTCATTTCAAGTTTTGTTCTTGCACTTTTATTAGGGTTAGGAATAGATTTTGGTATTCATTTATCTCATCGAATCTCAGAAGAATTGAAGGAAAATTCTGAAGAATTCAACAATGGAGATAAGGAAATCAAGAGGAATTTTGCGAAGCTTGCTGTCGTTAGCGCTGTGAAGCATTCCGGTAAAAATACACTGATTGGTGGGATTACCACCATTGCGGCTTTTGTATCGATGGTTTTTGTCGATTCTCCCGCTTTACAGAAAGTAAGTCTCATGTCAGGTATCGGTATTTCCATTTTTCTACTCGTAATGATTATAATTCTCCCCTCATTTCTTATCTTCTTTTCAAAATTCATGCGTATAAAAAATACGCAACAAGCTTCATGGGTACAGAGAAAATTTTCTAATCTTTTTAACATCTACGATAAAAAGATTTCCAAATATGTGGTTATTCTACTATTCTGTCTCTCTGTTCCATTGATTCTTTTCACCTATTTCAGTTTCAGAGATTTTAATTATACACCTGCTCAGGTCATTCCGACCGAAATAGAGAGCGTACAGATGTTGAACAAGATCACGGATCATAAAATCCTTTCAAATGTCGATAACTCTATCATTACCTATATAGATGATCCCGAAAAACTCTATGAGGCAGAAAATAACATTTACGAGAGAATTCCGGATCTCGGGAATTTAAATTCACTGGCCAGCTTTATTCCAAAGGAAATGTTTGATAATTTCGGATCATTTAAGATGGAAATAGAAAATATACTGGGAAACTCACAGAATGCCTTTACACTGATCCTGTTTAAAAAACTTGGAGTATACGGCGATCTCGATTACTTATACAAATTATTCCGTGAAAGCCCAAACTTCAGCATTTTTATAAAGGAAATCTTTAAAAGTGAAATTCTTCCAAACGAGGCAAAGCAATATCTTACGACAACCGTTAACGGAAAAATGGTTTATACGATTTATGCCCAACCCAAATATGATATCTGGGCCAACAATAATCTGAAAAGATTTGTGGAAGGCCTAAACAATACCGGCCATGATTTCTACGGATATCCGATAATTTATTACAAAGTCATGAAACAGGTCATACAGTCAATTATTTTTGCCGTTTTATTGGCCATTGTTATCATCGCTTTTACGGTGTTTATCTCGCTGAAAAAATTCTCCGATTCCATGACCGTCTTATTGGATCTCGGGCTTACCATTATCTGCCTGTTTGGGTTTTATTATCTTTTTGGCATGCGTCTGAATTTCTTAACACTGATGGCATTTCCATTGCTTATAGGAATGGCAATCGATGCCCCTATACACCTTATAGGCCGTTTAAGGGAAGAGGAAGCAAGTCAGAAATCGCCTGATTATATCAACAACGTTTTAATGAAAACGGGTAAGGCAATCTCTTTGAGTTCGGCAACAACGGCCATTGCATTTGCAACATTTTTACTTGCCAGTTCTCCTATTCTCGGAGAGTTTGGCTTGATAATGACCATGGGAATCATGTTTAACTGGTTTATCACATTTTTCTGGTTGAAAAAATTCAGAGATTTGATACAGAAAAGGGAAAATAAGGAAGTGAAGAATGAAGATCAAGCTGAGTAAACTGATAAGTTTTGAAGAGATTATTTGTACGGTACTGTATACTAAAACGATTTCTCATGAGGATACTCCTCCAGTTTTTTTTGTTAAAACAGGGGAAAGTGAGATTTCATGTCATATTCTGGATTCACGGAAGATTGAGAAGAACTTGATCCTTTATCATCTGAAAATTGCTTCTCCATTGAATCTTATCCAATTAAGACAAAAAATCGAACTATATTCCTGTTTTGCTGAAAGGATCTCAAAAAACAGACTCATGAAAATAGAGATTACAGATTATTATTCCGAGTTAGTAAAAGATGTCGATTTTTTCCCACAGGTAGAAAGTGATAAAACAAGATTCAAGTTGTTCTCGCCGTTTGCCTCTGCCGTTCAGCTCAAACTTTACTTTCCCGAGAGAGAAGTGCTAAAGGATATGACTTGGCAAAAAGGTGGCTACTGGTCATATACGGAAAAAGGAAATCTTCATCTTCAACAATATACCTATGTTATCAGATTTGAAGACAGGGTCATTGAAACGATTGACCCTTTTTCACTAAGTCTGACCGCCAATTCCGAAAGATCAGCCGTGATAGATTTTCATAAGCTTCGGGAAATCGACGACTATGACAACCCTGAGAATATTTGTGATACGGTTTTATATGAAACACATATTCGGGATTTCACTTCTGATCCGGAAACTCCTTTCAAAGTAAGGAATACCTATAAGGCTTTCACTCAGAAGGGGATTACTCAAAACGATCTTCCTGCAGGGCTCGATCATATAAAAGAACTCGGTATAACACATCTTCATCTGTTACCCGTACAAGATTTTAATTCCGTCGATGAACTTCACGCTTCCGATTATAATTGGGGTTATGATCCAAAATGTCATACGGTTCCAGAAGGGTCTTATTCAACAAACCCTCTCGATCCGTTTTCAAGAATAGAAGAATTTTCTGAAATGATTAACACCCTTCATTCAGAAAAACTCGGTGTGATACTTGATGTTGTTTATAATCATACTTTTGAGCAATATCATTCAATATTCAATAACACGCTCCCCGATTATGCCTACAGGTGGGATGATAACGGATGTTTATCAAACGGATCGGGATGTGGAAATGAATTGGCAACTGAAAGAAAATTCATCAGAAAATATATTGTCGATTCACTCAAGCACTGGACCAATCGGTTTAAGATTGATGGATTCAGATTTGATTTAATGGGTTTGATAGATCGTGAAACGATGTTTGAGATAGAAAGTGAACTGACAGAACTGAAAAAAAATATCATATTATACGGCGAACCCTGGACCGGTGGTGATAGTGTTTTGCCTATAGAAGAAAGGTCTTTAGACGGCTTTCAGAAGAATCACAAGATAGCTGTCTTTAATGACGAATTGAGAAATGGATTGAAGGGATATCCGGATGATGGCTCAACGGGGTTTGTTTCCGGTGACATTAGTTGGACGAATACGGTTCTCGGTTCAATGCTGGGCGATTTTGGATATGAAGAAGGTATGAGTAATAGGACAGAAAACCCCAGTGAACAGATAGTCTATTCCTCCTGTCATGATAATTTAACACTTTTTGATAAATTATGTAAAAGCAGACCGGATGTTAATTGGACTGAGCATGTCTCTATGAATAAGTTATCGGCCTTCATTCAACTCCTCTCTTTTGGAATTCCCTTTCTCCATTCTGGGGAAGAATTTGCCAGAAGTAAATATATGCATTCAAATACATATAACGCGGGAGATATTTATAATTCCATTAAATGGTCGACAAAGAAAAAATATTATGACCTGTTCAACTATTATAGAAATCTTATTGCTTTGAGAAAGGCACATCCGCTGTTTCGCATCAATACAAAGAAGGAAATTAGACACAGGGTTAATCTTATTCATTCTATTGACGGTGCCTTCCTGTACATCATAAATGGCAAGGGTATTGATACATGGCGTTATGCAATGGTTGCCGTGAATATGACCGAGGATGATTTATGGCTCAGATTACCGGAAACAGAAGATAACGCAGCATGGACAATCGTCGTCAATCCGTTTCATTCTGGGAATTCGCCACTTGGTATCGTAAAAGACGAATTATTTGCCGCTGAAAAAAGCTGGTATCTTTTATATTTATAAACAGAGGGTATTATGTATAATTATTTAATAGGTATTATTACCGAAAGAGAGGAAGATAACCGAATAACGCTTGAGGTCAACAATATCGGTTATAATATCACAGCGGATAACGAGCTTTATAACTGTGGCATAGATCCCGTAAAAGCATTTGTTGTGATGATTCCTGGAGATGATGAATTCAAATTGTTCGGCTTTTTAAACAAAACAAACAAAAAACTGTTCAATTTACTCAGGAGTGTAAGTGGTCTGGGACCAAAAACCGCAATAAAGATGCTTTCAGTCTCTGATTCCGTCGAATTGATTGAAGCAATAACCTTAAACGACTCTGATTTCTTGAAAAAACTGCCCGGAATTGGTAAAAAGACGGCAGAGCGTATCATTCTTGAATTGAGGACAAAAATGAAAGATCTCACTTCAGATAATGATCTGATCGTTGATTATGAAAGTGATTCGAAAATCAGTAGCTTGACGATCTTTCAGGAATCACTCGAAGGGTTAACCGCTTTGGGTTATCCTTCAGGAAAATCGCGGCTTATTTTGAGGGAATTGATGAGCTTGAATGAAGATTATACTGTACAGCAGCTGATTAAAGATGCATTGAAAAAATTTCTTGAAATGAAAAAATAATGACGGGGGGAAAAGGATGTTAGGTATTATTCTTGCAGCGGGAATGGGAACGCGAATGAAATCTGAAAAACCGAAAGTGATGCATCAGTTATTAAATCATCCATTGCTGGAATGGGTTTTAAATAGTTTTAAAGACTTGATGAATGATGAACAATATGATAAAATCGCTGTTGTGATCGGTGAAGAGATGCCGGAAGTGGAAGGATTTTTGAAAGGCTGGGCCAGTGAAACGGGAAAGAGTGTCAGTTTTTTTTATCAGAGGGAAAGACTTGGTACCGGTCATGCAGTAAAATGTGCTTTACCAATTCTTGAAAAAGAACCGGAAAAAGAACCGGTTTTCATTTTATGCGGTGATGTTCCTCTAATCAAGTCTGAGACACTGAAAAAGATGCAGGCGGATTTCTTTCATTCAAAGGCTGATGGCGTTGTGCTCACTGTAAACATGTCAGATCCGTCGGGATATGGAAGGATTATTAAAAATTCCGATGGAACGATAAGAGAAATTGTCGAACATAAAGATGCCACCGAAGAACAATTAAAAATCAGAGAAATCAATTCTGGGATTTATATGATAAAATCATTAGAACTCGTAAAAGGTCTAAAAGAATTGAAAAACGATAACGCTCAAAACGAGTATTATCTGACGGATATCGTTTCCCTGATGAATAATAGAGATAAAAAGGTTATTTCAGTCATTACAGATGATCATTATGAGGTAAGCGGTATCAACAACCGACTTCAGCTTTCCGAAATGGAAAATGAAGCTAAAAGGAGAATCAACGAAAGACACCTGTTGAATGGGGTTACTATCACCGACCCCTTGACAACGTATATCGATCCTTCCTGCGCCATAGGGCAGGATTGTATTATAGAGCCGATGACGTTTATCAGAGGAAAGACTCGGATAGGGAAACGAAACGTGATAGGACCGATGACTCAGATAGAAAATTGTCAGATCGGAGATGATAATCGTATCGAGCGATCGCATCTTTATGAAGTTGAGATAGAAAACGAAGTTAAAGTGGGACCATTTGCAAGGCTCAGAGAAAAAACCATTCTTAGAACTCGTGTAAAGATCGGGGATTTTGTAGAAACAAAGAAGACAGAAATAGGCAAAGGCTCAAAAGCACAACATCTAACCTACCTTGGTGATACAACAATCGGTGAAGGTGTCAATATAGGAGCCGGTACAATTACCTGTAATTACGATGGCTATAGCAAACACAAGACGTTTATCGACGATAACGCGTTTATCGGGAGTAACTCTTCCCTGGTAGCGCCGGTTAATATAGGAAAAGATGTTATAATCGGAGCGGGTTCTGTCATCGTAAAAGATGTGGATGATAATGATCTGTCAATAGCAAGAGGTCGACAGGCAAATTATAACAATCGCGGAAAAGAGTTAAAGACCCGATTAAAAAACAGAAAATTGGAAGGAGAAGGTGAAATTTAATGTCGTTTAGCCGCCCTGTAATGAAGTTTTTTTGTGGAAGTTCTAATATGGATCTCGGAAACAAAATGGCTTCATATATGGATATTAAGCTTGGTGAGATGGATTTGTCCAAATTCTCTGATGGAGAAGTCAATATTCGAATTGCTGAAACAGTAAGAGGACATGATGTTTATCTGATGCAATCTACCTGTAAACCTGTAAATGATAATCTGATGGAATTGTTGATCATGATCGATGCATTTAAGAGGGCATCTGCCAGTTCTATTTCAGTTATTATCCCATATTTTGGTTACGCAAGACAGGATCGAAAGGCAAAGGGAAGAGATCCGATAAGTGCAAAACTTGTTGCAAACCTTCTTACCGAAGCAGGTGCGGACAGGGTAATCACAACTGATCTGCACGCAGAACAGATACAGGGCTTTTTTGATATTCCACTGGATAATCTTCAGGCCTTTCCTGTATTTATTGACTATTTTAAAAAGATGCACGAGTTTAATCCCGAGGAATATATCGTTGTTTCACCGGATGTAGGGGGCGTAAAACGAGCTAGAAGACTTGCCGAAAAGCTGAAATTGTCGCTTGCAATCCTTGATAAGAGAAGGCCAATGGATAATGTAGCAGAAATTGTAAATGTAGTTGGTGATGTAAAGGGGAAAAATGCCATCATGTTTGATGATATAATCGACACGGCAAGATCACTTGTAGGTGCTGCGGATGCACTTAAGAGTAAGGGGGCAAAGGATGTTATTGCCTGCGCAACCCATGGTATCCTCTCGGGCGGTGCAATAGAAAGGTTACAAGATTCCGTTATCAAAGAGATCCTGATAACAAACACGATTCCGCATGACGATTTGCCTGATAAATTCAAGATTCTCGATCTGTCTGAACTTCTTGGCGAAGCCGTTTTAAGGGTGAGAAAGAACTTATCGGTCAGTATTTTATTTAATTGATTTATGTTATATTTACATATTGTTTTTTGTGACAATTAAGGAGGAAAAAGAAGCATGAAAAAGATCACAATTGAAGTAACTGAGAGAAATCGAGTAAAAACATCCGGTTCAAGGAAGATAAGGAGAGATGGTTTCATCCCCGCTATTGTATATGGTCCGGATTTTGAACCAACGAAGGTAGAGGTTAATTATTCAAATTTTGACTCTATTATCCACAGAATTACAAATACAACACCACTTACGCTTCGATTTACAACAGAAGATGGTAAGGGAGAAGAAAAACTTACATACCTTAAACATGTTCAGAGACATAGAGTTACTGACAGACCGATTCATATTGATTTCTATGCCCCATCTGCCGGACATACGATGCATATTGAGGTTCCTGTGAAGGCCGTAAATGAACCAAAGGGTCTTGAAAAAGGCGGAGTCATTGAACACCATTACGAAACGCTTCCTATTGAGGCACTCCCAAAAGATATTCCGGAATTTATAGAAATTGACGTAGCAGAACTTGACCTTGGTGAGCACATTCAGCTTAAAGATGTCAAATTGCCTGAGGGTGTAAAAGTTCTTCTCGATGAAGAGGATATCATTGTTTCCGTTCTTGCACCGAGAGGTACTGACGGTTCAGATGAAGAAGGAGAAGAATCCGCAGAGCCTAAAGTTATTGGTGAAGTGAAGTAACTTCTTTATAACTGATGAAAAAACTTGCATTTTTTGGATTGGGAAATCCAGGCCCGCAGTATGCCTTTACAAGGCACAATGCGGGCTTTTTAACAATTGACAGATATTTAAGATATAATTCAATGTATCTTCAGAAAGAGGAACAGAAGAAAAATTATTCGACTTATCAGTTATATAAAAACAACGTGAGATTATATCTGATCAAGCCGATGACTTATATGAATCTTAGTGGAATAGCGGTGAAGGAATTTTGTATTAAAAATGGTATTGCTATAGATGATATCTTTATCATTTTTGATGATGTGTCATTGCCTATGGGAAAGATAAGATTACGTCTCTCAGGGTCGGACGGTGGTCAGAAAGGCATGAGGTCTATTATGCAGGAAATGAATACTGATTCTGTTAAAAGGATCAAAATCGGAATAGGACCCAAAGATATCCCTTCGCTGCCGGATTTTGTCTTATCGAAATTCAAAACAGAAGAACAGGATAAACTGGAGTGGGCGCTTGAAAAGGCAGTTGCCGTCATTGATGATTTAATCGAAAAAGATTTTTCCAAGATTCTTAACATCTACAACGGTTTATCTGCGGATGGTGATTAAAGTAAAGTGTAGTCGATGTGGGAAAAAAGATAATCTCAGGGTTCAGAAGATACATGATACCTGTTTTGAAAAAAGTATAGTCTTTTGCGATATTTGTCTTCGGGAAATGTTGTTATATGATTCAGAGAAGGCCAGTAATCTTCATATCAGAAATCTTGCCGAAAAAAGTTTTTTGCTGGAAGACAGGGTATCCGGAAAAACACTTTCCCTTGACGAAAATATCATCCTTCTTTTTCTGTTACCGCAGATGATCACTCAGAACATGTTTGTTTTTGATTCTTATGCTCAGAGAAGAATCAAAAAAACTGTTATAGAGATACAGATAGAATATTTTGAACACAAAATGAAAGATGCAAAAGACAAAGAAGATTATGAGAAGGCTATCCGTTTTGAAAAAATATCTCGCGGGTTAAAAAAATTTCTAAAGAAAAATGAAACTAACTGATATTGCGTTGAAAATTGCTACTTATGATATAATTTGAGAGAGATTATTACATTTCTGGAGGTGTGCGGAGTGAAAAGAGTTCTATTTACTGTTTTAATGTGTACGATGTTTGTTTTAGGGTTTACGGGATGTGGATTGTTCACTCAACCTGTTCTCGGAACCAATTGGAATGCGAAAGGTGCATCCACTATCACTACGGCACAGGATCCGTTGGCTGCGCAGGCGTATGCGCTTGAGGTTAATCTTGAGTTTGGTGGTATATGGGATCCAAATGCCGTTAAAACTGGAACAGTTAAATTCGGAGCTGTATCAAGTGAGCAAAGAATTGATGTAGCTGATCCTGAATATAATATCGTTTCAGGCTCTTATAACAAAGATACCAAAATACTTGAGATAAATTGTGTGGAAGTCTCCAATCAATCGAAGATAATTTTAAATGGAACGGTGACTGATAAGACTACCATTACGTCGGGTACCATTACAGGTTCAACCAGTCAGATAGGTGTCTTTACCATTAACAAGCAGTAATTGTACAAAAGGAAAAACAAATATTTATTTTAGTTACAGATATATGATATAATCTTGTTAACCCTATTCAGGCCAAAGGAGGACATGTAATGGAAGTATTGAAAGTTAGTTCGAATTCAAATCCTAACAAAGTTGCAGGGGCTATCGCAGGTGAGCTCAGCAAGAATCAATGCGTAGAACTTCAGGCTATTGGTGCTGGTGCTGTGAATCAATCTGTAAAAGCCGTTGCAATAGCAAGAAGATTTTTAGATGAAAAACAGAAGGACCTTTATATGGTTCCTGGCTTTGAAGATGTTTCTATTGATGGTGAAACAAGAACGGCCATCGCGATTAAAGTGTGTGCAATGAATCAGGAAGTTGAAGAAATGGAAAGTGAAGAAATGCCTGAAGATGAATCAGGATTTTCTGAATGAGATTTCTTCAGCTTGCAAAGAAGATACACGCCTCAGAGAAATTCTGAGGCGTATTCTGTCTATGGACAAGTTTGAAATCGAAAATTTCAAAAAAAAAATGAATATTTATTTTATAGGACGGGATTCAGAGGAAGATTTGAAGTCAAAAAGATTTTTCCAATGCGTTCTTGAGTCCGGAAATGCTGAAATAGTGGCAAAATCCATAGGTATTATCTGATCACTGGAGGAATAAATTGGTATCTTTAAACTTTTTTTTAGCCCATGCAGTCTCTGATTATTCGTTTACAAATCCGATGAAACTGTATGGAAATTCTGATTGGAAAGATTTATCGAAACATGCTTTATGGTCTGTTTTGGTTTTTCTTGCGTTTTCTTTTGATGTTGTATTTTCTTCCGCGTTGAGTGTAATAATATTCACCTTCGCCCTTGTCTTACACTTTGTAATTGATTATTTAAGGATGAGAAAAATAAATTCCTGGGTAGTGGAGGGTTTTTCAATTGTAGCCTTTCTGATTTATTCAGCTGTATTTTCTTATTTATTTGAAAATTCCTTCATTACATCCTACTTTTCTCTATATTTGATAGGAATGATTTTCGTATCCGTCATTCCTACACAGATAATGAGAATGACGGGAATCATAAGCGAGTTGGAAGCTGAATCTGAAGGGATTTCGGAAAGACTTGCAATGTTCGTTTTTATTTGTGCTGATAAGCCACTGTACGCTATATTGACAGTTTTAATCGCATTCGTCTACAGAAAGATTATAAAGAAAGAATTCAATAAATCATGGTGGATCAGTCCATTGCTTGGGTTCACAATTCCATGGTTCTTCAGGTTTATTATTTTCGGATAATTCATATTGTGATATAATTTGTACTGGAAAAAATACTTAATTCAGGGGGAAGTTCATATGCGACGTTTCCATTTAATATTAATCGGAATACTCTTTGTTCTTGTACTTAATTTGTTTGCTGTTAATTTTGATGCAGCTGTTAATAATTTCAAAACACTTGTTAATGAATATGAAAATGGGGAGAGCAGGTATAAACAGGAATTTGATTATATGTCCGTTTATAAAAAGTATTCTCTTGACATCGTAGGTGGTGTGAAAAACGACTCTCATTACTATGATTTGGACATCCTCCTGGAAGATTTATATAACAATTCCACATCAGGGAATCCTACAGAGGATATTTCTCTTGCAGCTTTTTTTGCCTATGTTTCTTCAGATCTTTTTGATAACAGTTTTGACATCACCGTTTTAAACAGTTTTCCCCCTTATTACAAATCGTTCAGTAATTATGTACAGGAAATAAAGGATTATTCTTCAGATTATTTTGCTCAATGGATTGGTTATGCCATCGGACTTGTTTCAGAAATGCCCGATGATCTTTTTGATGTAGAAAAATCGGCGACACGTTTACGCCTCAGGTTAAAGCTGGATTATGAACAAGACCCCGAACTTATGGCAATAATAGAAGACAATACTAACGAAGATATTCATAACAGGCTCGATACGGCAATAAAGAATGTGAAAAATGACCTTAAAAAGAATGACGATGAGAAATCTGTCGAAAGATCTATAAAAAAGAATTCTCTTTATGTATTCGCCGAGGTAATAGAAGAAATAAATAAAGAAAAGGAAATAATCTCAGATGGGTTTATAAAGAATTCACCGAGTTCTTTCAACATATGGCTGTTAAGATTTGTCGTTTATCTACTGATTTTGATGGTCTTTATCAGAAACAAAAAATTGCTCCCGTATATTTTTGCTTCTATCGTTATATTTGACGCCTTATATTTATTCTTAACCGGGAATTTAATCCTTTCGGATGTAGAGGCCCTGATCTATGGAACGATCGCCGTGATGACTTTCTGTTTTGCGATTATCATGTACCTTTCAAAGATATTCAGAAAGCGGTATGACAAAAATACTTTTCTGGTTAGTACGCTCCTTATAGCTGTTATCGGTCTTTTATATTTTGTCCCTGTTTTCAGTTCTCCTGAAACATTACTTATGGATAATATAGAAGGTTTTTATTCATCAACTTCATATGAGGCACTCAAAGATGATCTTTTCATCTGGGAGCATTCTTACTTAAACGATGTTTTTGTAGAATACGATAATTCCAATATCTCTTTAGAAAAGGCGGATGATTTACTGACTGAAAGATACAATCATGTTGTGAAGTACTCGGGAACGCTTTTGAAAAGTGAAATTGATCAATATTTGAACAGTAAGATAGCACTTGAAAAATATTCTTCTTTCGATGATCTAAAAGCTGCAATAGCCTCAGAAGTGAACCCTGCAGCGCCTTCGATCATGCTTTACAACACATTGACAGGTTCTGTTATCATCATGTACCTTACATTCCTTGCCGCGATAATCATCATTTCCGGTAATTCGTTCGTATTAGGTACGGTTAATTTGGTTGTTATGGCATTCCTGACACTCTGGTTCATTTTCAGAGGGATCTTCTCAGGTACATTCACATTTATCATAGAAAAAGGATTTCCTTTAATCAGTAATCAACGGGTTGCTCCAAATTATCTGTTACTTTTCTCCTGTCTGATTCTTTTGCTGATTTGTTTGTTACTCATCGTTAAAGGCAGAAATAATAAAAAGGTTTCATAGCACTTATTTTACTTAAGGAGGTTTTTTTATGAAGAAATTTTTGGTAGTTCTTTCAGTTTTAGTTTTGGTACCGTTTTTTGCTCTTGCTTTTACAGTAACTATGGTAACTGATACAGGTGGTCTTGGAGATCAGTCATTTAACGATGGAACTTGGAGAGGTGTGGAAATGATAGCTGAAGAATTTGATGATGTTATCGCTCAGGTAGTTCAGTCAAACGAGCAGGCTGACTATGTCCCTAACCTTTCAAAAGCCGCAGAACAGTCCGATGTTGTCCTTTCGGTTGGTTTTATGATGACAGATGCTCTTTTACAGGTTGCTCCGCAGTATCCTAATGTAAAATTTATCGGGATTGATTTCGATCTTTCCGCAGAAGGATTGCCAAATGTTCACACTTATACGTTTAAAGAACATGAAAGTGCTTTCCTTGCTGGATTCCTTGCAGCTGCCATGACAAAGACCGATACCGTTGGATTTATCGGTGGAATTCCTGTTCCTGCAGTTGTTAAATTCCAGATTGGTTATCAGGCTGGAGTAAAATACTACAACAAGATTCATGGTAAGAATGTTCAGGTCCTCGTTGGCTACACACAGAATTTTACCGATTCGCAGAAGGGTAAAACAATGACAGAAGCACAGTATTCACAGGGTGCAGACATCGTTTTTGCTGCTGCAGGATTATGTGGACTCGGAACGTTTGAAGCGGCAAAGGCTTATGGTGAAGGTTTCTACGCTATTGGTGTTGACGTCGATCAGGATCATCTCGCTGAAGGAAAGATTCTTACATCTGCAATGAAGGGAATTACACAGTCTGCTTACATGGGTGTTCTTGATGCCTACGAAGGATACTTCGAAGCAGGTCATGATGAACTTGGTTTTGCAGAAAACGGTGTACAGTTAAGCGAAATGAAATATACCAAAGAAATGATTCCGGAATGGCTTCTTGTTGAACTTGCAGGCTTAGAATCACTCGCAAAGTCTGGAGACTTTTTAGTTCCAGCTTCAGAAGAAGAACTCGAAGTATTCTAATAATACTTCCCCCTTCTTTATAAGAAGGGGGAGTTGTTTCTTTACACATGGATGTTTAATTTTTTAAACACCCATGCGTAAAGAAACCGATTAATTTCAAGGAGGTGCAGAATGCCTTTCCAGATCCCCAGTGAAAATGAATACAATTCTTATGCAGTTGTGATGAAAGGGATTGTAAAACAATTCCCCAAAGTTCTGGCTAATGATCATGTTGATCTATTTGTAAAAAGAGGAGAAATACATGCAGTAGTTGGTGAAAACGGTGCTGGAAAATCAACATTGATGAATCAGCTGTATGGACTTTACACTCCAAACGAGGGGCAGATATTGATAAACGGAAAGGAATTATCAATAGATAATCCCAAAGATGCCATTCAGGCCGGGATTGGGATGGTTCATCAACATTTTATGCTTGTAGGTCCACTGACCGTTGCAGAGAATATTGTACTTGGAGATGAACCGACAAAACGATTCAATATCTTTGATTTAAGAAAAGCCAGGAAAGAGGTTAAGAAGATATCTGAAGATTACGGTTTGAAAGTGGATGTTGACACAAATATCGAAGATTTACCGGTTGGAACACAGCAAAGAGTAGAAATTTTAAAAACGTTATACAGAGGGGCGGAAATCCTTATTCTTGATGAGCCCACAGCCGTTCTGACCCCACAGGAGACAGAGGAGTTGTTTGTCGTTCTCAGGAATCTTCAAAACGACGGTAAGACGATTATTTTTATCACACACAAATTAAATGAAGTGGTCGAAGTCTCTAATAACGTTACCGTCATGCGCGGCGGAAAGGTAACTGGTCGTATTCCAACAGTAGAAACGAATCAAAGGGAAATAGCGAATATGATGGTTGGAAGAGAAGTCCTCTTGCGACTTGAAAAAGAAAAAAAACAGAGGGGTAAAAAAATTCTCGAAGTGAAGGAATTGGATGTGAACGACAATCGCCATTTACCGGCTGTTCGGGGTATTTCCTTTGATCTCCACGAAGGAGAAATTGTAGGGATTGCAGGGGTTGCAGGAAACGGACAATCTGAATTGGTTGAAGCCATTACCGGTTTGAGAAAGAAAGAAGCCGGTCAGGTACACTTTATGGAGGAGGATATCACAAACTCATCGCCAAAGGTAATCAGGGAACTCGGGATGTCTCATATTGCCGCTGATCGATTTAAGCATGCAATGATCAAAGAATTCAGTGTAGCATACAATATTGCACTCGGAAGGCATTATAAGGAACCTTTCGCAAGTGGTGGGTTTCTGAATCATAAAAACATTAATAGAATCAGTAAGGGACTAATCGAAAAATTTGATGTAAGACCTCGCGAAATCGGAATTAATGCGGGTAATCTCTCTGGCGGAAATCAACAGAAAATGGTTGTTGCCAGAGAAGTGGATTATCAACCGAGATGTATGATGGTTGCTCAGCCAACGCGTGGTCTTGATATTGGAGCCATCGAATTTATTCATACCACTTTATTAGAACTCAGAAGGGAAAACGTTGGAATGTTACTTATTTCCATGGAACTCGAAGAGATTCTCTCACTCAGCGATAGGATTTTTGTGATGTATGAAGGAAAATTCATGGGAGAGGTTAAACCGGGAGAGGTGTCACTCGAAGAACTGGGATTGATGATGGCCGGTCAGACGCTTGAAGAAGTAAGGAGTGATGTAAATGAATAAAAAGAAATGGATGCGAGTTGCAATCCCGATTATTTCAATAATCATTGCATTACTTATCGCTTCGATCATTATACTATGGATTGGTGAGGGGTCTATCGGCGAAAGATTCAGCTTTTTGGGAAATGCTTATTCGGAAATGATAAAAGGGGCCTTTGGTTCAAAAACGGCTATTATGAACACCATTATAAAAATGACTCCGTTAATATTAACGGGGCTTGCAGTTGGATTTGGTTTTAGGGCAGGCGTTTTCAATATAGGTGCTGAAGGTCAGATGTCTATGGGGGCACTTGTTGCCAGTATTTTTGCGGTTAATGCCTCATCATTGCCTGCCTTTATCGCTATCCCCTTGACGATGTTGGTGGGGATGCTTGCCGGTGGAATTTGGGCGGGAATCGCTGGATTTCTCAAGGCAAAGACAGGTGCTCATGAGGTTATCACGACCATTATGCTGAACTGGATCGCCTATAATATCACAAACTGGGCAGTTACCGGACCGTTCAATTCCGGTGGTGGTACGCCAAAAAGTCCTGAGATTGCCACTTCAACCATGCTTCCCAATTTAATGAGTTCACAGGCAACATTTATGTCATTCGGCATCCTCATTGCCATAACGGCTGCCGTTGTTATTTATATCATTCTTTATAAGACTTCTATGGGATACGAAATCAAATCTGTAGGATTTAATCCGTATGCTTCAGAATATGGTGGAATTAACGTTTCAAAGAACATTATTCTTACAATGGCGATAAGTGGTGCCTTGGCTGGTCTTGCCGGAACTCTTGAATCTACGGGTCTCTATTACAGATTCTACGGCACTTTAAGCTCAGGTAAGGGGTTTGATGGTATATCCATTGCACTTATCGGTCAGAACAATCCGTTTGGAATCATTGCAGCCTCATTGCTCATAGGTGGCTTGCGAACAGGTTCAAATCAGATGCAGTTTGCAGGTGTACCTAAACATATTGTGATGATCATTCAGTCTATCATCATTTTCCTCGTTGCTGCAGAAAGGATAGTCATGACACTTATGGGCTGGAATAAGAAAAAGGGGGGAAGTAAATGAATTTCTTAAAGGCATTTCTTGAAACTTTTACAAATCCTATCTTCTACAAAGTAACACTATCGGCTTCAACCCCATTGTTATTTGCGGCTCTCGGCGGTTTATTCAGTGAAAAAACAGGCGTAACTAATATAGCTCTGGAGGGTATCATGCTTCTTGGCGCCTTTACTGGAGTAGCAGGAACCTATCTTTTCGGCAGTCCATGGATAGGCTTGATTCTCGCCGTAATTGTTGGAATTTCTACCGCAGCACTTCATGCCTGGGCAAGTATCAATTTCCAAGCTGATCAGATTGTCAGTGCGACTGCTATTATCCTGCTGGCACAAGGTGTTACCGGTTTTCTTCTTGAACCTGTTTTTGGAAAACCCGGTTCAACACCCATTATTGAAAAGATACCTGAAGTTCATCTCTCCTTTCTCGGAGAAGGAACTTTCCTTTATAAGATGATTGGATCATTCAGCCCGTTTGTATACCTCGCTTTGATCATGGTTGTAGTTTCATGGTTTATTATTTACAAGACGAGACTGGGTCTTCGAATGCGTGCGGTTGGCGAAAATCCGGAAGCAGCGGATACGCTTGGTGTCAGTGTATTTAAAGTAAGATGGTTTGGAGTCTTAATGAGCGGTTTGCTCGCTTCACTTGGCGGAGCCTATCTGAGTATAGGAGAACTTGGTCAGTTTAGCGAGAATATGACAAATGGCAAGGGATTTATCGCACTCGCCGCGATGATTCTCGGTAACTGGTCTCCAAAGGGAACTCTATTGGCCTGCCTTTTATTTGGAGCAGCAGAAGCACTTAACGAACAGCTTCAGAGTAATCCTACTCTATCCATTCCATCGTCTGTCAAACCGTTGTTCAATCTGATTCCATTTGTAATCACACTGGTAGTCGTTGCCGGATTTGTCGGAAAAACGAGAGGACCCGCAGCTTCTGGAACACCTTATGAAAAGAAGGGATAATCTATGGCTATCCTTTCCGTTATTCTTAAGATACTTGGGTTGGTTTTTTTAATCCTTGGAACATACGGAATTATCAGACAAAAAGAAATTATGATTAAACTCCATTTTTCGGGTATCTCGGATACTGTCGGTATTATTCTCGTACTATTCTCGTTCCTGATTGATAAACCCGAATTATCAAATTACTGGATTCTTTTGATTGTATTGCTGGCGATTATTGGGCCTATTTCAGGAATAGCTATATCGAAGGGATATCTCGAAAAAAACAGGCGAAAATAAATCTATAAAAGTGTTAACGGCTATTTATTGCATTTATTGTTTAATGATCCTACAAAATTTAAGGAGGGTTTCAAATGAAAAAAGCACTATTTCTTAGTATCGTTGTGTTACTTTTCACGGCAGTTACATTTGCAGCACCTGTTGAAGTAGAATTCTGGCATGCAATGGGTGGAGCCCAGGGTGAAGCTGTACAGGAAATTGTTGATATGTTCAACAGTCAGAATCCTGATATTGTTGTAAAACCGGTTTATATCGGAAACTATGGTGCATTAAATCAGAAATTACTGGCAAGTGTTCAGAGCGATACATTGCCGGTTTTGTCACAGGCTTATGGTAACTGGACTTCAAAGCTTCTTCAGAGTGATGTTGTTGAACCACTCAATGAATTTATCAACGATCCTGTAAACGGATTTACAGATGAAGAAATGAACGACATTTATAACGTTTTTCACGAAATGGTAAAATGGGGAGATACTTATTACGCACTTCCTTTCAACAAGAGTATCTATGTCATGTATTACAACACGGATATCTTCGACCTTGAGGGAATAGAAGCACCAAAGACCATGGACGAACTGGTTGAAACGGCAAAGGCACTCACTGTATTCGACGAGAATGGTGAAGTAACGAGATACGGAATCTATATCAGACCGACCGTCGATACACTTTCCATGTTCATGCTTAATGAAGATGCTTACATCGTTAAAGAAAATGAAGATGGAGAATTTGAAGTTACGATAAACAATGATACAACAAGAAAGATCATCGAAATGCTCAAGGGATTAAAAGATAACCATTATGCAATGGTTGAAGGCGGCTATGAAAATGGACCATTTGGAGAAGAAAAGGTATGTTTCTACCTCGGAACAATCGCTTCAAAATCATATGTTGACTCCTCTTCAAAGGGTATTCATGATTGGGACTGGACAGCTCTTCCTTCCGGAAAGACATTCCAGCCACCATTCGCAGGGACAGATGTAGTTATGTTCAGTTCAGCTTCCGATGCTGAAAAAGAAGCTGGATGGAAATTCATGAAATTCCTCGTAGATCCTAAAGTAACTACCTTCTGGGCAATGAAAACAGGTTATCTGCCTGTAAGAAAGAGTGCATTGAATACAGCGGAATGGAAGACATACACGAAGCTTGATCCTAAGGCTGCAATACCCGTTCAGTTTATCGATGCCGGATACGCTGATCCTAAACCGGCTACCTGGAACGAAATCAGATATGCTGTAGGCGACATGTTTGCCAATATCATGTACGATAAATGGACTATAGACGAAGGGCTTGAATGGGTGGAGAAGGAAATATACAAGTACCTTTCAGAATAATTTTCTAAGATAATCGGTAATTCTTTTCGAAGACGGAATGGCAAGATATTGCTATTCCGTCTTTTATTTTTTTATTTCATGGAATTATTTTCCACTAACGTTTAATTTTTTTAATGAGAACATAAATATTTTTAATTTCATACTTGACATATACAATATTTTTTTGTATAATAAACACATAAAATGAAAGAAGGTGATTGAAATGAGGAAGACTTTAACAAAGTGTCCAGCCTGTAATAATCAATTACATATTTCCGAATACAGCTGTAGTAATTGTGGGACAACGATAAGCGGTAAGTTTGAATTGGATGAATTATTCAGATTATCCGAAGATCAGCTATTTTTTGTTAAAATTTTCATAAAAAACCGAGGAAACCTTTCCGAGGTTCAAAAGGAATTAGAAATTTCATATCCAACCGCAAGAAACAGATTGGAAAATATCGTACGGGCTATGGGTTTTGAAGGTGCCCAGCCAGAACGTACAGAATCTCAAAAGATCCTTGATATGCTTGAAACAGGTGAAATCAGCTCAAAAGAAGCTATGGAAATGTTGAGAGCGATAAAGAAAGGTGATAAAAAATGACATTTCTATCAATACTTGGCGCTATATTTCTCGTGATATTGGGCTTTAAATTTCTACCCGCTTTAATCGGAATTATTGTCGCTATCGTTGCAGTTGCCGCTGTGATCGTGATACTTGCTGGAATCTTCACTATATTTTTACCTGTAATATTAATAATCTTGGCAATTGGTGGATTAATCTGGTTGTTAAAGACTCTGTTAATCTGAGAAGGGGGAGGTTTAAAACATGTCTTTTTTCCAAAAAACCGGAAGTACCGATATTGAAAACATAGATGAAATTATCATCAGCACAGTCGGAGGAGATTTTGAGATAGAGGGAGTAAACTCTCAGGAGTATGTTTCATGGGAAGCCATCTGGGAGAGGGATTCATGTGACGTTGAGATAGTTAAAAATGATCGGAAATTAATCATCAGATTTGACGATAAAAGCAATATAGTAAAATTTCTTGGAATCACTATCTCTACTTCTTTTGGAAATCTTTATAAAGCCAAGATAAATATTCCACAAAAAATGCTTGAAAAGATATCTGTTAATACTGTATCCGGTGGGATTAATATAAAAAATATGGATGTGAAGAAATTAAAAGTAACGAGTACATCCGGTAATATTTTTAACGAAAACTCGTCAACAAAATCTTTACTAATCAGCACAAAATCCGGAGATCTCAAAGCGTTCACTATTTCAAATGAAAAAAAGGCTTCATTTACATCAATCAGTGGTGATATAGGGATCAACGACATCGATTCCGATGAAATTATCTGTACTTCTAAATCTGGTGATCTGAAAATCGAAAATGTTTCTAATAAGGCAAGGATTATTTCCGCTAATAATGTCAGCGGAGATATAGCTGTAAAAAATATTCCTGTCACGGCAAAGTTAACCACTGTCAGTGGAGACATTATGATAAAAAACATCAATAATAAGGCTGATTGGGAAACAAGAACCGTTAGTGGTGATATCAATGTTCTTACAAGTCCTCTTGACATCGAAATAGATTTTAATACGGTTTCCGGTGAAGCAATTTTTAAAAAGAGGGATCCACAGAGAAGAGGTAAAGGGCATTATTGTTTCGGCGAAGGAAAGGCAGGGATACTCTCATCCAAAACAGTTTCCGGTGATCTGGTAATAAAAACGGATAATTTTGGTGTTAGAGCCGAATATGGGACAAGAGAAGAGGCAAAAGAAGAAAAGAGAAAACATGATCCGGATGCAGAAAGAATTGTCTTTTCATGCTCACAGGGAATTATCACGGAAGATGAGGCAAAGGAAATGCTGAAGATCCTTGAATACTCAGATGAAGAAATCGATAGATTTATGGAGGATCTATACTATCTGAAAAAAGAAAATCAAAGGAATGAAGATACAGACCTTCACGAACCAGAAATAATTGAAGAAATCTACGATAATGAGATAGATGGTGCGGAAATACATGAAGAGGGAAAGGCTAAGCCAAAGACAAAAATTGATATAGATCTTGAATTGGGAAATGGTAAAGAACCTTATGTCTTCAAAAGGACGATAGAAATAAATTCCGATAAAGAGAAATATACGGAGATCGAAACGGATGAACCGAACAACGGTGATCCCGTATGAGCAATTATCATCATTTTGAGGAAAACCTGAAAGATTTTATAAATACGGAACTCAAGGAAAATTTAAAGGAAGTCAATGATTGGGTACAAGATGCAACTAAGGGAAAAGTAATGATGATAAAACTGGATCTCAATGACAAAGATTGGGCCGTACTAAAAGAGTTGGCAAAGATTGAGGGAAAATCAGTTCAGGAATTCACCAATGACGCTGTGATCGATTATTTAAGAAGAAAGAGTCCGGTATGACTAAGTAGTTAAAAAAGAACAGTTTAAAACTGTTCTTTTTTTTCCCCAAAAATAGCGCTTCCCTATTTACTTTAAAAAACATCCTTCAAATGTATGCTATCAAAAAGATTAATAACAAGGGTAAAGAATGTTATTGGTAGTTATCCCTTGAAATATTTTAATAGTATAACTCGTCTAAAAAAATGATAAGCCTAATAGAAGAAAGAATTATCATAAGAAAAAATACCGTATAGTCAAAAGAAAAATCTTATCAGGATTGACAGACTAATAAAAAAGGATTTTTCCAGAGTATAGCAAACCTTATTATTTGGAGATGATTAGGATGAAAAAATTTATTCTTAATAAAGACAAGAATTTAAAAAGCTTAACCCATTTAGAAGAAGAAATAGAGAATTCAAGAGAAGAGATTTACTGGATGCTTCATCTGTTGCGTTAAATGAGAGGTGATTTATATGAGAAAGCGCCCATATTTTCACAGAGATAAAAGAAGAAAAATGATAGACATCGACGAAAAGATAGAACAGACGAAAGATAATTTTTACTGGTATAACGAACGATTCGGATAAAAAAAGATGCCCGTTAAGGGCACCTTTTTTTATTTTATGTCTTATCCGTTGTTGATTGCGGCCTGTGCAGCAGCAAGTCTTGCAACAGGAACTCTATAAGGGGAACAACTTACAT
>DAINPP010000014.1:0-57109 GCA_036743375.1 Thermotogae bacterium | reverse complement strand
ATTCTATTCGTCAGTAATTGGAGTTGATCCCCTTCTGCTTTCCCTTTGCAAGAATCACTTCAAAAGTGATCAGTCCAATGATAAAATAAGCCGCTGAATTTAAAATCAGAAACAGATAATCAGAAACGGAAACAGACCTTACAAGAGACTGGGAAGCCATTTCTATCCCGCGACTCATTAAAATTTTCCCATTTTCAACTGTCTCCCTTTTGGGTCGCGGATCAGGGCGAGGACTTTAATGGTTTTTCAGCAGCCCCTAATTAGAAGTAAAAAGCGCAAAAGTTCACGATTTTTCATCATAAGCAATATCCTCTCAAATCATTTTATTGCTGAAATCTGTATCAAATGTTTCCACAGGGTAAATTATACCATAAAAGCTAACAATATTACTATCAAATAAAAAACCGGATTGAGTTAATATTAAAATCAATCCGGTTCTATATCATCATTTAATCAACTACAGATGAATCAATTAGGAATTGACAGGTGTCCCCTGATGAAAAAGCATTTGCCATTTTCCTTCTGTATTTTTCCAAATAGAACTCCTGAGTGAAACAATTAACTTATCGTGTTTATCATATCTTCTGCACTCATAAGTCGCCAGGAAAACATCCTCTGAAAGCTCTTTTGTTTTAAAATTTATCAGCTCATACCGCGTTACGACCCCTTTATGCGAATCAATGGCATCTCCAGGATGATATCGCCAGATACGACCGGAAGAGCAAAACTCCACAAACTCAGCATCCAGCAGTTCAGAAATCTCCTCCGCAGAACCTCTTATCTCCGGCTGTAATAACTTCATTTCAAGCTCTAATAATAGCTTATAAATTTCATTATGAGTTTTACTATTCACCATTAACAGCTCCTCATCTATGAGAAAAGCTAAAACTTCAACTCATACAACTTTACTTCATGAACCTTTGAGTATTTTTCCAAAACTTCATCTTTCCGGGAAATCGGTGCTTCAAAATTCAATTCTCTGACACCATAGATTTCACCAATATGTTCCGTTATCAGTTTATTCTCTTCACACTCACGCCAGGAGGCATAAACAGTCAAATAAGATTCTATGAATAGAAATCCGCTTCTTTCATACCATCTGTTGGCGGCAACATCATCCTGAGTCCACGCCTCAAATCTTGCGATCCCAAAACCTTTGGCAATTCGAACAGCTTCATCCAGCAGTTGTGTCGCCACTCTATCTCTTCGATACTCAGGCAAGACCCCTATATTCCAGATATTTCCACCCAGTTCACCATCAAGATAACAAACATCCTTACACTTTTTCTCTATTTCAACTTCTATAAACCCGACTATCTGCTCATCTTCGACTGCTACCAGATCAATCACCTGATTATCATACACAGGCTTTTCATGAATGACATCATCACAATACGAACAGTCATAAAACGATAACAACCTGCATTTTAACCACTGTTGTTCATCACTTGCCTTATACGCTCTTATTTTCAAACACACACCTCTTTTTTTGTATATGGATAAAACATATAATAAATCTGGGAAATGACTTTTGATTAAAGAAAACGAAGTAATTTAAAGTATTTTATCAAGAAGAAAGGGACAAGTAGAATGGTATTTTATTTTGTATATCTCTTTAATTGTTCATAAAAATTCTCTCTTGTTCCGGCAAGCACAATAACTACTTTTTGTTCAGGAGTTTCAAAAATCAAATAAGCGATCTCATAATTCGTACCGGAATAAAACACATCATAACCGTAAAATTCCTTTAAATCACCAGTTTTTCTACTACCGATATACGGATCTACAGAAATATTGCTTAATGCAGCTTGAAACTCTTTTTTTAATTCCTTACTGACAATCTTTTTGAAATACTTTTTTGCCGCCGTGGTAAACTTTATTTCATACATCAAAACTATTCCCCAAATACATCTTCAAGAGAATAGCCATCAATTTCACCGGAAACGATTTTTTCAGCTTCATTGATCATATTATCGATAGCGTTTTTAACTTCTTCTGTTCTCTCCTGAAATTTTATTATTAACTCTTCTCCGGAATAACCTTCAGAAATAAGATCCTTAAGTATTTCCACAGAAAAACTATCCGATTCATTCTTCACAGGCTTTATAACAATTGTATTTTTATAATAAACACATTCAACTTTTTTAGACTTATTCAGATGCAGCTTTTCGTAAAAACTACTCGGAATAGTTATCTTCCCATCTTCTGAAACAGGAATGATTTTTTTATCATACATTTTATCACCTTCTTTTCTCTATCATTTCTATTATAGCATTTCATAGAAAAATAGTGATAGTAAAAACATCATGAACTCAGAGTATTCATGAAATTCAATCATTTTTCTCCAATTTCCTCAAAATCTCATTCCAAATGGCCAATAAAATTTCCTTATGATCCTCTTCATTATGAGCTGTCACCGTAATAACCGCATTATAATCCGTCAAAACCACACACATCTGACCATACATGCCATCAGCCCGATACGTATTCTCAGGAGTACACTTCCATACCTGAAAACCATACCCACCTTGTGTTTCAGGATGATTTTTAGAGGTTGTATCAATCCAGTTTGAATGCATACGTTTCACATAATCAGAAGGAACGATTTGTTTATTCTGATATACCCCATCATGCAGCAATGTGACACCGAGTCGTGAAAATTCCTCAGTGGTTAAATACAATCCCCCTGAACAGGCCGTATGACCCAGTTGACAGGTATGCCACTGCGGATTGACAATTCCGAGTTTATCAAACAATCTCGGTTTCAAATAAGCTAAAAGTGTAGCGCCTGAAGTCTTTTCTATGATTCTGCCCAGCATATAACTGCACAGGTCTTCATAAAAGAAAGTAGATCCCGGTTCATTTTCCAGAGGTGTCATAAAGAAAAGTTCAGCCCTATCTCTGTTATTGTATTGACTGAAATCTTCGGATAAATGCCCTGAACTCATCTGAAGTAAATGGTGTATCGTCATACGCTCAGAACCGGGTGTCGCTATCCCCTTATATTCAGGAAAGAAATCCAGCACATGATCAGACAGCTTTATAAGCCCTTCTTTTTCCGCTATTCCAACACCAGCGGAAACGAACGTCTTTGATGCTGAACAAAGATTTTCCCTGTCATTACTTCGAAAACGGTAATCTGTAAGAACTTTTCCGTTTTGATAGATATGAATACCGTATACGCCGAGATTATTCTCGTTTACTTTTGAAATAAAATTCTTTATGAATTCCATACTAATTTTATCCTTTCTATAAAATGTCTGTTTTCCATAACATCTCTTCAGCTGACCAATGAAAAATAAAATCTTTATCTTGAACAATTGCAGCAAATACAGGTTCAATAAACTTACACAATCTATCAATTATTTTTGTAAAATCCGGTAAATCCATTTGTATAGATGGCTGAAAACGTTGCCATTGATCCAATAGAAATGAATTACTTCGAAACTCCAAAATACGCTCAAAACTTTTAGTTTCATAGGGTGTATTTCTATGTTGTATGGTCTGCCTGATCGCTCCCTGCAATTTGTGTCCATCAAAGTCAAACATACTGGATAGATAATAGATATCAAAAAAGTCTTTCATTCTACTTGTTGCTTCCATACGCTTAAGAATGGCATCAAATTTTTCAGCAATTGTACTTTCCAGGGAATAGGTGTAAATCTGAGGTTCTTCAAAATCAGAAAGCTGTGTTTTCAAACTTCGTATAACTGAACCTGGTACAATAACATCATCTATACCTATATCCACAGAAAATGGCACTCTGATTTTTTTAATTCTTCCCATAAATTTAAGCGATACTCCCGGATAATCTTTATCCAAAGTTATATTTTTCGCATCAAGAACTATGAGCGTTATATAATCATTGGCAGAAGAAGTTTGACATATCTCTTCCATAATCCCCTTTACTCTGTTAATATCATAGGTAAGATGCTGCATGAGAAAATCTATATCCTGAGTTGCCCGACTCTGAAATTCTGTCAATGTGTAAATGAATAAGCCACCTTTTAAAATAAAATTGTTCTTGTATTGAGACATCGATAATCGTCTCAAAAATTCTTCCTGACAGAACAGCTGTAAACACATTTGATAACTCAAGCCTTTTTTTTCGATAGATTTTTTAGCAGTGCCAAAACTGATGCTGCCATATCCTTCATAGCCATACTCCTATCATTTTACGCACCTTATTTTTTGTACGCAGAATTTTTGAGTATTCCATCAGACGAGGAATATTCTTTTGTGGATCTTTTATGTATGCCTGTATTGCTTTGTTAAAAATTTCTACATCCATTTTCTTTTCATGCCTCAGACAATCGCAAATAATATGTTCCCGGTTGAATATTTTTATTTTAACATCATCAATTGTGATGATATCAACACCTAGTATCATTTGTTCTTTTGGGAGATAATATGGCTTTATCATTGGGTAGTCAATATTAAATCTGGATTTTGTCGAGTGTTTGTCGACTGCAAGGTGCCAAAAAGAAGGCGTACGATCAGTGTACCCATAATATTGTAATGCACTTTCCATATAAATAACGGCATCAGGAAAAAGTTTTACAATCATTGTCGTTTCGTTGAAAGCACGTTCATCTTGCCATTGATAATATCCATATCTGATTTTTTCAACATAACCTTTGGTTATCAGCATTTTAAGGAATTTATCGAATATTTTATTCTCTCTTATTTCTTTTGTTCTCATGATTCCATCATGAGTTTCAAAAATTTTTTTTGCTGTTATAATGTCCATTTTTACAAACCCTCAACATTAAAAATAATAATACTCACAAAAATTTATACCAGTAATCATGATTTATTATAACACTGAGTCAACTTTATCCGCAAATAAAAATATTTGCGGATAAAGTTGACTCAGTTAAGTAAGCAATAGTTTAAGAGAATCATTCTGTTCAGCAGAACCTAATGTAAATTTTCAACCCTTTCTGGATTCACTGGTCTTTTCTTATGGTAGAATTATATATCATCATACTTTCTTTTGATTAAGTTAGCCACTAAACTATAGAATTAGAAAACGGAGGGTAATCATGAAAAAATGGTATAAAGAGGAATACGAATGGGAAATTGAAGTGACAGGGTTTCTTCGGGGTGATCATACAGAAAGATATTGTCGAAACGGCGAGGAAATCGGCGACAAATACACCTGTACCTACGGTTGTCCGGTAAATAAAGACGGTCAGGGTATATGCTCTAAAGTGATGATGATGATGTTTCCCATAATGGAAGCCGTCAGAAGTGGCGGAAATCTGGAAAACATCGGCGGTACTGACAAATATACCAAGGATATTGTCTGTCCGGATGGTTGTGTGATCTTCAGAATGAAGGCCAAGAATCTTGGAAATGAGAACTTTCATACGGGGAAGTTTTTTGATCTACCAGAATCCAATCAATAAACGGTGTGAATTAAGAACAGACGAAATGAAGGGGGTATCCAGCACCATACTGGTTTCTTTTCATAACCCCATTATATAAATTGTTTTTCGTCCTGTTTCTTGGGTTCATTATAAATCAAAATTCAAAGCGTCAATCATTTCTCTTTAATTAAAAGGTTGACGCTATTTTACACTTGAGTGGTATTAAAAACAACAAAATTAGATTCCTACAATATGTGCTTCGAAAGAAAATTCTTCAACTTTTTTATTCAGGAAATCTACTTTAAAACCTGTGCCGTCCTTATAGAAAAAACCTGATTCAGGTATAAATTTTACATAGCACATATTTTTATCATCTTCATTGTTATGTAAAAAATACCACTTTTCAAATGCGATAATTAATTTGTCTCTGATTTTCCTGTTGGCTTCTTCAAAAGGGTGTCCGGCATTGTATGCCTTTCCTGTAAAAGAATAAAGATTATTACACATTGATACATTTGGATTTCCCTCAATTTCTTTAACCTTATTCGACTTTGAATAAGTAACAATCCAGAAGGCTTCGTTATCGTAAAAAGTATCCACAACTCTAACGGATGGGCAATTTTCTTTAACGGTTGCCAAGCTAAACGTAAAATCTTTAGCAAATAATTCTGACATAACATCTAAACATTTCTTGTATTCTTCCATTAAACCAATTCTCCTTTTTATCTGGAATTTTTATCATTTATAGCAACTCTTTTCTCTCGGAACATTCAAGTATATCAGATAACACAATCATTATTTTTGATATTATCTGCACAGGATATTTTAGCTTCTTTCCTGTTTTTATTGCAAGCTTGTAGAGGTTGAACATCTTCAGCCCGGATTGGTTGATCAGTTTACTGGAAAGGTTATTAGATGATAAAGCCGTTTTGTTTCATGGAGACTTTATGCCATACAATATTTTTGAAGCTGATCAAAAATTAAAATTTATAGATTGGGCTAAACCATGTATTGGCCCTTCGATCGCTGGCGTAACAAGAACGATAAATTTTATTTGTGATTGGACTGACAAACAGAGTGATTATACTATAAGTAATTCAAAGGAAATGATTCAAGGATACTTAAAGGGATATGGTCTTGATGAAATTGATAATGAATTAATGAATACAGGATTTTTAATTAATGCAGTATCCGAGTATGCGTGAACGGTCCAAAGGAAACAAAAATTGACTTGTAGTGTGTTTAATGAACGATATAGTTTATAAAGGTGTAGTATACTCCTTCTTAAACATCCGTTCCGAAAGATGGACAACAGGTTAGAGTTTATAGTAAAATGGGTACTATTGAAATTTGTATAAAGGAGAAAGATAATGATAAGACCTTTCAAAAAAAGTGACACAGTGGCAGTTGCAGATCTGGTTTATGAGACATTCAAAAAATACAATGGAGATGCATACTTTACAGATGGCGCTGTGGAAAAAACGCTTGATAATTTTGATACAAAAAATCACACAGAAGATGAATTGTACGAGATAATCGGTAAGCCTGAAATATTTTATGTTTATGAAATTGATGGTGAAATCGTCGGCGCTTTGCGTGGTAATCTTAATAAATTGAATTCTCTTTTTGTTTCTGGAAATCATCATGGTAATGGGATAGGCCAAAAACTGGTAAAAGCCTTTGAGGAAGAAGTTATCAAAAGAGGGAGTGAGTATGTTGAACTTACTGCTTCATTATTTGCTGTGAACTTTTATCTCAAACAAGGCTATGAAAAAACATCTGATATTGTTGATTTTGAAGGATTAAAGGTTTATAGGATGAAGAAATATTTATAAATTTACTCAAAGGCTATATATTACTGCAAACAGCTGATATGAAAAAAAGAGATTGAATTTATCGAATCGTATTTGAGCGATTATACCACTTGGCATAAATATGAAGCAAATATTCAAAGGTCCACGAAGTTAAGTTGTATGAGTTGAAGTTTTAGCTTTTCTCAAAGATGAGGGGTCGTTAATTGTGGGTAATAAAACTTATGAAACATATAAGATGTTCAGCTGAAGAGACATCTGAATTTCAGGATGCAAAATTTATTGAGTTTATAAAAAACTCACAGGAATAACCCAATTATCTTCATCCAGCTGCACAAGAGTTTCATAAAGACAAATAACACCACCCATCCCTTTTTTTATGTTATTAATATTATCGAGAACTCTGAAATGTTTAAGAAATTCCTTCCTCGGTGTAGCACTTTTTTTAATTTCAATCGGATAAAGGGTGGCATTTTTTTCAATCAGAAGATCAATTTCTCTACCGTCTTTGTCTCTGTAATAATAAAGTGGTGGTGTTATAATTCCGGCATTATAATAGCTTTTCAGTATTTCATCTATGATAAATGTTTCAAAAAAGGCTCCAGCCATTGCTCCATTTTCAAGAACTTCTTGATTGTTCCATCTTGTAAGATAGGCAGCGAGTCCGGTATCCAGAAAATACAATTTGGGTGTTTTAACAGTTCTTTTCATGATGTTGTTGTAATAGGGTTGCAGCAGATATATGATATTTGAGGAAATAAGAATTGACAACCATCGTTCTGCTGTTGGAACAGTTATACCAACTTCATTTGCAACTGTTGTCAGATTCAACATTTGTGAAGTTCTTGCAGCGAGTGCTATCATGAATTTTATAAATTTCTGCTCATCGCCTATTTTTGTCAGGTCTCTAACATCTCGTTCAATATAGGTTCTTGTGTACGAACCATAATACAACTGCCAGTCCATATCTTCGGCATACATGGCAGGCATTGTCCCTTTATGGATGACCTCCCATATTTCGTTATAACCTGTTTTTTTATTCCTTTTTTCTCTCTCTGTCAGATACTTTTTTTCAGTGATAAAAGGCTCTGTATATTCAATCCCCCGTATTTCTCTCAATGATAATCCGAGTAAATTGATAATACCAATTCTTCCAGCGAGAGATTCACTGACATTTTTCATCATGTGGAATTTTTGTGAACCGGTTAGATAGAATTGCCCTTTTTTCCCTGTTTCATCTCCTATCATTTTAATATAGGACAATAATTGAGGAGCGTATTGGATTTCATCAACTATAACAGGCGGTTTTGAAGTTTTAAAAAAAACCCCTGGATCGTCTATTGCAGTTTGAAGAAGCAGTGGGTCATCTAGTGTAATATATTTGAGATCACTTTTTATATGTCTGAGCATCGTTGTCTTCCCAACCTGTCTTGCACCGGTTATCAGAACGGAAGTAAACATCTTTTCAGTTTTTTTTATAGTAGATTCGATATTTCTTCTGATATATTTCATAACAATCACCGACTAATCCAATATTTGATATTATTATAGACGGATTTTTAATTTATTTCAAGTGTTTTTATAAAAGGGGAGAAGAATGGGATTACTTTTATTTTTTTTAAATGGGCGATTTTCAAATCACCCAGTAGATCTTATTTTTTATTAAATTTAATTCAAAACATCTATTTTGTATTTGCCGGGATATTGTATTTGAGAATGGAAATGATTTATTTTACTCAAATTTATAATACTATCTGTGTATACATTTGACTCTGGTATTTATCCGATACAGTTTTAAAATAGAAATTAATGCAACAACTCTCCAAAAAGCTTCACGCCAAGTAGCGTTGATGGAATTCTATAATTGGGTGGCAGATTAGATAAAATAACGACCGCCACTTCACTTTCAGGTTGAAAGCCAAGATAACAGTTGTAATTACCAGTACCCCCATTATGCCAATAGATACCGGTTTCGTCATCAACAATCCAACTCATCGCCATTTCATCCATATGAATCCCCATTCTCTGATAATTTTCCGTCGAGGCATTGATCGTTTCAAGGCTTTCATGACAAAAAGAGAACAATTCTTCATCAGAAAGCTGTAGTTGGGCATAATGAAGCATATCCGTTATCTCGGAAGTTAAACCACCTGCGGGAAGATAAGCATCCCCCTTCTCCCAATCCCAGTAATCATCCAGATCCCCATTTCCATCGCTAATCTTTGTATTCTGTAAGTTCAACTCCTCCTGTACAAAATGATTGACAAGAGTTGTATATTCTTCGTTGTAAACGGCTTCAAGAACCAGGCCAAGTGCAGCGTAGCCAAAATTGGAATAATTAAACGGATACACCTTATTCGGCGTAGAAATCCCGGATAATTTTTTCATGATCATTTGGTCATCGATGGTGTAAAAATCATTTTTCCCACTTAGAAAATTACCAATCATAGGGGATTCAAAATAATACGCCTTATAGCCAGATGTATGTGTTACAAGCTGTCGAAGAGTCGGGTAATCATTCTCCCCCGGCAAGTCCAGAAAGTCATCCAAAGTATCTTCAAGAGATACCTTACCTTCTTTAATGGCTTTGGCAAGAAGCGTTGCGGTAAACGTCTTTGTGAGAGATCCGATTTCATAGATGTATTCCTTCGCTGGCAGTTCAGCGCCCTCTTTCCCATACACCCGATAGGTGGCTTGTCCGTCTTTAACAATTCCCACTGTGATAATGCCCTTTTCATTCGCTTCAAGCGTATAATTTAAAGCCTCTTTAAAGGACAACCCTGGAATTTTATCCATCTGAAGCTTTCCATAAATCCCATATCCGATGAAAAACAGGACTACAATCAACACGATTACTATTAACACAAAGAATATTTTCTTTCTATTATGCATGCCGCCTCCGAAGATTATCTAAAAAATGTTAAAAGAAATAACCATAAAAATTACTTTGGCTGAAAAATCACACTTGCTTAAAATGTAGCAACCGTTAAAATAACGTTCTCCGCAATAGCATCTGTTTGCGGAGAAGGTTGACTCATTTTATTCTGTGACGAGTGTTTTCAGCAATCACAGCTCTTTCTTCATCGGATAAACTTTTAACCCATCATAATCAATAATATCCGATGTCTTTTCATATCCCTGTTTCAGATAGAAATTAACGGCATACAATGTGGCCGTCAGCTCGATATAGTCGCTGCCCCTTTTAATGACTTCTTCTTCAAACGCCTGTATCAGTTTTTGTCCTATCTTTTTCCCGTGATGATCCCCGGAAACAAACAGGGAGCTTAATTTATTCTTGTATCCGCGAACAACACCGGCTATTTGTCCATCGAACTCATACACAAAAAAGATGTCACATCGACCGATAAAATCAAATAATTCATCCTCACTCTTTTTTTCAGTATCAAAATTTTCAAGTGTTTTTTCTACAGCGCCTTCTTGAAAATAAGCATCTCCGTTGTATGTTTTGAATGTGTTATAAATCAGGTTCGCAACTGACACCGTATCACTTTTTTTGAAAAGTCTTATCATTGTTTAGCTCCTTTACTATATCCTACTCTCCTGAATCAATTCGTTTAATTAATTCTTCATACAAACTTTCAGCAAACCTACCAACTTCATTCAAATAAAATTCTGTTGTCTCTTTATCTATCTCATATCGCTCTCCCGTGAAGTGATCCCTGTCAGACTGATGCGCAATCTGATTTCTTCGTGTAAAAACATCATTCAGCATATTTTCTAATTTTTCAACTGTTTTTTCAGCACTTCCCTGTTCATAGTACAATTTATCCGCAATTGATTTAAACAAAGTTTTCTCTACCATCAAAGACAATTGTTTTTTTATCTCTTTTGAACTCATATAAGTATTTGAAGAATGATGGACTATAATTGATTCTTTTAACCAACCTAAATCTTCTGGATTACTTAATCCTTTAAGAACCTTTTCAATTGGAATATTGAGATTTTTATAACTATTAGTCTTTTTCCAGTTCCCCTCAGACATCTGAATCATTGCAAAAGAACTTAAACGATGTATATAATAGTCTAAAGCACTTTCAAGAAAAACGATTTGAGTTCTGAAAACATCTTTCGATTCATCCAACCGTTTCAAATTCACTAATTCATCAGCAACAACAAATTTCCTTTGAATCGAATTCAAATTATTGGAAAATTCCAAGAATATTTTTTTCAGTTCCTCTTTGATTAAATCGCTAGTCTTTTTTTCTCTTGTATTCTCTTTTCGCGAGCTAATATTAATCTTTTTCATCCGCAATTTCCTCATCACTCAGAAGTTCTACCAAACTTTTACCGTTTAATGGAACAGACGAATATCTCCCCGTCACAAACCCCTTTCGAATATTCTCATCCTTTCGGACATTTTTAAGCTCAATTAACGAATAATATTCAGTAGAACAAGAATCAGGATTTCTTTCCGCAAACCAAATCTGATCCCTTCTGAATAGATCAAGATTCAATAAACTCGTATCATGTGTAGTAAAAATCAATTGTGCTTTAGTATCATCTTCCCACTCTTTAAAAACTTTAACCAATTCCTGAACAATGACAGGGTGAAGACTATTTTCAAGTTCATCATAAAACAAGACCTTCCCATTCACTAGGACATCAATAAATGGACAGAGCAGTTTAAACAACTTCTGTGTCCCCAATGATTCTTCATCGTAGTTCAATTCAAAATCCTTATAAATAAACTTTACTTCAATCATTGTGCTGTTAATCCCATCTGATAAAAGCTTTAACTGATTCATCAATCCAGAAAACTTTTCCGGTAAAGGTGCATCTTCTTCGATTTTCACTTTTATGTCTATCACAGGTATATCTATCTTCTGAAAAAATTCTATTAAAAGTCTTTTCATTTGCATATCTTTGTTAATTTGCCTAGCTGAATACTCGAACCAGTTATCCGGTCTGATGAGATGAATCATCAAATTGTTCTTAAAAAAACTAAACGGATTGATAATTTCCGGTAAGTTGCTCCAAGCCTCAGCTGTATTTATAAACAATTTATTCTTCTTCGATTTTGTAGAAATCTCTTTCAATTCTTTCTTATAATCTGTTCCAAAGAAAAACTGTTCAGACTTTCTTTCAAAAATCTTTGCCTGCCGCCCGGAAGGATAATGATAAAGATACTCTTCTCTAACCTGCTCATCAGTTATGGAAAAGCCATACGCATACCGTATGCCTTCAACAACAAACTGTACATCAAACGAAGTTGGTTCATCTTTTGAAAGTTTATGATAAGGTCGGGGAAATTCATCCCCTTCCTGTAATCTTCCACTGTGAACTACAAGCCATTTCAAATAATTAACAGCTTCAATTAAAGTTGTTTTCCCAGAAGCATTTGCACCATACAAAACAGCTTCTCGCAATATATTAATTTTTTTATGGTCATATAATTCTTTCTGATGTGATTTATCCTTTGAAGCAACCATTGAAAAAGTAATTCTCTCTCTGATGGATTTGAAGTTTTGACACGACAATTCTATAAGCATAATTCATCCCTCCTGACATTGAATTATATACTTATTTTGTTATTTCGTCAAATTTATCATCATTATTAGAGATATATTCTCATATTCTATAAATAAATCAGACATATCCCATTTCAAATACTTCATTCATAAAAGATTTATCACGGTTATAAATAGAAGCCTATTTATAACCATAACTCTAAATACCAACAACAACTCTATGATATAATTAATCCAAATCCCTAAACATACAATATTAAAATATTCTGATAGCTGAGATTTATTTAATTTAAAAAACCAAGAATTCGAAAGGAGCAAGTTAATGTCAATAAAAAAAGTTACAAAGAATTTTTTTGAAAATGATTATCAAAATGATTATGAAGATTTTAATTTTTTCTCTAAAAACAAGCCATTAAATACTTCAAATTTCCCACAACATTATTTTGAAATTGCAGCTCTGTTTTCCGAAGATTGTAATTATAATTTCAGCCAACTTGAAGTTCAAAGAGGAATTTTATTTATTTCCGGACATTATAAAGGGAAAGGAAATGAGTTAATGCTGAAATTTAGACATAACAGTGATTTAGTAGTTGCAAGAGTGCAATTTATTAATCAAAGAAAAGGAAATATGACAAAACTTTTTGACGTATTAAAAAAAATTAAAAGAAGGTATAAATTAAAAAGAATAGTTATTGAAAGTGTACTTACAGACAGTATGCACAACTGGTGTCACAAAAACAAATTCAAACCAAGTGTTATTCATCCAAACTGTTATAAATTTCATTCCTAACAACGCCGTAATAAATACAATTTAAAGGGCAGGTATATGACCTGCCCCAACATATTTTTTTACTTATCTAATAAGTTATTATTATTCCCACTCAATCGTAGCAGGTGGTTTGGAAGTGATGTCATAAACAACTCTTCCGACTTCCTTAACGTTGTTGGTGATTCTTCTTGAGGCTTCATCCAGAATCTCATGAGGGATCCTTGACCAATCGGCTGTCATCGCTTCGACGCTGTCCACCGATCTGAGGGCGATGGTGTATCCGTAGGATCTTCTGTCTCCTACAACGCCAACGCTTCTGACGGGAAGTAATACTGCGAACGACTGCCAGGCCTTTGTCAACCAGCCATGTTCTCTCAGGACTTCTCTGAAGATGAAATCAGCCTCTTTGAGGATGTTGACCTTTTCGTCCGTGATTTCTCCGAGACATCGAACAGCAAGCCCTGGTCCCGGGAATGGCTGTCTGTTGACGATGTGATTCGGGATTCCGAGGATTTCCCCAATTCTCCTGACTTCGTCTTTGAAAAGGTCTCTGAGCGGTTCGATGAGTGTGAGTTTCATATCTTCCGGGAGTCCACCGACATTGTGATGGGATTTGATCTTGGCTGTTTTCCCAGTCTTCGTTCCGGCACTTTCGATGACATCGGAATAAATGGTTCCCTGTACGAGAAATTCTGCATCCTCTATGGCATTTGATTCTCTTTCAAACACACGGATGAATGTTTCTCCGATGATCTTCCTCTTTTCTTCGGGATCTTCTACCCCTTCAAGTTTGGTGAAGAATTCATCTTTGGCATCGACGAGTTTGAAGTTGAGCCCGAGTGCCTTCTTGAACACCGCAGGGACTTCTTTTTCTTCGTCTTTTCTCAGGAGTCCGAGGTCTACGAAGATGTTGGTGAGATTGTCTCCTATCGCCTTGTGTACCAGCACGGAAGCCACTGAGGAGTCTACGCCACCTGAAAATCCACTGATGACTTTTTTATCCCCTACGATTTCTCTGATCTCTTTGATTTTCTGTTCTACAAAGTCTTCGAGGTTCCAGCTCGCTGAACAGTCACAGATCTCAAAGAGGAAGTTACTGAGAATTTCCTCTCCATATTCCGTATGTTTGACTTCGGGATGGAATTGAAGTCCGTAGAATTTTCTCGATACATCTTCGGCAGCCCCGATAACCCCTGTATCGGAAGCCATTGTGATGTCAAATCCTTCAGGCAACTGTGTGACGGAATCTCCATGGCTCATCCATGTGATGAATGAATCTGAACAACCTGCAAAGAAGACGGAATTTTTTTTCTGCTGTATACCCGTTCTACCGTATTCCGATTTTCCCGTGTACTGTACCGTTCCGCCAAGTTCCTGAACGAGAAGCTGAAACCCATAACAGACACCGAGTACGGGGATTTTTTCTTTTATCTCGTGAAACCAGGTAGGCATTTTCGGTGCGCCTTCCTCGTATACGCTGTCCGGTCCACCTGAGAGGATGACTCCTTTTATTTCTTCTCCCTCTTTCAGTTCGTAATCAGGGGGTACAACCTCTGAAAATACATGATTTTCTCTTACGCGTCTTGCAATGAGTCTAGTGTACTGTGAACCGTAGTCCACGATGATGATTTTTTCCATTCTTCTCCTCGCTTTCAGGGGTTTGTTTTTTATTCGTGTCGTGTTTATTTTAAAATGTTTCTTCTTTTGTTTGCTTTAGTGTTTTACCCACCCCACCGTCTTCAACGGTTCCCCCCGCCCAAGCGGGGATTCGTTTAAAGCGAGTAAATTTTAATACTTCAATATATTCCCAAATGTTTTAATACGGACGGAATTTATTCCGCCCGTACAGTTTATAGTTTATTTTATTCCGAATAATTCTTTTACTTCTGATGGTTTGGCTACTTCTCTGTTGAGGTTCCTGGCGATGTTAACGACTCTTTCAACGAGTTCGGCATTACTCTTTGCCAAGACACCTTTTGAGAGGTAAATGTTGTCTTCCATTCCCACTCTGACGTGTCCACCTGTTGCGATGGCAATAGCTGCCATGTTGAGTTCTTGTCTTCCAATTCCAGCCACACACCATGAGGCATTTTCAGGAATCATATTTTTCATCAGGATGAGATTTTCTACGGTTGCCGGGATTGCACCCGGCACACCGATGACAAAATCAAAATGATAATGTTCTCTGTTGACATAACCTTTCTGAACGAGCCAGTTTGCAAAGGCAACATGTCCGACTTCAAAACATTCGAATTCCGGCATGATGTTGTTATCGTTGAGTTTTTCCGCGAATTCGATGACCATTTCCTTGGTGTTCATGAACACGTCCGTACCAAAGTTTGATGTGCCCGTTGAGAGGGTTGCCATGTCCGGTTTGGACTGGATGCTCTCGATTCTCTCATCCGCCGTCATCCATGTGGCACCCCCGGTAGAAACCTGCACGATGAGCTCGGGCACTTTTTCTCTGATCATTTTCACCGTCTCGGTGAAGATTGCTCCACTCTGTGTCGGTTTTCCCTCTTTATCTCTGACGTGAAGATGAACGATTCTTGCACCCGCATCAAAACACCTTCTGGCTTCATCGGAGAGTTCTTCCGGTGTCGTCGGCAGATAAGGGTTATCTTCCTTCATGACCTCTGCACCGCAGATTGCGGCTGTGATGATTAGTTTATCAAATTTTGCCATGTTATCAGGCTTCCTTTTTGATTCTCTGTTTGTCTTTTGGAACGACACATGTGCCACTTGCTTTACAGACGAGTACCGGTTCTTTGAGTACGTTGCAGGCACTGTCCTGTTCAGGAAGTCTTGCATTTTCTATGACTTTCCAGGCTTCAAATTTCATCTTTCTGGAGGTATTCCCCTCTTTGTAAATCCAGCCCTTTGCCTCTATATAATCGCCTGCGTATACAGGTGCCATGAATTCCACTTCATCGTAGGCCTTGAAGAGTCCCTCATCACCATCGTTGATGATGAGAAGTTCTGTTGCCACATCTCCAAAAAGCTGAAGCATCTTCGCTCCATCTACGAGTTCTCCCGCGTAATGTGCATCGTGTAAGCTCATTCTTAATCTGATCATCGTTTCTACCATTTTCATTCCCCCCGTGTTTTTTCCATTTTTATTTTTCTTTCACCACTTAGAAGAAGAGACTCTTTTGATAAGGATAACCTGCTTACTTGAATAACCACAACTAATCTTATCGATTATTCCTTCCATGCCACCTCCGATGATTCCTTCAAGGGGTGATTTTTGCCCTTTCAGATATATCTTATCATATTTAACAAAAAGGCGGAATCATCAGATCCCGCCTTTTTGTTAAGTTTATCTGTCTTCGAAAAATTCGTATTCTTTTCCGGCTATGATGACGGTATCGCCTTCCATAATCCCGTTTCGTTTGAGCCAGGTGTTCATCTTACTGTTTTTAAGTATTCGCATGAACCGTTCCTGCCCATCATAGTTGTTCATATTGATTCTCTGAAGCAGCATCTCCACCTGTTCACCGCCGACTTCAAACACACCCTCCTCGGGTTGTGTAATCTCCAGTCTGATTCTTTCGGGAATCGGAAAATCAACCGGTTTGACCCTCGGAAGTTTTGTGATTTCATCATCGACGAACATGATCTCTTCTTTCGCTTCTTCTTCCGCCTCAGCTGCTTTTTCGGCTTGTCTTCTCTCCTGAACGGTTTTGTACAGGTAATCGACCAGTTCTTTTGTCCCCCTGCCGGTTACCGAGGAAATGACGAAGACCTTCTTGCCCATCGCTTCAAATTTCTGCTTCGTGTCTTCTATAACTTCCTCTATAGAAGCATCCGCCTTTGAAAGGGCGATTATTTCGTCTTTCTTCGACAGTTCTTCACTGTACTTGTGCAGTTCATTCCTGATCTTGTGGTAATCTTCAAGCGGATCCGGTCTTTCAGTCATGGAACAGTCGACAAGATGAACGAGCATAGCGGTTCTTTCAACATGCCTCAGGAAGTAAAATCCGAGTCCCGCTCCTTCATGAGCCCCTTCTATAATCCCGGGAATATCCGCAACGAGGAATGAACCCTTACCGTGATAGTCGACAACACCGAGGTTGGGAGACAATGTCGTAAAGGGATAATCCGCAATCTTGGGTTTGGCGTTGCTGATAACGGAGATCAGGGTGGATTTCCCGACACTCGGATACCCGAGCAGTCCGACATCGGCTATCATCTTAAGCTCCATGAGGAGTTTTCTTTCTTCTCCGACGACACCGTTTTCACTCATTCGCGGTGCCCTGATACTTGAGGTGGTAAATCTTGCATTTCCCCTGCCGCCTCTTCCGCCGCGCACGATACAGACGATCTTGTTCTTTTTATCCAAGTCGGCAAGAACTTCATCCGTGTCATCATCTTTCACAACCGTTCCAATCGGCACATCCAGCACGACGGCTTCTCCATCGGCACCGTGCTCGTTGGAACTCCTCCCGTTTTCTCCATCGGGCGCAAAGACATGCTGATTGTATCTGTATTCCAGCAGCGAATTGACCCGGTCTGTGGCCCGTATAAACACATGCGCTCCATTTCCGCCGTCTCCGCCGTCCGGACCGCCTTTTGGTACATATTTCTCCCGTCTGAATGTGGACGCGCCGTTTCCTCCTTTTCCACCTCTGACGATAATTTTAACTCTGTCAATAATCTTTGGTTCTTTCAATTTACACCTCTAATCTTACTTTTCAAGTTCCTCTCGTTTGTCTTCAAACCCTTTTCTCCCCATGAGCGCATAGGTATAGATCTTTCCGTCTTCAACTCCCGGCTGGTCAAACGGATTAATCTTCATCATGTATCCGAGAAGGGCCGTAGCGAATTCATAGACAAAGATGAATTCTCCAACATTCTCTTCATTTATCTCAGGGAATTCCACCGTCATATTAGGTCTTCCATGATTTTTAACCGCATAGGCTGTTGCTTTCTGTTCTGCATTTATAAGCTCGTTGAGCGTCTTGTCTCCAAGATAGGTGAGCGCATCGATATCCGTATGGAGTGCAGGAATCTTTACCGTGTTGTTGAACTTGTCAACTTTAAGGAATGTGATCACTTTGTCATCGGGACCATCGTTGTAAAGCTGGACCTGTGAATGCTGATCGGTTGGCCCGATCGCCTTGATCGGCGTCAGTCCATAATGGATCTTTTCACCGTCAGTCGTCAGTTCCTTCCCAAGACTTTCTGCCCAGAGCTGTCTGTACCAGTCCGCCCAGAGATACAACGCATTGGAATAGGCAAACATGATATTGATCTTCATTCCCTTATCTCCAAAGAGCAGATGATGAACGGCGATTAACGCACCTGGATTCTCTTCCATCTCCGTATGCATTACCATTTCTCTTCCTTTTTTTGCCCCTTCGATAAGCATGTTGATATCAATACCCGCAGCTGCTGCAGAAATCAGACCGACAGGAGTCAAAACACTGAACCTCCCACCGACGGAAGGGGGGATGACGAACTTTTTGATCCCATCCTGTTCGATGATCTTATTGAGAACACCTTTTTCAGGATCGGTTGTAAATACGAAATGATCCTTCGGATCGAGTCCTCTCTTCACGATTTCATTCCTGATGATGAGATAATTTGACATGGCCTCTGCCGTCGTTCCCGATTTTGAAATGACGTTGAACATCGTCTTTTCTATATCGATGACTTCCCTGTTTGATGCAATAAAATCAGGGTCGACATTATCCCAGACATCGATTGTAGGCAGGCCTTTTCGCTGTTCACTGCTCATTCGGTTCCAGTTGATCGGTTTGAGGGATTTCTGAAGTGCAATGTTTCCAAGCGCAGAACCACCGATGCCAAGTACGACAAAATGTTCATATTTACCTCTGAAATCTTCTTCTATCCATTCAAGAATATCCGTCGTGTAATCCGTGTCGTCAAGGAGTCCGATAAACCCCGGCATATCGGCCTTGAGTCTTTTCATAGCCTCTTCATACCTTGTGTTTAATCCCTTTACTTCTTCAACGGTATTTCCCGATGTACAGCTGTCAGAATAAAGATTGGAAAAATCATATCTAAGCATTTTTTACCACTCCCGATTAATATTTAACAAGCGCATCAACACTCTCGCCAGCGAGTTTTTCCCTTCCATTCAGAAATTCCAGTTCAGCGAGGAAGAGCACCTTTTTAACTTCTCCACCCATCTCTTTTACCATGTCAACAACGGCTTCAACCGTGCCGCCGGTAGCAAGGATATCATCAACGATGATAAGGCGATCCCCTTTTTCAAAGGCATCCTTGTGAATCTCCAAACCTGCCGAACCGTATTCCAAGTCATAGTCTTTTCTGTAAGTTGACGCAGGCAGCTTTCCAGGCTTTCTCACCGGAATCATTCCCTTACCCATTCTTGCGGCGAGTGCCGTTGCAAACATGAAACCTCTCGCCTCAACACCGATCACATAATCAAAATCAACACCTTTTAAGGCGTTTTCCATCTGCTTTAGCGTTTCATCAAGAGCTTCCGGGCTTTTGAGAAGCGGCGTGATGTCTTTAAAGAGGATCCCTGGCTTTGGAAAACCCTCAATATCTCTTATATAGTCGCTTAAATTCATTCAAATCTCCCCTTTTTTTATTTATTAAAATTATACCATAGTGACTTTATCTTTACCTGTCTTTTTTGATATATACAACGCACTGTCTGCAGCAGATACCAGTGTGGACGAAAACCTTCCATCCTCCGGGAAGGTGGAAACCCCACAACTGAGCGTAACGGACAACCCGTCAATCTTTGTACTCCTGATTTCTTTCAGAAGCTTGTTTGCATATTCAACCGCCTTCAGTTTGGCCGTATCCGGCAGCAAGATGGCAAATTCTTCTCCACCGTACCTCGCAACAACAGAATTCTGCGGAACATTGTGCCTTATAATTCTTGCGACGCTGATCAATACATTATCACCGGTCAAATGACCGTATTTATCGTTAAATGTCTTAAAATCGTCTATATCCATCATGAGGAAAGACAATGGTTTGACAAAATCACTTCTCTTGATCAATTCATCCGCTCTTTCATAAAAATAGGTATGATTGCACAATTTGGTCATTCGATCAATCTGTGTCGTTTCAACGATCTCTTTGTATTTCACCGAAGTCTCCAGCATTCTGCCTATCTGTTCGGTAAAGATTCTTGCGATCTCTGCATCTTCTTCACTCGGACGTTTTCCATTAACCGGAGAATCAAGGGAAATATAGCCGATGATCATTCCTTCTGAATTTAACAGGGGAACGAGAAAAAGGTCATCATCCCGCCAGGATTCATCATCTTTTCCCTTATATTTTTTCCCTTCAGTGTCAGACTCATTACTGATTTTTTTGAAGACACCGCTCTCAGCAGGGACAAAATATGTACCCGCAAAATCAAATTGGCTGTCAAACACGGTATTAAAAACATCCAGTGTAATTTCCTCACTTTGAAGTCTGTCGAATTCATCCTGATCAATCCCATAATGCCCTATTCTTTCGATTCGCTTATCATCCCGATGGATAACTGAAATCAAAGCCTCTTTATAACCCAGTAGTTCGGTAAGCAACTTAGTGGCCTTCTGAAGAATCACACCCGAATCCTCTGTTGAACGAACCAGTTTTAACCCGGACAAAATTCCTTTCAGTGCCTTCTGAAAATGCTGCAGCTTCTCCCTTTCGTTGTTTACCCTCGAAGAGGCGTTGAGAATCCTGGTGATCAGAACAAATACGATCAGAAACAACGGATAAATATAATAGAGCAAAAAGATATTCCGATACCCACTTAACTGCAGATCATGTATCACCTGAGTAAGCGGGGTGAGAATTATCACCGGAAAATATTCCATGGCAAAACAGGCCAGACTCTTCTGCACACCGAGAAAAGGCTTAAGCAGAAAAAGCGGAAAATAAAATCCCATGAGAATCTGATTGACAACGAGAGCAAGGAACAGATACAGTAATATCCGAGCATAAAAGGGATAAACCTGATACATGATCTGGGCAGGGATCGTATACATAAGAAAATTTATCGAAAAACGTGAGATAATTTTCCAGAATTCAAATCCCTTTACCGTTGCCAAAGAGTTGTTTATCCTGAACACACTGATACCGGCGATGAGAAACGCTGCCGTATAGGGTCCATACCATAACGTGATGACTACAGCTGCAAGTACGGAAGAAACTGCGTTAAATCCCTTATAACTGATCTGAACATTTTCTACGATAAAGGTAAAAATAATGATGCAAAGAAAGATAAACAAGCTGCTGTATGCATTATTAATCTCTGCAAGAATCCTCTGCCCGATATTAAAATAGAAATATGTGAATCCCGATAAAGCGACCAGCATTAAAGAATATAAATACCTGCTGCTGTTGGAGTTCTCACCGTGTTTCGTTAAAATCAACCCCTGATCGCTATAAATGTAATATATCCGATATAAGACATGAAGAACAGGGCCCCTTCAACACGAGTTACTTTGTTTCGTTTCAACGTTGCAAAAAGTAGTGCCACTGTCAGCAATGTCATCACCAGAATATCCACCCAGTAAAGGTTGACGGATACGCTGATTGGGTTTACCAATGATGAAACCCCGAGAATCAGTCCGATATTGAATATATTTGATCCGACAATATTTCCTATTGCCAAATCACTCTGACCTTTCAAAGCCGCAGAGAGTGAAGTAACGAGTTCCGGGAGTGAAGTTCCTATGGCGACCATGGAAAGTCCAACAAGCGCTTCACTGATCCCAAGGCTCAATGCGATTTTTGTTGCCGCATTAACCGTCACATCGGCCCCGAAGACAACCATCACAAGTCCAACGATCGTAAGAATGAGATTTTTTATCCTTTCTTTTTTCACCTTCTGCTGATCAGGTATTATATCTTTTTCAGAAATCTTCGATGTCATTCGGTCGTTCTTGGCCATAACCAGTGTATATTCCATGAAGATGATCAGGAATATGATCAGAACAATACCATCAAACCGGTCAAGTCCGTATGCGGGTCCCCTGAGCAGCATGGCAAACACGGCAAGACTCAGAAGGATACAAAAAGGAAGTTCCTTTCTGACGGTCGATCTGCTGACTGACAGTGGAGCAAGCATAGAAGTAAATCCTATGACAAGTGCAATGTTGGCGATATTACTGCCTATCGCATTTGAAATGGCAATAGAACCCGATCCTTTGATAGCAGCGGACATGCTGACGGCAAGCTCCGGGGCACTCGTTCCGAATGCCACGACCGTCAAACCGATAAAGAGAGGCGATACGCCAAAACTCTTTGCCAGACCACCGGCACCATCGACGAGCCAGTCTGCACCTTTAACAAGAAGTGCAATTCCAACGACGAGTAAAACAATCTGTAAAACCATTCTTTAAACAACTCCCTTTTTTGCTTCTCCTTTTCTGACAAACAGGATGCAGATGAGTGCACATAAAAATGCCAGAACAGAAAATTTAATCATAGACGGATAGGACAGATAATCAATCACCGCTCCAACGAGAGGCGGTGCTACGATTGCAGCCAGCATTGAGAAGAAATAATACAGGCCGGTGTGTCCCCCGACTTTATCCTCACTGACCATATCCACCACCATAGGCAGCGAATTGATATTGATACAGGCCCATCCTATCCCACCAAAAACAAGAATCAATTGTATGATAGAAAATTCAGAGGTACGTGGAATCTTATAAATTTCATCAAGTACACAAATCCCCGAGGTCAACGACCCGATCGGGATCATACTGACCGCAAATAGACAGATGATCAATATGATAAGCCCCATCATGATCGTCTTCTTTCTGCCAAATTTATTTCCGATAAATCCGGCGGGAATCGCAAAGATCATGAACATAAGCGAAAACAGTCCGAGTGCAAAGGCCGCACTCCCGGCACTTACTTCAAGAAACTGGGTCCCGTAAATGGTGAAGAAGGTCTCAAGTGTTCCGAATCCACAAAACCAGAAAAAGATTGCCAGCAGGATAAACAGCTCACTTTTCTCCTTACCGGTAACGAGTTCCTTCAAAGATTTGAATAGAGACTTAAAAGCCGCCGCAAAATTGACCTTTTCGACCTTACCGTCGGTCTCAAGATGACTTTTTGGCTCTCGGACAAAGATAAGAACAAGGGCTGAACTGATCACGAGTGCAACCGCACCCGTCATGAAAGGCATGGTCGGATTCATATCGAACAGCATACCGCCGACAAAGAAAGCCAGCAGACTTCCAAAACCACCCATGAAATTGATGATCCCGTTGGCCTTACTTCTGTCTTTTGAAGGAACGATATCCGGCATCAGGGCGATAACAGGCGATCTGAAAACAGCCATGGCAAAATTCATCAGGATGATGATCCCTATCAGCCAGAAGAGTGTGTAATCTTTCATAAAGGGGATCAAAAAGAAAAACAAAGCCCCAAGAGGCGCACCAATCAGGATAAACGGCTTTCGCTTCCCGATCTTCGTTCTCGTGTTATCACTTAAAAATCCGATATACGGCTGCAGAATAACGGCAAGAATATTATCAAAGGTCATGATGAACCCAATCATCATAGAACTCATAGCAAATCCTTTTAAGAAGATCGGTACAAAAGCATTATAGAGAGACCATATAAGACTGACTCCAAAAAAACCAAAACCAAGTACAAAAATCTGCGGATAGTTCATCCCTTTCCCTTTTTTGAGATTACTCATTATCATCCTTCTCCCCTTCAGTTTTCAGTTAATAAGAATAAGCACAGTTCCTTTACAGCTTCACGTTCTTCGATGTTCCCTTCATTTTGTTCGTTGATTTCAAGCAGAATATTCAATTCTGCCTCCGTCGGTTCTATCCACAAAACATTCAAAATGGTAATCAATAAATCCTTGAGGCTATTGAACTTCAGTTGTTCACTCCCCAGTTCCTCGACATCCCTGAAGATATTCCGGTCGATTTCGACCATCTCTCTTGCGAGTGTCCAGTCCAAATCCGTCAGTTCATCCACCAGTCTGTCCTTTATGGTATCAAATGAAAAGGTCTCCGTTCCCATCTCTTCCGACAGAATGCCGATGATTCGTGAAAGGACGATCCAATCGGCAGAATTACAGATTTTTGATGCAAACAGAGTGAGAGCTCTGCTGAGTGTGATGTCATAGGCCCTGTAAGCCCTGACCATTTCTATAACAAGCGGAATCAGTTCCAGGTTGAGTTGACCGGAAAAATCGGTCTTTGGATTCTGCCCTTTTGAACACATTTCGAATCTTTCCTTCAAATCTTCATCTATCTCCTCAAAAGTGTCCAGTACCCATAAGGAAAAATTTGACAGCGAAAATATACCGACTTCAGACTGTTTTTCATGCCTGATGATATCCTGATACTCTTCGACGGGGAGCGATGAGTCTGCAGATTTGATCGCTTCAAGCATCTGCATGGCCTTATCCAGCTCACCGTTAAGTGCCAGGGACTGTGCAAGATGCCATTTAAGGATGACCGGACTCATATCTGCCATTCCCTTCTCTTTGACATCCTTGTCATCGGCATATTTTAAAGCAGCCTCATACTGTTTGACCGACTCTTCAAAAAAGCCGAAATTCTTATACAGAATCCCGAGTTCATTGTATGCCGATACCGCTTTTCTGTCTATTCTGACACAATTCTTAAGGTGTTCAATGGCCTTCATCGGCCTTTTTAAGCGGGTATATGTGAATGCGATGTTATAATTGAGTTCAAAATTCTCCTTTTCTTTTTTCAGACCTTTTTCAAAATAGACCCTCGCCATATCAAAATTCTGTTTTTTATTATACAGCACCCCGATTCGGATATACGGCGGAATAAAATTCGGTGCCAGCTCGATGGCCTTTTTATAGAAGGTTACCGCATTACTGTAGTCGGATATCCTGTGAAAGATATCCCCACAGGCTACATAAGCGGGAACAAACCTGGCATCCCTTTCCAATGTCTCCGTGAATTCTTCCAGGGCACCGTCTATATCATCCATCTCCATCAGCAGCTGACCAATCTCAAAGGTCAACAGCGGACTCGAGAGATTCTGTGCTGCCGCCACTCTGAGCTCATTCTCCGCTTCCCCGTATTCACCAAATTTTTTAAACAGCAGACCGTTATAAAAATGATACAGATAATCCTCTTTACCATAAAGCAGTGATTCATTCAACAGTTTAACCGCTTCATCGATATGGTTATCCTTTAACTCCTTCTTGAATTTCTCAAAAACAAAATATCTCAGATATGAGGCGTAATACGCATCCTTTTTAGCCTTCCACTGCGCTCTTAACCCTCTCAGAATGATTTCAAGCGGAATATTGTTCTCCTCCTGAATAATCGGAAGGTCTTCGGCAAGTACCGGCAATTTCAACGGGAGGTTCTGTTGTTTCGCCACTTCAGGATTAAGCGGCAGGTATACGATGGCATAGTTCATCTTTTCTCCTTACAATTAACATAACATATGGGCGGAACAATTCCCGCCCTTATAAGTATTGATTTCTCATTTCACCGGATTGATTTATGGCGAATCAGATCACAGTTCCGCCATCACTCAGCGTTTTTAAATTTATCCAGAAACTCCTCAACACTGAGCGTTGTCATGATAACATGACCGCTGTCCATCATGATGAAAGACTGCGTCTCATATCCGTAGGTCAGGTTCAGGATCATCTGTTCCTTATCGGCAACGGATTTGAACTTTCTGATAATGTTGTTTCCCGGCGAAAAGATCCCCTGTATTCTGTTTTTGACAATATAAGTCTTGAAGCCTATTTCTATAAGCTCTCCACCCTTCAAAGTTCTACACTCCTTAAATACTTTGCGGCATCTTCCGGCGGTGTCGGATTGATATAGAACCCTGATCCCCATTCAAAGCCCGCCACTTTTGTAAGTCTCGGTACGATCTCAAGATGCCAGTGATAAAAGTCTTTCCCATCACCTGTCGCCGGTGCCGTATGCAGCATGAAATTATAAGGCGGGTTGTCAAGCGCCTTGTAAATTCTCAGAAGCGAATTTTTCAGGATATGGGCAAAACCCTGTACTTCCTTCTCTTTGATCTTGCCAAAATCATGATTGTGTTCTTTCGGCAGTATCCAGGTTTCAAATGGAAATCTTGAAGCATACGGATTTATGGCGATAAAATCATCCGTCTCTTCAACGATTCTCGTACTTTCCATCCTCTCCTGATAGATGATATCGCAGAAGATACATCTTTCCTTGAATTTATACCTCATTCTTGAGCCATCCAGTTCCTCCTGCACACGCTTCGGAACGATAGGCATTCCTATGATCTGAGAATGCGCATGGGCAAGTGAAGCCCCGGCATCTTTCTTGTGATTCTTGAAGATAAGGACATACCTGATGTCCTCGTCGCTGGCAATCGCATTGTATCTTGCCTTATAGGCCCAGATGATCTCCTCTACCTGTTTTTCCTCGAGTGTTGCGATTGTGGCATTATGATCCGGGGTCTCTATGACGATCTCGTGATGACCAAAACCCGTTACCGCATCGTACATCCCATGACCGTATCGTTCAAGTTTGATATCCTTCTGAAGTGCTGGAAACTTGTTCTCTACGGCTCTTATCCACCAGCCCGGGGTGTTCGGCTGCGTATCCGTCGGTCTGAAAGCGAGTATCTCCGGTGGTGTGGTATATTCATTCCCATAATCAAAAGGGCAGAAATTACTGTTTAACTCCTCAGTCTTTGCTGAAAAATCCATCGGTCTCTTGGCCCTTTCAGTTGCAATAATAACCCATCTATTAGAAACGGGGTCCCTTCTCAATTCTGGCATAGGTGAACCTCCTAAAAGTTTTCCTTCTTGTTGATTCCTTCTTCGTAAACATACAGATATTCTCTGGCCGATCTTTCCCAGGAAAAGTCGTCACTCATCGCATTCTGGATGATCTGGTTCCACTGTTCCCTGTCTTTGTAGGCATATAACGCCTTAAACATGGAATAAAGCAATTCACTTTCCCTGTATTCGCTGAAGCCAAAGCCATTTCCCTCTCCCGTCTCCGCATTATATTCGCGAACCGTATCAGCCAATCCACCGGTATAATGAACGATGGGAACGGTTCCCATTCTGAGACTGAACAACTGACCAAGTCCGCATGGTTCATACTTGGAAGGCATCAGGAACATATCACTGCCGACGTAGATATGATTGGCGAGGTCAATATCGAATTCTATATTGGCCGAGACCCTCTCTGGATATTTTTCCTGAAGGGCTTTCATCATCTCTTCATATTCCGGCTGCCCCGTACCGAGTAAAACCATCTGTGCCTCCTGCATGAAGACAAGGTTGGCAATCTTTGAGAAGATATCCAGACCCTTCTGCGAAACAAGCCTTGTGATGATCCCGATTACCGGAACATCCGATCTCTGAGGCAGTCCCACCCTTTTCTGGAGTTCTGCTTTCGAAATATACTTCCCGTTGAGATTATCCGCACTGAATTTATTTAAGGAAATCTCCCTGTTTTCAGGGCTGAAGACCTCATAATCGATCCCGTTGAGAATCCCGTACAGTGATTCACTCCTGATACTCAGCACACCTTCCAGATGCTCTCCAAATCTTGAGGTCTGGATTTCCTGCGCATACGTTGGGCTGACTGTCGTAATGATATCCGAGAAGAGGATCCCCCCCTTCATGAAGTTGATGTCGCCGTAAAATTCAAGTGCATCAACGTTGAAGAGGTAATGCGGTAGGCCGGCATAATTCAGCAGCCTGCTGTTTACCCTGCCCTGATACCCGAGATTGTGTATCGTGTAGACACTCAAAACGGAGTGGAACAGATTATCATCCTTGTAAAGGCTCTTCAGATAAACGGGGACAAGTCCCGTATGCCAGTCGTTGGCATGTATGACGTCGTATCTTTCATCAAGCTCTTTGATTGCCGCAATCGCAGCGGCTGAAAAATAGACCGATTGAAGTGCAGGATCTTCCTTCCCGTACACTTCCTCCGTATTAAAGATATTTTCATTGGCTATCAGGTATACATTACAATTCGATCCCGGCAACTTAGTCTTGTAAAGTCCGGCTTTCTCATCCGTATCTACATAGGGAACTTCAAACGGGTCAAAGACCTTTTCAATTTCATATCCATATTTCATGGAATTTCTGTCAACGATTCGATGATAAGGCATAAATATATCGACTTCTACACCATTTCGTTCAAGATATTTTGGAAGTGATCCTATAACATCAGCGAGCCCTCCCACTTTGGCAAAAGGAAAAACCTCGTATGACATCATCGCTACCTTCATAATTTTTTCTCCTTTCAGGTTCCAAGCCTCTTTTTAACATAATCAGCTCTTAATCTGTTGGCCTTAAGAATTGTTCTGACATGATTAATATCATCAGAATCCACTTTTATAAATATCTTTTTACTCTCTTCATCATTCGGATAGGCAATAATCGAAACAATATTTAATTCCGCCTTACCGAGGGCAACTATCAGATCCTTCAGACTTCCGGGTTTATCTTTTAATGTCAGGGAAAAAGAAACCGTGTCTTTTTCCGAAGACAGCATATCGTTCAACAACTCAAGGATGTCAAAAACGCTTATCACACCGCAAAAGGCCAGTTCTGAATTCAGAACCGGAACGATTTCCTCATGGGTTTCCATCAGAAGCGACGAGACATCTTCAAGAATATCATCCTCAAAGACGAAGAAATCGATATGTTTTGCCAGATCACGAGCGGTTATCGTATCGGATTTCAACGCCAGATTCTCGTCAAAGAGATCTTCAAAATGTAAAATCCCGAGATAGGCCTTTTTCTCTTTGTTCACGACCGCTGCTGTAGGTGAAAAAGCGTGCTCAAAATATTTTTTCAGTTCTGAAACGGTCGTTTCCGGATCAATCGTTGCCATATTCCTTTCATAACAATCTTTTATAATCAATTCTTCACCTCCGGAAGTCATCTCCTTTTTTCAAGATGTTCGATTATTGATTGGGCGGCAAGCTTTCCGGCTCCCATCGCTTCTATAACGGTTGCAGCCCCGGTAACAATATCCCCGCCTGCAAATATTCCATCCATGGACGTCTGAAGGGTTTCATCCGCATCAATGTTTCCCCATCTGTTCAATTTCAATTGGGGAATCGTTTCCAGCAACACCTTGTTCGGGGTTTGACCAATCGCCTCAATAACGGTATCCGCTTCGAAGACCTCATAGGCATTCTCTATGGGAACGGGTCTCCTTCTACCGGAGGCATCCGGCTCGCCGAGTTCCATTCTCTGAATCTTTACCGCTTTCAGTCTCCCATTTTCTCCGATATACTCCACCGGATTCGTGAGCCAGTGGAATTCAATGCCTTCTTCAACGGCATGATGATATTCCTCTATCCTCGCGGGAATCTCACTTTCGGTTCGTCTGTAGATCACTTTAACATCGGCCTCCCCAAGCCTGAGGGCACTTCTTGCGGCATCCATCGCCACATTACCGCCACCTACGACAATCACATGCTTCCCGGTTCGCACCGGTGTATCGAAATAGGGGAATTTGAAACTCTTCATAAGGTTTATACGCGTCAGAAACTCACTCGAGGAATAGATGCCGATCAGCTCAGATCCAGGAATTCCCATCATCTTCGGTGTCCCGGCACCGATACCGATAAATACCGCATCGAATTCATCTCTCAGTTCTTCCATGGTGATCGTTTTCCCGACGATGATATCCGTTTCTATCTTCACTCCCAATGATTTTATCGCCTCTATCTCATCCTGAACGATGCTTTTCGGCAATCTGAATTCCGGGATACCGTAAACCAGAACGCCTCCGGCCATATGAAGTGCTTCAAAGATCGTACAGTCGTAGCCCCGTTCAGCGAGATAAGCCGCACAGGTCAACCCCGAAGGGCCGCTTCCGACAACGGCAACACACTTCGATTTCTTCTCCTTCACTGAAACGGATAATGTTTTATGCTCTCTTTCCCAATCAGCGACAAATTTCTCCAATTTACCAATTGAAACCGGTTCATTATCCTTCATCCTGTTCAGAATACATGCTCCCTCACACTGGTTTTCCTGCGGACATACCCGACCGCATATGGCAGGCAGGTAATTATACGTCTTCAATATTTTTGCTGATTCACTGATGTGATCTCTCTTCAATTCAGCAATGAAACCGGGAATATCTATACTGACAGGACAACCTTTTACACAAAGCGGATTCTTACACTGAAGACATCTTTCAGCCTCTTCCATGGCATCCCTTTTTTCATAGCCGAGATTGACCTCGTAAAAATCCTTGTTTCTCTCCTCGGGGGCCCGCTCTCGAGTCGGGACTCTCTTCTTCGATGTACTCATTTTTCACCAGCCCCATCCAGTCCTATCTTACACCTGTGATGCGATTCCTTTTCCTCATCGAGATACTGCTTCTGTCTGTTCATCAGTACATCCCAGTCAACGATTCGTCCATCAAATTCGGGACCGTCTACACAGGCATACTTTATCTCCTCACCGACTTTCACTCGACAGCCACCACACATGCCGGTACCATCAATCATGATAGGGTTCAGAGAAGTCCAGATCAGAAGATCGTGCTCTCTCGCCACTTTGGCACAGAATTTCATCATGACCGTAGGTCCGACGGCCCATGCCGCATCGAATACCTTCCCCTCTTCAAACTGTCTGTTCATCCCATCGGTGACCAGCCCCTTATTTCCAAGCGATCCATCGTCGGTATAGATCAGCAGTTCATCAGCCGCCGCTTCGAGTTCATCTCTCAAGATGATATGTTCACTGTCCCTCGAACCGATGATACAGGTTACTTCATTATTTTTTTCTTTAAGGGTCTTCACAATAGTCAGAATCGCGGCGATCCCCACACCGCCACCGATGACAAGCGCCTTTTCATTTTCCGGGATCTCCGAGGCTTTCCCGAGGGGGCCGGCGCAATTACTGAGAGAATCACCGGCTTCAAGCCTGGCAAGACGTTCGGTGGAAGTTCCGACAACCTGATAGATGATCCTTATTTTTTCTTTTTTATCCGTATCTGCAATGGTAAGCGGAATCCGCTCACCCGATTCATCCGCCATCAGTATGACAAACTGTCCCGCTTTCGCATGCGAGGCGATACGAGGGGCGTGAATCCAGATATCATATTCATTCGAAGCAATTTTTTCTTTGGATATAATCCTGTAAGACAACTTGGGCCCTCCTTAAATACGTCATGAAACAGAACGCTCAGTCCTCAACCGAATAAGGCAGGAGCCGGAGTTTGTGAAAATCCCTCCAGTCCTGCAACAGTTTCAGTTTTTTTATCCTTCAAAATCCGGATAATGCTTTTCAAGTATTGCCGCACATCTTGGACATGTATCCGGATATTTCTCGTTTGAACCTGTTTCTTCATCATAATTCCAGCATCTCTGACACTTTTCGCCTTTTGCATGTTCAACGACAATGTCAAGACCGTCTTCATTCTCAGTATTTTCCGTCTTTTCAAGTGAAACCTTTGAAACGATGAAGAATCCCTCCAGCATGGCCTTCTGCTCTTCAAGAAGATCGAACAATTCGTCCGATGACACTCTCAGTAAACAATGTGCATCAAGGGAATGCCCTATCGTTCCTGCGGCTCTGCTCTTTTCAAGTGAAACGTTTACCATTTCCTTGACATCGAGCATCCTGTTCCATTTCGCCTCAAGTGATAGATCGATATTTCCATCGGCAACCGTCGGCCATTTTTCTGCATGGACAGATTTGTAAAGTTTCGCCGATTCAGGCAGATAATCATAAACCTCTTCCGCCGTGAAGACGATGACCGGTGCGAGCATCAGCGTCAGAGCCTTGAGGATCTCAAACATGACGGTCTGTCCGGACCTTCTTTCTAATGAGGCGGTCCCTTCTACGTACATTCTGTCCTTCAGGACATCGAGATAGACGTTACTGAGATCTGCAACGATATATTTATTGATAGCCTGAATCCCCTTATAAAATTCAAAGGCTTCATAATTCTGATCAACTGTCTTTATCAACGAACCGAGTCTTGACAAGGCCCATCTGTCAAATTCAAGCAGGTCTTCCCTTTTGACGGAATCCGTTGCCGGGTCAAAGTCGGAAAGATTTCCAAGGAGGAATCTCATCGTATTTCTGATCTTTTTATAAGTATCCGTGAACTGCTTCAGGATATCCATGGAAGCGGTAATATCATTCCTGTAATCGGATGCCGCCACCCAGAGTCGAAGGATATCCGCGCCATACTGGTCGATAACCTCCTGTGGCAGGATGGTATTCCCAAGAGATTTACTCATCTTGTGCCCCTTGCCGTCTCTGATGAATCCATGGGTAACAACGGTTTTAAACGGTGCAATCTCATAATTTGCAACTGAAAGGAATATGGAAGAATTGAACCATCCTCGGTGCTGATCCGATCCTTCAAGATAAAGATCCGCAGGATATCTGAGATTTTCCCTCTGTTTGACAACACTCTCAAAAGAAGCACCGGAATCTACCCATACATCGAGGATGTCCTCTTCTTTCTTGAAATGTTCGCCGCCACAATGCGGGCACTTGAAACCTTTCGGCAGCAAGTCCTTGACATCACGGGCAAACCAGGCATTTGTCCCCTCTTTTTCTACAATCTTTATGATATGATCCATCGTCTCTTCGTTCAGAATCGTCTTTCCACAGCTTTCACAGTAAAAGGCGGGAATCGGGATTCCCCAGGCCCTCTGTCTGGAAATACACCAGTCCGGCCTGTCTTTTACCATGGAGTTGATCCTCGTTTCTCCCCAGTCAGGTACCCACTGAGTCTTGTCGATCTCTGAAAGCACCTTTTTTCTGAGGTCATTTTTGTCAATGTCTATAAACCACTGTTCTGTTGCCCTGAATATGATCGGTTTCTTACATCTCCAGCAATGTGGATAAGAATGGCTGAACTTCTCGTTGTAAACGAGTTTGTTGATATCATCCAGTAATTCGATGACCTTTCCGTTTGCCTTGAACACATGCTGCCCTTCCATCTCAGGGTATTCGGCCGTATATTTTCCCTGCGCGTCAACCGGTGAAAGGATCTCGAGACCGTTTCTCAGTCCGGTGAGGTAGTCATCCGCCCCATGCCCCGGAGCCGTGTGAACACACCCGGTACCCGCATCGAGCGTGACATAATCGGCCAAAACGACCGGGGATTCTCTGTCTATAAACGGATGCATCGCCTTCATTCCTTCGAGTTCGGAGCCTTTCCAGCTTTTTTCGATTGTAACCTCTTCCGGTTTATTTATCTTTTTCATGAGGACCGGGATCAATTCCCTTGCCATGATCCATTTTTCTCCATCCATATCAAACTGAACGTATTCAAACTTTGGATGAACGGCTATTGCAAGGTTTGCAGGAAGTGTCCATGGTGTTGTTGTCCAGATGATGACATAGGTGTTCTCTTCATCCTTCACCGGGAACTTTACATAGATAGAATCGGACTTTTCATCCGCATATTCGATCTCCGCTTCAGCGAGTGCCGTTTCACAGGTAGGACACCAGTGAACGACCTTTTTACTTCGATATACATTTCCCTGGACAACGAGCCCCTTAAGGGTCTCAAGAACCTTCGCCTCGTATTTTGGATTCAGTGTAAGATAGGGATTTTCCCATTCTCCAAGTACACCGAGTCTCTTAAATTCTTCACGCTGTATGTCGACAAACTCCGTCGCATACTGGGCACATTTTTCCCTGATCTCCAGCTTTGACATGTCCCTTCTTTTTTCACCAAGCGTTTTTGATACCTTGTGTTCTATCGGCAGTCCGTGTGTGTCCCATCCGGGCACATAAGGAGCCTTAAACCCTTTCATCGTCTTATACTTGAGAATGATATCCTTGATCGTCTTGTTCAACGCAGTTCCAAGATGTATATGGCCGTTTGCGTATGGCGGACCATCATGCAAGATGTATTCCTGCGCGCCTTCTCTCTGGTCGAGAAGATAATTGTACAATCTCATCTCGTTCCATCTGTTAAGATATTCCGGTTCTTTCTGTGCAAGTCCCGCTCTCATCGGGAACTTAGTCTTAGGTAAATTTAAAGTAGCTTTATATTCCATTCGTCGTGTAACCTCCTGTCACATCTATATACTTTTTTATCATGACAAAATTTATCAATCAAATACAAATCTATTTGCTCAATAATTTCTGTATTTCCTGCTTTAAGATGCTGAAATCAGAGCTCTTGACAACATACGTATCAGCTGCCCAGGACGAAAGATCGGCCTTATAGTGGCTGTATGCTGTGAGCAAAATAATCTTAATCGGAATATTTCTCTTTCTGATTTCACCTGCGAGTTCAAGACCTGTCATATCCGGCATCTCAATATCGACAGTAATCAAGTCATAATCACTGTTTTCGAGCTTTTCAAGTCCTTCCTTTGCGTTGGAAGCCGTATCTACTATGTAGCCTTCATCTTCCAGCTCTTCTGAAATCAAAAATCTCATATTGTCTTCATCTTCAATGATGAGAATCTTGTTCTTTTCCATGTTCATTCCTCCTGTTCCGATAAATTCACCGGTATTTCGATAACGAAAACCGTATACTCGTTTTCGCCTTTTACGGCCCTCTCTATTGTTAATTTACCATTGTGTTCCTCTTCGACAATCTTCTTTGTAATCGGTAACCCGAGTCCCGTTCCCGATGTCTTTGTGGTGAAGAACGGTGAAAAGATCTTTTCTTCCACTGCCTGCGTTATCAGTTCCCCATCGTTCAGGAATTTTATCCTGACATTTCCATCCCTGAGTTCTGACGAAATTTCGATATATCCCTTACAGGCTTCTATCGCATTCTGTATCAGGTTGATCATCGCCTGTTTCATACGGCTTTTGTCCACGGTTACCATCACAGGCTGAACAGACACATCCAGGGTAATTTTGCTCGTATCGATCCGGTCCTCATACAGTGTGATAAGTTCGTTGACCGCCTGTTGAATATTTATCTGATCAAATTCAAGTTTCTTTCTCGGTCGACTGAATTCGAGAATCTCCTCAACGATCTTTTCGAGACGCTTGACTTCCCCTTGAATGATATTGAGATATTTCATCGTTTTCACTTCGTTGCCGCTTTCAACCGAGCGCTGCATTCTCTGCGTAAAACCGCCTATTACAGATAACGGATTCCGGATTTCATGTGCAACCCGTGCGGACATTTCACCGAGAGAAGCCAGTTTTTCCCTTCTTCTGATCTCGTTCTCCATCAGTTTCTTCTGGGTTACATCATCAAACATGATGATAATTCCCTCAATCCGATCCGAGCCGGAATACCTGAGGGGGGTGAATTTGATATCAAAAAACATGTCGCTGTTGTTCAGATGCATCGGATATTCCGTCAGGACAACGGTATCTTTTATCTCATAAACCCGCTCCGCGACATTTTCAAGATCCCGGAAATCATGAGCGATATTGTCAAATCCCATACCAAGGACCCTTTTCTTCGTATAATTGAACAGACCTTCCGCCCTTCTGTTCCACTCTCTGATCTTGTCCTCCCTGTCCAGCACGATAATCGCCACATCGAGACTCTCCAATATGCTGAGGGTAAAATCCTTATGATAATTCAGAAGTGATGTCTGCCTTTCCAACGAAAGCGTCTTGGATTTCAGCTCTTCATAATTCTGAACATTTTCTATCGCCAACCCGGCGTTATCCGAGAATATCTTCAGGACATCTATCATGTTTGCGGTAATTTCTTTTCCGGAAAACCGGTTATCGAGTATCAGAACCCCAACCGTCTCAAACCTTCCCACGAGAGGAACGACGACAAACTCCTGCGTTCCGAGCAGAGTGGCGAGTTCTCTGTATTCATTCCCCCATTCTTCTACGATTTCGGGAATGACCTTGACGATCTTTTTCCGGACAACCACCTTTTCAAAAACCATATGACTCTTGTACGGAAAAACACGATTCTGTATTTCGTGCCTCGTATAATCGTCTATGTTCATCGTCAAAGCCTTCTCACGAAGATACTGTGTAAAATTGCCAAGGGAGTAATAATCACGGTTCTTCCTTCCCATCGTAGCGGCAATTTCCTGATTGCTCATGATCCCCATCCAGTATTTCGCAACAAGCGTCTGATTTTTATTGTTTTTTTCAAGCAGCAGCGCCCTGTCAAAACCAAGGCCTCTTTCCGAGGTAATCCCCAGCATCATGATGCTTTGGATATTCTTCACATCATAGCTTTCTCTCATGGCCCTGTTAATGTAAGTCATATTCTTCAGGGAATTCACATGCTCCTTCTGCTGGGCAAGAAGTTGTTCATTCGTATGTGTCAGAGCCCTGAATTTCCTGTTTTCATCGGACAACTCCGAGAGATATTTCAACTTGGATACACCAAGTGATATTCTCGATGAGATGTCTTCAAGCAAGGCCAGATCGACTTCATCAAAGTGTTTATAAGGCCTGTACAGATCCTGTGCCTTTCTGTTGATGAGTATAATCACACCATAAATATCATCATCATGATAAAGCGGCGAGGCTATGGCGGATTTTATATCCACATCAAGCATATCCAGAGCCGCACGGGGATCTTTTTTGGCCGATATGGATAAAACGGCCTCCCTGTTGTCAAAACACCATCCGACCATCCCATGATGTGAAGGGATCGTTCTTCTCATGATCTGTTCTTCAGTGATACCGTACCAGTATTTTATCTCCAGTTCATCATTTTCATTCAACAGCCAGATAGAGGCATTCTCCACATTCAGCATCTTGCAGGTCATATTCATGGAATCCCTGTAAAGGGCATCCTCAAACCTCGATTTGTTAATCATTTCATGAAGCCTGGCGAGGCTGAGTAATTTATAGGTGTTTTCACGGAAAAGTCTGTTCTCTATGGAGAGTTTCAGAACCCTTCCGATACTCTTTAAAATATCCGCAAAACTTTCGCTGCACAGGTTGACCGGTTCTTCATCATACCCAAAGACAATCATACCCACAAATTGCCTCTTATCCACTACGGGAAACAACGTCAGCTTCTCGGAATACATAAAATCAAATTTCTTTAATTCCTCTTCCGTATCGATCCTGACCGAATGCCCCGCTCTCAACTCCCGTGCATTCGGTAAATCCGCCACTTTTATCTTGTACTGTTTTACGGAGGACTTATCAAGATTTGACAGGCCAATCAACCTGAAAGCCTGTTTTTCTTTTTCAAAGATAAACACAGCACATTCATTAGTGGAAAAATTGTATGCCAGCTCCTCAGCAAGATGATTAACGCCCTCATCAGAATTCACAATATCCAGATTGAGCAGCGTCTTAAACAGACTTAACTGATCCAATGAATTATTTTCATCCATTTTTTCTCCTTTTTCATAAAAAAAATAAGCAACTGACATCGAAAATCACAAAAACCACGTATAACCAAAGTAATGATATACACTGAATTATATCATAATTAGAATAAATGAAGAGCGACTACCTTTGATGCAATAATTTTCAAATTATCCAACCGGTTTATCTGTATACTATTTTCAGAAAATCTGTAAAAATAAAAAGCCCCCGTGTTGAAAACTTTTTTCATCTTTGTCTGATATCCTGATTTCAAGCTGTTTCAACGCCAAATACACCCACTCACCGTCCTTTAAATACCATCTACACGACTCGACAAAGCAATTTTTTTTTGTTATTATTGGAGTGTTTAAAGAAACGCGGTTTTCATGTTCTTAATTGGCCGAAACAGCAGATTCCAGGCGTTTCGGAATAGATGATAGATTAAACAAAATTCGGAGGGATGGTATATGTTCAAAAAGAATTACATTCTTGCACCGGGACCAACACCGGTGCCAACAGATATTCTGCTTGCGGGCGCACAGGAGACGATTCATCACAGAACACCACAGTACATGAACATTCAGACAGAGACTCTTGAAAGGGCAAAGATACTCTTCCAGACAAAAAATAAAGTCATGGCACTCGTTTCCACGGGTACCGGTGCGATGGAAGCGGCAGTCGCCAATGTTGTCGGAAAAGGCGATAAGGTTATCGTTGTCGATGGCGGAAAATTTGGTGAAAGATGGGCTGAACTCTGTAAGGCATTCGAAGCAGAAATCGATCTGATCAAGATCGACTGGGGTCATTCCGTTACACCTGAACAGATAAAGGAAGCACTCGACAGAAATCCCGATACGGTAGCTGTTTTCGCAACACAGAGTGAAACTTCAACGGGGACGATCAACCCGATCAAGGATATCGCGGCCGTCGTAAAAGATTACAAGGCCCTCATGGTTGTAGACTCCGTCAGTGGCCTTCTTGCAGAACCCCTCAAGATGGACGAATGGCATGTAGACATCATCGCCACAGGTCTTCAGAAAGGTGTTATGCTTCCTCCTGGACTCGCACTTATCACACTCAGCGAAAAGGCATGGGCGAGGGTAAACGAATGTTCCAACAGAAACAAATACTATTTCGATCTTAAAAAATATGGAAAGAAACATCCGGATTCCCCATATACCGCAGGAGTCAATCAGATGTATCAGCTCAGCAAATCACTTGATCTGATCGAAGAAGAGGGAATAGAAAATATCTGGGAAAGACACCGAATTCTTGCAGATGCAACGAGAGCGGGAATCAAGGCCATGGGATTTGAACTGCTTTCAAAGAATCCGGGAAACGTGACAACAGCCGTTCTCTCACCGATAGATACGGGAAAACTCACAAAACTCATGAGAGACAAGTACGGTGTGACGATGGCAGGCGGACAAGATGCTTACAAGGGAAAGATCTTCCGAATTGCCCATCTCGGCTACATGTGCAAATTCGATACGATCATCGGACTCAGCGCGCTCGAAATGGCCTTCAACGAACTTGGATACAAGGTTGAACTGGGCTGTGCAGTCAGAGCGGCAGAAGAAGTGTTCTTAAAAGAAGGGATTTAATATGGCATTTAAAATCCACGTGAACGACCCACTTTCAAAAGATGCCATGGCACAACTCAATTCATACGAAGGCTATGAAATCACGGCTGAACATTTTGAAAAAGACGTTCTTCTTGAAAAAATAGCGGCGTACGATGCCCTTGTAATCAGAAGTGCCACAAAGGCGACAAGGGATATCATAGAAGCCGGAGCGAATCTCAAGGTCATCGCAAGGGCCGGAACAGGGCTTGACAATGTGGATCTCGTTGCCGCAAGAGAAAAGGGGATCAAGGTTGTCAACACCCCGGGAGCCAACTCCGTCAGTGTTGCCGAACTCGCAATCGGTCTCATGCTTGGACTTTTCAGGGCCATCCCGAGGGGAACAAACGGGATCAAGGAAGGACTCTGGGAAAAGAAGACACTCAAGGGATACGAGCTCTATCAGAAGACAGTTGGGGTTATCGGATTTGGTACAATCGGAAAACAGGTAGCGGAAAGACTTCTCGCCTTCGGTTGTAAGATCCTTGCCTATGATGTCGTAAAAGACAACGGCGGACTCGATGTGGAATTTGTCGAACTCGATGAAATCTATGCCAAGGCAGATATCATCACACTCCACACACCGCTGATCGATGCGACGAGAAAGATGATCAACGCGGATGCCTTCTCCAAAATGAAGGAAGGGGTCTTCATCATTGACGCAGCACGTGGCGGAATCATCGATGAAGAAGCACTTTGTGAAAATCTCGAAAGTGGAAAGGTTGCGGGAGCGGCACTTGATGTCTTTGAAGTGGAACCACCGGTTGACGATCTCAGAAAGAAACTCGTTTCATTCGATAACGTCATTTGCACACCACATATCGGGGCCTCAACATATGAAGCACAGGTCAGAGTCGGAGAACAAATCGTAGTTAATCTCATGAAAGCCATAGAGGAACTGTAATTCTATCTTTCAGATAATCATAAGGGCGGCCGATTTGACCGCCCTTTTTCTTTTGTCTTTACAGGCTCATAAACCCATGAAATTCATTGGAATGGCTTAACCCTTCAATAGTAATACAGTTTCCCCTCTTCTATCGAAACATCAAGAATCCCCTCATCCAGCATATAATTTAAAAAAGCACTGACGGAACATAAGTTCACAAGGTATCCCTTGTAATCCGATTCCATATCATGCATTACCAGTATATTCTGGAGAATATCCTCTCTCGTTGACGGCTGATGACATATCTCACGGATCTCTTCCACCATGACATGAATACTGCTGATATTGTCATCTATTAGTGATGACAGTTCCCCCTTCTCAACAAGAACCGGTGAGTGGCCAACCACGATAATATCCGCATCTATCTCCCTGATTTTTTCAAGACTCCTCAGTCGTTCTCCAACGTTCAGGAGATAGGTCAGGGCATATTTTTCGAGCGTATGTCTTGAAAATATCGCATCTCCGGTAAAGGCCACCCTGTCAGGTGTTATGATGATCATATCGCCTTCCGTATGTCCGGGACTCTTCACAAAGGAAAATTTGATATCGTTTATCTTCTCAACGCCTTCATCCACACAATAATTTACACTTGACCCTTTTATGTTCTTCAATTTTCTTGAAGGAAAAGCCGCGTTGGAGATGTAATAAAGATAATGTGGATTTTCTATAAAATTCTTTTCTTCAGTTGAACTGAACACCTCAACGCCCGGGTATTCCCCAATAAACCAGTCATTTCCTCCAAAATGATCCGCATGACCATGCGTATTAAAGATGTATTTTGGATGCAGGGAATTCTCCCTCAGTAAATTATCCACCGAATGGGCCTGTGAACGGTTGAATGGCGTATCTATCAACAGACAGTTTTTGTTTTTAAAGGCGTAGACCCCCACATTCGTTGCACCTTCGATGTAATAAGTATTACGGTTTATCTTCTTAAAAGCCATTTCTACCTCACTCTAACAGTTCAAAATATAAAACACAAAATGATAACATAAAAAGGTATATAATCAATTATTCAAATAAAAAAAGAGGTGAACCATATGAAAGGATCCTTCATTTTGATATTATTCCTTATTCCCCTGTGTACCTTTGCCGGAACGATGAGTAGAAACGGGCTGAATTTTCACTGGGATTATACACTATCCCCTGAAACCTACCACCGTGCGGATGTTGAAAAGATCATCAGCAGCAACACACTCCAGATTCAATATCAGGGAACAAGCCATATCATGTATCTCACCGGAGAACTCAACCCCGTTTCATTTAGCTCACCGGGATTGAACGCCGATTATTCAAAGGAGGGAAAGGACTTTCTCGAAAAGATGTGTCCGGTTGGAAGCAGTATTTATATTACCTTCAGTTCAGAAAAGATCGACTCAAATGGGATTGCTCATGGCTATATATGGTACAAATCCGGAGAGAGTTGGATCCTCCACAACCTTTCCGCAATTGCAAACGGTTATGCAATCGCTGATCGGACTGGAGTTTACAGAAACGATTATCAGGACCTGTTCGCCACAGCGGAAAATACCGCCAAAAACAACATTAGAGGGATCTGGAAATCGGTCTTTGATAATTCAGGTAACGTTGTTATCAGCACATCATCGGGTCCAATCAGGATCAATTCAGTTAAATTCACCGGAGAGGGAAAATATATAGAAATCGCAAATACGGAAAACACACGGGTTGATCTGAATGGTTGGAAGCTCATCTCCGCTTCGGACGGCAAAACCTATCAATTCGGACCGTATCTCCTTAAAGGTGGGAAAAAAATCAGAATTTATACAGAAACACACGGAGAAGATCTTGTCTGGGACGGACTGGAACTGTACTATTATCTCAGCAACAAAATCTACCTCTTAAACACAAAGGGGATCAGAACTTCGGTATATGGCTGGTAATAAAGCAGGGGGGTGTTTCAGATCAAACACTCCCCGCTTTATTTACAATCCAAGCCCTTCAAACATTTCCCCCGTTATAAACCACTGTGGCAGCCATAATATCCGTTACAAAACGAAGACATATGTAATTTTTATATAAGTCTCTCATTAGTTTTCTTCAGGAATATAATATTTCGGATTCCGTCTTATTATTCGATTAACTAAAAAACGGAGGGATGGAAGTGCAAAATTTTGTATTCTATAACAAAACGAAGATCATTTTTGGAAGGGGGACAGAGAATCAGATAGAGAAAGAGATAAACGCCCTCGGCAAGAAGAAGGTCCTGATTCACTATGGGGGCGGCAGCATCAAAAAGACCGGTTTATATGAAAAGGTAGCCGGTGTGTTGAAAGACGCCGGACTGGAGTACATTGAACTTGGCGGGGTAAAGCCCAATCCCTCACTTTCTTTGGTCCGTGAAGGGATAGAACTATGCCGAAGGGAAAAGGTGGATTTTATCCTCGCAGTAGGTGGTGGAAGTGTCATAGATTCGTCCAAGGCAATAGCGGCGGGTATTCCATATAACGGGGATGTCTGGGACTTTTACGACAGAAAGGCCGTAATAAGGGAGGCACTTCCAATCGGGGTGATCCTGACACTCCCCGCAGCCGGCAGCGAAACGAGTACGGCAACCGTCATCACAAATGATGAAAAACAACTGAAAAGGGGAACAGGAAGCATGTTTCTGCGACCTGAATTCGCCATCATGAATCCGGAATTGACTTTCACATTACCACCCTATCAGACGGCTGCCGGTATCACGGATATGCTTGCCCATATCATGGAAAGATACTTTACACGGGAAAGGCATGTCGATCTGACAGATCATCTTTGTGAAGCCGTTATGAAAACCATCGTCAAAAATGCGCCATTAGTCATAGAATGGCCTGAGAACTATGATGCGAGGGCAGAAATCATGTGGGCCGGCACACTGGCTCATAACGGACTGCTTGGTACGGGAAGAATAGAGGACTGGGGAACGCATATGATCGAACATGAGCTCAGTGCCATTTACGACCTGACACACGGTGCCGGACTCGCGATCATCTTTCCGGCCTGGATCAGTTATGTCTCTGAGGCCTATCCGGAGAAAATCATGAAGTTCTTCCACACTGTTTTTGACGTCGAAGCGACATTTGATGATTCACAATACATGATCGAGGAAGGCATCAAAAGGTTGAAGGCATTTTATCGTTCCATTGGCATGCCCGTTTCGTTGAAAGAAGCCGGTATCACTGAAAAACGATATGAGGAAATGGCGGAAAAGTGTACGGTTTTCGGACCCGTCGGTAATTTCATGAAACTCGACAAAACGGACGTTATCAAAATATACGAGCTTGCCGAATAATTAAAACACATGATCAATTCCCGTTTTTCAGAAACCGGAGACGCCTTTCCGCATGAATTATGCTATACTTATTAGAGTTCTGCTTTTAAAATTGTTTACTCGCAAAGGCGTTATCAGACACATTCGATCGTTTGATTCTGAAAAATTGAAGCAGGTGTTTAAACAAAATTGATTTCATCTCATGTGTTTAATCGGGAAAAAGGGGTGTTGATATGTTTGGAAACAGCAGATTGATTTATGGTACGATGGGACTCGGTGGTGGCTGGGATACCGAAAAGGTCTCCGTTAAGGCGGTTGACGATGCAGCAAGGGCCTTTGAAGCAGCGCTGGAAATCGGTATCGATTTCTTTGACTTTGCAGATATTTATCAAGATGGAAAATCTGAAGCCGTCTTCGGTGAGGTACTGAAACAGAAACCCGATCTGAAAAATATCATAAAAATACAGACAAAAGCGGGAATCATACTCCCTCATAAGGATGGAACGGGAAGATTTGATTTTTCCGCAAAGCATCTCATCAATTCAGTTGTTGACAGTTTGAAAAGGTTGAATATCAAGACGATCGACTCCCTTTTACTTCATCGACCCGATCCGCTGATGGAAGGATCCGAGTTGAAAGAGGCATTTGATTATCTGTTTGAAAACGGTTTGATAAAAAAAATGGGTGTCTCGAACATGAATCAGTATCAGATCGAATATATAGAAAAAGTAACGAGAAGAAAGATCAAGACGAATCAACTGGAAATCAGTCTTTCAAAACTCGATTGGCTGGACGGAACGATTGGCGTCAACAACGACAACGGATTCCGAAGCACATTTACCCCCGGGTTGATGGAATATATGATGCTGAACGGGATAGAAATACAATCCTGGAGCCCCCTGTCAAGGGGAATATTCTCCGGGAGGGAATTGGCTTCGGATGTCGATGAAACTATCCTTGAGACAAAAGAATACGTTTACAGGCTTGCTGAAGAAAAAGAGAGAACACCGGAATGTATTGTACTGGCTTTTATCCTTAAACATCCCGCAAAGATCAGACCGGTTATCGGAACGAGCAATCCCGATAGGATCAGACAGTTAAAAAATGCGGAAAACACAGAACTCACGAGAAAAGAATGGTATACCCTGTACACCCTCTCAAGAGGGTTAAGGATGCCTTGAGCCTTAACGTCGAATGACAAAAATCAGCTTGATTGTTTTTACAACAAAATCAAGCTGATTTTTTAGAAGAGCTTCAATCTACTATTTTGCTCCATAGAGGATAAAATTATCTATGGCAAACAGAAAACATTCTATTCTCAGCCCATTTTCTTTCATGCACATCCTTCTACTTGATCTTAACCGTTAACGTATACGGGAGAATGATGCCGCGTGTATCCTCAAGATTTCCCACTTCCAGATAATACATCCCCGCTTTCTGAATATCCGTTTTGATATACAGATCATCACCCGTTTCTGAGGCATAGATCCAATCCTGCACAACCTGGTTATCGTCGTCAAGAATTCTCACACCAATACTGAGTGCCGGATTCGATCTAAGAATGATTCTCATCTCAGAAGGTTTTAAAACATCAATCTTGTAGAAATCACGATCTCCTTTCGGGAATATCTCTCCTTCAACCACCACATCATCGTCAATTTCTACCGCCGTAGAAAAATCATTATTCAGTTCATTAATATCAGTTGACGGCTCAAATAAAATCTCGAATTCATAAGGCAGTACCGATGAATAATCACCACTCGAATATAATTCTATATAATACTCGCCGGGGAACATTTCTTTTTCCAATTCTACCGTATTTGAAAATTCCGAAGCGGTTACCCAGTCATTATAAACCAGGTTTTCATCCGTCAATATCCTGAATGCAGGTCTTACAACCTGGTCAAATGCATTAATACGGAATTTGACAAGCCCGGTTTGAGGAACGGAAAATTTAAAATAATCGCTGTCATTCAGAGTAAACAGATAGCCTATCACTTTATCGTTCAATTCAACAGAAACAGCCTCCTTAAAACTATCGTTCGGTTCATATTTATCATCAATTTGAAAAAGTGAAACATCGATAGTATAGGGACTATAGCTCTTGACTTTGTCATCTTTATGGTTAACTTCGAGATAAAGGACGGTTTTCTCGTTAAAATCATTGACGATCTCACACAATTCTCCAGCATCAATCGCATATTTCCAATCGTTATAAATCTGATTCTCCTCTGTCAGAATTCTTGCCCCCATCTGAAGATTTTGATCCTCGCTCTCTACTCTAAGCGTAAATCTACCCGCTGAAGGAATAATCACCTTAAAAAAGTCATGATCGCCCTGCGGAAAGACATATGCCTCTGTAACCGTATTTAACTCAATATCAAAGGCCTCTCTAAAACGATCATTAGGCTCGGTATAATCACTAACGGGATTTTCCATAACACTTACAGTATACTCAAATTCCGCGTTATCCTCATATTGCATCACCTCAAAATAAATCCGCTTTCCAACGAACACTTTCGTAATATCCGTGACTAAAAGTAACTCTTTTCCTTTTTCTCCCAAGATCCAATCACGTATCACCTCATTATTTGAATCGAGTACCCTAATCCCAAATCTTGCCTCCGGATCTTCAGAAGAAACCTTAAAAATATACTCCCCAAGTTCCTCAATATTAACGGCAAAAAAATCCCTGTCCCCTTTCGGCAAAATTTCGGAATTCAGCATACCCGCTCCCGTTTCATCAAACTCAAGGAGTATGGATTTTGAGAAAGAATTATTCACCTTTGAATTCTGGTCAATTTCTGCAAATACTAAGAACGATAGAAAACTAATAATTATCAGGATCACAAAATGATGTCTTTTCATTTGACTCACTCTCCTTATTCACTTGTTCTGGTAGGCAATGCCCCATAAGAATAGTTTCCTTGTGATTTTGACGTTATTAGCATTTCATTTATTTTACAATACAACAGTTTATTCCTCTATCCGTTAAATTAAAGAAATAAAAAAACGGTGGGCATCTTCAGCGGCCGGACGGACTCTTTCACTTCATCCTTTTTTATGGTATTACAGTATTCTACGATACCCCTTGTCTTTTCTTATTTCTCTCTTATACAACGAATTTTAACGGGAACGGTATAACCCGTTTTCTATCCTGCCAATTTCAAATTCACATCCGTTACAAATCTTCGTGTTAAGATATTGCAGGTGGTGATCGTTGATGAAATTACTCGTCGTCGAAGACGATTTGGATACAAGTGAAGGAATCTGTGAATATTTTAAAGAGGCCGGATACGGAGCAGTACCGGTATACGACGGAGAACAGGCGTTGAAACAGATAAGACAGGAACCCTTTGATCTCATCCTGTTGGACATCATGCTGCCCAAGCTCACCGGACTTGTTGTCTTGCACGAATTACGCAAGATAAGCAATGTCCCCGTGATCATGCTAACGGCCATCGAAGATGAATACACTCAGATTGCAAGTTTTGACGGAATGGCGGATGATTATGTGACCAAACCGTTTTCTATCGTGTTACTCGAAAAGCGTGTGAGGGCCTTATTACGCCGGAGAATGACCGGTGAAACACCCTGTATGTGGCAACATGGAGACATTCGAGTCGACTTTGACGGATTCACCGCAGAAGACACGAATGGTCCCATAGAGATCACGCCGAGGGAGATCATGCTCCTGCGTTTGTTTGTGGAACACACGGGCCGGGTGCTTTCTCGTGAACGGATCTTAGATGAGTTGTGGGGGGAGGATCGGCCCGTTTTTGACAGGACGGTGGATTCTCATGTCAAGAACTTACGAAAGAAGCTCGGACTCGACTGCATCGTAACAATCACCGGCGTTGGATATAAACTGGAGGAGACATTATGAAGATATTCACCAAGACCTTCCTGTATACGCTGGGGCTTTTACTCTTGGTCGCGCTGCTGGCCAATGGCTTGATTTATACGCTGATGCCGAAGATCTACACCGATCAGAAACAAGAGGAATTGACAAAGATGACCAATCAATTTGTCCAACAGCTCGAAGTGGCAAGACGTGAAGAAATTGTTGATCTGATGAGTCAGCATGCCAGCTCTTTTCAAACCAATTTAATCGTAAACATAGGAAACGATTACTATTCCTTGCTGACATGGAACGGTGGCGTGATCTTTGAAAACAACGCCGATTCCTATGAAGGATCGGCCACCACCGATCAAATCGAAGCAGGAAGTGATCAAGCCTTCGATACCACCGTCACCATCATCAGTGATGGCAATGTACAATTTCCTGGAAACAATATGATTAATTCCGATAGCCAAACCGTCACAGACATCATTTCAAGCGAAACGGCCAAGGGTCTGAAAACGATCGAGACCCGTCGTAATTTCACAATGGAAGGTCGTTTGGGAACCGTCACGGCAATTGTAACACTGGCTCCCGTCGATGAGGCCGTTGAGGTCATCGTCTCGCTACTTCCCATATCCATCTTGATGTGTGTAATTGTTGCCGTTTTCTTTTCGCTCCTCTACGCCCGCGCCATCACGCGTCCCATTCGGGCCATCTCGGAAGAGACACAGCATATGACAGCCATGGAACGGGAGGCAAGATGCAGGATTGACACAAAAGATGAAATCGGTACGTTGGCGCTCAACGTCAACACACTTTATAAAAATCTGTTAACAACCATAGAATCGCTCGAAATAGAGTTAGAAAAGGTCAGCAAGGCCGAGCGTGCAAAAACCGATTTTCTCCGCGCTGCCTCTCATGAACTCAAGACACCGGTAACCGCGGTGAGTGTCATCATGGACAACATGATACTAAAGGTCGGCAAGTATAAAAACCATGAGGACTATCTACCAAAATGTAAGGAATTGGTGGACCAACTCTCAGCCATGTTACGTGAAATTCTAACCGCCTCCCATCTTGAGGACACAATCGAAGGGCCTGTGACGAAAAGCATCGAGACCCTTTGCGATGAGATTCTGGAACCGTACATCTTGATCGCCCGTGCCAAGGGACTGATCCTCTACATCGACTGGAGCGCCGCCTTTCTGGTTACAGTTCCCCCAAAACTCCTGAGTAAGGCCCTTTCAAACATCTTTTCAAATGCCGTTAAATATACCCGTTCAGGCGGTAAACTGTCCATTTATTGCCGGGAACACAGTCTCTTCGTGGAAAACGAATGTGTTCCCCTCCCGGAAGAACAGCTGTCGCGATTGGCCGAACCCTTTTACAGGCCGGATGAATCTCGAAACCGTGATACGGGAGGAAACGGACTCGGGCTCTACATTACGGACTCCGTTTTACATCTGATTGGATTGGATTACAGTCTGAAACCCATGACTTCTCCCGACGGCATGCGCTTTATCGTGAACTTCTGAGATTTCATATCCACTACACATCCGTTTCATCACTCCTCCATTCATCGATGTTAAAGTCATGACGATATCTAATGAATGGAGTTGATTTTTTTGAAAATTGAATTAAAAGAGCTTCAAAAGACGTATAAGGGGGGGAAGCATGCCCTTAAAAATGTCAGTCTCACACTAACCAGTCCGAGTTTGATCGGTCTCGTCGGTCCAAACGGTGCCGGCAAGAGCACCCTGATGAAGTTGCTGACGACCAACCTTCTGCCAAGTTCCGGAGAGATCCTGCTCGATGGAATTCCACTTGTAAAACAGGAGAAAAAACTTAAGGCCGGTTTAGGCTATTTGCCACAGGAATTTGGCCTCTTTGAAAATCTCACAACGACACAATTTCTGGATTACATGTCAGCCCTCAAGTGTGTCGATGAAAGGGGCACAAAATCCGAAATCGACAGGGTCATCACATTGACCCATCTGCAGGAAAAACGTGGGGCAAAGATCCGAACACTATCGGGCGGACAAAAGCAGCGGGTTGGAATCGCACAAGCCTTACTCGGAGATCCGAGGCTCTTGATCTTCGACGAACCGACGGTTGGTCTCGACCCGGCAGAACGGGTGGCCTTTCGCAAGCTCTTCACCGATACCGCAAAAAGACGTCTCGTGATTTTGTCCACACACATCATTGAAGACGTCCAATCCGCCTGTGATCATATCATCATCCTGAACAACGGTGAAATACTCTACACGGGAACACCAGAAAATCTGATCAATGAAAAAAACGCAAGATCTCTGGAAGAAGCCTATATGATACTCATGGACGGGAGGAAAATTGCATGAATCCTCTTTCGGCATTCTCACATGAAGTGAGGCGAATGTTGCGCGAGCGATTAACGCTTCTCTTTATGGCAGTTACAGTAGCCATCACCGTATGGTTTTGTCTGAACTCTTCAGGGACAACCGCTGTCGATGCCTACATTCTCATACCATCCAAATACAGTGCCTTCCTCGGGGCCTTGCTCTTCACACTGCTCACGCTGGTACAATTTCACAGAGATTACAGAAACAACACGGACAACATCATTCTCTCGTACACAAATCCGATCTTTTATCATCTGCGGCGTACGTTGTCACTCATCGGTATGGCTGCCATCACAACCCTTCTCTCTTCGGTTTTCACGTTGCCTTACGCCCTCATAAAGACCGGTGCTTACTTCCAGGCGGATACCTTTTTCGCCTCCTGGTATCTGATCTTCTTTGGGGCTCTGACACTATCCATCCTGTTAACCTCCGGTTTTTATATGTTGTTTAAACGCGTGGAAGCCGCCTTCATCATCATGATAGGTCTGATTATTCTCTCGGGATTGCTTGACTACCATCGATACGACTTAAATCCCAGCTATCTGCTGTTTTGGGTTCAGACAAACGCCGAAGACTTTTCGGATCTTGTGAGTAACCAATTTCAGATCGACACGATACAGTGGAATCGTCTCTTCTGTTTTCCGGTGGCACTCGGGGTATGGATTTTCGGACTGTCTTCAATCAGACGATACGGACATGGTTTTCTAAGTTCCTTCATAGAAAATTCAAGACAAATCTGGCCACCGGTATCCCTGGTTCTCACCATCACGTTGGCCGGTATATGCTGGTCCGCTGAACCGATATTCGACAACAGCATTCCCATGGATTTATACGTTGGAAAGACTGAAGAGGTTCAAGATTCCGGTACAGGTCTGTTCACTTTCAGTTTTGGCGACGATGAAGATGAAAACACGGAGCTGCTTTTGACAGACAAAAAGGCAGACGTCACCATAGATACCGATAATCGGACACTAACCGGAGAGGCCGTATATAGCATAGAAAACCTCACCGGGGAGAAACAAACTCTTTCATTGGCCTTAAATCCGGGATATACAATAAAAAAGGCCAAGGTAAACGGTCAGGAAGTCAAGGCAATTCGAGATGGTGTTGAGCAGAATAACGAAGCCACATGGTACATCGATATACCGGCCGATAAACTGACAACGGTGGAAGTTACATATGGCGGGCATATTGAAAACAACCGTTCATTGAGTCAAACTCCCTGGAGTGGAATCTGTCGTGAATACGTCAGGATCCCACGCACGTGTTTCTCACCAAGTACAAACATCTCCGCCGTGGAGGATTTGGCCTTCACGTGGTCACTGAGACTCGACGAGCAGCTTGTTCCCGAATTTTCGGGTAGCCTGGTAGAAAAACTCGATACGGTCAACGGGAAAGTCCGGTGGTCGGGAACCGAAAACGACCGCAGAAACATAAGTCTGACGGCAGCTGATTATCATACAAAGACCTTTGAGGCGGGAGGTCTCACGATCGACTTTATTTACTTTGCAAAACACGAAAATGAGATGGCAAACATGGATGCCATCAAGGTCATGAAAGCGGCCATAGACTATTTCACGGAGGTTTATGGGCCATTGGTTTACAGGGATCATCTTGCCATGCTGGAACTTCCGGCCACGTTCAGCGGGGGGTATGCAGCGGGAAACACCAGTGCAATGGACGAGACACATTTTGCCGCGGCAGGGTTTCTCCCGGGTGAGACGGATAATCCGGACAACGGAAGTGGAATTGACACCATCATCCATGAGATCGCGCATCAATGGTGGGGCCTTGCCACTTTTCTCAAGACGGACGATCATTCTTACTGGTCTGCCGAAGGCGTTACCTGCTACAGCACCTACCGCTTCCTGGAGCATTATTACGGACAGGCTTACGCAAAAGAGCGATTTATCGACGTGTGGCAAAGAAATTGGCAAACATACGAAAATGCCTTCTACGTCCAACATCCCGATTATCTGGCAAAACTTTCAAAAAGCGATGCCTCAAACGTCATGAGGAATCTGCAAAGCATCGGTCTGTACAACATCATGCCCCTTCAGATCCTGCAAGCCGAAACGGCTCTTGGGGGATCAGAGGCCTTGATGAAGAAATTATCCGAACTCTATCAAAACAATTTGTTTGGGTTCATCACATACGAAGATTTCCTGTCCACAACGGGATTGACAGAGGAGGTTCTAAACATTGCGCAAAAAGACAATCTTTAACTATGAATTCAAGAGGCTCGTCAGTTCACGGGAATATCTTTTACTACTGGTAACACTGTTGGTTTACTGTGTTTCCCTGTTGCGAACGAGCGTCATCTTCGGCACAGACTACACCGCCCCGTTTTCTCAATGGACGTTCTGCGACTATCTCTCGTCGGTAACCGTTTTACTGCATATCCTGCTGTTGGCAATGTGTGCCCAACAGTTCACACCATCCGAGAGAGGGATGAGCCCTATCATCAACGCCGCTCCCATGCCCCTCAAAACCTTTAAGGCGATCCGATACGGTGCAATCGCATTGGCTTTTGCAATCGCCGTCATCCTGTCAATCGGTATCTGTTTCGTGTTTTATGGGGTGATCTTCGACTATACGGCCTTCGGCGAACTGATTCTCACGGCTCTGATCATGCTTTTCCCCTCTGTTCTGCTGGTATTTGGAATTGCCATGCTGCTCGGAGAAAAAAAGACGGTCCTGATATATACCCTATTGACGGTAATCCTCATTACGGGGATCTTCAGGATCCCACTTCCATCGTTTCTCGACATCATCGGAAGTTCATCAATTCTCCCCCTTTATGAGGGTACCCATACCTTTACGTTCACGCTTCCCTTCATAGCCGGCAGGATCGTATTCATCGCCGTGGGAATTGGCTGTATCGGCTGGTCGTTGTCTCCGGCCAAAAACATGAGAAAGACCCGCGTATCATCGCATACCCTCTCATAAAAGAAAGCGTCTGAACAAATACCACATCGTTTGTTTCTACCCCTGCCCCGATGGACTATTTATAAAACTGAAGGGGCAGGGGAATTTTTCATCTCTTGATTGTATTCCGTACCTTTCCTCTCTCAATCCGTTTGATCCAACTTTTCACAAAGGCGTTAAACAGTTCCGGATTTTCTATCTGCATGTTATGCCCGGTATCCGAAATCACCGCATAGGAAACATCCTTAAACTGATCTGTCATGACGAACTGATCCTTATATCCTACGACGTTGTCGTACAATCCGGTCAGGATCACAGTGGGTTTCTCAAAGACAAACTCATCGACGGGAAAGGAAAAATCCCGGTTCTTCTCAAGCTCATCAAAATTGTAATTCATGGAAAGGTTTACTCCGGAAATGACTTCTTCTTTTAACCTTTCTATCGTGTATTCCGTCTGAATAACCGCCTGGGAATCCAGTTCTTTTTTTATATCATCAGCCAATGATTCCAGATAAGACGCTTCTCTTTCTACCAGTTTAAATTCCGGGAGAATCCGACTTTCTCTCCTGTTTTTGACTACCGGACAGATCAAAAAGAGACCGTCAATCTTCTCAGGTTCCCTGACAAGCAATCCATAAGACAGATAACCGCCATAGGATTCACCGGACAGGAGGTAATTTTCATCTCCGATAATCGCTTTTCGAAACTCTATGATGACCTTTAGAATGGCTTCACTGGAATAACAGGTCTCGTTCGTTTCAGATTTCCCCATTCCCGGAAAATCAAAATATATCCTCTTATACCGACTGTCTTTCAATACCGGTTCAAAGGCGCCTTTCATCACTCTGTGATCCGGGGCAAGCCCATGAATCATCAGAATCGGTCTTCCCTCGCCATAAATCTCATAATAAATGTCTATATCTCTGATCTTTATTTTCATCACTTCACTCCCTTATCTGAAATTATTACCACTTACCTTTTTCAGATTACTGATTCTCGTTATTCAGAACGGCGAATAATTTTAAATCGACGACACCTTTTCCCGGCCAGAAAGCCCCTTGCCGGATAAGCCCTTCACAAACGAATCCACTTTTCAGGAGAACCTTCTCCGATGCGGTATTTTCGGGCATTATTTCCGCCTGTATTCTGTTGATTGCCGCAACTTCAAATAAATGGTCCTTCAGCTTCTTCAGTGCTTCCGTGGCAAACCCTCTGCCCCAGTATTCCTCAGCCAAAAAATAGCCTACAGTTACCATGTTTACTTTATTCTTGAAATTCATCATTTCTATTATTCCCGTAAATTTTCCGGAATCCTCTTTTGAGAAGATACCGAGCTTGATATTCTGCCTTTTGTTATAGTCTCTTTCAAAATGTCCTATCATTTTCCTGACCGTTTCATAATTATGTTTCGGAATGATTCCACAGTATCTGAATACTTCATCATTACTGTATAAATTAAACACCCCATCCGCATCGGACGCTTCGATCTTTTTCAGGATCAGCCTCTCCGTTTCAAGATACGGGTACGTTTCAAACAGAATATCGTATTGCATAATACCTCCTTATAAAAGCCCCTGAGAATTTCTCCTTAATATAAAAACAGGGAATAATCAATGAGCTATTCTGATTATTCCCCCTGTTATATTTTAAGAAAACTACTTTCATCGTTTTAACACTTCCACATGAATACTATGACTTTTTCCCTATACTTCCTGCCATACGAACAAGAATTTTTCTTCATCAGTCATACCGTTACGTTGCTCAGTTTATATTCTTCTTAGCTTTCTCAATGATTTCAAGCGCTTTTTCCTTGCTTATTTCCAATCCGGCCACTATCTGATCAACAGTAAAACCATTCTTATATAAATTTATTAAGGCTATTTCCATGCCTTCTTCTCTACCTTCATTTCTCAGCCTCTGTGCCAAGCTCTTCACGACATCACCCCTTTCCTTTGATGCTTGTATTAAATCTTCCTTTGTGATCTCTGCTTCTATACTCATTAAATATTCCAATCCGAGATCAAAAATATCATTCCCAAGCTGTATATCTTCCTCACTGTCTAATAGTAAGACGAATTCCATAAATCCATCTATTAAGTTCTTTTTGTCTTTTTCTCTAATCGCTTTTAATATTTTCAGAACTGCCTGCAAGATTACGCTTCCTTTTATCTCCAATTTACTTTCAGGAGAGTAATCAAAACTTTTATACTCAAAATCCGGAGACATTTTTTGAATGCTTTCAGGCATTGTTTCTATATCCAGCAGATACTTCCAGAGTCTTGTTTCTATTTTCCATTCTTTTCTCCCATGATAAATCACAATGGGTATAACTACTGGTACTTTTTTTGTTTTTGAGTCATATCTCTCTTCCCAAATCCTTGTCATATAACGTAACAACTGAAAAATCACTTTTTGATCCTCATAACTTTTATGTTCAAATAGAAAATAGATATATCCTTCATGTCCATTTATTTCTACTTGATACAACAAATCCGAATAATCCTTTTTTAAATTTTTATCTACATATTCTCCATTTTGATTTTTCAAGCTCTGAAGATCAACATGCTTTTTAATATCTTCAGGTAAATAGTTCGTAAGAAAGTCTATCGCTATCTTCCTTTTTGAAAACGTTCCCTTGAAAAAAGCGTCATGCGAATGCTTACGAATACTATTTTTTTCACCCATCAGTCCACCCCGGATAAATTGACTAACACTTTTTATCAGTTATCTTCTGAATAATTATATCATGTTTTTATTTCTGTTATTTCTAAAACAAAACGCGCTCTTTTCAGAGCACGTTTTGTTATGTTTTTATCATACAACTTAGTTATTTTGTCAGAAACCTCCGTCCCTATGGTCACTCCCTGATCTTGTGTTCTTCAATTTGGTCTGAATTCAGTCAATATTTTCCAGTAACGTGTTAATATTAACTGCAGGCAAAACCACTGGTTCAACTTCAGGCTGAGAAGTAAGTAGAGTAATCTGACTTCTAATATATGGAAATAATATTGACATTGTATTCTTTGCAATAATTACTTCTTTTGTTTCCTCTGGAAGATCCGCATGGATTTCAAATATACCAGCTATTGTCACTTCTAAATTTGCTTCATCATTTTTATCAGCCATTCTAACGGAAAGTGAACACTTAAAGAGATTTTCTCCGATCTGATCAATATTTTTCTCAATAGCACTTTTTGAGAATTTCAACAAAGCACTGCACTCCTGAGTCCTCTGAAAAATCATTTTCTCAACATATATTCTTTTTGAAATCAAAACACTTTTTGATTTTGAAATTATAGAGTCATCAATCATCCTACACCTACGCCGCTTCCAAAGATGTAGAATCAAATGTATAAATATTTTCTACGGATAATAATCCAACATCATATCCAAACACATTTTCTACATTTTTGTGTAGTTTACCGGTTGAGTCCAACACAAATCCACCCTCACCAGGTTCAGTATATGACACTTTTATGTTATATCTTGCCGCAATCATTTCTAAATCATTCTTCTTAATCATATTATCACCTCATCATCAAAATCAAACTTTATTTCAACTCGTTTGACTATATTACTTGGCTTACTTACACATATTTGTTTTTCATTGTAATGTAAATCTAATTCTTTAAATAATCGCTTATGATATCTACTAGATGCATAAGAGGGGTTCTCTTTTGAAAAAGTAAACAAAATAACCTCAATATCACGGTCTAGTTTATAGGAATCCATAAAAAAACATCTTTTCCGTTTACTAATTTTTTCAGGTGTATTACTATTCTTCTTATCACTAATGAAATCTAAAACAATCCCCTGTTCTACAATTTCTTCCTGAAATTTATGACAATATTCAACAAACTCATTCATTTTACTTGGAAGATCTAAATCAATTATTCGATCTGCTTGAATTTCAGCTTTTATTACACTCGCTCTATCATCGGCAGAATATTTTTTATTATGAATTTTAACTTTTGTTTTTGCCCACCATTCAGCTAACTCAAAATCCGAGAAGAAATAGATACCATGCCCAAGCCAGTGATTATCCTCTTTTTTCACGATTGGTTCTTTGAAATTTTCAGATAAAATACCACTTACATTGGAAGATTTAGTACCATGATATCCAATTAAATCTTCCACTCAACAACCCCCAACTCCGAATATAATAGAATTATAACACACCATAGTTATTCAACTAATAGACCCCTTCCTCATGAATTATAATATTCCTTCCGGTAAATAACTTTTCAGAATTTTTTTGTTATTTCTTTTTACAATTTTCTTTGAACAAGGTAACATGTGCATGCTTTTTGATACTGATATTTTCTCCTATCTCTTCTCAATAATCAACCTCACAATTTCCAGTTTATAACTTTTAAATTATTATATCATGTTTTTTTCTACTGTTTCAAAGACAAAAGCTCCCTTTCGAGAGCTTTCATTACATCACTTTCTGTTGATACAATTTTGTTATTCGGACCAGAACCTCCGTCCC
>DAINPP010000013.1:9084-60469 GCA_036743375.1 Thermotogae bacterium | reverse complement strand
AAAAAAACCCCTCTCGTTATGAGAGGGGGGAGGTGAAGTTCAGTAATTTAATTTATAGGAGTTAAGATCAACTCTTTCCTGTATTCAATCAGATCACTTTGATATAAGAGTATTTCTTCCGTGCTGATAATAAGCATCTCCGTTTCATATCCATCTTTTCTGACAGAGATAACATATCTCTCTTCACCGGTTGTAACCGGCAGAGTCAATTCAATCGGCGAAACTCCGATGTATTCTCCATTGATGTATATTTCCGCATTTTCCGGTTCTGTGATGATAAGATATTTCAGAATTTTCCTGATTTCTGCTTCTTTTCCACTGTCAGTCAGAACAGCAAGCCTGATTTTCTTTTCAAAATCCCTCAGTTGTGTAGACCATTCGTCGTCTACAATCCATGTTTTATCCGTTTGTCTTACAACGATCCGCTTTAATTGATCAAGGAGGCTGAACAACTCAGGCTGACCATCGATTATCCTTTCTATCATCAGATCATCCGATGACAGAACCAGATGATAAGCATATTTTTCCGGTAAATTCCTTGTATCTGTTTGCGAAACAAGATCAAAGAACCCGTTTTTATCACTTATTCCTTTTAAAAAAAGCCGCTGTTCTCCTGTTGAAAAATCTATACAGTACAGGCTTACTGTAATCCCCTGTACCCCGTTCTCGTCAGAATTTACTACCCTGCATTCCGTCTGAAAAGACAGCAGCGTTGCAACATTTTGTGTCTCAGTACTTAGACAACTGACGGCTAACAACACAAAAAAGATGACTATGATACCTTTTTTTTTCATAGTTGAAGCTCCTTTTTAATAATTTTTGTCATAAAAAGACCAGACAACCTTCTCAACAGTTTATTACTGTCTGAGATACTTGATTCTGCAAGCTGTCTATTAATAATTTATCGGAATTAAGAATTCTATGTTCATCGGATTGATCAACACGGGAGTTTGCACGGGGAAATCTCGTGAAATAAACCATTTGCTCATTTCATTTTTTATATATACCAGGATTTCTTCGGGGGTAACATAATGATTGTTGTCGTAATCAGCGTCTTCACTGAAAGCCCGTAGGAAATAATAAGTAAAGATACTGTTGGGTATGTTTTCCTCAGGGTCTTCCATGGCCTGCTCATTCCCACCGGCGGCAGACAGAAAGATAAAATTCTCATCAATCTTTTCCACTTCACTTTCCATCGCATCCCTGTTTGCTTGCTCTGAAGCCTTTAGGCTGGTATCATAAAGGATGGCTTTTACCCCTTTTACAGAACCGGCCGAATAACAGGCATCGACAATCACAAAAAGCCTTTCGGATTGCTTTCCAATCTGTCTGTAAAATTCATACAATTCATCATCAATTAATAAGGTGTTGTAAATGTCGTAATACGAGAAATCATATGGGACAAGGGCCTCGTCAAAATGATCCGACTCATCTCCATTTTCATCCGGAATCTGTATCCCATGACCCGAAAAATAAATATACACCGTCGTATCTTTATCTATAAAGTCATAAATCCCCTCGGATAAAAAAGTTCTCAGGCTTTTCACATCCGCTTTTTCATTTGTCAGCAGTTTTGACTTCACAGTTAAACGATCTGAATAACACTCTTCTATTTTTTCGATGATAGCATTTGCATCATTTACCGGTGTTTTCAGACGTTTAATGGCGGAATCTCTGTATTCATTAATTCCTATTGCTATCACAAAGACTTTTTTAGACTCAGTCAAATACTCCGGATTGACATTGTAGTAAAATGAAACGACATTCTGAGCATCTGAAGGTGGAAATTCATCCAATACAGATTGCCCAAGATATTCACCGGTGAGGGCATGATTTGCAAGCCTTTCTTTCATTTTCACAAGTCCTGCACCGTTTGCATAATAGCCCAATGCCATTATCTGTTCTGTCCCCGAATGTTCACCGGAAAAGGTGTAATCGGATGCGATATTTTTTATTTCTCCGGTTTGTATAAAATTGTCAAGTCCGGGATCATGATAAACATCCGGCCATAACATCAGTATCTTTCCCTCTGTATCCCTGTGAAAGACAAAGAGATACATGCCTTTGCAGACAGAAAACTGTATTGTGGGTGTATCATTTCCGGTATAAAAATACACTTTTTCATCACTTATGCGCAATTGGATTAACTCATCATTCCTTGTTTCTGCCAAGCATTTTCCCTGACCAGAAAGATAAGAAACAACCAATAAGAAACAACCAATTAAAATCCACGCCTTTCTCTTTTTTTTCATCCGATCATCAACCTCTTAATCCCAAAGATTCCGATTAACAATATCATAACACAAAAAGAAATTCTCCCCATCCACTGCGTTTTTGAAATCGCCGTTATGGTATACTAAAGGGAGTAAAGCCAAGAATTACGACCATCTTTATTATCCGGAAAAATGTATCGTAGTACAAAAAAATATAAGATTACGGAGTTGAATGTATGAAAAAAATTACCTTCATTCTATTTTTTATCCTTCTTTCATTGAGTTCTTTTTCGGCCTGGGAAGCTCCCGATGATTCCATCGTAAAAGATTCCTATCTGACGATTTACACCGGGGTACTCGATATCATCGACGCACAGCTGTTAGATGATTTTGAACTGAAAGACTCACTGATTACACTGAGAGATCAGATGGTAGAAAATTACGATCCGGCCCTGCTTGGGGACTATGTAGACAGGATAGAGACAAAGGGGATTCTGCTGGTTGAGTCTCTGACGGCTTATTACAGGGAATATTCGCAGGTCAGGCTCATCAATTATGATTTCTTTGATCAATTAAAGACCTTCCTGCTTGCCAATCCCCTGTATATCCGAACTCCCTCCGATGAGATCGCCGACTATTTCTACTCGATTGATACCCCTCTGATCAGAATTCCAGACCGAATCATCAAAACGAGGGGATTCTTCTACTACAGGGGAAAATACAAGTATCATTTCAACGACAGTACTTATTACTACATCCCTTCAAAATACATCACACAGGTCCCGGTCAGCTTTTCAGATGCACTTGACAATTACATAGACGCCACGATTGAGTGGAACGACGAATGGTTTGTAGAAACGATGGGATACCTGAATGAAAAATTTGGTTTTCCCAATCCGTACAAGCTGATTGAAAATGCCAGTGAAACGGGCATCGTTACCTGTCTGCCTTCGGAAAAGATCTCATATACACAGAAGGAGATCAAGGGGTTCAGGATCATACATGGAGAAGAGGATATCAACGAAAATGAAGTGCTGAGTGCTGAGGAATACGCCCTTTACCAGATGGCGACCAGTACCTGTCATGTCATCGGACTCGATTTTCCGTTCAAACCTGACGAGAGGCTGAACGACGCGGTGTATCAGGTTGATAAGGGACTGCTCATGCATGTCAAGGGATATCCCGACAGAACCAATCTGATTATTCAATCCTCCACCTTCTATCCGAGGCCGTATGATCTCTCTTCTCAACTGCCTGAAATCAGGACCAAACCGCGAGATCTTGTTCTCGAAAAGATGGATGGCGATTATGAAAGGCTGCTGACAAAGACCAGAGATCTGATAGAAAATGCCAGAAAACAGGAGAAGGGGGACTTCAAGACGTTGAAGACCTTCGTGGAGGAACTTGACAGGAACTTTCAACCCTACTGGCAGTATTATCATGATGAAACGAAGATCAGGAAGGGCATGATAGAGAACCTTTCGATCGGCCTTCAGAAACGAATAGATGCCCTGATCAGTAATCTTGAAGAAAACAACCTTGCAGATCCTGCCTTGATAGAAGATATCAGGGTTATTCTGAAGGAAAATCCTCAGAGCGTACGGGTCATTCCCGATGAGCTCTTGAATGATTTCATCGACAACGGCATTTCTTTCGACAGAGTCGATGCGGTGTTCATGGATGAAACCGATCTCGACAGTTATGTGGATGCCAGATTTATCAATTCAAGACCGGTGGATTTCTTTAAACTCGCAGAGGCCGTGGAAAAGATTACCGGTACTGAAATTGACGAGGGATTTATTTCAGAGGCAAAACCGGAAACACTTCAGTCTACGGATACAACACTCATTGCGTATACGGTAATCGAAAGCATGGTATCGGAAATACTGACGGGGGACAAAACTCTTCCTGTAGGCGTTCTGTATCCGCATATCTACTGTACACAATCTTCTTATCCTGAAAAGGATTACCTGTCCGAAGAACAGATAGAACAGTTCAAGCCAGCAGATCCTGATTTCATTTCATACACCGAAGATTCTATCGTATTCCGGGAACTGTTCAGGCATTATATGTGGATGTTCCTCAACAATCATCTCAACGATGTTGGGGAAAGAGATGAATTTCCATGTACGATTATCATGGATGCTGAGTTATTTGAAGCACAGATCAGATAATCATCAGAAATAGATAAAAAGGGGTGTGATCGAATTGAAGCTTAATCTTGTGGTGAATGGTGAAAAGAAGATCTTCGAAATAGAACCAAACGAATTACTGATCGATGTATTGAGAAAAAATGGGTATAAAAGCATCAAGAGAGGATGCAATTCCGCGGATTGCGGAAGTTGTACCGTTCTGAAAAACGGAAAGGCGATTCTGTCATGTTCGACGCTCGCCGCTGCCGTTGAAGGATGCGATATAACGACTGTCGAGGCGTTTGGATCACATCTTGAACTGGATGAAGTACAGGAGGCCTTTGAAAATGAATCGGCGTTTCAGTGTGGATTCTGTGCACCCGGGCTCATCCTTGCCACGAAGGAGTTTATCGAAGAGTTTAAGACCAGAGAGGACAAAAAGATATCCGAAGGCGAGATAAAGAAGCGTCTGACGGGCAATCTTTGCAGGTGTACCGGCTACGAGGCACAGGTGAGAGCCGTGGAGGACCTTGTCAAGAAACATGGCGGGGAGGTGCAGTGATGGATTTCAAAATCGTCAACCACGCTGAAAGAAAAGTGGATTATAACGCGCTTGTAAGAGGGAAACCGGTCTATACCGAAGACCTCGCACCAGAAGGCACACTCGTTGTCAAATTGCTGAAGAGCCCCCATGCCCATGCGAGGATCAAAAACATCGACCGATCAGAAGCCATGGAAACAGAGGGAATAGAATGTATACTGACGCATGAGGATATCAACCGGATCCCATACACGCGAGCCGGCCAGGGTTTCCCCGAGCCCTCACCATACGACACCTGCCTCCTGAACGACAAGGTCAGATTTGTCGGAGATCCCGTTGCGGTGGTTGCCGGTAAAACACTGCAAGCCGTCAAAAAAGCCATCAAACTGATAAAGGTCGACTATGAGGTGCTTGAACCGTTACTTGACTTTGAAAGGGCCATGGACGATGGTGCACCGGTCATCCATGATGAAAGGGATGCCGAAAACATATACGACGCTTCGAAAAACCTCGCTTCGCATTACGAGATGAGCATCGGGGATGTGGAGCAACTGATTACCGATTCCGATGTTCAGCTTGAAGGCAGTTTTTATTATCCGAAGGCCCAGCAGGTTTCCATGGAGAATCACACCACACTGACTTATTTTGATGAAAAGGACCGACTAATCGTCGTTTCGTCCACACAGGTTCCCTTCCACGCACGCAGAATCCTGTCAAAGATTCTTGAACTGCCGATGCGGAATATCCGTGTCATCAAACCGCGAATCGGCGGCGGATTTGGTGCAAAACAAGGGGTCATCATCGAAGGATACACCGCACTGGTTACCCTGAAGACTGGAAAACCCGCCATGCTGGTTCTCAGCCGTCAGGAGAATTTCATCAATACATACACCCGACATGATATGAAGGTAACCGTCAGACTCGGTGCGGATAAATCGGGAAAAGTCAGGGCAATCGATATGTATGCCCTGTCAAACACCGGAGCCTATGGCGATCACGCGTTGACCGTGGCCATGGTATGCGGTTCAAAGACACTACCGCTTTATAACAAGGTAGACGGCGTCAGATTCATCTCGGATATCGTCTACACCAATCTTCCCTCGGCCGGAGCATACAGGGGATACGGCGCACCGCAGGGTTTGCTGGCACTGGATGCCATGTTAGATGAGCTGGCTTACAAAGTCGGAAAGGATCCACTCATCATAAAGGAAATGAACACGATGAAAGAGGGAGAGACCTCTCCCATCTTCAAGATCATGGGTGAAGGAAAAGAGGGGGTTGCCCAGACGGCCAAAAGCTGTAAACTCGATGAATGTATCAGAAGGGGAAAAGAACTGAGCCACTGGGAGGAAAAATTCGGCAAATACAGAAATTCACTCTTCTCTCAGGAGGCCCAGACAACGGGAAAGATCAGGGGAATCGGTTGTGCCCTTGCCATGCAGGGTTCAGGAATTGCCAAGGTGGATATGGCATCCGCCACGATGAAGATGAACGATGACGGTTCGTTCAACCTGCTCGTCGGTGCAACGGATCTCGGGACCGGAAGTGATACCATTCTCTCTCAGATTGCAGCGGAAGAACTTGATGTCCCACTCGAATACATCCATATCTACTCCTCGGATACGGACAGGACACCGTTTGACGTCGGTGCCTACGCCTCGAGTACCACCTACGTTTCCGGAAATGCCGTTCTCAACACGGCTAAGCTGATAAAAAAACAGATTCTTGAAAATGCGGCGAAACTTCTTGAACAGGACGAAAACGCCCTTTATGTGGAGGATGGAACCGTAAGATCCACGGATGGAGAAAAAAGTATTACCTATGCCGATCTGTGCACACAGCTATTCTACACGTTTGATCAGAAACAGATCGGGGCAACGGGGTCATTCGTGGGAGATGAGTCCCCCATCCCGTTCATGGCCTCTTTTCAGGAAATAGAGATCGATATAGAAACGGGAAAGATCACACCGATAGAAGTTGTCAGCATCGTCGACTGCGGAAACACAATCAACCCGGCTCTTGCGAGAGGACAGATAGAGGGGGCAACCCTTCAGGCACTCGGTGCGTCACTTTACGAAGAATTGACCTTCAGTGCAAAGGGAGTTCCGACAAATGCCTCCCTGTTCAGATACAAGATCCCCGACAGATCCAGCTACGGAAAGGTCATCGCCGAAACGGTAGACAGCTATGAACCCACAGGCCCATTTGGCGCAAAGAGTGTTTCAGAGATAGGAATAGACACGCCGGGTGTTACACTACTCAACGCCATATACAATGCGACGGGAATCAGATTCAACAGGATTCCGGTAACACCGGAGATGATGCGTAAGGCCATAAAAGAAACTTTCAGAAAACACAGATTATAACTATGAACGACGAAAGGACGTCCTCAGCTCTTTATTGAAGGCGTCCTTTGTCTTACCTGTATCGGATTCCGGCGTTTTAACGATGATGGCGTTTATCACTCTTTCTGCTCTGAAAAGTTCAGTCAAATAGTCCCTTGAAGGCCTCTTCTGAAAGCCATGTGGCAAAGAAAAGCACATCGTTATATTTCAGTCCTACGCCACAACCGTCAAGCTTTTCCGGACAGTAACGATCCACATCGAGCTGATGAATTACAGGGCTCCCGCTGAATCCGGCCAAGCGGTATTTTACCTTTAAATAATCGACGATGATTGTCTCAAAATCGGTAACGACTTCTCCCGTTCTGAACACGTTAATCTTCTCAGCCGTCTGTAACGCCGTCTGCGAGAGAAGGGGTAAGAGATAATCCGCCTGTTTTTCAATCGATTTTTTTTCGTTCAGGATGACACTTCCAAAGAGCGTCTCGTCATCTGAGATGTTAAGCTTCGTTTTACCCTCGCAGACAACAGGTGACTGATAAAGCAGAATATCTTCAAATTCAACATCCACGGACTGTCTTGCCAACTCATTCACTTTCTCCAAAAGCAATTGCTTAGTTGGCGCCTTTTCAATTTCCAGCAGGTGATCCGAGATAAGGCGTATATTTCCGGCAACATTTTCGCAATATTCCTTCTGTTCCTTTACCTTATTAATGGCATCTACATTGGCGAACGCCTTTTTAATTTCAGCGGGAATGATCTTATCAAAAGTCGTGATAATCTCTTTTTGATAATAATTTTCAAGTACCGATTCTCCGATAAATATCACGATCTGTCTTCCCGAATCCGTTACGAGCGTATAGTGTTTTCGAGGCAATCCCTCAGGATAAACATCCGTTGAATCATTCGTCATCTCAAAATCAAACGTTATCGTATCAGGCATTTTCTGTTTTTTCAGATTGGCATAATGAAGGCAGTTGAAACGATCACTCTCCCGTTTTCCTTCATAAATAGAGACCGATTGGGCCTGGAACATCTCTTTAACAGCATCACAAATATTCTTATATAATTCTTTTTCATCAAAAGAAGACAAAATGCTGATTGAAAAATTCTTCACGAGGTGAAGCGAAAACTCAAATTGGTTTACCAGTGTTTCCACTTCATTCTGTCGACTTTGTTCCAACAAAAGAAGTCTCGATTTTTGCAGTAACGAAGTCAGCATTTTCAATATTGACAATTCCTCTTCCTGAAAAGGGGTCTCTCTGTAAAATAACAGATAGTGTTTCTTTTGATCCTCCGATATACAGGTTGCGTGATAGGAATCAATTTCTATGACAGAACCGGGATAACAACTTTCCAACGGCTGAAATTCACTTGGGAAATTGTAACTGCCAACGTGACCTACGATTTTTAATTTTCCATAGTCCTGAAGTGTATAGGCGGCAGCCGAAGCGGTAAATATCTCACCAAGGGAATCTATCAGAATATTCAGCAGAATTTCGACGGGAAAGGGTTCCAGGAGAGATGGAATCAGTTTTTCCAGGCTCAACAGCTGATACGTAAATTTTGTCAGCGTGTTTTTATCCTTGCTGAGCGATTCGAGTATCGTTGTCTGCTCCCAGTATTTTTTTAACATTTCTTTTTTTTCCGTATCTTCAGAACGTGTCAAGAGACAGAACTGGTCGTCTTTGGCAAGGATCTCACCGTTGAATTCCTTTATCAGTTTATTTAGATCATCGTATTCAAATTCGGTTATCTCGACCTCACGGGCATCCATAACATGCCAGCATTTATCTTCATTGGTATAAGAAAGTAATATTGCCGGTGAGAGAATTTCCGCGATATGCAACTTGACTTCCGGTGTTCCCAGGGATTTTATAAGCTTATCTTTATTCATACCTGAACGACTCCTCTTTTTTCGTGATCAGAATAACATGACACGCATCTTGGCTTTCACAAGGCGATTTTCTGATCCTTAATCTTGAATTGCCTGTATCCATACTGGAAAGTCCCATTTCTATTCCTTCTGCATCTACCCGCTTAAAAGATGGCTATAGTTTGTCTATCAGCGATATGCCTTTGTCTTTTTCAAGAAAAAAAGAATTTTCACGCTCTTTAATGATCATCATTTCGCTTATACATTACAAAACAAATTAAATAATAAATTCATTCTAACACTGAAGATATTATACGCCTGTTTGAATACAATATCGTTAAATTTGTAATCATATTGTCTATCTGTAATCGTAACATATAATTGTACTTATAGACATATATACGACGGATGGCCGATCAACCTTCATAAAGTCCTCGATATAGCCCTCAGGTTGTTTATAGGGTTACTTTCATCATAGAAATATCATCATTCTGATGTCTCTCTATACTCATTTCCGATGCAACGAGGTATATTTCCTGAAGTGTTTTGGCCCTTTTCACGATTTGCACGAGTCCTTCAACATCCAACAAGCCGGACTTTGTCTTAATTTCCGTAATGCCGTCGGTAAAAATCAGCAGCGAATCCCCCTCCTCAAAGATAAAATCTTCGGATTTTGTAAAATGGGGAAAATTAAAACCGAGTATTGTATCATTCTGAATCGGCAGCTCCGAAACATCTCCATTTGCCTTTAACAAAAGCGGCTTGGGATGTCCGAACGAAATCATTGAAATGCCTTTTTCGATTCTTTTTCCGAAAACACCCGTAAAATGAGTTTCTGTGATACTGAAACTGCTGAATTTGTCCTCGATTTCCTCTCCAAAATGATCAAGGGGCACCTGATTTTTGATCAAATCCTTGATCACGAGTCTCAGGCTGGTCGATATCAGAGCTGCCGGAAGCCCATGACCCGAAACATCTATAATGCCAAAATAATCATCCTCGTAAAAAATCATATCTCCACTCAAAAAGGCAGATGGATGATAAAAGATCTCAACCTCTTTTGGAAGGCCTCTCGGGAGAAAACTTTCCTGTATTCGCATTGCACGAATCAGATCATCCGCATTTGCCGCATACTGAAAAAATTCTATACCCGAATAAGGCAGCCCCTGAATGTTGATTGGAAAGGCAAAGACGTTCATAGGAATCCGTTTTCCTTCCGTTTTATGTTTTGCAAATACGGCGAAGGGGACAAAAGAAGTCTTTTTAGATTTCATACTTCTGACGAGTGGACATAATTCTGTTGGGCAAATCTGCATCCCGCTCGCATCAATATGGACCAGAATGTTATCCCTACAACTTCTCCCGACGACATCTTCTTTGCAGTAGCCGGTTATCTCCTCCGCTTTTTTATTCCAGTATTGAATCGTTCGCGTCTCATCCACCAGGTAGGCCCCGACATCGAGGTTCTCCAGGAATTCAAACAGATTAAATCTGTCACTGATCAAGTCAATCAAACTTTTATATTCTTCAAATTCAGACATAACTCACCTCACGGAAAAATATTATAGAATTATTATACCAGAACGATTTTTATCACCCTCAAACAGTCAAAGAAATATAAAACAAAATTACTTCGTCATTATCATCGAGGTGATCATAATGAAAAAAAATCTTGTACTACTGAGTTTATTCGTTTTGCTTTTTACCGTCTCTATGGTCTTTTCTATGGGAGCAGAAGCCGTTAAGGATCTGGATATCGAAAGATATCAGGGAACCTGGTATGAGATCGGAAGATACGGGCTATTTTTTGAAAACGGACTGCAGAATGTAACTGCAGAATACGAATTGATGGATGATGGAAGGATTTCCGTTCACAATCAGGGTTTTTACGGTGGTCCGGATGGTTTGAAGAGTTCCATCAACGGAACGGCTTATGTGCCGGATGCTTCAGAACCAGGAAAACTGCTTGTCAGGTTCTTCAGCGCATTCGAAAGTGATTATTGGGTGATCGATATCGATCAGGAAAATTATGCCTATGCAGTGGTCAGTACGCCTTCCATGAATTTTCTCTGGATATTGAGTCGGACACCGCAGATGAGCGATGAATTGTATACGACCACGATCAAAAAACTTGATGCCTGGGGATTCCCTGTAGAAAAGATTCAGAAAGTCAAACAGAGCTGGTAACGGGATTGATCATAAATAGACAGGGCAGCTATAAAAGCTGCCCTGTTTTATTGTATCAGAAGCGGTTTATTTCTCTTCCATGAATGGATATCTGTAATCGTGTGGGGGTTCAAAGTTCTCCTTGATGCTTCTGACAGACATCCATCTCAGAAGGTTCATCGCACTTCCGGCCTTGTCGTTCGTTCCTGAGGCTCTGGATCCGCCGAACGGCTGCTGACCGACAACGGCACCCGTCGGTTTGTCGTTGATGTAGAAGTTCCCGGCCGCATGTTCCAGTACCTTTGCCGCTTTGACGATCACTTCTCTGTCTTTTGCAAAGACAGCCCCCGTGAGGGCGTATGGGGAAGTCTCGTCACAAAGCTTGAGCACTTCATCAAAGTTCTCCGCATCATAAACGTAAAGTGTGACAACCGGTCCGAAGATTTCCTCTTCCATCGTCTTGAAATGCGGATCATTTGTGATGATAACCGTCGGTTCTATGAAATAGCCCTTTGAATCGTCGTATTTCCCGCCGTAGACGATATCCGCATTGGGATGATTATCCGCATAATCGATATACTCTGTAATCGTCTTGAAGGCAGCCTTATCGATAACGGCACTCATGAAATTCGTGAAATCCTCAGGATCACCCATCTTTACCGTGTCCAGCATGGCAACGAGTTTTTCTTTGATCTCAGGCCAGAGATTGTCCGGCAGATATGCCCTCGAAAGAGCTGAACATTTCTGTCCCTGGTATTCAAAGGCCCCTCTGACGATAGCCGGAACAACCGCATCGACATCCGCACTCTTGTGAACAACCGCAAAGTCCTTTCCGCCTGTTTCGCCAACAATTCTCGGATAGGTCTTGTAAGTCTCTATATTTTCTCCGACTGTCTTCCACATATGCTGAAAAACACCCGTTGATCCCGTGAAATGAATCCCCGCAAGATTCGGATCCTTCATGACGATGTCTCCGACCTCAGAACCTCTACCCGGAATGAAGTTAATCACACCACCCGGCAATCCCGCTTCCTCAAAGAGTTTCATGATGTAATAAGCCGAGAAAACAGCGGATGATGCCGGTTTCCAGATACAGGTATTACCGGCTATTGCAGGGGCTGAAGGAAGATTTCCCGCGATGGATGTGAAATTAAACGGGGTTACGGCAAAGACAAATCCCTCAAGCGGTCTGTATTCGCTCCGGTTCCAGATGGCATTGCTGGAGTCCGGCTGATCCTTGTAAAGATCGTTGAGGAAGTAGGAATTGAAGTTGAAAAAGTCGATCAATTCACAGGCAGAGTCTATTTCAGCCTGAAAGGCCGTCTTACTCTGTCCAAGCATCGTTGCCGCATTCAATGTGCTTCTCCATGAACCGGAAAGCAGTTTACCCGCCTTTTTAAAGATAGAAACCCTGTCTACCCATGAAAGAACCGCCCATTTCTCCTTTGCCTCAAGTGCTGCCTCAATCGCCATCCTGATTTCTTTTTCGCCTGCCTTGTGAAATTCCGCCAGTACATGACCATGATCATGAGGAATCACACACTTACCCATGTTACCCGTCTTGACTTCCTTGCCGCCTATGATAAGAGGAATCTCTATCTTCTGAGATTTCATCTCTTCTATCTTTGCCTTCAACTCAAGCTTTTCTTTACTTCCCGGTCTGTATTCAAGAATAGGTTCATTCTTCGGTCTTTCAAGAAAAAAATATCCGTTCACTGTATTGCCTCCTTTAAAATGATTGAATAGCTTATAAATTCTCTTTCAAAGAACTCGCTTTGAAAGGTTACAGGTGGGTCATTAGGACAACCCATTCCGATACTATGTGTTCAAGCATAAATGCGTTTTCCAGCGTCACCGAAATTCAAACAACCGGATTAAACCACCGACGGTTCCGCAATGCTCTCTTTCCTCTCAAATCTTCCAAGATCCAGTGTCACGTCATAAGAGAGCTCAGAGCCCGTAATCAGTTCCGACAGATACACTCCGATAGATGGAGACAGCATAAACCCATGTCCGCTGAATCCGATTGCCATATAGAAACCAGGTTGTTCTTCGGATTCACAGATGATCGGCTGCCGATCCGGTGACAAGTTGTAAGAGCCTGCCCATTGGCGAACGACCCTGAGATTCTTCATATCCGGCAGGATACCGATAACCTTCCCTGCCATCGTCTCAAGAAATTGCCAGGTGCTGTTGGTGTTATGCCCCGGTTTCTCGTTCACCGGTCCGTGTCCCATCACAAAAGTTCCGTTTGGCGCCTGTTGACAGTAGATGTTGTAGGAAAAGGACATGACCATCGGATCCAGCATCGGTGGCACCTTTTCGGTAACGAGTATCTCATGCCTTTCCGAAAAAACGGGCAGTTCGAGTCCGGCCATTTGACCGATTTCGTAGGCCCAGCCACCCGCGGCATTCAGAACCGTATCCGTCTGAATGAATCCCTTGTCCGTTTCCACACCCGTAATTCTACCATGCTCTATTTTGATGGCCTTGACTTCGGTAAACTTGTTAATCTCGACACCGAGTCGTTGTGCTGCCCGTGCATACGCTTCCGTTGTCAAAAAGGGATTGGCATGGCCATCTGTCTCACAAAATGCAGCACTGTGGACATCTTCGATGTTGAGCATCGGTACGATTTCTCTCGCCTCTTCAGGCGTAAGTGCACGGGAAGGAATTCCGAGGGAATGCTGAACCTCGAGATTTCTAACAAACTGTTCCGTTTCATTTTCCGAAAAAGAAAGGAGCAGATAGCCCCTCTGCTTCAATTCGATATCCACTTGTTCACCGAGTGTATCCGAGATATTTTCCAGAATTCTCATGCTCTCCCTCGCCAGCAGACAGTTCTGATGCGTTCCCCACTGCTGTCTGACGCCAGCTCCGCATCGTCCGGTTGCACCGGAAGCGAGAAAATTCTTCTCGAGGACTACGATATCCTTCATTCCTTTTTTTGCGAGATTGAAGGCCACACTGCATCCGATAATTCCACCGCCGATAATGACGATACTCGCTTTATTCTTCATCAGCACCACTCACAATCTCTTCAAAGGTTATTCCGCCAAACGGCGGTCTTTTATTCTGTTTGATGATCTCATCCATGGGTTTGCCAGTCATTCTGGCAATCTCACGGGCAATCAGCGGTGTACAGGTATTTCCCTGACAGGGGCCCATTCCACATCTTGCGATTCGCTTAACCTCTTCAAGGGTGGTATATCCCTCGTTGATCAATTTTCTGATCTGCCCGAGTGTGACATCCTCACAACGGCAGATGATGATGTTATCGTCTTTCATTTAATTCACCACCAATATATTTCTGGTCTGTGGTACAAGTTCTTTTGACATCTCAACGGTTATGACCGCCGTCTTATCCTGACGGTCGCCATCCATGATACGGATAACCGTTCCCACTCCTATGTCTTCCCCTTCACGGCTGAGCAGTCTGACCGACTGCCCCCTTACAGGTCTTGGAAGCTGTTCATAAGGCAGAGTAACCGTTCCCTTTCCCTCCGAAGAGTTCATATTCTCAACGAATATCGCAAGTCCCGGACACTTAGAAATACAGCTGCCACAGCCTGTACATCTCTCAAAGTCAACAACCGGGGTCTGATTGATATCCTCAAACGGTTTGATCGCATCAAACGGACAGCTTCCAACACAGGGATTGCATGGTATCTCCTGAAAACACTCTATAACTGCATAGGACTTTTCTCTTCTCTCAACGGGAGGCCTCTTATCCTCTATATTTTTGTGTGATGCCACACCCGTCTTCGCAAGATGGGAAATATCCGCCTTTGTTCTCTCTGTCTTTTGTACTGTATCATCGATCTTTATATCGAGCCTGTTAAGACCGGCTCGGATCTTCTCTCCAACGGGACCGGCTCGGAGGCCGTTAAGTCCCTTCTGAAGTTCACTCAGTCTCTCTGCAACATCTACCGTTTCATTGACAAATTTGACGGCGTTGAGTCCGGCAAGTTCCCCTTCGAGCATGGCGGCGGTTGCCTCTTCTATACCGGCCAGGTCTCCGGCAACGAAGACACCCCGTTTTGAAGTCTCGAGGTTTTCATCACGAACAGGGACGATTCCACCCAGTTCGGGCACATATTTTGTCTTGCAGTTCATCTGTGACAGGATATCCGACAACGGAGTAAGTCCCACCGCGAGACAGATGGCATCGCAGTCGATATTCCTTTCACTGCCTTCAATCTCCTGCCATCTTTCATCTAACTGACAGATCGTCGCACCTGTTACCCGGGTGGTTCCAATGGCTTTCTTGACCGTATGTCCCGTCAAAATCGGGACACCGAGTCTTCTCAGCTTCGATGCATGCACGAGGTATCCGCCGATCTTCGGAGCGGCCTCTACCACGCCGATCACATCCACACCGGCCTGAATCAGCTGATAGGAAACGATGAGTCCAATATTTCCCGAACCGATCATCAGAACTTTCTGAGCGGGTTTCACCCCGTAAATATTCATCAGCGTCTGAACGGCACCGGCCCCAAATATACCGGGAATATCGTTGTTCTCAAACGGAAGGAATTTTTCAAAGGCCCCCGTTGCAAGGACAATGGATCTTGGCTTCATTTTCAGCATCTTCTTATCCTTCAGGACCGTTAAGACGCCGTCGTCCTCATAATAACCGAGTGCGGTAGCCGATTTCATCACCTCTACCGTCTTCATTCCGTTCAATTCATCTGTCAGTTCTCTTGCAATACTGATGCCCCTCGTTCCGGCATGCTCCTCTTCCGAGCCAAAAAATCTGTGTGTCTGCTTGATCAGCTGTCCACCGAGAAAATCCCTTTCCTCAACGAGCAACGTCTTCAAGCTGTTCCTGCCGGCAGCAAGCGCTGCACAAATACCCGCCGGTCCTCCACCGATTACCGCAACATCATAATTCATCATCAAATCCCTTCACCTGCCTCATTGTTTCTCTGAGATTCAACCACCATTCCGTCAACGGCATCCGTTACACAAATCCTTGTGTTCGGAATCCCGTCAACGGTCATCAGGCATGAAGAACAATGTCCAATGGCACAAAAGAGACCTCTTGGTCTTTTTAGTTCATGACTGTCATTGTAATACCAGACACCTGCCGCATGAAGAGCCGCCGCAACAGTTTCTCCCTGAAAGGCCTCAATCGCTTTACCGTTGAATGTGAAATAAATCTTTGTGCCTCTTTCGAAATCTAAAACAGGATGTTCTTTAATTCTCATTTCCAACCCCCTGATATCTTAGGAAAGGCATTATAACCGTCTTTCACCAAATATTTGTATGTAAATAATTATATCATGCAATGATTTGGTGAAAGTGAAATTCATCTGAGTTCTCTCATAGAAATGTGTTTTTTGTGAAATAATCGCAAATATAAAAATCGGAATTATTTCATAAACTGAAATTTCTTGCAGTTGAAAATCACAGGTGTCAGAAATTGAATTACATCCGCAGGTAAAAACGCCATTATCTATGCAACCTATCAACTTTTTGATTTTTTCTTGTTACTTTTAAACACAGGAGTCTTCAATATAGCCGGTTTCATCGCCATATTCAACCTGATCATCTCTTTTTTAAATTCAAATAGCCGCCAAATTAAAAAGAGACAATTGACAGGAAAAAGAAAAAGGGTTATAATATGAGCACACTCATATAAGTACACTCATATTTCAAGTGAAGGAGACGGAACACATGTCAGCCAGACTGAATAAAGCTCAGAAAGAGGAAGTCAGACAAAAGATCGTAGAAGAGGGATTCAGACTGTTTTCAGAAAAAGGCTATGACGGGACAACGACAAAAGAGATAGCGAGATGCGCGGGGATAGCCGAAGGCACGATCTTTAACTACTTTCCTTCAAAAGAATATCTCTTCATCGAATGTATGGCGGAAAAATACAAACTCCTGGAAAAAAAACTGCCTCAACCGGAGCCCATAACAGCCGGGATTGTCGATATGATCTATGACTTCATCGTTTCGACCATAAAAGGCCCAACCGGCATGCCAAAATCCTTTTTAAGGGAGATGGCCCATATTCTCACCTATTTTTCAAAAAAGAGGATCAAGATGCTGAATAAACTGTTTGAACTGGACTATAAATCCATCGAAAATCTTGAGGAGATCCTACAAGAGGCCGTTGAAAAGGGGCTGATTTATCCGGTCGATGTTTCAGTGGCTTCAAATGCGATTTACTCGGTTGCCATGTATGAGGTACTAAACTATATCTATATCGATACTTATGATCAGGAGGAAATGAAGAAAAATTTCAGAAAAAAACTGGAATTTCTATTGAAAGGATGGGTTGTGGAATAAAGTCATCCGATACAGGGAGGAAATAACATGTCTGCTGGAAAAACATCGTTTTCTTTCTTGGCGTGCTTTCTAACAATTTTCATCGTCGCCTTTCTCATGAGCTGTACCCTTCAAACAAATAACGGGGACGAATCCGTGTTCACTCTCGGAAAAGAGTATACCTTCTTCTCCACTCAAACGATCTCAAACATGGCCGTTCAAGCGTTAAAAGAGGATCTTGACAACCTTTATCTCCTGTATGACAGTACACAGACAACCTCTCAGAGAGATGCCGAAGATACGACACAACTGTTCGGGTTGTATGTAATGGAATCGGAATACGGAACTTATTCAAAGGCAACGGAAACCCTCAGCGACACACTGGAGGGATCCGATCAATTTCTCTTTGTCGGTGACACGATCTGTTACCGGAAAGGATCAACGGTTGGCTCATCAGACCTTTCCGGGACGATAAACTGGGAAACGGATTTCTCAACAGGGGGAAAAACCATACTCAGTATCGGAGGGGTGGAATATGATAACACTGAAAGGCTTGGCATCCTCTTCAGGCAGAATGAAAACGGTTATTATCTTGTCCTGAATCAGGACAACGGTACGGAACTCTTCCGGGAAACTTTTAATTATCCGGGAGAGGGTGAAATTTATTACGGACCGTTCACATTCTGCGAGAAAACACTGATCTTGCTTCAGGACACCCTTCTATATAAAGAGGGTGTATTAATCGCCTTCGATTTTGAAACGGATGAAAAGATCATTTCCGTTTTTCTGAACGAAGCGGATCAGTACATCTTTATCACCTGCCATAACGGCACACTCTTTGAAACCGGATACGATCAGAATGGCAATTTTCTCTTCAGAACCTCAATGACTGAGAACAACATTGCTTCAAGAGATTCTTTAAATTTATTAACGCTTCCGCTTTTACTTGCAAAAGGAAATAATTCCGCTTACTTTGCTACCTGTGACAGTAAGATTCATCAGATCACAACAAAGAATAAAGCTAACGAAGGGGGAGATCCCCCTGATGAATTTCAGATTAATTTCTCTGAACAGCCACCGGAAGAAACAACAGCTACTGAAATAGAGGTTACGATCGAATCCAGCCAGCCGGTCACTTATTTTCGTAGCTATATAAGCCCGGAAGGTGGAGGATCAAACGATTTTAAAGAGAATATGATTCCCGTTACAGAAAAACCGGCCATCGTAAACGGAAAATATCAGTATCAGATCAAGTTCAAATTCGATGAAGCGGGGAAAAAATATCGGGTTGAACTATACGCCACAAACAGTAAAGCTGATAATAGCGGAAATTATAATCTCTCCAATGATCTCAGTTTCGAGATAAATGTAAGAGGGGGTGCACAACTACCTGCGATTCAGGTCGAAGAACCACTGCCGGAAATAACGACAGAAGCAACACTTAACCTCAAACTGTTGTCAGATCAGGTACTGAATGAATTACGGGTAACAAACAACGGGTTATTGAACACGTTTAATAATCCTCAGGGAGAAGTCGTCCAGACACCGGATGGCAACAATTATCGTTACAATGCCCCACTCGAACTCAACAACGGTGCCAATGAGGTAAAGATTGAGGGAGAAAATGAAAATGGGACTTCAAACAAGCTTGAACACACCGTTGAAAGGGGAGAACGACCTGTTATAGAATTTGCCGAACAACCACCCTCTCAAGTTGAAGCTTCTGAAGATAACTGTATAATAATAAAGATAAACGTTCAAAATGATACTGCAGCACTTACAGGACTGACACATCAGGTAGGAGATGAGGCTTCCGAGACTTTATCTCCACCTATTCTCGGAACTGATCTAAGCGGTTATTATCAGGTAGCCGTTTCCCTTAAAGAAGGTTCCAATACGATCACCTTCATCGCTGAAAATAAATTTGGTTCCTCCAATACCATCTCCTGTACGATTGAATGTGTTATTCCACAATCGGGTGGTTATACAGTAAAAGAGACCGTGGGACAGGAAATCATCACCCAACCGGTGGATATCACTTTTGATTATTACGATACCGATTACGGGGTCTTAGTCATCTCTCAATTCCAGAACCAGATAGGCTTGATGGGACAAATCTATAAAATAAGCGCCCAACGGTCTCAGGTTTTACAGTATTATCCCGAAACCGGTGGTTATCTTGGCGTTCAGGGTGTGGCCTGCGGTCTCTCGGACAACAACACCCTTTTCCTTCAGAAAAGTGACTTTATAGCGAGGACAAACGGTGATGGCGTACCGGTTGATTCTTATCCGATCAGTGAGAATCAGCAAATTCAGACCGGACAGATCGATCGATACGGGAATCAGATCCGTTATCTTTCAAGAGATACGAGCGGTTACGGATTTGACTATCTGAACTTCTTATCCCCGAATGACACAACACAGAATAAAGGCTTCGCCGTTACGGGAAATGCAGGGTGTGATTCGATCAGCTCATCCGATCAGCATTCCGGAAAAGTCCTCATGACGAATACAACGGCCACTTCCGGCCAGCGAGACACCGAATCGTATGTCAGTGTAACGGCAGAAGACGGCAGCACGGAAAAACTGTTTGACATCCCGGAAGCCGATGGGATTCCCATGGATATCAGCTTCATATACGATTATCCGGATTATCATCTTCTAATCTCCACACAGAGAGACAATGGGTACTGGATTAATATTTATACGGTAGCCGGAACAAAAACACACGATTTTAAAACCCATGACCTTGTCCCTGCGCAATCAACAGGAGACCAAAGAGCTATTGGAATTTATACGGCGATTAAAGGTGAATATGACGATTACATCTACGTCATCAACAGCCTTTATCCGGGAGTACAGATCTGGGAGCCCGTAGAAGAATAACAAACCGTTCATCGGAATGATTTAATGATCTTATAAGCCACACAGATAAAAGACCGTAGTCCCTCACCGGTGTGAACTACTGTCTTTTATCTTTATAAATCTCTTTTTAAAATCCATGAAGAAAGGGTCCAGTATTAAAATACATCAACTGACGGTTTGATTGACTTGAAAATTCTTCTAAAGCCGTTTATTGGACTTATTTACAAAAAAAGGCCTTCACTTGGTGTAAAGGCCTGAAACCCCATTATAAATAAGTTTTGTAATAATTTCAGCTATCTTCTGAGGTGTCTCAATCATTCCTTCCAGCAGCCATTTGTGCAAGATACTCAAGGCACCTGAAAAGATAAAATAAAGCATATAGTCTGAAATAGCCCTGTCAATCCCATGCTGCTCTCTGATTTCCAAAACGGTCTCGCATTGGGCGATCATCACAATCATGTCAGAAAATGAAAAATAGCCGTTTTCTCTTAGCAGACTTTTCATCAGTTCTGCATTCTCAGCGGCATATTCCACCATCTTTTTTACCATCAATATGGTTGTTTGTGATCCCTCCGTAAAGTTTTCAGTTGAAACATATTGCCCAAATTCTTCGATCACATCAATTATCAATTGGTTCAACAAATCGTACTGATTATCGTAATGCGTATAAAAAGTACTTCGGTTGACATCGGCTGTCTCACACAGTTTCTTAACCGTTATTTTCGAGATTGGATTGTCTTTTAACAATTCAACGAGACCGTTTTTCAACAGCATTTTGGTATATTTAACCCTTCGATCTGTCTTTTCTCTTTTCATATTCCTCCTGGTAAATCGTGTAAAGTTTTATCAATCATCAACACATTCACAATAAATGTCCGTTATCAAACAAATTCCAGGTAATTAATGGTTGCAATCATTTTTATTGTGCACTATAATCGTCTTAGTTTGAATATAAAACATAGTGTTTTATACCTCGATAAATTGCAGTAATTTCGAACTACACGGCATGTAAAAATAATGATTTGACGACAAGTATCCCGTTTAATTCTGATAAGAGATAAACTATGAATCATTGAAGAAAAGGTCCCTTTTTTGTTAAAAGAATGATGAATCTTTTCATAGTAATCATAAGCTGGAAAAAATATTGTCTGATCGTTCAGGGGATGTTTTCCCTTTTTTATTGCAAATAACATGTCATTATACGAAATTCCTTGTAAAAGCCATGCAGCAATGGTTATAAGCTTATTCGAACTACTTGATTATATTTTATTTTGTATTATTAGTCAATTATTATATATTATATCTTTGTTTTTATCATTCTAACTTTAGAAAAGGTCGTGAAGATTATGAAATTCAGAAGTATCAAGTTGAAACTGTTGTTTTATTTTGTTCCATCTACCGTTCTGATTTTAGTTGCAGCAGGTTTTGTCCTCGGTATCATTTCAAACGATAAGACGACCCATTTAAGTCTCGAATTGTCGCAAGAGATTGCCAATGCCTCCAGGTTGTCCGTTGAAGAATGGCTGAATGGAAATATTGAAAAACTGAAGGGGCTGTCGATGACAACCGACTTAAGACAGGGGAATAAAACGACTTATCTCCCTCTGTTCAAAGAAGTAATCGCTGACAGCGATGGCCTTTATGAATCCATGTTTTATTCAGATTTGAAGGGTAATGCAATTACTCAAGATGATCATCTTTTAGATTTAACCCAAAGAGATTATGTTAAGAAAATCGCAAATGGGGATTCATTTGCGCTAAGCAATGCCGTTATCAGCCAGGAAACTGGAAATCCCATCTGTGTCATAGTGGTCCCTGTTGAAGAAAAGGGAAAAATAAAAGCTATCTTAGGGTTATCTATCACTTTAAACAGCTTAAACGATAAATTGAATCAGATAAAAGTAGGCAAATCCGGTTTTGTCTTCGTAACAGATGGTACCGGTCTCGCCGTAGCACATCCTACAGAAGATATGCTCATGAAATTCAGCGTACTCAAGGGAAAACAGGAAGGGTATATCGGCTTAGATGAATTGGGAAACAGGATGATAAAGGGTGAAAGTGGGACGGGAAAATTCGCCAGACCAGACGGGACCTCGTTCACAATGATTTATAACCTGATCAAGTATACCCCCAACTGGTCGATGGGTGTTGTCATTCCAGATGCTCAGTTAAAGGAAGTCAGCCTTTCACTGATCTGGATCATCGTTATCTGTTTCACCATCGTTATTGGAATCGTCATTATTGTTTCATTTATCACCGGTACAGCCATTTCGAGGCCGGTCATCGCAATCGCAAAGGTAGTCAAAAAGATCGCCGATTTTGATCTGTTGTTCAACGAAAACAGTGAGGCCATCAAGTATCTGAAGGATAAAGATGAGATTGGCCGGATGGTCAATGATGTAGCCGTTATGGAGGGGAATTTACGCGAACTGGTAAAAATCGTGAACACAAAGACTTCTGAAGTCAATAAGGCCTCGGAAAATCTCTCGGCTGTATCTGAAGAGCAGTTGGCCACTGCGGAAGAACTCTCCGCCCAGGCTCAGGATGTGGACAGCAACGCGCAGAACACTTCCGCTTCCATTCAGGAAGTCTCCTCCGGTGTCGAAGAGGTGGCGGCCAGCGCACAGGATGTCTCCCGTAATTCTCAGGAACTCGCCAACGAGATCGGCGAAACGGATGAAGCGGTAAAGACCGGGCAGGAAGTACTCAGTACGCAAGACAAGATGATGAAGACGGTGGGTGAACAGAACGCGAAGACGTCCAAACTCGCCAAGATGGTTGCCGAAAAAGCCAACAACGTACAGGAGATCGTCAGCAGTATCTCTTCTATCTCCGAACAGACCAACCTTCTTGCCCTGAATGCCGCTATTGAGGCTGCAAGAGCCGGTGAGGCCGGCAAGGGCTTTGCCGTAGTCGCAGACGAAATCAGAAAACTCGCGGAAGAAAGCAAGGCCGCTACCGCCAATATTGCCAAAATTCTGAATGAAATAGACGAAGGTGCCGGTGAGGCCAACGAAGCCGTAGAGAAGACGGTTGAGCTTTACACTGAACTCAATACCGCGTCTACCAAACTCGTTGAGGAATTTAAGAAGATCAAGACCTCTATCGACAGTGTCAACACGCGTGTAGAATCTCTGATGGGCGTTGCGGAAGAACAGAGTGCCTCCGCCGAGGAGATGGCGAGTGCCATGGATAATTCCGCAAGATCCACCGCAGAGATCTCCGAAAAGGTCAACGAGATGGTAAAGGCCGTCGAGCAACAGACGGAGAGTGCCCAGCAGGTCAATTCTGCCGCTGAACAACTCAATTCCCTTTCTGAAATTCTCAACGAACAAATCAGGAAATTTAAAATATAATCTATACGGTTATAAACGATGTTAAAAAAGGTTGCATTGGAAAGACTCAACATCCGATGCAACCTTTTTTCAGTAACTCCCGCTTATTTATTAAAAATCATGTTCGTACAGCTGTTTTGAATATTCGAAGACCTTTCCAAAATGATAGGTGTGATGATAGATCTTGATGTCCAGTTCCATCTCGAGTTCACCGGATGTTTCAAAATCAAGGGTGAGATGCTTGTCTTTCAGATTAAATTCCAAGCCAAACGGAATCTCAAGCTGGGGCCGCAGGACACAGGCGATGGTTATCCCGGGATAGGTCTTGAATCCTACACCGAGTGAAAGAGACGGATCAACCTCCGCCGTATATTCCGGCCCATGCATCTCTTCGGAGTGATTATAGATTCCATGGGCATGAGACCACTTGTGCAGGCCATCCGGAATGACATGCCATTTGAACTTCACCTTCGCCCCGATATCGTAGCTGAATCCCAGTTCAAGATCCAGCTCCGGTCCGAAATCAAATTCAAATTCCGCAATCTGCGCACTCACATCATAATAGAAATCCAGCGGGACGCTCACGCGAACGGGAACACCGCATATAGAAAAACTGATTCCCGGATCGGCGAGTCTGTAATCATCATCCTTTTCAAATCCAGCCAACGCATCGATCACGAGGATAGAGGAAAAATCCATTGGGAAGCTCAGATGACCACTCGATGAGAAGCTCTTCCAGCTGAGATGAAATTTGATACTGCAATCAACATTCAGGTCAAAGGTATTCTGAATCTCTACCGTCACACCATCTCCATCATACAGTGGAATATCCCATTCCTTTTCATACAGATTCTTCCTGACCCTTGCCAGTCTCTGCTTGTCATCCGTGGATCCATAGCGTTCGATGATAGTCGCCAGATCATCGTCCACATCAATCACAACGGTCCCAAGGGCATCTTCCATCGTGGATTCGGTTGCCTGAATCAATACATAATCATCATTCGACAGATCGACGGATTCTACCTGTCTGACCAGTCCCCCCTGTTCGTCCAGGATAAAATCCCCTTCATAGAAATCGGGGAGATTATCGTTTTTGTAAAATGCAATATGAGTAGAAGTAGGCGGTTCTCCTAAATCATATCTCGATAAAAAGGTGGAGTTCACAACGAGTGATCTCGGATGAGCCACACTGATGGCAATCAGTCCCTTTGAAAACTGAGGAGCTGTAGCGTTTCCCGAATGTTCTATCCGGAAGACCACACGCTTGAACTGCTCATGATACGCATATTCTCTCGCACTGCCTGTAACAAGCTCTTCAGGAGTTTCATTCTTGAAGGAAAGCAGACAGGAATCGCCGATGGAAGGATGATTGGTCGTAACTCCTCTGTGATAAGTCAGGCCATGAAAGGCATCTCCGCGTGTTTCAGTGAATTGTGCCTCACCGAGGACCAGGTTGACCGTTACATTGTCTTTCCTCTCCTTTATGATTCCATCCGGTCCATAGATGAGATAATCATAAGTCATCCGTAACTCGCTGATCTCCCGTATATAAATATAACCATAGTCCCTTGTGAGGATTATGGGCAGAAAATAATCCTCGTCCACCTCATCCTGCTCCCAGCCATAAGTGATATCCTGGAAACCGATGGTCGTACCGGGACCAATCTGTGAAAATTCATCGTCTGAGGTATTAAACGCAAGACTGCCGTTGTAAAAGGCACCTGAAGTCAGGTCTTCAAAAGGGACTCTGACAACGATAATCTTTTTTATCGTACACGAACTGACAACGAAGATGACGACAACGATTAAAATCAGGGAAAACAACGTTAAAAACCTTCTTCTCATAAAACCACCCCTTATAAGGTCTGAACTATCTCAATATTCGTATAGACTCCATGAAAGATTATGAATCATCATCAGATTATATCATAGAAAAGAAGGCATCTTCGCCTTAAATACCAAAGGTTACCTGAAAAAAGCGGCCCCCCGGATGTTTATAAACGGTTCAAAAAAAATCATACTGCACCGGAAACAGATTCCGCACAGTATGAATAATGGCCATTGTATGAGAAAAAAACTTTCTATCGTGTCTATTGATCGGTATTCACACGTTAACAGGATCACAAAGCTGTGAGCCGTCTTATTTTTTTATTCGTCGAACCATCCCGTTTAGCAGGGTTCTTGTCATCTTAGCGATCCTACCATCCGGCTTGATCCGTTTTGCCAATGCGGGGCTTGTCGCATAATACAAACGTACAAATAATCGTCCGAGTGGGTTCGGCAGCAGCCGGTCATCTCTGAAATTTCTTAAAACGAGGACTTCCGGACAATCGTATGAACCGTATACCGCAGTAGCTATATAGCAGCCTTCTTTTTTCTTTGATTTATTCATCTTTTTCAGCTGCTTGATGAGATCAGAAGCAACCGCTTTAAACTCAGACATCGAATCTATTTTAAAACCATGTTCATGCATCGTCTTATTGCGTAGGGTGGCAACCCAACGCATCTTTTTTATTGTCTCTTTGTCAAACTTGTTTTCCACAGAACTTATTTTTTCATGCATGCCCCTTCCACTCGCCCCAAGCTGATCAAGCAGGGATTCTATTTCTCTCGTTAATCGAACAACTTCTTCTATCTGACCCATGTCCCCCCCTTTATACCTACGACAACGATCTATTCTTCCGATAAACACCATTTGGTCTTCCGTTATATTTTAGCATACTCTTCATCCCATCCACGGATGATGAGCAGGTCTGAATCTTTTTCACCTGTGGTGAATTTACGGTTTTTCAGTTTCGTCTTAATAAATATACCCTGTAAAAAGGAGTCATTATGATGAATAATAAATCAGTAGTCTTTTTAATAACGGTTCTGTTGATCCTTTTTCTGGTTTCCTGCAAAGATACATCGGATATAAAAATAGGTCTCGCCGTTTCATTAACCGGTATGGATAACACAACCGGTCAGTCATTTGTTTATGCAGTAGAATATGCGATTGACGAGATCAATCAGAATGGTGGTGTTAACGGGCGAAAATTAGAACTCATCATAGGAGATGATGAAAACAATCCTGAAAAGGCCAGGCAGGTGGATCAGGAATTAATCGATTCGGGGGTCTGTACGATTATCGGGCATATAACAAGTTCTATAACAAAAGCGGCCTTACCGGTAATAGACAAAAATCAGATGCTTTTATTCAGTCCCACGGTAAGCAGTTACGACATCGTCGCAAACAACGATTTACTGATTTCGCTCGGTTCTACCAGTCCGACTACACAAAAAGCAGTTGTAGATTATATGATCAACCACGATCATATTGAGGATCTGATCATCATTTATGATGAGAACAACGTTGAATTTGCACAATTCTGGATAGACCAGCTCAACGATTATCTCTCCAATTCTGACCTTAAATTGACAAAAACGGTAAAATTCAATTCCTTTGAGGACAGATCACTCCTGTATGAGATCACTCAGGAAGCGCTGGAAAATGATCCTGATGGTGTTTTAATCATCGCTTCACCTCTTGAAACGGCGTTTATCTCTCAACAGCTTTGCAAATTGAACCCGGAGATAAAAAAATATGCCACGCAGTGGTCATTTAATGAAATGGTGATTGAGCAGGGAGGGACAGCCGTCGAGAACCTGTTACTGATAACCGAATACGATAGATTTTCTGAAAATGAATGGGCTCAGGCTTATCGCAAGGGCAACGTGGAAAGCTACGGCATCAATCCGGGAATATCCTCATTTGCCTATGAGACCATGTACATACTGTATCAGGCGTTGCGCTCTTCAGGAAGTACCAATCCCATAGATCTGAGAGATGAAATTTTGAGATTAAAAAACTTTCAGGGGCTATCGGGTGAGATAACGATAGATTCAAAGGGGTTATCCATCCGGGATTATTATCTTTACACCATTAAAGAGGGAAATTTCACAAAATTAATCATTCCAGAAGATTGACTTCTCATATAATACCACTTCCCTGATATGTTATATCCTATCATCTGAAAAAGGGAGATAACAGACGAAGCGATTGTGTCTGAAGTATCTGTAACCGTTGATCCCCTTCGTTAAAACCACCTTAAAGGCTCTTACGGTTTTGTAAAACATGCTATAATGATGTCCGGTTCAGACAAAACGTGGTTGAAGGTGGGATTGTTATGACAGATGCTTTACTTGAAAAGATGACTGAAATAGAAAAAAAGGCCGGTAAAGACTGGGTGATGGAATTTCAGAATGCAGACTCCCCCCGGGCTATCATTTTACTTGCCGGTAAATACGGAATTACTGTACCTGAAGAGGTTGCCGAAGAAGCACTTGGCCTTCTGAGTGAGACCGAATTATCCGACGAAGAACTCATGACTATCAGCGGAGGGTTTGCTTCCATGAAAGGCGGTCATGGGATACAGGGTTGACATGTAGAAGTCTTTTTAATAAATCAATACAGGGAGAACTCAGGTAATAGGATGCAATTTTTTTAGTAAAAATTTGTCCAAAGCTTTGTATTCACCCGAATTCTCTCCCTCTAAATTAGGTATTAAACGCATTGGTTTGTATCTGACTCCTCTTATTTTACCGCGTTATGCATATAGTCCTTTGTTTCTTCATCCGCATAATCCTCGGCAAGCCGTTCGTCGTTATCCCTTACGGATAAATCACCACCATAGGCAATGAACAAATCCAATACGTCTTCAGCCCCCCATGACATTTCCGCCGCATGATGTGCAATCGTTTTCCCGGACTTATCCGGATGATTAATAATCGCTCCCCTGTCAATCAGATGTGCAATGATCTCAGGATCACTTTCCTGCAGGATGGCTTCAAAAAGAGGGGTCGTTCCCGTATCCGATTCAATATCGACTGGTACACCCAATGACAGGAGATAATCGATTACAGCCAACTGTTCTTCACTGTTAAGCCTCAACACCGCTGTGTGTAATGGGGTATACCCCTGATAGCCCTTGATGCGTGGATCAGCCCCCATTGCAACCAATAACTGAACCATCTGAAGGTCTCCGTTATTGGCAGCGAGATGAAGAGGAGCAACCTGCTCTTCATTTTGATCTGAGTTGGCATTCACCCCCATTGAAAGCAACCATTCGACCGCTTCCACGTCCTGTTCATAAACAAAAAGGTGTATGTGCATCGGGGAATATCCCCGATTGTTCAGGGCAAAGAGGTCAGCTCCCGTATCAATCAGCGCTTTGACCACATCGACATAACCGTTTTCCGCCGCAATATGCAGCGGGGTATCTCCCGCATCGTTCTTGACGTTAACTTCAAGCCCTTTATCGATCAGGAAAGCAAGTGTCTTTGGAGAATTGATACTTGAGCTGATATGAAGATAGGTATTTCCTTCCGCGTCCACAGCTCTGATATCCGCTCCCGCATCGATCAGCATCTGTGCGTAGTCAAGCTGCCTGTTTTTAACGGCTTCTCTGAGAAGAGTCCCATAATTGTTCCCCGTTTCAGGATCGGCTCCCTGTTCCAATAAGGCCGTTACAAGTGATTTATCAAGATTTTTGTCCAGAACGATGAAGAGTGGAGACTCCCCTTTCCGGTTCAGGACATTCGGATCAGCTCCCTGTTCGATCAGGTACAAAGAGGAGTTAATCGCCTTGGCATATAAAGTATCGGTCAACGGACTCTGAAAGGCCAGCGGATGTTTATCTAACGTAGCCCCTTTTTCTACCAGATATCTGATGATTTCATAGTTTCTATCCGATTGATACGTTCGGCTGCAGGCTTTCAATAACGGTGTTTCCCCCTTGTCATAAGCCCCTTCGCCGGGTAAAGCATCAATTTCCGCACCATGTTCCACCAATTTTCTGACAAGATCCAGCTGACTGTCTCTCGCCGCATAATGAAGTGCCGTAAGCCCTTCAGAATCCATTCGATTGACATCGGCTCCTTGTTCAATCAAATATCTCGCTATCTCTTCATAAACCGGATAATATTCCGCTTTGATGGCCGCATAGAGTAAAGGTGTCTGCAAAGTCGAATCTCCGAGCCCAATCTCATTCAGATCATCTCCATTGGCTACCGCTTCTTTGATTCCTTCAAGATCTCCACTGTAAAGTGGCAGTAAAATACTGCCAAATGACATTACAACACTTAAAAAAAGGATCGCAATCCCTAAGAGTCTTTTTTTCATTTTGGATCCCTCCCAAAACCATATGATATTTCTACGTGTTCAATAAAACCTCTCCGTTCGAAGCACCCATCGGTCAAAAGATCCACATCAACCTGACCCTTCTTCAGGTAATAATTCCCACACCGGTCAACAACACCCGTTTAGTTCTCAATAAACAACAACCACTATGATCGAGGTGAAAGACAACCGTATTCTCAACTTTCTATCTTCTATTTGTCCCCATTATACACCGAAATCATGAAATAAAAAAAGGCGATCGTTTCTATTTTGAAATAATCGCCTTTTTTATCTTATCCCTTCACCCGTTGATCATTCAGCTCATCCACATTGATTTCTTACGAATACAATCACACAGAGATTGCCGACTACACTTAAAATGTCGTTATAGTCTTTTCATCACCTCGATCATCTTTTCTTTCTTGATGCCGTTGAATTTAAAGGCTCTGAGCAATCCCAGCATATTATTGTTGTTTCCGTTGACGTAAAAAAAATAACGTCTGATCTGTTCCGGTGAGTTGTCAAAGGCTGTACAGCAGACGGGGAAGAAAAAACCCCTGTTCCTGTATTTTTCTTTCACATACAGCTGGCCGATATACAGTGCATCTGAACCCCTTCTTTCAGAGATAAGCCACGCCGCAGGATTCCCCTCCCTGAACAGGATGACAGAGGCCTCTTCATCAGCCCTTTCTGTCAACGGATTAAAATTATACGGCACTTCCGTTCCGAGCTGTACCCGTACGCTTTCCCGTTCTTCGGACGTTAATTCGGAGCGTTTCTTGATATGCGTATTTTCTTTTAAATCCAGATACCTTTTGTATTTTCGTTTTATCCCTTCGATAGATTTCCCAATCTCGGATCGTTCAGAAACGTAGGTGTTTCTGATATAACCCGACAATTCAAATCCGCAGGTCCTGTACAATGCCTTTGCAGCTTCAGTCCATTCCCTGTCTTCAAAATAACTGCTGTAAAATCTGCTGGCACCTTCGTTTTGTGATTTCTTTACAGCTGCCGTCAGTAATTCCACAGAATAGCCTTTTCCTCTGTGTTTTTCTGCTATAAAGATTCCCTGGCAGACATGCACCTTTTCACTTCTTTTTTCGACGGCGATGAACCCGACCGGATCTCCACCCATTTCCAGGCCTATCGTGTAGATGAAATCTCTGTAGAGAAATGTCACGTAGTTTTTTATCTCACTGTGTATGTATATATCCGAGTACCTGAAAAAATTGACGGCATTTTCAGAGTTGAATTCAACGATCACTGATCATCAGTTCTCCTTCTCCTTCTTCAGTATTCTTTCCCTTAAAGAAGTGTACCACACCAAAGTCCAGCATCGTAAAATTAATTGTTTCCAGTCTGACACCCGTCAGCGTCCAGGGCAGCATGAAGAATATCGCCTGGCTGACGGGAATCCCAAAGGGTGAAACGACTATGGACATCGCATAAAGATAAATCGGCGCGGGAACGCCGGTCGTTGCCAGTGTGGCACCAACGGCACCGAGCAGGATAAACAGATACTGAAAGAATGCGATCTTTAGACCGGTTAACTGGACAAGGAATATCGTCGTCAAGGCAAACATGCTCGCTATGGAAGGAACCAGCATTACCATGATCAGCGGCAACGTCCCCTTGATCGTCTCATCGTTGTACTTTTCATTGGTTTCACAGACCTCTATGACCGCGGGGATGGCCGCCAATGTGGATAACAGTGAAAACAGGATGATCATGGGTCTTCTGATCATTCGAATATAGGCAATCGGATTTATCCTGTTTGACACACAGCCAATCGCCAATGCAATCAGGAACCAGATTCCAACGATGATAAACTGACAAACCGTAAACAGTAAAAAGGCGGAGATGATCGAGGCATCCTCTACAAACAGCTTTGCCTGTGAAAGCATCAGGCTGAACAAGCCAAAAGGCAACAGATAGTAGGAGTAGTTGAACAGGTGCATAAAAAGGCCGTTCAGTGTCTCAATGACACCGATAACGTTCTCCCGTTTCTCCTTCTGCTGTTTTTTCAGTGCAAAGGCCAGCAGGATGGCAAAAAACAGGATGGCAAGCGTCCTGTTCTCCGAAAAAGACTTGAAGATGCTGTCGGGAATCATCGTCTTGGGCAGTGACCAGAGCATGGCACCGAGGTTCATCTCGGAATAGTCGGATAATTCTTCATCCGTATTCTCGTTCATGGCCACCGCGAGTTTCTGTCGATTTTCAGTAGACAACCCCTCGCCCGGTTTCACGATCACCCCTATCGTCAATCCGATAAATGATCCCAGCAGAAACAGCAGCAGGATAACACCGATAAACTTCGTAAAGAACTTCACACCACCCATCTTCATCATGAGTCTGACAAAATTGATCAGAACGACACAAAACAGGATAGGGATTCCGCAAAGCAGCAGATAATTAAAGAAGAGATCTCCAAGTGGGCTTAAAAACTCTATCATAACGGGAAAGGCCGCTCCACAGTACAACCCGATGATCATAGAAAAGATGACCGTCCAGAAGTTCAGCAGCCAATGTGATTTCTTGCCCTTCTTCTCATGTTTTTTCTGGGTGGTAAAGATAACAAGAAAGGCCAAAAACAACAGCAGGGCCAACACAATATAATTCCAGGGTGTGCCCGGAATACCGGAATTCCGATCCATCCCGCTCAGATAGGTATCAAGGTTGAGGGAATATTTTTCATACAATTCATTGATCGTGGAATTGATGTCGAACTCGGTGGAAAGAAATTTATCCAACCAGAGATAGAGGGAAAGATTTTCTGGTGAAACAGCGATGACTATCTTATCATTCTTCAGCAGTTTAAAGAAGGTATAGTTCAGATACAATTCAGGATTGGCCGTTAAAAAGAATTTCGTCCAGATCTCATCGAAATAAAAGGCGTCGCACCCCTTAGACTCCAGGACTTTTTTTATCTCCGACTGATCATAAAAACGAGCTTCAGCATTTGGAAACACCTCATCTATCCAGATTTCCTGAGCGGTATTCCTGACCGTTGCAACCGATGCCTTTTCCTCATTCAGAAAACGGATGATGTTTTCAGGCGAGATATCGTAATACGTCCGTTTCATCTTCTCAAGTAACTGATTGTTGATCAGAACACTGTCGCCACTGTTGATATATTCATCGGTTAGAAAGACATCCATGTTTCTTTGCGGGGTATACGAAAAATAGGAGATGATGATATCCCCTTCACCACTTTTTAATGCAGACGCCAGTTGATTGAAGCTTCCCTTCCGAATAAACTCCGGCGAGACACCAAGTCCGGCACAGATCTCTCCTGCAAGTTCTACATCAATTCCGGCAAGGTCCCCGGACTCATCCACATAAAAAAAAGGCCACCAGTCATCTTCCACCATGAGTATCCTCAGACGGCCGGATGCTTCTATGGCGTCCAATCCCGCAAATCCCTGAGAAAACACACTCAGCAAGACCAGTGTACTCCACATGATTATTAAGACTATTCTCTTTTGCATATACACTCACCCTGTTGTAAAAATTGGTCCCGTCAACACTCCCCCGTAAGTGTATTTATATGACTGTTCCGATAAAAATTGTTTGATAAGAATAAACCGTCTAAAAAACCTCTATTTCTGCCGCAGCGTAATTTCACACGAATTATAGCATAGACTGTATTTAAAATGACGCAAATGCTCCTCAATCCCCACCCATCTCACCTTTTATTTTTATTCCATCGTATTTTTTAGATTTTGATTTTTTGTTGAAAAATTGTATAATGATATGATTAATACCTACGTCACAACTTAATAAGGAGTGTGGTTCAAATGAAAAAGATTCTATTCATGATGATCTTCATGGTATTGTGTTTTACTCTGTCTTTGTTTGCCGATATTGTCGTACTGAAAAACGGAAGGGAAATCGAAGGAACCATTCTTTCTCAGAGCGGAGATTTTATCGTTGTAAAAGACGATTTCAACATCGAATACAAGATTCAGAAGACGGATGTTCAGGCCATACAAATCGTTTCACAGCCCCAAAACACCCCACAGCAGATTGTTGTAACACCTGTATCTCCCGTAAGTGCCGAAACCGAAGATAACAATTCCTTTTCAAAATCCAACACATTGACATTTGATGTCAACGGGATCACCACGGCCAATGCCAGGATATTCCCAAACGGCGACAGGGATTATTTTGCCGTCAAGGTGGAAAAACCCGGAGAATACTCTTTTACGACAACGGCCAAAACGGTCGGATCGCGACTCGGGATAAGGATTCTCAACGGCAACAATAACCTTCTGAAAAACTGGATATGGGCTGAAGTCGGAAAGGACATCGTCACAACATCCATAGACATCAATTGGGATTATATTGGACAAACGCTTTATTTTGAAGTTGCACAGTATGGTGATAACCAGGTAATTGATTATATTGCAAAGATCGCTTATCACACCATACCGGACATCTGGGAACCAAATGGACGGTTCAGAGAAGCCAAACAGATAAAAATAGATACGAACACCGAAAGCTTCATCTTCCCAAATGGGGACAGAGATTATTTCAAGCTCACCATCCCTTCCCAGGGGCGCCTTTCCCTGGTATTACGATGTGCCGATCCTAACATACGACTTGGGGTTAGACTGCTGACCGATGAATATTATCTTCTGAGAAACTGGACCTGGGCGGCAGATGCCGGAGAGGTCTGCGAATTGGTACAGGATTTTAACGCAGCGGAGGAAATTTATCTCGAAGTGGCACATTACGGGGATAACAGGAGATCATTCACCCCTTATGCACTCGAAAACACCTTTAATGTCATACCGGACACGCATGAACCAAACGGGCGATTCAGAGAGGCTTCCACGATAAATATCAACACGGATATCATTGGGTATCTCTTCTCAACGGGAGATCGTGATTATTTCAAATTCAACATCCCACGAACCGGACTCGTCAATTTCTCGGCAAGTACGGCTGATCCACTGACAAGACTGCAGTTCAGAGTCCTCACGGATGAAAATGCCCTGTATCACAACTGGGTTGTTGCAGATGAAAATGAAGGAGAGGTCAAGCTCGAAAGGGAGATGACCGCCGGTGATTATTACATGGAACTCGCCGAATACGGCGATAATTACGCAAGTATGAAGCCATTTAAACTGAATATCTCACTCTCTCCTTCATCGGAGAATTTCGAGGAGAACAACAGTTTTGCTACCGCAAAACAGCTATCCCTCAACACGCCATACACTGCAGAAATATTCCCGAAAGGGGACAGGGACTATTACAAATTTGATATCACAAGACCTGGCGAACTTAACATCACCATCAAACCGGGGCCGGTACACCGACTTGGTCTGAGAATTCTGAATGCCGACAACGGCTTGTTCCAGAACTGGATCTACGCCCCGGACTTTGCAAAGGAACTGATCGTTAAGACGGATATCAAAAAGGCAGGGATCTACTATATAGAGGTAACCGATTATGCCGATGCCAGAGGCAGTATCGCTCCCTATACCATCACGGTTACACTCAAATAATTCTTTAGAGGACGCTTTGAAGCGTCCTCTTTTTTCTTTTTAAAACACTTCCTGATAATTTCCCTATAAAAAAATCTACAGTAGTTGACATGAGAGGTAAAATTTTGTACAATACATATGAATAAATGTTCACATGATCATTCAAAACAAAGGGGGATTGCAATGAAAAAAAGAGATGAATTGCCAAAATGTGATCTGATCTATGTGCATGAAGATGCGGTAAAGGAAATAAAGGAACGGCTACCGGACGAAGAGACGCTTTATGATCTGGCCGATCTGTTTAGGATCTTCAGTGATTCGACACGAATCAAGATCTTGTACGTCCTGCTCGAATCGGAGATGTGTGTCTGTGATCTGGCAAGCATCCTCTCAATGAGCCAGTCAGCCATCTCTCATCAGCTGAGAACGTTAAAGGAAAGCAAACTGATCAAATTCAGGCGTGAGGGAAAATCGATATTGTATTCTCTTGCGGACAGTCATGTGGAGGCTATCATCAATCAGGGAATGGAGCATATAAACGAATAAAGGAGAAGTGAGGCAATGGAACAAAAATTTAAGATCTTGGGAATAGATTGTGCCAATTGTGCGGCAAAAATGGAAAGGGCCATCGGAAAGATCGACGGGATTGATCGGGCAAACCTTTCTTTCATGACTCAAAAACTGATCATAGAAACAGATTTACCACAAACAGGGGATATCGTGGAGAAAATGACGAAGATATGTAAAAAGATAGATCGTCATGTACAGATTACCCCTATTCGTTGAGCGACAAGTGAGGTGAAAAACGTTGTCTGAAAACCGAATGGAAATCTTCCGTATCATTATCGCTTCGATCTTATTGAGTGTCAGTCTGCTGTTGAAACTTCCCGAACTGTACGGCATCATTCTTCTGACAGCGGCCTATATATTAATTGGCTGGGATGTGTTGTGGCAGGCGTTCAGGAATATCCTCTCCGGACAGCTGTTCGATGAAAATTTTCTGATGGCGATAGCGACGATAGGAGCCCTCGCACTTGGAGAATTTCACGAGGCCGTTGAGGTCATGGTCTTCTATCAGATTGGAGAACTCTTTCAGCATTATGCAGTCGATCATTCACGAACGGCCATTGCCGAACTCATGGATATTCGTCCGGATTTTGCCAATGTAGAGAGAGGGGGAAGTCTTACACAGGTTGATCCCAATACGATTCAGATCAACGATGAGATCATCGTAAGACCCGGCGAAAGGATCCCACTTGATGGTGTTGTGGTTGAAGGAAAGTCGACGTTGAACACCGCAGCCCTAACGGGTGAGGCGACACCCACAGAAATCACTGCGGGTGATCCCGTTTACAGTGGCAGTATCAATCAATCCGGACTTCTGAGAATACGTGTTGAAAAATGTTTTGGAGACTCAACGGCCTCAAAGATCATAGAACTCGTCGAAACAGCCGGGATAAAGAAGGCGAGGACGGAAAGATTCATCACACGCTTTGCCAGATACTACACCCCCGCCGTCGTCATCGGAGCTCTTTTGCTCGCCATGATTCCACCGCTGTTTTTCGGCCTGCTGTGGGAAGAATGGATCAGACGCGCACTGATCTTTCTCGTCGTCTCCTGTCCTTGTGCACTCGTCATCTCTATCCCCCTGAGTTTCTTCGGCGGAATTGGCGGTGCTTCAAAACACGGCATACTCGTAAAAGGTGGAAATTATCTTGAGGCACTGGCAAAAGTGGATACAATGGTCTTTGACAAGACCGGAACATTGACGGAAGGCAGCTTCAACGTTGTAGCCGTACATCCGCAGCAGATAGAAGAAGAAAAACTGCTCGAACTGGCCACCTTATCCGAGGGCTACTCGAGCCACCCGATCTCTCATTCATTGAAAAGAGCGTATGGGAGGGAACCGGATCTTTCACGGGTGTCAAACATCAGCGAGATTTCCGGTGAAGGAATTTCCGCAACCGTTGACGGACGGCGAATTCATACGGGAAACAACCGTCTCATGGAGCGAACGAAGACGGACTGGCATGCCTGCCATCTTCCCGGAACCACCGTTCATGTTGCACTTGACGGATCGTATGCGGGACATATCATCATCTCCGACAGGATTAAAACCGATTCCAAAACGGCCATCGAACAGTTGAGAAGATCAGGCATCCATCACATGGTCATGCTGACCGGCGATCATCCTACAAGTGCCGAACGGACGGCAAAATCACTCGGTATAGAAGAATATTATGCCGAGTTGCTCCCGGCAGACAAGGCGAATATTCTCGAAGAACTTCTCAGCAGACAGGAAAAGGGGAGGACACTGGCATTTGTAGGCGACGGAATCAACGATGCGCCCGTTCTGAAAAGGGCGGATATAGGAATCTCTATGGGATCATTGGGTTCTGATGCGGCGATCGAAGCATCGGATGTCGTTCTGATGGATGACAATCCGGCAAAATTATCACTCGCCATCCAAATAGCGAGAAAGACAATGACGATTGCCCGTGAAAACATCGTATTTGCATTTGGGATCAAGGGGATCGTCCTTGCACTCGGGGCTTTTGGTCTGGCAAATATGCAAGCGGCTGTATTTGCAGATGTTGGTGTGGCACTTCTCGCCATCCTCAACGCCCTGCGAACGCTCCGTATAAAAGTATAAGTCGAATCAGGATTTTTAAGATAAATAAAATGTTTTTTTATGACACTAAAAATAGCCTATCTTAACACAATACTTTTTTAATGATTATTAATTTTTATTAATCAATCCGACTTTTGAAATCTTTTTTTGATATGATGATACAACTGAAATTTTATTTTATCACTCATCAGGTCGGTAATCCAAATGTTAAGGAGGAAAAGAAATGAAAAAAATCGTTTTATTCTCTGCAATCCTAAGTCTTCTTGTTACTTCAGTACTGGCTTCAGCACTGAATTTCATCACTAATCCCTATCCACCTTTCAGTTTTGAGAAGGATGGAAAATTAGACGGTTTTGCCGTAGAAATTGCCAAAGCGGTCGCGGACGAACTTGGCGAAGATATCACATTCACGCACATGGAATGGACAGACGCCTACAATACGCTTAAAACAGAAACGAATTGCGTCATTCCATCACTCGTCATGAACAGCGAAAGAAAAGAACAGTTCAACTGGGTTGGACCCGTTGGGATTCTCAGAACAGGCTTCTATAAGAAGGCATCAAACGCCATGGTGATCAATCATATAGAAGAGGCAAAAGTGGCAAAGAAGATCTGTCTCTTTAAAGATGAATATTCCGGAGAGGTCTTCAAGGCACTCGGTTTTGAGAACATCCTTCTGTTTGATACTCAGAAAGAAGCTTTTGACACGTTTATGAGCCATGAGGACTATCTTTTCATCTGTAATAATTTTGGGATTGTTTCACTGCTTCAGGAAAAGAACATGACGATAGACGAATTGACCGATGCCTTTACTTTCTCGGCAGATTTCATGTACATTGCCTTCTCAAAAGACGTGGATGCGTCAGTAGTTGCAAAGTGGCAGAACGGGCTCGACACGTTAAAAGACAACGGATCATTTGAAAAGATCTATAAAAAATGGCTGCCATGGGGATTTGTTCCCGGAAAACAGGTATTCCTCACCGAAGAATACCCCCCACTTACATACACAGATGCACAGGGAACACCTACCGGTTTTGTCACCGATCTCGTAAAGGTAATCAACGAAAAAATGAACGGGGAAGAGGCTATTCTCGTCCTTGACTGGTCTGTGGCGTACAACGCCGCAGTGCTAAACCCAAATGTCGTTCTCTTCAGTATTGCACAGACCGAAAACAGAAAACCCCTTTTCAATTGGGTCGGGCCCGTTGTAAAGAACTCCGCTTACTTCTACAGAAATGCCGCTTCCGATCTCGTACTGCCTTCTGCGGATTATGCCAAAAAGGTGGGAAAGATTGCCACAACAGCCTCGTGGTGGACCGAGCAGAAATTAAAAGAAGATGGCTTCACAAATCTTGTCAGTTACACAAAAGCGGAAGATTGCGTGAAAGCACTCGTCAAGGGAGAAGTGGACCTTTCAGTCTTCACAAACCTCACCGTGACGGATATTGTAAAAGATGCCGGTTATACGATGAGTGATATGGAAAATATTCTTCTTCTTGATTCAATTGATGTTTTCATCGCCATTTCAAAGGGGACCCCCGAAGCGTTCATCAAAGATTTCCAAAAGACCTATGATTCAATCGTCATGGACGGGACCTATGCCAAGCTTTATAACGGTTATTTTGAAAAATAAAAGCTGAGTATCCGATAAGAATCCCCGATGACTCTTTTGTCATCGGGGATTTTCTCATTCGAGAGAATCGGTTACTTCATCCGTTATCCATTTTCTTAAAAATTCCAACTGCCTCTCCGTGTGAAAGAAATGTCCGGATCCTTCCATTATTTCAAGGCGGCATGAAAAACGGCTGCAAAAATCAAGGATATCACCCTTTAAAATCATCTCATCACTCCCACCACACAGAATTGATGTCCGACTCTTCCATTCGAAAACGGGGTGGGTTTTCACATACTCATAATACTCCCACTCAAGTTGCTCGCCAAAAGAAGTTTTGATAATCTCTTTCTTCTTCAGTTCATCCGCTGTCACCTGTTCGGCCTTCATCATCCCCTCGATCAAATGCACCATATTGACAACCGGTGAAAGGAACAGGGTCTGTCTGAAAGGGTACGTTTTCAGGGCAATCAAACTGAAATAGGCTCCCAAACTACAGCCAAACAGACTGATCTCCTCTCCCAACCCCTTTACATAATCAAGTATCGTCTCAAGATCTGAAATACCGTTTGGAATATTCCATGGATACGCCCTCTCATCACATCGCTCACCATGCTCGGGAAGGTCAAAGCTGATCAGCTGATACCCCTTCCGCACCACTTCCTCCGACAGGACACCAATAACGGGATCTTCCTTATGGGACATCTTTCCGTGAACCGCCATGAAGATTCTGTTGGAATCTTCTCCCCAGCGAATTGCAGGAATATCGTTTATCATAATTCTGTCTTTTTTCATCTCTTCTCCATCCTTTTTGTTCATTCGAATAAGCCATGTATCTCCGTGACTTTTTAACGGCGGTTAATTTTAACATCAAATCACAAAATGATATAATGATTCTATTGAAAAGGAAAAAAGTTAAATAGTCTCGGTTGGGAAAACAGTTCCCGTTCTTTTTATTTCACAACAAAGGCCTATCGTTCTCTTCATCTAATTTTAAAGGAGGATACAACATGAAATGCATGAAATTACTTATTTTGTTCCTGTTTACCACGACATTGCTGCTATCTGAGGAAACTGAATATAATCATTTCTCATTCTCAGACACGGTTTCACCGGACGCATTCTTTGAGCGGCTCTTTATAGACTATGCCTCTCTTTCTGGTGGCGAGCTGGACAGTCTCGGAGACATGACGGTGTTTGGTGTACCGCATTATCAGGATAAGATGAAAGACCTCTCCGATGAAGCTCAGGCGAAGTATTTTGCCATGTTGAAAGCTGCCCTGAAGAAGATACACACCTTTGATCTCGACTCATTGGATACACAGACACGCTACAACCTCGAAACCGTCGGATGGTTCCTTGAAAATAAGGTAGAGGGGGAAAGATTCAGCTATCATGAGGCCATCCTGGCACCGCTGATCGGTTTTGAAGGGGAAATCTACGACATCTTTCTGAATCAGATCGTCATAGAGACAGTTGAAGATGCACAGGATTTTATCGCACGAATGGCCTATGTTGAAAAGAAAACAAATCAGGTCATAGCCATCTTCGAGGAGAGCATCAACCGTGGAATGCTCATGAATACCTCTTCGATCCGAGCGGCCATGAATACGTTGTACGATCTGAGAATGGGGGCCAGCTATTCAAAGACCTATACCGGATACAAAAGACAGGTCAATCTGTTGAATATCCCTTCGGAAGAAAAGAAGAAGCTGCTCGATGAAGCACTTAAAGGCATGAACACCTATTTCGTTCCCTCAATGAACCGGCTGTATAAGACACTGCAGAATGCGATCTCTCTGCCAAATAGGGAAAGCGGTGTCTGGTATTATCCGGAGGGTGATGCCTATTACAGGTATGCGCTGAAAACAAATACGACGCTTGATCTGGATCCCGAAGCCCTTCACGAGTTTGGAAAGGGTGAAGTGGAAAAGATCAGAAACCGGATTGTCGAATTACGCAGTCTGATCGGTGGAAACACTTCTATAAATACGGAGGAAAGCATTATGGAATATATGGACGATCTTTTTTATCCCGAATTCCAGCCGGAATATCTCCCCGAGATAGAAATTTTCTACGCCAACATGTACACTCCACCCCGAATCGACGGAAAAACGAAGGGAATCTTCTATTCAACAACCGGAAACAAGGAGGAAAACAGTCTTTATTTTCACGAAGTCGTTCCGGGACATCATCTTGAAAGGACCTACAACCTGCGTTTGGAAACGATGCCGATGATCCGTCACATGTGCTTTTTCACCGCCTACATCGAAGGGTGGGCCTTGTACGCGGAAAGGCTGGCATGGGAAACGATGAAAGAGGACAAGTTGAAAAGAGAACTCGATTATCTTCAGAATCTTCTGCTCCGGGCAAAACGGATCGTGGCGGATACGGGGATCAACTACAAACGCTGGACGCGACAGCAGACAGTTGATTATATGCTTGAAGACGGCTTCTCACGAGATCTAATAGAATCTGATGTCAACCGTTACATCACCTGGCCGGGTCAGGCCTGTGCGTATTATGTGGGGTATACCAAGCTGATGGAGCTGAGAAAGCTCATGGAGGAAAAATGTGGAGAAGACTTTGATTTGAGGGAATTCCACAAACTCATTCTGGAGAATGGACAGATGCCGCTTGAAATTCTAGAAAAAAAGTTTTTAGAATCATTCTAATGTAGTCGTCAAAAGAAAATAACGAAGGGAAGTGGAATGGCCTATTAAATACATCTTTTCGAAAAACAGATTGATTCAATGAAACCGATAGAGTCGGTACGGAGGCAGATGTTTTTTTGTTATGCTATAATCACGCCAAACATCAAAACAGGGAGTGATTCAATGCCATTCATGATGACCCATTTTCACATAGCCTACAACATCCTTAAGACAACCCCTCAGATAAAAAAACCGGGTGAATTTCTCCTCGGCTCTATCGCACCCGATTCAGTACATTTCAGAAAACCTTATGATAGTGATATGAAAAAGCTCAGCCACCTCTGTATCGGTGAAGAGAAGTGGGGATATCTCTCAAACAACGAGGTATGGCTTGACAACGTCCTCGATTTCCTAAAGCGAAACAAGGATGGGGATAACCAGGACTTTTTTTACGGCTACTGTTCACACATCATAGCCGACATCCAGAACAACATCAAGATCTGGACACCCTTTAAACTAACAGAAAAAGAGGCAATGAAAAACGGTATGGGAGCAACCCGCTATCATCAGGAGGCAAGAGATGTGGACTATACACTCTATCTGATGAAACCCGAACGGGAGACGATATGGAATCTGATAGAGAGCGCACAAGGTTATGATATACCCGGTGTGGTCTATAAATCAGAGATAGAGGCGATGAAACACTCCGTGATGTTTGAGCAGTATCAAAACAGAGAAGCGAAAGACATTTCCATCAACCGATATGCCACCCTTGACGGGATGAAGAAATTTATCGAAGAAGAAAGCGGCTATATCAGGAACCTCCTGTATCCCGTTGTTGAAGGCAAAGGTGATACAGAATGATCAGATACCCGAAACCGTTGAAACCGGGCGACACGATAGGAGTCTGTGCCCCTTCTACAGGTGTAAGCGGGGTGTTTTCCCGTAAACTGGACAATGCAAAGAAGCGTTTTAAGGAATTGGGTTATCACTGTGTTGAGACCGCCTCCGTCAGAAATCGTGGGGTATTGACCAGTAATACACCCGCCATTCGCGCCAGAGAATTTGAGGCTCTTTATCTCGATGAAAAGGTCAACGCCGTTATTCCACCATGGGGCGGTGAATTTCTGATGGACATGCTCCCTCATCTTAATTTCAACAGGCTTAAAGAGGCACCGGCAAAATGGATCATGGGTTTTTCAGATATCAGTACCCTCCTCTTCACCCTGACGTTGAACCTGGACATCGCCACGGCACATGGACCAAACTTTCTGGATTTTGGAAATACCCCCGTTGATCCTTCGGTTTTAAACGCCATAACCATATTAAGTCAAACGGAGGGAGAGACATTTGAGCAGCAAAACCTCGAGCGCTATCAGAAAGAATGGTTGCCTGTGACGGAAACGGATTTTCCACCCTACAATTTAACCGAGAGGGTTCAGTGGAAGACACTTGGTAATGCCGAAGAATTAGAAATTTCAGGTCGTCTGATCGGTGGAAATATGGATGTTCTCTGTAAACTGATAGGAACGCCCTATGCCCAGGTAAAATCATATATCGACAGATACGGCAACGATGGAATCTTCTGGTATTTTGAAAGCTGTGAAATGAACACCACAGACGTTTACAGGACTTTGTGGCAGATGAAGATGAACGGATGGTTTGAACGTTGCAGCGGATTTCTGTTTGGCAGACCTGATGGGTTGAAGGCTATTGAACACTTTGATCTTGAAGCCGCCTTTCATTCGGCACTGGATGAGTTAAGCGTTCCGGTTGTTTATGATGCTGATCTCGGTCATTTGCCTCCGCAGCTGACATTCATCAACGGAGCTTATGCAGAATGTCAGTTGAAGAACGGAAATGGTCTCATCTGGCAAAGACTGTCCGCATAAGCTTTAAATACAAATAAAAAACGCCACTTTTAAAAAAAGTGGCATTTTTTATTTTATCTATTGACTCATCCATCCAACAATCAAGGATCTATGAGATTATCGAGCGGGATAGAAGTGATGTGTCCGGTTTCTGATTTGGGATCCAATGTCCAAATCGTTCCAAGATCCCATGTATGCCCGATGTTAGAAAAAGGAATTCCCACACCTATCTTGAGATGTTCCAGTGAACCATAAACACCGATATCGGCCCACCAATCATAATCCTGAAGCTCCTTCCTCTCAAAAGTCGTGCTGAACCCGACATTGGCATCAAGGTTGAAGATAAAGGCCTTGAAAAGATCGAAATCAAACAACGCATCAATTCCAATGTTGATGGTGTTATCCTCAAGCTGTTTCAGATGTGGCTGATCCATAAAGGCCGATGCCTTATTAAAACCGTTCTTGATCACATGAGACTGACACCACATTTTGGGATACGGGATAAATCCCCATTTGAACGCCAGTTTGGCACCCGCATCAAAATCAACCCCAAACTCACAGGGACCTGTGTGCATACTGATGATATAATCCAGAGAAACGGGTGTTGCTTCTTCAGAAACGTAATCGGCAACGACATTTAATTCTATTCCGATTTTAAATTTCTCCACTTCAAATTCAAGGGGAATGGTGAAAAAGGTCCCCTTTTTCTCCGTTTTCTCCGTATGGCCATCCAGCATAAAAAGCGTCTCGAACGCGTTGTTGGATTCAACCGAAAAAGTTCCCTTTGCAGACACTTCGTGCCAGGTTACATCGGCTTTAAAATCCATGTTCACACCAAGTTTACTCTTGTACCCCACTTCAAGCTGAACACAGCTTTCCCCTTTCCAGAGGGAGGCCGTTGCCTGAGAATCCCATATATCATAATGCTTTCTCTCAGTAATCCCCTGAAGTCTTTCCTTTTCCGCTTCACTGCCGTAACGCTGGATGATTTCAGCGAGATCACCCTGCAGCTGTATTCTTAAAGCCCCCACCGCCTGTTGAATATGTACCACATCCGTCTCAAAGGTCTGAAAGCCGTCAATCCCACCGGTCGGTATGATTCCGGAGACCTGTCTTGCCGTGGCGGTTGAACTGTCGAGTATATAATCGCCAACCTCTATCTCGGGAAGATCCGGATCGTTAATACTGATTAAGGACATAGCGGAATTTGTCTCATCGTAATAGGCACTGTCTATGACCAGAAAGGGTTCGGATTCATGCGCGGAAACAACTCCCGAATTGTAATCATACGGTTGTGTTCCGCTTTTCTGAAGTCTGAAAAGGACCGTACGATACTGCTTATCCGGATCACAATTCATCTGTTCTTCTTCAGAGGGGACATCCTTCGGGAAACTGAGCAGACTCGCTCCCTGAAGTTCTCTTGAAAAGTGTTCTCCCCGAGCGGAAAAGCCTGAATAATTCAAACCGTAATGTAAATCACCGATCGACTCCTGCGGTAAAGTTTCTCCCTTTCGATTCAAAAGATCCCCGTCAGAAAGCGTTATTCCCTCTTCATGTGCGATAATTTTCCCAGATTCATCGTACAGGACATAGTCAAGTGTCAGAGATTGGGCAGACACTGCCACTACATAATAATAACCATAGTTTTCTTCAATCGTCCTGAATTCATAAACATCATCAACAAAAACAAAGGCTTGAGTCTTATCCAGAATAGGGATCAACATTCCTTCTTCAAGCTGATTGATGGCATTTTCGGAAAAAATGAGCCTGCCACCGGTAAAAGACCCCTGTTTGATCTGTTCCGCAGTCATTCGGATACTGAAATCAAATGTCCCCTTATTAGCCACACTACACCCGGTAATCAGCAACACGATCATAATGGCAAACAACATCTTTGTCATATTTTTTTTCACAACTGAACCTCCAATCCAGATTTCTACCCGTATCTTTGTACCTGATCAAAGAATACCTCACATGTTCCGTATTAAAAAAGTCTATGATATCGATTATAACATAGGATAAACGTTTTTGACCGAAAGTCACATCAGAACCCAAAAAATTAAAATCAGGATGCAGTTGACAAGTTTTTTAGTTAGATCTTACTCACTACGAAAAACGGCGAGAACCGAATCGGTACGATTGGAAACGACCACATTCAATCCTATCTTCGTCAGATCACAGCATTTCTCCTTTCCCGAATAATAATACACCGTCGCCATTCCCGAACAGACTTTCCGCTGACTTCCATGTTCCATCAGCTCTCTCAATGTCTCTTCCGTTAACCATTCATACCCCTTTGACTGTCCAATAAACTCCACTACGTTAAACATTTCTCCTCCTCAATGTGAAATCTCTTCGAAATTTCACTCTCAGCCAACAAAAAAAGTGGCGCTCATGACACCCTTTCCTTTCGGAAAGCCTTCTCATGTCATTGCTACCCTTCTCATCAACTTCTATCTTTTTGATTTCCTGGTGAAATGTCTCCAAAGTTTTGAGCCGTGACTCAATAGAAAACTTTTGTAAGCATCTTGCGAGGTGTGATCCCTTATTCGTGGAGTTTTCAGTGGAAAATTCCAGCCCTCTTGCCTCCAAAAGTTTTACTTCTTGGAGTTTAGAAGATATTATTATATCACACTTTCTTCATCCCAGTCAAACTTCTCTCGCTTCTTCGTTCTAAATAGGTTCACTTCAATGTTCACTTTCCTGAGTTTTGAAGCTATTGCTGCAGTATGTCTTTTGAGAAACTAAAAAGCCTTGATTGAACGGGAATTTTATCAGATACAAGGGGTTGAACAGAATTTGTGCCAAATTTATCGAAAAAAAAATCCCCGCCTGTGGCGGGGCGGAAGTATCGAAAGAAGAATAAATGTTTCAACGAATCTCAAATACGCGATTTATCCCAGCAAATACAGTTTCTGAGTGGCCTCCAGATCCAGAGTTGAAATGATGATTTCTCCCCTTCCCACTCTTTTACGAATGACACAGGCACACGGCGCAAGGTTCCAGCCGATCATCTTTCCGATCAGAACATCGTATTCCTTTGTATTAACGATAACCGTATCCCTGAAACTTCCGCAGAGTTCTTCACTACCATTTTCATAATTTAAATAGCCCAACAGTTCGGGATGGTAATAATAAAATCCACTGATCCAATCTCCATCAAAATTCATCCCGGCGATTGCCCCGAGTGGTGTTTTGGCCGGAATAACATCAAAACCTTCAAAATTCCCCGGCTTATTCAGGTGAATGTAAACCCTTTCCCCCTTTTCAGCCGTTTTATAACTTTCATCATCCAATTGGTCGGCGATGTAAAAACATGTCTCTTTTCTGCCGGCATACAAGTTGCGGAAATTTACAAAACTCCGGTTGTCTACTGTGATGAATTCAAGCGTTACCATTCCGTTTATTCCCTCTATTTCACAATCAGAAACTTTCGTACAGCTGTTCGGGAGTGACTTGAAGCTGCCGGCATACAACACATCACCCTCACATGTTACGCTGATCTCACCTTCAATCGGAGTATTCGAAATGTTTGAAATGTAAATTTCGCCATTTTTTCGCAGGATGGGAAGCAAGTCCTGATTCAGCATCTTCATATATTGTGTGAAAGGTTTGTCATTCCTGCTGTAATCCAGTATTCCGTTGGCCTCCCAGGAGATGTCCGACAATTCGGTCAGTACAAAACCACTGATCTCAGGATAGATTCTCATCTCTTCTATCTGATGTTTCAAGGCATAAAAAGCCTGCCACTGCACGCCTTTAAAGAGTGCAGACGAATTGTAAAATCCGTCAACAGTACTTTTCATAAAATCTCTCACCTGATACGACATATTTTCATAATCAATCCATTTCCCCTGCCAGAGAACGGGATCAGACAAACTCCAGACACCGAATTCAGATATGATCTTGGGTAGTGTTTCAGGTCTGCACACTTTCTCAGAGTCATCAACGGCCTTAAAAGGTAAAAATGAATTTTCTGCAAACGCCTTCACAGTCTCATTCCATTCCGCTTCTTTTTCCGGATAGGCATGATAAAAATGGAAATCGTTGAGATCACTGCTGACATGGTGATTCCCAAGGCAGGCTGAATTATCTACGATCAGCCGATCCCTTATACACAATTTTGATTCTTTCCAGAAGTCAAAAAGCCATTTGTTTTCGTCAAATTGAGATAAATCAATCCCCCAGCTTTCATTGATTAGCGTTAAGATACAGAATGAGGGACTTGAAGAGTATCTCATCATCAGGTCATCACGCAACCGTTCCAGATAACTTTTTGATTCGGCATCGAATGCCTTGGCATAGGGCAGATCAATCCATAACAGCAATCCCAGTTCATCGGCCAGTTCTACATATTCGGAAGGAGGCGTTTTCACATGATAACGCACCGTGTTGAAACCGAGTTGCCTGATCCGAATCAGTTCATCTCTCATGAATTCTATCGAAGGGGGAACATAATCCGTTTCAGGATAGAAATCCTGATCCAACAAACCTTTCATATAGAATGGTTTTCCGTTCAGAAAGAGCTGATGGTCTCTCTGCTCTATCTCTCTGAATCCTATCCAGCAGGTCGTTTGATCCAGGATGTCTGTGCCGTTTTTCAGACTCAGGTTCAGACGATACCGTTTCGGCTCTTCCGGCGACCATAAGCGCAACGTATTTCTCGGGATACGGAAATCACTGGTCTCACTTTCTCCCCTTCCGACACAATTCTCCCCGTCAAAGATTACATAGGCTATCCGCTGCCAGGAACCGTGTATATCCAGCGACAAGTCGATATAATCTTGATGAATTTCAAAGGCCGTCTCCCTTATAAATTGACGGTCAACGATCTTCAGCTCGACTTTCTGCCAAAGTCCCGTAATATTTCCGTACCAGTCCTGCTTTCCGGTGATCTCATTTCCCGCTTGATGAATTGGCTTGTCACTGACCTTTACCACGAGTTCATTCTCCATCCTGTTCAGAAGCTCACCGACATCATATTCAAAGGCATCAAATCCACCCTTGTGATGGCCGATCTGTTCCCCGTTCAGAAAGACATCCGTTTCCAGATCGGAAGCGTAGAATTTAAGCCACTTGTTTTTTTTCATATCTTCTTCATCAAGCTGAATCATTCTTCTGAAATATCCGGTTAACGATTCCGGATCGGGATAACTAAGCTCGGTTATCTCTATCGTGCCGGGAATGTCGATCGTCTTATCATAAATCTCTCCCGTATAGCTCAGCTGCCATCTCCCGTTTAAATTGATTATCCTGGTCATTAAACTTCACTTCCTGTCAACATTATTTTCAGTGATCAATCTCAAAAAACACAGGGTTTGTCAGCAATTTGAGATATCTATCCGATGTCATCCCCAGAATCAGAAAAAAATCCCGCTGATGTTCAGTCTGCCATTTAAGCACACCCGTTTTTTCTGATATTGGTTTCATGCCATCTTTTGTGATGAAAAAATACTGTAGATTTTCATTTCCACCATTCAGTTTATAATTGACTGAAAAAGGTTGTTTGTCTGCTGATTGAAGACCTAGACTTTGCCCGAATGTTTTTCCGTTTATGTCAAGCGAAATTTCAATCTCATCAGACAGATAAAATCTTCCCAGTCTAAGAGCTGCAAGTATATTCTGCTCTTCATTCCTAGCAGATAAAACATGTACTGTCAAAGCTTCATCCAGATCACTTGATTTATGCACATCGGCACCACATGTACAGAAAATCCTTCGATCTTCTCTGAGCATTTCTATCCAGAGTTCGATAGCCTCCCAGTTCCCTCTGAAATTATTTCCTTTTGAATTCCAGACCTCCAGGAAATCAAGATAGTCAGCTTCAATCGCTCTGCCCCATCTGCAACCGGCACAAAGGGGACCACCGTTTGCAAACGGATGAGCAATTCCCATCAAACCGCCCTGCGAATGAACTTCTTCACGAACTTTGGAAAGATCTTTACAATGATCATCAGGACCATACCAGCCAATATAATGATTTAATCCCAATAGAAGAACATGTCCTGAAAAAGTGGTCAGTTCAAGTCCTCTGTATCCCTTAATACCTTCAAGAGATTTCAGTTCTTCCCAGGCTTTTATAGAATTGTGATCCGAGATAAAGAAAAAATCACGATGTTTATTTTTCAGATGTTCCGACAATTCCTGAAGGGATAATTTCCCGTCGGTATAGTCTGTATGTGAATGCAATTCACCAATATAGGTATTATACGTTTCCCGTATCTCAAATCGAATATTCAGTGTAATTTCTACCGATTCATAAACCTGAAAGACCTCATAACAGAGTTGCCACTCACCGGATTCTATTGCTCCGATATATTCCGAATCGCCATCAATGGTCAGTTCACCTTTGTAACGATCGAAACGCCCACACCATTTATTCTTTGGATCGAAAAATGTCACATCAATCTTGTTGATAAAAAGATCCGCAACGGATGATTTAATGTCTTTGGTAATCACGATACGCCGGCAATTTTCCGGCACTGTAAGACTTGCTTTAACGATTTTATTCTGATGCGAAGGGGTTATAGTCTGAACAATCTTCATCATCTATCACTTATTTCAACTGATTCAGATTCATCTTCCAGATGTAATCTGTGGGACATTTCCCTGTTGAACGATATTTTTCTGCCGCTGATTCATACAACACATACAGCTGACCGTCTTTTGAAACAATATTCTCCGACATTGGAAAACCCTTTACTTTGTCAAAAAAGTTTTTACTGCTTAAGACAAATACAGGAACATTATTCCCGTTAATTTCTTTAGTTTTCTTCGCTGCCTCCAGAAATATTCCATCGTATATGCTGATTGTTGAATCGTTATTTCGACCATATGACTGACTCAGAATGACACGCCCATTCCCCGGAAAGGCAATTCCCTGAACGAGATCAGGAACTGACAGAATATAATCCGGAGTAACCGGTTCAGATCCATCTGTCATTCGATTCGCTGCAAGAAGATCGGTTTCTTCATCCAGCTTAAATCCGGTAACCCATGAATGATTCATTTCAAATATGCTCACTCTGACATAACGGGCACTATCCGTCAGATAATTGTTATCGTGGAAAAACTCACCAACCCACAGCACCCCATCATGGAAAGCTGCAAAGGATGCATTGGTTCCTGTATTAAATTTATCGGCTATCTTGATGATCTCTCCATCACTTGCAGTATATATTTCATGAAGCGGTATCCTTCTGATAAAACCGCCCGATGAAATCC